>JBAXYD010000003.1:0-167568 GCA_037127635.1 Betaproteobacteria bacterium | reverse complement strand
GCCGGCCCGGATGCGTCAGTTCGTGCATCGCCGTAGGGGGGGTGAATTGGTACCGAGCTTGGTGCCCGGTGCGGGGCCGCAGCCTGCGCCCACCGGCTGAGCAGCGGGCGTCCTGGCTGCCTTGGCCGGCCCGGATGCGTCAGTTCGTGCATCGCCGTAGGGGGGGTGAATTGGTACCACACCACCAACGACCGTTACCCCGGTGACGCGGCCATCGCCCAGGCCGTGGCGCAGATGTGGACGCGCCTGGGCCTGAAGGCCGAGGTGGAGACGCTGCCCGGCAGCGTGTTCTTCACGCGCGCCTCCAAGCAGGAATTCAGCGCCTTCGCCGCCCAATACGGCGCCGAGGAGGCCGCCAACAGCCTGCGCGCCCTGGTGGCCACCTTCACGCCGGCGAAGGGCTTCGGCACGGCCAACCGCACGCGCTACTCCAACCCGTTGGTGGACAACCTGCTCACGGCCTCCTTGCAGAACCTGGACGACAAGCAGCGAGACGCCCTGGTGGGCCGCGCCATCCGCGTGGCCATGGAGGATCAGGCGCTGATCCCGGTTTTCTATCCCATCTTCGACTTCGCGGCCAAGAAGGGCCTGACCGTGACGCCGCGGCCGCAGCGCCGCTTCAACGCGCTGATGATCGCGCCTGCCGCCAAGTGAAGACCCTGCTTCGGGCGCCTGCCTGATGCTGGCTGAGGTTCTGCGGCGTCTGGCGCAGGCCGGCTTCGTCCTGGTGGCGATGTCGGTGCTGGTGTTCCTGGGCGTCTACGCCATCGGTAACCCGATCGAACTGCTGGTCAACCCCCAGGCCGACGAGGCCGAGAAGCTGCGCGCCACCATCGCCTTGGGCCTGGACCGTCCGCTGCACGAGCAGTACTTCACCTTCCTGCGCGGGGCGCTGAGCGGTGACCTGGGCCGCTCCTTCGTCTACGGCGTGCCCGCGCTGGAGCTCATCCTGTCCAAGCTGCCGGCCACGGTGGAGCTCGCGCTGGTGGCGATGGTGCTGGCCGTGGGCATCGGCATTCCGCTGGGCTTGCTGGCCGGGCTCAAGCCCGAGGGCTGGGTCAGCCGCAGCATCATGACCGGCTCCATCCTCGGCTTTTCGCTGCCCACCTTCTGGGTGGGGCTGGTGCTGATCATGCTGTTCTCGGTGCACCTGGGCTGGCTGCCCTCGGGCGGGCGGGGCGAGACCGTCACCGTGCTGGGCCTGCGCTTCAGTGTCTTCACCGCCGATGGCCTGGCGCATGTTCTGCTGCCGGCCTTCAACCTGGCCTTGTTCAAGCTGTCGCTGCTGATCCGCCTGACGCGGGCGCAAACCCGCGAAGCCTTGCTGCAAGACTATGTGCGCTATGCGCGCGCCAAGGGGCTGCGCGCCAGCCGCGTGGTGGGCGTGCATGTGCTGAAGAACATCCTGATTCCCATCGTCACCGTCATTGGCCTGGAGCTGGGCTCGGTGATCGCCTTTGCCATCGTCACCGAGTCCATCTTTGCCTGGCCGGGCACGGGCAAGCTGCTGATCGACTCCATCAACCAGCTTGATCGCCCGGTCATCGTGGCCTATCTGCTGGTGATCGTGACGCTGTTCGTCAGCATCAACCTGGTGGTGGACCTGCTCTACACCGCGCTGGACCCGCGCGTGCGCTCGGGTGCCCGGCAAGGGGCCGCAGCGTGAGTGCGCCGGGCCGCTCCCGGGAGATCTTCCCGCCGCGCTCAGTGCGCCGGGTTGTCCCATGAGCGCCGTCACGGACGTGGAACTCGAACGTGCCGAGAGCCCGGCGCGGCGCCTTTGGCGCGAGTACGCGCGCTCGCGCTCGGCGCTGGCCAGCCTGGCGTTGCTGCTGACAGTGGTGGCGCTGGCGTTGCTGGCGCCCTGGGTCTCGCCGCAGAACCCCTACGACCTGGCGCAACTGGACATCCTGGACGCCAAGCTGCCGCCGGGCGAGGTCTCGGCCACTGGGGGCCGCTTCCTGCTCGGCTCGGACGACCAGGGACGCGACATGCTCTCGGGCATTCTTTACGGCCTGCGCACCTCGCTGTGGGTGGGCACCTTCAGCACCGTGGCAGCCCTGGCCCTGGGGCTGGTGCTGGGGCTGGTGGCCGCCTACTTCGGCGGCTGGGTCGATGCGCTGGTGATGCGCGTCGTCGACCTGCAACTGTCCTTTCCCGCGATCTTGCTGGCGCTGATCCTGCTGGCCATCTTCGGCCAGGGACTGGACAAGGTGATCATCGCGCTGGTGGCCATCCAGTGGGCGCTGTATGCACGCACCGTGCGCGCCTGCGCGCTGGTGGAGCGCGACAAGGAGTACATGGAGGCCGCGCGCGTGCTGGGCCTGCCCCGGAGTCGCCAGGTGCTGCGCCACCTGCTGCCCAACTGCCTGCCGCCGCTGATCGTGGTGGCCACCGTGCAGGTGGCGCATGCCATCTCGCTGGAGGCCACCTTGTCATTTTTCGGCCTGGGGCTGCCCATCACCGAGCCCTCGCTGGGCCTGCTCATCTCCAACGGCTTCAACCATCTGATGAGTGGGCGCTACTGGATCAGCTTCTATCCCGGGCTGGCGCTGCTGCTGACCATTCTGAGCATCAACCTGGTGGCCGACCGGTTGCGCGACATCCTCAACCCGAGGCTGCGGCGATGAGCGCGTCCGACATCCCGCTGCTGCAGGTGCAGGGCCTGAGCACACACTTCGCCACCCGTCAGGGTGTGCTGCGCGCGGTGCAGGACGTGTCGTTCGAGCTGCGGCGCGGCCAGGTGTTGGGGCTGGTGGGCGAATCGGGCTCGGGCAAGTCCATCACGGGCTTGTCGCTGATGGGGCTCGTGGACCCGCCCGGGCGCCAGGTGGGTGGGCGCATCCTGCTGGAAGGCCAGGACCTGAGCGGCTGCAGCCCCGAGCAGTGGCGTGCCCTGCGGGGGCGCCGCATCGCCATGATCTTCCAGGACCCGATGGCCACGCTGAACCCGGTGCTGCGCATCGACACGCAGATGATCGAGGCCATCCAGGCCCACGCGCCGGTGTCGGACGCGGCTGCTCGCGCACGCTGCCGCGCCGCATTGGTGCGCGTGGGCATTCCCGCGCCCGATGAGCGCTTGTCCTCCTATCCGCACGAGTTCTCAGGTGGCATGCGCCAGCGCGTGGCCATTGCGATTGCGCTGCTCAACGAACCCGACCTGATCATTGCTGACGAGCCCACCACGGCCCTGGATGTGACGATCCAGGCACAGATCCTGTTCGAGATGCAGCGGCTTTGCCGCGAGACGGGCACGGCGCTGATCTGGATCAGCCATGACCTGTCGGTGGTGGCGGGTCTGGCGGACGAGGTGGCCGTGATGTACGGCGGGCGCATCGTGGAGCACGGCAGCACGGCGGCCGTGATCGAGCGGCCGCAGCACCCCTACACCCGAGGGTTGATCGGCTCGGTGCCCAGCCGCAACCCGCGCGGGGCGCGCCTGCGGCAGATTCCCGGCATGGCGCCCTCGCCGCTGGCGCTGGACGAGGGCTGCGCGTTCCGTGCCCGCTGCGCTCACGCGGGGCCGGCCTGCCAGCAGCGCCCGATGCCCACCGAGCCAGAGCCTGGCCACCGCCTGTGGTGCCACCACCCGGTGTCGGAGCCATTGGCATGACGCCCCCGATGCTGGAGCTGCGAGGCGTCTCCAAGCGCTTCGTCAAGCGCCTGGACCTGGCGGGGCGCATCGCCCGTGCGTTGGGCAGCCCCGTGCGCGAGGAGACGGTGCACGCGGTGGACGGGGTGAACCTGCAGGTGCGCGAGGGCGAGGTGGTCGGGCTGGTGGGCGAGTCGGGCTGCGGCAAGTCCACGCTGGCGCGCGTGGTGGCGGGCCTGCACGCGCCCAGTGCGGGCGAAGTGCGCTGGCATGGCCAGCGGTTACAGGACCTGGACGCCGCGGCGCGCCAGGCCGCCCGGCTGCAGGTGCAGATGATCTTCCAGGACCCGTTCGCCTCGCTCAACCCGCGCCTGCGCGTAGCCGAGCTTGTGGGCGAGGCGCCCGCGGTGCACGGCCTGGTGAGCCGCGCCCAGCGCGACGAGTGGGTGGGTGAGCAATTGCGCCGCGTGGGCCTGGACCCGGCCCTGGCCGACCGCTTCCCCCACCAGTTCTCGGGCGGCCAGCGCGCCCGCGTGGGCATCGCCCGTGCGCTGGCCGTCAAGCCCCGTTTCCTGATCTGCGACGAGGCCGTGGCCGCGCTCGATGTGTCCATCCAGGCCCAGGTGCTCAACCTGTTCATGGAGCTGCGCGAGTCGCTCGGGCTGACCTACCTGTTCATCAGCCATGACCTGGGCGTGGTGCGCCACCTGTGCGACCGCGTGGTCATCATGTACCTGGGGCGTGTGGTCGAGAGCGCGCCGGCCACTGCATTCTTCGATCAGCCCCTGCACCCCTATGCCCAAGCCCTGCTGGCCGAGGTGCCGCGCCTGGAGGCACGCAAGAAGGACTTCCTGGCCATCACGGGCGAGATCCCCTCGCCGCTGGACCCCCCTTCAGGCTGCCACTTCCACCCCCGCTGCCCCCACGCCACCGAGCGCTGCCGGCAGGAGGCGCCCCAGCTCAAGGAGGTGGAACCAGGGCGCTGGTCGGCGTGTCATCTGCAGGGTTGACACCTTGCTTCAGCCGGTGCTCCATACGGCCACTTTCTCTGCACCTACTTGACTGCGTCCACCGCATCCAGCGGCCATATCGGGCGCTGGATCTTGCGGTAGTCCAGCGTGTGCAGAAAGGGCGTGGCCGCGCCGGGCGCGCCGACGTAGAGCACCTGCTTTGCCACCTTGGCGAAGGAGGCGTGAAAGTGCTGCGCCGACTTCACCACCACGATCTTGCGCTGTGACAGCTCGCAGCCCAGGTCGGTGAAGACGTCGGTGCCCGTGGCCTGGCGGCGCAGGCTGATCAGCAAGATGTCGACGCCTGCGGCCTCCACCCACGCGGCGTCGCCCACGGCAATGGGCGCGCCGCTCAGGCCCGCCATCTGGTGCTCGGTGCGCAGCGCCTTCACCGTGCAGGGCAGGTCCAGCGGGTCTCCCGAGGCCGGGCCGATCTTGCCACCCACGCGCAGCGTCAGGCGCGCGCCTTCGCCCGCCTCGAAGGCCGTGCGCACGGCCACCGGATCCCACATCGGGCCGATGGCAGCGCCGGTGATGCCACGCTCCAGCATGCGGCGCAGGATGAAGGTGGAGTCGCCTGGGGCGCCGCTGCCGGGGTTGTCGGCGCGGTCGGCCAGCACCACGGGTGCGCCGTCGAAGGCCAGCGCGGCGTCCAGCGCCTCGTCGATGGACAGGTAGCGAACGGCGAGTTGGTCGCGCAGGCCGATGATCTCGTCGGCCAGGGTCCGCGCCAACGTCTGGGCCTTGGCGGCGTTGCCGTCACAGTAGACCAGCACCTTGGTGCCCATGTCCGGCACATCGCCCAGCGAGAAGCCGTGGGTCAGCGAGATCGACAGCACGCCGTCGTGCCCCTCCATGGCCTGGATGCGGTCCACCAGGCCGCGCGCGGGCTGGCGTGTGGTGTGAAAGGGCACCACCATCCGGCAGTCCACCACCGCGGCCACCGGCCGGATGCGCCGCTGCGCCGTGGCCTCGCACAGCGCCACCAGCTCGCGTCCGCGCTCCAGCACGTCGGTGTGCGGGTACTCCTTGAACGACACCAGCACGTCGGCGTGCTGCACCATCGCCTTGCTCAGGTGGTTGTGGGGGTCGATCTCGGCGCCCACCACCGCGTCCGGGCCCACCAGGGCGCGCACGCGCGCCAGCAGGTCGCCCTCGCAGTCGTCGTAGCCCTCGGCCACCATGGCGCCGTGCAGGCCGATCAGCGCCATGTCCACGGGCAGGGCCGCACGCAGGTCGGACAGCAGTTCATCGCGCAGCGTCTCGTAGGCTTGTCGCGTGGTGGTGCCGCCAGGCTGCGCCGACGCCACCATGCCCTCGATCACCGTCCAGCCCTTGGCCGCAGACACCTCGCGCAGCGCCCACAGCGGCCCGGCCGAGCCGGTGATGTGGTCCGGGTGCTGCCCGGCGGGAAAGTATTCGCGGTCCTTGAAGGAGGCCAGTCCCGTGGGCACGGGCGCGAAGGTGTTGGTCTCGGTGGCCAGGGCTGCAGTGAAGACGCGCATGGGAAAGGGTCTCGGTGTGGAGGGTTGAATGGTGTGAGGCGCTCAGGCCGCGGGGCGAAGAGGCGAAGAGGCGAAGAGGCGAAGAGGCGAACAGGGGTGGATCTACTGTAATTGCCGGCCAAGCGAGGATGCGGCAGGGCAATTCAACCCCGCGTGAGCGAAGACGCCCGCACCCCGAGCAGGCGCAGGCTGCGCGTGAGGTCCACGCGCCTGAGGCATTCGCCCGCGGCGCGGCGGATGTCGGCGCCGTCGGCCACGGGTGCGGGCAGCGTCAGGTCACGTGTGACGGTCTTGAAGTCCTCGAAACGCAGCTTGATGCCAATGGTGCGGGCGCGCCAGCCCTTGCGCTGCAGGTCCAGCGCCACCTGGGTGCACAGCCGGGTGAGGATCTCCCCCAGCGCGGCGCGGTCGCGCACGGCGTGCAGGTTGCGCTCGAAGGTGGTCTCGCGGCTGGTGGACACGGGGTCGCTGTGCGTCACCACCGGGCGGTCGTCCCGGCCGTGTGCCACCTCTTGCAGCCAGGCGCCGTAGCTGCGGCCGAAGGCTTCGATCAACTCGGCGCGCGGCCGGGCCGCCAGGTCGCCCACCGTGTGCACGCCCAGGGCCAGCAGCTTGTCGGCCGCCTTGGGGCCGATGCCGTTGACCTTGCGCGCCGCCAGCGGCCAGATGTGCGTGGGGATGTCGGCCTCGGTCAGCACGGTCAGGCCGTCGGGCTTGTCCAGTTCCGAGGCGATCTTGCTCAGCAGCTTGTTCGGGGTGACGCCCACCGAACAGGTCAGCCCGGTGCAGCGTAGCACGTTGTTGCGGATCTCCTGGGCCAGCGCGCGCACGCCGCCGAAGGGGTCGTGGCCGACGGCGTCCTGGGCGCCGGGCACCTCGGTGAGCTCGATGTAGATCTCGTCAATGCCACGGTCCTCGATCACCGGGGCCACCTCGGCCACGGCGGCCTTGAAGGCGCGCGACAGCCGGCGGTATTCGTCGAAGTCCACCGGCAGCAGCACGGCGTCCGGGGCCAGCTTGGAGGCCTTCATCAGGCCCATGCCGGAGTGCACGCCCAGGTCCCGCGCGGCGTAGGTGGCGGTGGTGATGACGCCCCGCCCGGCGTAGTCGCGCAAGGTGGCGAAGCGCCTGCTGCCGTCGGCCAGCATCTCAGGCAGGTGGCGCCGCCCGCCGCCAATCACCACGGGCTTGCCCTTCAATTCCGGGTAGCGCAACAGCTCCACGGACGCGTAGAAAGCGTCCATGTCCAGGTGGGCGATCCAGCGGCGTGTACGCACCCGGCTAGGTTAGCTTGAGGACTGCCATGCGAGCAGAGGTTTGATCTTCCTCAAAAATATTCATTAAAATGTGCAAAAGACACAGTTAAAGTTGAACCCTAGATCTCCAGTTTCAGCAATTCAGTCCAAGTTCAGGAGGCTTGCATGAGCACCGTTTCTCGTCCAGTTCAACGTCTTTTGCAGGCTGCGGGACTTTTGCTGTCCGCGGGGGTCATCGCTGCTTGCGGTGGGGGTGGCTCATCGCAGCCTGTGGCGTCCGCTTCCTCACTGGCAGAGAGGGCGACGGCTTACGCTGCCGGCCCCATCACGGGCTTTGGCTCCATCATCGTGAACGGCGTGCGCTACGACGACAGCGCTGCGAGCATCACAGACGACGATGGCACTGCCCATGGCCCGGAGCGTCTGAAGCTCGGCATGATGGTGGAGGTGGACGCAAAGTCGGTAGACCGAGCGGCCGGGGCGGGGAAAGCCTTGAAGGTTCGTTTCGGTGCAGAGATCACGGGCCCCGCGGAGGCGGCGCCAGTCGCTGATGGCTCACTGACCATACTGGGTCAGAGGATCCAGGTCACGGCATCTACGGTGGTCGATGACGGCCTGGCGGGTGGTCTTGCAGCAGTCACTGCGGGTACGGTGCTGGAGGTGTACGGTTTGCCTGATGGGGCCACTGGGGCCATCTTGGCAACACGCATAGAGGCCAAGCCCCAGGCCACGGCCTACCGGCTGGGCGGTGCCGTGAACAGTCTTGACGCCGCGGCGAAGACCTTCCGCCTGGGCACCCTAGTGGTCGACTACTCCCAGATGCCTGCAGCCTCAGTGCCTCCTGCGTTGGCAGACAAGGTCGGGGTACGGGTGCAACTTAAGACCCAGGCCGGCGTGGACGGACGTTGGTATGCAACTGCCGTACGCGTCGGTCTGTCACAGTTGGAAGAGCGGCCCGTGGCCGACATCAGAGGCTCGGTCACGGTTTTCAGATCGACCGCGGATTTCGAAGTCAACGGGGTTCGCGTCGAAGCCGCGCAAGCCTCCTTTCCTGACGGAACTGCGGGCCTCGTGCTGGGTGCGCGCGTCGAGGTCGAGGGTGCCATAGCCAACGGAGTGCTGGTGGCCACCAAGGTTGAGCTTGACGATCGTCGTCCGGAAAAGTCTCGCGTCGAGTTGCATGGAGCGCTGGGAGCCCTGGACACAGTTGCAAAGACCTTCATCCTGCGAGGCGTCACCGTTGGTTTCGCCGGCGTGGTCACATGGTCGGGAGGCACTGCGCTTGATCTTGCCAACGGACGCAAAGTTGAAGTCAAGGGTACGCTTGCAGCTGACCGCAAGTCGCTCCAGGCTTCCGAGATTCAATTCGAGAAGTGATGCAGCGACGGCGAACCCTCGCCACTTCGCCGCCATGCAGCCCCCGCCTCGTCTGCCTCTCGACGCGCCTGAAACTGGCGGACAGGGTCTCTCCGCCGGGGCAGGCGCCGCAGAGGAGACCCTGGCTGCGTTGGCCTCGCTAATGGCCCCATTGGCGCAACTGGCGGTGCGACATGGGGTTTCGCACCGCATGCTCGATGAGCGCCTGCGTCAGGCCATGGTGGATGCGGCCGCGGCGCTCATGCCCGATGTGCCCGCCCATCGGGGCGTCAGCCGCATCAGCGCGGCCACGGGTCTGAACCGTCGAGAGGTGACACGTCTGTCCCGGGGAGCGCAGCCCAGAAGTGTGGGCACGCGCTCACGGGCAGGCGAGGTGTTCGCGCGGTGGATGAGTGATCCCGCCTACCAGGACCCGGCCGGTACCCCGCTCGCCTTGCCTCGCCTGGGGCCCGCGCCGAGTTTCGAAGTCCTGGCGGCCTCCGTGACCACCGACGTGCATGCCAGAAGCCTCATGGATGAACTGCTGCGCCTGGGGCTTGCGAGCTACGACCAGGCGGCCGACAGCGTGCACCTGAAGCGTGACGGCTTCGTGCCCACTCGAGACCGGCACCGCTTGCTCGGCCTACTGGCCGATAACGTCGGGGATCACCTCCAGGCGGCGGTGGACAACGTCTCTGGAGATGGTCGCCGCCATTTCGAGCAGGCCGTGTTCGCCGATGGTCTGAGCGGCACCTCGGTGCAGGCATTTCGAGCCGTGGTGTCCCCGCTGTGGAGGTCGACGCTGGCGTCGCTCGTGCCGGTCTTGCAGCGCATGGTGGAGGAAGACGGTCGGCTTCCGGCAGACCAGGCTACCCACCGCGTACGCCTGGGGCTTTACGCCTTCGACGATTTCCAAGCGCCACCGAAGGTGGAGCATTCACAAGGGGACGGTCCTGCAGTCCCACAGGGCGCAATGGCGGCAGCCCCCACCGCCGGGGACGTCGCCCCTCGGCTGGCGCGCCGGTTGGCGGCCCCGCCTGGTCGCCGCAATTCTTGAAGAGCAGAGCCTCTCTGGAGCATGGAGATGAACCTATTCTCTTGCGTCGTGAACGACCCCCTCAAGTGGAGGACCTGCGTACGCTGGATACAGCGGATGGGGGAGGGCTTGTTGATCGCCTGCGCAGCCTTGCTGATCGCAGCCTGCGGCGGCGGAGTTGGGACGGGGGGTACCGGCACTTATGCGGCTGGTCCCATCTCTGGCTTCGGCTCCATCATCGTCGGCGGTGTGCGATACGACGAGACGCAGGCCGCCATCACCGATGACCTGGGCCGGACAAGGTCTATCGCCGAGTTGAAGCTGGGGGCGATGGTGGAAGTGGAGGCCGGCAGCGTGCTGGTGGACGCTTCCGGCGCAGCCCTTGCCAAGGCGCAGCGTGTGCGCCTGACGAGCGACATCGTCGGTCCGGTAACCGCGTTGGACCTCGTGGCCGGGCGCCTTACGGTGCTGGGCCAGGACGTCCGCGTGGCGGCGGACACAGTGTTCGACGCGCGCCTGCCCGCCGGCCTGGCGTCCCTCCTGTCCGGCACGGTCGTTGAGGTCTATGCTCGGTACGACGCCTCATCCAATGCCTACATGGCCACACGGCTGGAGGTGGCCTCCGACCCGACGGCCTGGAAGATCCGCGGCACCGTCACGTCGGTCGACCCAGCATCGGGCACCCTGCGCATAGGCAACACCGCCGTGGTGGCGCCGGGTGGTGTGGCAGCTGGCCTCACCACGGGGCAGACGGTGCGCTTGCAACTGCAGTCGAGCAATGTGCCTGGCGCGGCAGTGCAGGCCATCGCCGCCTCCGGCGCCGAACGCAAGCCTGGTGAAGGCAGCGAGGTCCGGCTGTCAGGGCTGGTGACGTCGTGGATGTCCGCCGCTCTGTTCAGCGTGGACGGTGTCCTGGTCGACGCTTCGACGTCTACGTTTCCCAACGGCCAGGCGGGGTTGAAGCTCGGCGCACGTGTGGAGGTACGCGGCACCGCCTTGTCTGCTCAGGTGCGCGCCGCAGAAGTCAGGGTCGAGGCGGAGGACGCTGCGGTGACGCGCGAATTCGACTTCAAGGGGCCTATCGAGGCCGTGGATGCCCGTACCAAGACATTCGTACTGCGTGGCACCACCATCAGCTACGACCGGACAGGCCTCCGCCTGGAGGGCGGTACCGAGTCGGACCTCACCGTCGGTCGATCCGTCGAGGTGAAGGCCGTGCCTTCTGCAAAGGACCGATCGCGAGTCGAGGCGATACGCATCGTCTTCAAGTGACGCGCTGACGCACGTGCATGCCCCCGCCCGAGGGACATGCACCCGTGCCGAGAGATCAGGCCAGCCGCAACCTGTGCCGCGCCACCTGCGCCCGCACCTGCTCGGGCGCGGTGCCGCCGCGCACCTGGCGGGCGTTCATCGAGCCGCGCAGCGTCAGCACCGCGAACACGTCGTGCGCGATGGACGGATGAAAGCCCTGCAGCGTGGCCAGAGGCAGTTGCGCCAGGTCTACCCCTTGGCTCATGGCTACCTTCACGGCATGGGCCACGGCCTCGTGGGCGTCGCGGAAGGGGAGGCCCTTCTTGACCAGGTAGTCGGCCAGGTCGGTGGCGGTGGCGTAGCCACGCAGGGCGGCGCGCTCCATGGCCTCGGGCTTGACGACGATGCCCGCGCACATCTCAGCCATGATGCGCAGGGTGTCGCGCAGCGTGTCCACGGTGTCGAACAAGGGCTCCTTGTCTTCCTGGTTGTCCTTGTTGTAGGTCAGCGGCTGGCCCTTCATGAGCGTCAGCAGTCCCATCAGATGGCCCACCACGCGCCCGGTCTTGCCGCGTGCGAGTTCGGCCACGTCGGGGTTGCGCTTCTGCGGCATGATGGACGAGCCGGTGCAGTAGCGGTCGGCCAGGTCGATGAAGCCGAAGTTCTGGCTCATCCACAGCACGATCTCCTCGGCCAGGCGCGAGACGTGCACCATGCAGATGGACGCGAACGATGCGAACTCGAGCGCGAAGTCGCGGTCGCTCACGGCGTCCAGGCTGTTCTCGCACACGCCGTCGAAGCCGAGCGCGCGCGCCACGGCCTCGCGGTCCAACGGGTAGCTGGTGCCGGCCAGCGCGGCCGCGCCCAGCGGCAGGCGGTTGACGCGCTTTCGCACGTCGACCAGGCGCTCGGCATCACGCGCGAACATCTCCACGTAGGCCAGCAGGTGGTGGGCAAAGCTCACGGGCTGCGCCACCTGCAGATGGGTGAAGCCGGGCATCACGGTGTCGGTGTGCTGCGCAGCCAGTTCCACCAGCGCACGCTGCATGGCCGCCAGCAGCGGGGACAGCGAGTCGATCTCGGAGCGCAGCCACAGGCGCACGTCGGTGGCCACCTGGTCATTGCGCGAGCGACCGGTGTGCAGCCGCTTGCCGGCCAGGCCCACCAGCTCGGTCAGGCGGGCTTCGATGTTCAGGTGCACGTCTTCGAGCTCGAGCTTCCAGGTGAACTCGCCGCGCTCGATCTCGCCAGCAATCTGCGCCATGCCGCGCTCGATATCGGCCAGGTCCTGCACGCTGATGATGGCCTGGGCAGCCAGCATGCGGGCATGGGCCAGGCTGCCGTCGATGTCTGCACGCCACAGGCGCTTGTCAAACCCGACGCTCGCGGTGTAGCGCTGCACCAGCTCGCTCATCGGCTCGGAGAACAGAGCCGACCAAGCCTGGGACTTGTTGGCGAGCGGATCCTTCGAGTGCTCTTGCGAGGGGTTGGAAGTGGTCATGACGGGCAGGGCTGCAGAACGGAATCGGCCATTATCCGGGCCCAGCCGGGCCCAGCCGGGCCCTCACCCCGTGTTCCTGAGCCCCGCAGCCAGCCCGTTGATGGACAGGTGGATGCCCCGGCGCACGCGTTCGACCTGAGGGTCATCCGCGGTGCGCTGACGGTAGCGGCGCAGCAGTTCCACCTGCAGGTGGTTCAGCGGGTCCAGGTAGGGGATGCGGTGCTCCAGCGAGCGCGCCAGCGCGGGGTTGGACTGCAGCCGGGCGGACTCGCCCGTGATCAGCGTGAGCGCGTCGCTGGTGCGCTGCCACTCGGCTTGCAGCAGCGAAAAGATGCGGCGCCCGCTCTTGCGGTCTTCCACCAGGTCCGCGTAGCGCTGTGCCAGGCCCAGGTCGGTCTTGGCCAGCACCATGTCCAGGTTGGACAGCAGGGTACGGAAGAAGGGCCACTGCCGGTGCATGCGGCGCAGCAGCTGCACGCGCGCTTCACGCCGGGCATCGGCATCGATCTTGCCCTGGCCCTTGGGGCTGGCCGCCCCTCCTGGCCCGTCAGCGCCTTCCAGGAAGGCCTGCACCCCCGAGCCGAAGCCGCACCAGCCGGGCAGGCCCAGGCGGCACTGGCCCCAGGAGAAGCTCCACGGGATGGCGCGCAGGTCTTCGATGGCGCGCGTGGCCTTGCGCGAGGCGGGGCGCGAGCCGATATTGAGCTCCGCGATCTCGCGCAGCGGCGTGGCGGCGAAGAACCAGTCGGTGAAGCCGGGTGTTTCGTAGACGATCCGCCGGTACGCTTGGAAACTGGCCTGGCTGAGAGCGGCCGCGGCCTCGCTGAAGGTCTTGGGGGCGCGTTGCGTGGGGTGCAGCAAGGTGGCCTCCAGCGTGGCGGCCACCAGCGTCTCCAGGTTGCGCCGGCCGATCTCGGGGTGGGCGTACTTCGAGCCGATGACCTCGCCTTGTTCGGTCAGGCGGATCTGGCCCTGCACGGTGCCCGGGGGCTGGGCGAGGATGGCCTGGTAGCTGGGCCCACCGCCGCGCCCCACCGTGCCGCCGCGGCCGTGGAACAGTCGCAGCCGAAGGCCGTGGGCCTGGCCCAGTTCGTCGAACAGCCCCACCAGGGCGGTCTCGGCCCGGTACAGCTCCCAGTTGCTGGTGAAGAAGCCGCCATCCTTGTTGCTGTCGCTGTAGCCCAGCATGACCTCCTGCTCCGCCCCACTGCGCACCACCAGCGCGGCGATGCCGGGCAGGGCGTAGAACTCGCGCATGATGGGTTCGGCCCGGCGCAGGTCGGCGATGGTCTCGAACAGCGGCACCACGATCAATTCGCAGCGGGCCGCCGTGTTCTGGGTGCTGTCCAGCGTGCCGTGCAGCAGCCCGCACTCCTTCTGCAGCAGCAGCACTTCCAGCAGGTCGCTCACCTCCTCGGTGTGGGAGATGATGCTGTGGCGCAGCGCCTCGCGGCCGTGGCGCCGACGCAGCTCGCGCGCAGTCTCGAAGACGTCGAGCTCGCCCACGGTCAGGGCGCTGTAGGCGGCGTCGCGCACGCGCAGCGGCCGCGCATCGTTCAGCAGGCGCAGCAGCAGCGCGCGGCGCTGCGTTTCGTCCAGCGCGCTGTAATCCGCCTCCACGCGGGCCACGCGCAGCAGTTCGGCCACCACCAACTCATGCTGGTCGGAGCTCTGCCGGATGTCGAGCGTGGCCAGGTGAAAGCCGAAGACCTGTACCGCGCGCCGCAGGGGCCGCAGCCGCGGCTGCACCAGCGCTTGGGCGTGGTGCGAGCGCAGGCTGTCGGCGATCACGTCCAGGTCCGCCAGGAGCTCTTCGGGCGCCAGGTAGGGGTTCTGCGGCACCACGGCGTGGCGCAGGGCTTCGGTACCGGTGAGTTCGTGCAGCGTGGCCGCCAGCCGCGCGTACATGCCGATGAGGGCGCGCCGGTAGGGCTCGTCCTCACGGTGCTGGTCGTGATCGGGCGAGCGCGCGGCCAGTGCCAGCATGGCCGGCGTCACGGGCGCCAGGGTGTGCGACATCGACAGCTCGCCGCCCAGCAGGTGTACCTCGGTCAGGTAGTGGCGCAGTGCCACCTCGGCCTGGCGCCCCATCGCGCGACGCATGGTGCGCGCGCCCACATTCGGGTTGCCGTCGCGGTCGCCCCCGATCCAGTGCCCCATCCGCAGGAAGGGGGCGATGTCGTGCCCTTTCAGGGCGTGCTCGACCTCGGCGTACAGGCGCGGAATCTCGCGCAGGAAGGTGGTGGGGTAGTAGCTCAGCGCGTTCTCGATCTCGTCTTCCACGGTGAGCTTGGCGGTGCGCAGCATGCGGGTCTGCCACAGCTGCGTGACGCGGGCGCGCAGGAGCTCCTCGTTCTCGGCCTTTTCTCGCGTGGTGTCCAAGTGGTCGCGCTCGGCCACCAGCTCGGCGATGGCGCGCTCGGCGTCCAGGATGCTCTTGCGCTGCACCTCGGTAGGGTGGGCGGTCAGCACGGGCGATATCCAGGCCTGGCGCAGCGTGGCGGCAATGTCGCTGGCGCGCAGGTCTGCCTGGTGCAGCCGCTCCACGGCCAGCGAGAGCGAGCCCTCCTGCACATGGCCCTGGCGGTCGTGAAACGCACGGCGCCGCACGTGGTGGTGGTCTTCGGCGATGTTGGCCAGGTGCGCGAAGTAACTGAAGGCGCGGATCACGCTCACTGTCTGGTCGCCCGAGAGGTTCTTCAGCAGGCGGTCCAGCGAGCGCCCGGCCTGGGTGTCCTTCTTCAGCCGAAAAGCCACCGCCAGCTGCCGCACCTTCTCGATGAGCTCAAAGGTGTCCCGCCCTTCGTGTTCGCGGATCGTGTCGCCCAGGATCCGGCCCAGCAGTCGAATGTCTTCCCGCTGGGCGTCTTCCGGGCTGCCGGACGTGGCTTTCTTGCGGGAAGGCCCCACAGGTCGAGGGCCCGCCATGGAGACAGTCGTCTGGGGAGATCGGGGCATCTGCGGGCCTCTGACATGTAACTTGGTTACGAATTCTGCACGCAAGCCCCGTGCCCGGCAGGGGCAATGCGCGCCTGAAGTTGACACCTGTCGGTGACAACCCTGCCTGATTTCCGTCTTTGTGGCCCGGATAATCGCTGCATGAGCGACAAAACCATCATCGCCACCCGAGAAAGCCGACTGGCCCTGTGGCAGGCCGAACACGTGCGCGACCTGCTGAGGGCCCGATTCGGCTGCCAGGTCGAGCTGCTGGGCATGACCACCAAGGGCGACCAGATCCTGGACCGTGCACTTTCCAAGGTGGGCGGCAAGGGCTTGTTCGTCAAGGAACTGGAGACCGCACTCGAGGAGGGCAGGGCGCATCTGGCCGTGCACTCGCTCAAGGACGTGCCCATGGACCTGCCGGCGGGTTTTGTGCTGGCGGCCGTGCTGGAGCGCGAAGACCCGCGCGACGCTTTCGTCTCCAACCGCTACGACGACCTGTCGGCGCTTCCGAACGGGGCCTGCGTGGGCACCTCCAGCTTGCGCCGGGTGGTGCAACTGCTGAGCGAGCGGCCGGACCTGCGCATCGAGCCGCTGCGCGGCAACCTCGACACGCGGCTGCGCAAGCTGGACGAGGGCGGGTTTGATGCCATCGTGTTGGCGGCCGCGGGCCTGAAGCGCCTGGGTCTGGCCAGTCGCATCCGCGGCGTGTTTGAGATCGACCGCATGATTCCCGCCGCAGGCCAAGGGGCCCTGGGAATCGAGGTGCGTGAAGACGCCCGCGGACTGCGCGAGTTGCTGGCGCAGACGGTGCACCGGCCCACCTGGCTGGCAGCCCATGCCGAACGTGCGGTGTCCCGGGCCCTGGGCGGCAGTTGCAGCATGCCGCTGGCCGCGCATGCCACCTGGGAAGGGGGCACCCTGCACCTGGAGGCCGCCCTGGGTCACGCAACGCAGCTGACGCTGCCTTTGCTGCGCTTCACCGTCGAAGGCGCTCCGGCTGACGAGGCCTCGGCGCGTCGCCTGGGCGAGGAAGCCGCCGAAGGCTTGCGCCAGGCCGGCGCATCGGGATACCTCGGGGCCGCCTGACCGCCTGTGAACCGGCCGTGTGTGATCGTCACCCGGCCCCGGTCCCAGGCGACAGCCTGGGTCCAGGCGCTGGTTGAGCACGGGCTGCAGGCGCAGTCATTGCCGCTCATCGACATCGCCCCCCCGCCAGAGCCGGTCGCGGTACAACAGGCTTGGCAGCGTTTGGCGACGCTGGACTTCGTGATGTTCGTCAGCATGAACGCCGTGGCGCACTTCTTTGCCCTGCGCCCGCCTGACGTCCGCTGGCCCGCAGGCCTTCGGGCTGGCAGCACCGGCCCCGGCACCACTGCCGCGCTGCGCGGGTGCGGCGTTGCGCAGGCGGACATCGCTCAGCCAGCGCTGGGTGAGCCCAGCGAGTCCGAGGCGCTGTGGCGCCAGGTGGCGGACCAGCCGTGGGGCGGCCGGCATGTGCTGGTGGTGCGCGGCGAGGACGGACGCAACTGGCTCGCGCAGCAGTTCGCACAGGCCGGCGCCGAGGTCGAATTCCTGGTGGCTTACCAGCGCCGGCCGCCCTTGCTGGACGAAGCGGCGACCCAGCTCCTGGCCGCGGCAGCAGTCGATCCGTCGGGCCACGTCTGGTTGTTCAGCAGCTCCGAGGCGGTGTCCCATCTGCGGGCGCTGGACCCTCAAGCCGATTGGTCCGCCAGCCGCGCAGTGGCCACGCATGCGCGCATCGCCCAGGCGGCGCGCGCCGCCGGCTTTACTCAAGTTCTGGTGGTCGAGCCCGGGTTGGAAGCCGTTGCGGCCTGCTGTGCCCACCTAGAATCTTTCGGGTGTTGAACGATGCCCCCTCTTCAGTGCCGCCTCCTTCGGGGCCGCCCGCTCCCGCTCCCGCTGCCTACGCGGCCTCACCCGCTTCGATCTCGCCACCGGCTACTGCTTTCGGGTCCCCGCCAGCGGATCCTGGCAATGCGCCCCCCGTTGACCGTGCGCGTTCCTCCGCGGTGAACCGGTGGACCCTGGCAGGTCTGGCCGTGCTGGCGGTCGCAGCCCTGGCGCTGGCCTGGAACACCCAGCAGCGGCTCAAGACCACGGAGTTGGAGATCGTCAAGCGCCAGCAGGATGCCGGCACCCAGGCCGCTGAGGCGCGCCTGGTGTCCCGGCAGGCCGAGGCGTCCGCACGCGAGACTGCGGCCAGGGTGGCGCTGCTGGAGGCTCGTGTGGCTGAGACCTCATTGCAGCGCACGCAGTTGGAGGAACTGATCCAGTCTTTGTCGCGCTCACGCGACGAGAACGTGCTGTCGGACGTCGACGCCGCCCTGCGCCTGGCACTGCAGCAGGCCGCCATCACCGGCAGTGCCGAGCCGCTGTTGACGGCCCTGCGGCAGGCTGAAGAGCGGCTGGCCCGCTATCAGCAGCCGCGCATGGACCGGGTGCGCAGGGCTGTGCTGCAGGACCTGGACCGCGTCAAGGCCGCAGGTTCGGTGGATATCCAGAGCTTGGTCATCCGTATCGATGAGACCGTACGCTCGGTGGACGACCTGCCATTGCTGGCGGCCATCGACCGCCGAGGTGTGCAACGTGAAGGCGATACCCGGGGCGCGGCCGCCCGGGCCACGCATTCGGCGGGCGCTGCCTCGTCCGGTGCGGCTCCCACTGCCGCTGCCAACGTCCCTGGCACTGGCGCGGCTGGCGCTGCTGGCGCCGCATCGGCCCCGGGCCCGCAGTGGTTGGACGCCCGCCTGCGCACGCTGCTCGGCCAGGTGTGGTCAGAGGTGCGCGGCCTGGTGCGCGTGACGAGGGTGGACGATCCCGAGGCGGCCCTGCTGGCGCCCGAACAGGCCTTCTTCCTCAGAGAGAACCTCAAGCTGCGGCTGCTCAACGCGCGCCTGGCTCTGCTGAGTCGGCAGTTCGACACCGCGCAGGCCGATTTGCGCGAGGCGCAGGCTTCGCTGGACCGGTACTTCGACAAGGGCTCGCGCCGGGTGGAGCTGGCTCGCGAGCAAATGCGCCTGGTGGCGCAGCAGGCGCGCCAGGTCTCGGTGCCCCGGCCTGACGCTACCCTGGCGGCATTGGCCACGGCCGTGGCAGGCCGCTGACCGGGCCGCCCCTCGCATGCGCGCAGTCGTTTGGGTCGTACTGCTCTTCGTGGTGGCCGTGGTGGCCGCTGCGACGCTGGGTACCAACGACGGGCTGGTGTCCGTGGCCTGGGGAGGATGGCGGGCCGACTTGTCGCTCAACCTGTTCATCCTGGTGGTGTTGGGCGCCTGCTTCTTGATCATGGGCGCCACCCGCGCCGTTGATAGCCTGCTCACCCTGCCCACCCGCGCGGCCGAATGGCGTGCGCTGCAGCGCGAGCGGGCGGCACAGCGGGCTTTGCGCGAAGCTCACCTGGAATTTGACGCTGCGCGTTACCTGCGGGCCCAGCGTGCGGCCGAGCGCGTGCTGGGCTTCACCCGTGCCTGGCCGCCCATTCCCGAGGCTGACGAACTCAGTCTGCTGGCGCTGCTGGTGTTGGCCGCCAGCCTGCACCGGCTACAGGACCGAGACGGCCGTCAGCAGGCGCTGGAGCAGGCCCTGGAACTGGCCGGGCGCATCAAGGGCCGGCCGGGAGCTGAGGCGCCGCTGCTGCGCGCCGCAGAGTGGGCCCTGGAGGACCGGGACGCCGCCATGGCTCACCAATGGCTGGATGCCCTGCCGCCGGGGGTGGCCAGGCGCACCCATGCGCTGCGCCTGAAATTGCAGGCTGCCCGCTTGGCGGCACAGCCCGCCGAGGCCCTGAAAACGGCGCGTCTGCTTGCCAAGCACCAGGCTTTCCCCACTGTGGCAACGCCTGGCTTGCTGCGGTCCTTGTGCATGCAGGTGCTGGACGCGGCGCACGACGCTGAACAACTCCGCCAGGCCTGGGCTTCGCTGGAGCCTGCAGACCGGCGCGATCCCTTGCTGGTGGCCCATGCGGCCCGGCGCGCCGCCAGGCTAGGTGCTGCCGCCGACGGCCGCACCTGGGCCCGACCCCTTTGGGACCGGTTGCCAGACCTGTCGGCAGAAGAGAGGGCCGCCTTGGCACTTGCGCTGTGCGATGGCCTGGAGGGTGTGGGTCCCGAATGGCTGGCCCCGTTGGAGAACGCCCTGGGCAGCGGCCCTGACGGGCCTGGCGATGCCAGTGTGGCGGCTGCGGCGGGCATGACGTTTGCGGCGCGCGGGTTGTGGGGGCGTGCTGCCGCCCCGCTGGAACTTGCCGCTCGTGCGCTGCACCTGCCTGGTGACGTGCGCCGTCGTGCCTGGCGGCTTCTGGCCCAGGCAGCGCAGGGCCTGGGTGACGAACAGCGCGCCGCGGCCTGCGAGCGCGAGGCTTCGCGGGTGGATGAAGTGGGTTGATCCCGACGACGCAAGGCAACGCTGCGCCGCACCAAAGACCTGTATCGAAGCCGCGTCTCAACGGCCCATTCACGGCTGGTATACTCCGATGCTTCGCGGCTGTAGCTCAGTTGGATAGAGTACTTGGCTACGAACCAAGGGGTCGTGGGTTCGAATCCTGCCAGCCGCGCCAACAAAATCAACGGGTTAGCCCTCACGAGGGGCTAGCCCGTTGTGCTTTTGGGCTTTGGATTGATCTGCGGTTGCCGTTCGGTTGCCGTTCGACGTCCGCTTGGCGTCCGGGGCGATACGCCTGTCGAGTGGTGTTCGCTCCGCAGTGCTATAGTTTTCTTAGGGTGTTCAGAACACCCTCGCCGCCCACACCGCATTGGTGAAACCCAGCCGACGTAAGCGCTGGGCATACCGATCCGGCTACCGCAAAGCGGTCCGCGATCATGATTCCTAGGGGAATCGTGGGCTCGACGTGAACAGTGTCAGCTGAAGCAGGAAATGGCTCGCTGGCTCGCCTCATGACGAGCTCGCATCGTGCCTTCCTCTTCCTCTATCGCTCGGGGCGCCAAGGGCCCCACCCCCGCTTCCGAAACCGCAGGTCCCGTCCACCTCGACGACATCACCCTGCTGTCGGCTCCTGCCATCGCGGAGTTGCTCGATGTGTCGCGGTCCTTCTGGCTGCAGCAGGTGGCTGACGGGAAAGCGCCTCCGCCGGTCATCAGGCTGCCTCGAATGACCCGATGGCGCAAGACCTCCGTTCTGGCGTGGATCGACGCCCAGGCCAGCCCGAAAGAGCTGCCTGCCGCTGAGGCCGGCGAAATACCGAACACCGGACCCCTCAGGGGGTCGCACAACCGGGTGGGGGGCTGAGCATGGCTTTCGATCGCGAACGCCTGCCCGACCCTACCGCCTACTTCCAGGGTCAGGGCCTGCGGCTTATCGGTTGCGGTGAGTGGCGCACCACAGCCTGTGTCTTCCATGATGGCTCAGATTCGATGAGGGTCAACACCCGCACTGGCGCCTTCGTCTGCATGGCTGGTTGCGGGGCGAAGGGTGGCGACGTCGTCGCTTACCAGATGGCCGTGCACGGTCAGGGCTTCGTAGAAGCTGCGCGCCAGCTCGGGGCCTGGGTAGACGACGGCGACCCGCGCCCTGTTCGGCCCCGTGGGTTCTCGCCCCGCGACGCACTGGGCTGCATCGAGGAAGAGTTGAACGTCTGCGTGATCGTCATCAGCGACGCGCGGCAGGGCCTCTTGCCTAGCGACGACGACTGGAGAAGGTTTCTCTCGGCCGCGAGTCGAATCGGCTTCATCGCGGGGGGCGCGGCATGAGGGCCGCTCCGCACTTCAAGAGGATCGATCAGTCGCGCAGCCGCATTGACGAGTCGATGACCGGGGCAGTGAGGTCATGGCAGATGCCAACAGAGATCAAGTCGGAGTTGCCGCCAGCGCCAGCATTCGATGGCGCGATCTTGTTGCCGAGGGTGCTGAGCGAGTTCGTGCTCGACGAGGCGGATCGGATGCCATGCAGCCCCGACTATGTCGCTGCTGCGCTGCTCGTCGCGTTGGGCGCGGTAATCGGCGCACGTGCCGCCATCAAGCCCAAGCGGCGCGACGACTGGATCGTGACCCCCAATCTCTTCGGTGGTGTGGTTGGCGACCCGTCGTCGAAGAAGACACCCGCCATGAACACCGCGCTTCGATTTCTCGACCGTCTCGAAGCCAAGGAGTCGGACCGGCAGGCCGAACGTATGAAGGTGTACGAGGCCGAGGTGGCTGCCTTCGAGGCCCGGCAAGCTGCCATTCAATCGACGATGAAGAAGGCGGCCGCTGGCAGGGGTGATGGGATCAAGATGGATCTGGCTGTCGCCGACTTGCAGGCGCTGCTACCGCCCGAGGAACCGCGACAGCGCCGCTTCAAGACCAACGACGGCACCGTGGCCAAACTCGGGGACATCCTCGTCGGCAGCCCGGCTGGTCTGATGGTGTTCCGCGACGAGCTGGTCGGGCTGCTGGCGTCGTGGGAGCGCGAGGGCAACGAAGGCGACCGGGCCTTCTACCTCGAAGGCTTCAACGGCACCGGCAGCTTCAACATCGACCGAATCAACCGCGGCAGCCTGTTCGTCAAGACCATGTGCCTGTCCGTGTTCGGCGGCATCCAGCCCGAGCTGTTGCAGCGCTACCTGTCCGAGATGGTCACCTCGCTCGACAACGACGGGCGCTTCCAGCGCTTCCAGGTTCTGGTGTACCCCGAGCCTGTACCCTGGGAGTGGCGCGACCGCTATCCGGTCGAAGGCAGCCGGGAGTTCGTCCGAGACCTGTTCGACCGTCTGGCCGAGTTCGACCCGCTGCAGCACGGAGCTACACCGGCGGACGACTTCGTGAAGCTGCCTTGGTTCCAGTTCGACGACGCCGCGCAGGAACTGTTCATCGAGTGGTCGACCGATCTGCACCGGAGCCGCATCGCGGCGGAGCGGAACCCGTTGATGGTGCAGCATCTGGCCAAGTACGAACGCCTGTTCTGCTCGATTGCGCTGGTCCTGCACCTCGCCGAGGGCCGAATCGGGCCCGTCCAGCTGGACTCTGCCCACCGCGCTGCTGCTTGGTGCCATTACCTGGAGGGACACGCGCGGCGGGTGTACGGGCTGGTCGAGTCAGCGCGGGTCTCGGCTGCGCAGATCTTGAGCCGACGCTTGCTGGCACGCAAGCTTTCGGCCGATGGATTCACCGCACGCGACGTCATGCGCAAGAGTTGGATGTCCCTCAAGACCGTGGCGCAAGTTGAGGCCGCGCTGGCCGTACTCGAGGAATGCAACTGGGTACGCGCCGCGGAGGAAGCTGATCCCACCGGGGGGCGACCGACCACCCGGTACTACATCAACCCGTTGATCTATGAGGTGGCTCCATGATCGACTGGGCTGCTCGAGCGCGAGCCCATCTGGGCTGTGGATTCCTGCAGCGGACCAGCGAGGCTGCTGACGAAACCGACGAAAGGGTGGTTTTGTCGGTTTCGTCGGTAGGGGGCTTGGGGGATTCGGCCAATCTGTCGGTCGCCAACGCGCGGTCCTCAGGCGCCCGCAACGACCAGGGGCACAGGTCTTCCTGCGCTGTCGATCTTCATCACGTTGATGATCGGATGGTCGGGCCCGGAACCGACTGGACAGCCAGCGATATTCAGCGGTATCTGGTCCGGCGCGAGCGTCTGCTGCGCTGGGGCTGGCCCGAGGCGGACGCTGAGGCTGTGGCCGAACGACTGACTATGCGTGACCAGGATGCCCTCGATGACCGTGTCAGTTGCTTCGAGTGCGGCAATTTCACGCCCGGGCATTGCGCGCGGCATCGTGCTGCGCTTCTCGATACCCCCGCGGTCGGCCGGCAGCTGGCGGTACTGCTGCAGCGGTGCCCAGCACACACGCCGGCGCTTTCGGGGTGGAAGGCGTGATCCCGGTTGACGCCGCCGTGGCAGGCGTCGCAAGCTATCGGGCCATGCTGCAGGCAGGCTACCTCCCCCTCTGGTCCGCGTTGCGTCGCCGCCCGCCCTCTCTGGCGGGGTCTGCAGCCTTGTGCCGCATGCTGCATGTGCTTGGGCTGGCCGAGGTCGCCAATCTAGCGCTGCGACCTCAAAGTCGCGCCGGCGTGGGCGCAGGACGACCGGTGACCCTGTTCAAGCAGGCCGAAACAGGAGCTCAGGGATGACGCGCTCTTCCAAAGGTCAGTTCCAGAAGGGAGCCTCAGGCAACCCGCGAGGCCGGCCTCGCAGCAGCCTGTCGACCACGGTCCGAGACCGCATTGCCGGTCACCTGGACGAACTGGTCGATGTGTTGCTGGAACGCGCTCGCCAGGGCGACGTTGCGGCGGCCCGCACGCTGTTGGAGCGCGTAGCCCCAGCCTTGAAGGCCGAGGAGCTCCCGGTACGCGTCGACGTGCCTGACGGCGCCGATCTGGCCAGCACGGGTCGTGCGGTGCTGGCTAGTGCTGTTGCCGGGTCGCTGGCGCCTGGGCCGGCCACCGCGCTGCTCGCCGGCCTGGGCACCCTGGCCCGTGTGATCGAGGTCGACGAGGTGGTTCGACGCCTCGCCAAGTTGGAGGAGCGGCTCGATGCCAGCATCAAACCTTGACCGTCGTCTTCATGCACTGGAAGCCCGCCTGCCACCGCCGCAGGAGCGCGTGGTTGTGCTGGTCACGGGCATGTCCTCCCCCGGTCATCGCTGGGTGCCCGATGTCTTCAGGCTGCCCGGCGGCGCTACGCTGACCCGCGGCGAAGGCGAGCACGCTTCCGACTTCGAGGCACGCGTGCGGGTTGCTGCCCTGGCCGCGAGTGGCGCCCCGGTCGTCCTTGCATTGGCGGTTCAAGGCACTGAGGTTCCCAGTGCCGTGGCTGGGTACTGACCGCCAGCTGGAGAGGGGCCATGGCCTTCGCGGCTTTGCGTTGCGGCCGAACCATCGGCCCCGATCCGAGCGCGATCCGCCAGTACCATACCGGCTGTCACATTGACCGGCCCCTGCCTCGACCAAACGGCTCCCGACCCCGTGACCCAGCCCGCCCTCTCCGCCTTCATCTGGTCCGTCGCCGATCTGCTGCGCGGCGACTTCAAGCAATCCGAGTACGGCAAGGTGATCCTGCCGTTCACCGTGCTGCGGCGTCTGGACTGCGTGCTGGAGCCGACCAAGGCCCGCGCCCTGGCCGAACACGCCGAGCGCAGGAAGGCCGGGCTGAACCCGGCGCCCTTCGTCGAGCGCATCACCGGCAAGAACGTCTGGAACGTTTCGCCGCTGGACCTGAAGAAGCTCGCCGGCGACCCCGACCACATCCGCGAGAACCTTTATGGCTACCTCCAGGGCTTCTCGCCTGCCGTGTGCGACATCTTCGAGCGTTTCGAGTTCCACACGCAGATCGACCGGCTCGCCAAGGCCCGGCTGCTGTATCAGGTCACCGAGCGTTTCGCGCAGATCGACCTGCACCCCGACGCGGTGGACAACCACCAGATGGGGCTGGTCTTCGAAGAGCTGATCCGCAAGTTCGCCGAGATCTCCAACGAGACCGCCGGGGAGCACTTCACCCCGCGCGAGGTGATCCGGTTGATGGTCAACCTGATCTTCATCGAGGACGACGAGGTGCTGTCCAAGCCCGGCGTCGTGCGCACGATCTACGACCCGACCGCGGGCACCGGCGGGATGCTGTCGATCGCGGGCGAGTACCTTGCCGAGCACAACCCGCAGGCGCGGCTGACGGTCTACGGCCAGGAACTGAACCCCGAGTCCTACGCGATCTGCAAGGCCGACATGCTGATCAAGGGCCAGGACGTCAGCAACATCACCTTCGGCAACACGCTGTCCGAGGACGGGCACCCGACGCGCCGCTTCGACTACATGCTGTCGAACCCGCCCTTCGGCGTGGAGTGGAAGAAGGTCGAGCGCGAGGTCCGGCAAGAGCACGAGCAGCAGGGCTTCAACGGCCGCTTCGGCCCGGGCCTGCCGCGCGTGTCCGACGGCTCGATGCTGTTCCTGCTGCACCTCGTGTCCAAGATGCGGCCGGCGGCCGAGGGTGGCAGCCGCTTCGGCATCGTGCTCAACGGTTCGCCGCTGTTCACCGGCGGTGCCGGCTCTGGCGAGAGCGAGATCCGGCGCCTCGTGCTCGAGAACGATCTGGTGGAGGCCATCGTCGGGCTGCCCACCGACATGTTCTACAACACCGGCATCGCCACCTACGTCTGGATCCTGACCAATCGCAAACCCGCGCACCGGCGCGGCAAGGTGCAGCTGATCGACGCCAGCGGCCTGTGGCAGAAGATGCGCAAGAGCCTGGGCAGCAAGCGCAAGGAACTGGGCGACGCGCACATCGACCGCATCACCCGGCTCTTCGGCGAGTTCGTCGAAGCCCAGGACGACGAGGGCAAGCCCGTCAGCCGCATCTTCCGCAACGAGGATTTCGGCTACCGCACCATCACCGTCGAGCGCCCGCTGCGCGACGAGCACGGCGAGGTCGTCGTCGGCGCCAAGGGCAAGCACAAGGGCAAGCCGCAGCCCGACAGCGCGCTGCGCGACACCGAGAACGTGCCGCTGGACGAGGACGTGGAGGTCTATTTCCGGCGTGAGGTGCTGCCGCACGCCCCCGATGCCTGGATCGACCACGAGAAGACGAAGGTCGGCTGCGAAATCCCGTTCAACCGGCACTTCTACGTGTTCAAGCCGCCGCGGCCGCTGGCAGCGATCGATGGCGACCTGAAGCAGGTGACCGATCGGATCGTGGACATGATCCGGGGGTTGTCGGCGTGATGATCCACCGCCCCCAGAAAGCGAAAAGCCCCGGTGAACCCACCGAGGCTGTAGCGCCGACCGGGAACCCCCAATCCACTTCGGCTGACAGTCTACGGCGCAACGGGTGGCCTTCGAGGTCTGAAGGGCACCCGCGGCAGGCGATGTCGCGCCGTCAGGGCGGTCATCCGCAGTCTTTGCGCCTGCAGCTTGGCCACGTCCCATCCACCGCCGGGGCCGGCCTGGGAGTTGAAGACAAGTCAGGTCTTGCCGGCTGCCACCTGCTGGCGTACCCTTGCAAACAACAACACCCCCCACGCCTCTCGACGATGCGCACCAGGGGGGTTACTTCTTTCTGGGCTGCCCGCGGTGTCCGCGCCGTCCACAGCCTGCCGGCCGGGGCGCCGCAGGCCCAACTCGGCTCGATGGGCTTTGCGGCGGGCCTGCCACGGCGACCGGTCTCGTCAGGGGGCGAGGCATGAGCTTTCCCAGGTATCCGGCGTACAAGGACTCGGGGGTGGAGTGGCTGGGGGAGGTGCCCAGTTGCTGGGAGGTGCTGCGCTTGAAGTACGCCTGCGAGGTGTTCCCAAGCAACGTGGACAAGCATTCCCGTGACGACGAGCCCTCGGTATTGCTGTGCAACTACACAGACGTTTACTACAACGAATGCATCACAGCCGATATGCCATTCATGGAGGCGACGGCATCTGATGAGCAGATCGCCCGATTTACGCTACGGGCCGGCGACACGATCATCACCAAGGATTCAGAGACCGCGGACGACATCGCCATCGCGGCATACGTACCAGCGGATCTGCCCGGCGTGGTGTGCGGGTATCACCTTTCGATGGTCCGCCCCCGAGCGTCGACTTGCGGTGCATTCGTGAAGCGGCTGTTCGACTCGGTATACGCGAAGGCCAAGTTTGAAGTCACGGCGAACGGGCTTACCAGAGTGGGTCTTGGCCAATACGCGCTCGACAACGTCGTACTCCCATTCCCGTCACTAGAAGAACAGCAGGCCATCGCCGCCTTCCTCGACCGCGAGACCGCCAAGATCGACGCCCTGGTCGCCGAGCAGGAGAAGCTGATCGAACTGCTGAAGGAGAAGCGGCAGGCGGTCATCTCGCACGCGGTGACCAAGGGGCTGGACCCGAACGTGCCGATGAAGGACTCGGGGGTGGAGTGGCTGGGGGAGGTGCCGGCGCATTGGTCCGTTACGCGGCTGAAGCACGCTACATCTGTGATCGTCGATTGCCCTCATGAGACTCCGGTGTATTCGGAGGACGGAGATTTCTTGGTCGTGCGTACCGCCGACGTCGAGGCTGGCGTACTTGATGAATCGAAGATGTATAGGGTGTCCGATGAGGAATACCGGAACCGTGTAAGGCGGCAGACGCTTGCGACCGATGACATCGTTTACAGCCGTGAGGGCGAACGCTGGGGGCATGCGGCGCTAGTCCCGCGAAACGATCAACTATGCCTCGGGCAGCGCATGATGCAGTTCCGCGCGGCAGCGGATTTCTGCCCGGCCTTCCTTATGTGGCAATTGAACGCCGACCAAACCTACCGCCAAGGGCAAGTCGATACCGTGGGTGCCACGTCACCCCACGTGAATGTGGGCACGATTCGCAATTACCTGCTTTCAGCCCCGCCTCTCGAAGAGCAGCAATCCATTGCGAAGCACCTCGGTGAAACCGCGCATCGCCTCGAACTCGCTATGCGTGAAGCAGCGGACGTGGTGTCGTGCCTTAACGAACGTCGAGCCGCTTTGATTTCCGCCGCCGTCACCGGCCAGATCGACGTGCGCGGCCTCCCCGCCGAGCAGGCAACCGCCACGGCCTGACCATGCGCCTGCTGCACTACCTCGAGATCGAGAACTTCAAGCGTTTCGGCACGCGCCAGCGCATCGAGCTCGACCATCCGGCCGTGCTGATCGGGCCGAACAACGGGGGCAAGACCAGTGCCATCCAGGCGCTGGCGCTGTGGTCGCAGGCGGTACGCACTTGGTACGAGGCGCGCAAGGCGTCGGCGGCGAAGGAGCGCACCGCCACGTCGATCAACCGGCTCAACATCGTGGCGGTGCCCGTGCGGCGCACCCGCTTCTTCTGGCACAACACCCACGTGCGGCGCGGCAACAAGGACATCGCGTTGGTGATCACGGTGGGGGTGGACTTCAACGGACAGGTCGTCCCGCTGGAGATGCGCTTTCGCAACCAGGGGGACGAGTTGGTGTATTGCTCGCCGGCGCCGGAGCTCGTCAGCCAGCTCGACCTGATCGCCCACGCGGCGCGCGTCAAGGTGGATCTGCTGTACCCGATGTCGGGCCTGGAGACCGAGGAGCCGCTGCTGCAGCCCGGCCGCATCGATGTCCTGCTGGGCCAGGGCCAGACCGCGCAGGTCTTGCGCAACCTGTGCCTGATGGTCGAGCGGCAGTCGTCGAAGGACTGGGCGCGCATCGCTTCGCTGATGAAGCGCCTGTTCCATGTCGAGCTGTCGGCACCGCGGGAAACCTCGCGCGGCAGCGTCGAGCTGCAGTACCGGCAGCCGGGCGTGAAGGAGATGCTGGACGTGTCCTCGGCCGGGCGCGGCTTCCATCAGATGCTGCTGATCTTCGCCCACCTCTACGCCCACAAGGGCAGCGTGCTGCTGGTGGACGAGCCCGATGCGCACCTGGAGATCCTGCGGCAGAAACAGGTCTACGTGTTGCTGCGTGACATCGCGGCCGACAACGGTTCGCAGGTGGTCATGGTCACGCACTCGGAGGTCATCCTCGACGAGGCGGTGGACAGCAACCTCACGCTGCTGATGGACGGCCAAGCCGACGATCTGGCGCGCAAGCAGGACATCAAGAACAGCCTCAAGCACTTCGGCGCCGCGCACTACGTGAAAGCCCGTGAGCGCGGCTACGTGCTGTATGTCGAAGGCAGCACCGATGTCGACCTGCTGCGGGCGATGGCTGTGCACCTGGGCCACCGGGCGGCCGAGGTCTGGGACGAACGGATCAACACGTTCTACGTCCAGAACAACTACCCGCAGCAGGACGCAGACGCTGAGCTGGCGCGGGTGGAAGGCGGCTTCGGCGTCACGCCCATCCAGCACTTCCAGAGCCTGCGGACCTTGGTGCCGGGACTCAAGGGCTTGGCCATCCTGGACAACGATGGCCGAGACCGCGGCACCCAGCAGGCCGGGGATCTGACAGTCGTCCACTGGCGGCGCTACGAAGTCGAGAACTACGTGGTCACCCCCGACGTGCTGCGCCGCTATGCGCTGGCGCAGTACGCCGACATGGACCTGTTCGAAGGCCATGCGCCCGACGTCGAGGCCGTGCTGGATGACTTGGTCCTGAACACCGTCTTCGATGCGGTCGTCCCGGATTTCCAGGCCTGGAAGGGTGCACCGCCCGCCTTGGCGCGCGTGCTGTGGGAAGCCAAGACAGAGCGCCGCAAGCTCAGCACGTTTGCCGAAGCGTTCTTCCGGCAACTGGCGCAGCGCCTGGGCGGGCCGATGCTGCTCACCAAGGGCAGCCTCCACCGCTTGGTCCCGATGGTGGACCCGCTGCTGCTGTCGCCGGAAATCAGCGACATGCTGGACCGCTTGGCCACGCTCTTCACCAACGCCCGCCCTGCGGAGGGGGTGGCCGAGCCCGATGAGGGCGACGAGGGCTAGACCACGTGACGCCGACTTGCTGCTCATCGATGGAAGGACGCAAGCCATGAGCAAGGGCCGCACGCTCAAGGTGTTTCTGGTGGATGGAGCGCCCAACGGCCTGCTGACCGCCGAGATCATGAACTGGACCGGGCACGTCATCACCGGCCCGCGCACGCGGCTTGCCGAGCTCCTGCAGCGCAAAGAGATCAAGCAAACGGCGGTGTACCTGCTTGTCGGCCCTGATTCCGGCACCGGCATCGGCACGCAGGTCTACATCGGCGAGACCGATGACGCCAAGGCCCGGCTCGCACTGCACAACCGGCCCGAGGACAAGGGCGGCAAGGATTTCTGGGAACGGGTCTGTGTGGTGACCAGCAAGGACGCCAATCTCACCAAGGGCCATGTCAAGTACCTGGAGAGCCGGCTCATCACGCTGGCCAAGGAAGCCGGGCGCTGCGACCTGCTGAACGGTACGCACCCCGAGTACGCAGGTCTTCCCGAGGCCGATCGGTCTGACATGGAGTTCTTTCTGGAGCAGATCCGGACGCTGCTGCCAGTGCTGGGCTTCGACTTCATGCGAGCCGGCCCCAAGCCAATGGCAGTGTCGCCGGCGCTGCAACCGGGCCCCGAGCCGACGCCCGCGGTGTCACCCGTCTTCACGGGCCATCTCCCCAAGCATGGCATCACCGCCCGCGCCTGGGAGGTCGATGGTGAGTTCGTGGTGTTCAAGGGTTCCCTGGCACGGCGGCAGTGGGAAGGTGTCGAAGCCAGCTACACGCGGCTCTTCAAGGATCTGTCCAAGAAGGGCGTGCTCGCTCCCACCGCTGACGGCCTGTTCAACGTGTTCACGCAGGACTACGCGTTCAGCTCGGTGAGTGCCGCGGCGGCGGTCGTGTCAGGCCGCAATGCCAACGGTCGCGTCCACTGGCTGGTCGAGGGCACGGACAAGACCTACGGGCAGTGGGCCGCGGAACAGGTCGCGGCTGCCGAACAGGCGTCGCCGACCAGTGCTGACGATCTCGAGGCCGCATGACGCTGCACAAGGAAGTCGAGTTCGAGAACGACATCTGCGCCGACCTCGCGGCGCACGGCTGGCTTTACGCGGAGGGCGATGCGTCGGCCTACGACCGCGCCAGGGCGCTCTTCCCGGCCGACGTGGTGTCATGGGTGCAGACGACCCAGCCGAAGGCCTGGGACGCCCTGCAGAAGACCCACGACGCCGCTGCCGAGGCGGCGCTGCTCGACCGGCTGCGCAAGCAGCTCGACGACCGCGGCACGCTGGACGTGCTGCGCCACGGCATCGACCTGATCGGTCTGAAGCATCCGCTGCTGCTCGCCCGCTTCCGGCCGGCGCTGGCGATGAACGCGGACCTGCAGGCGCAGTACGCGGCCAACCGCCTGCGGGTCGTGCGGCAGCTGCGCTACTCGCTGCACAACGAGAACGCGATCGACCTCGTGCTCTTTGTCAATGGCCTGCCGGTGGCCACTGCCGAACTCAAGAGTCAGTTCACGCAGTCGGTCGACGATGCGGTGGACCAGTACCGCTTCGACCGCCAGCCCAAGCCCAAGGGCCAGCCCGCGGCCGAGCCGCTGCTCGACTTTCCGCGCGGGGCGCTGGTGCACTTTGCCGTCAGCAATGAACGGGTGCAGATGACGACCCGGCTCGCCGGGCCGCAGACCCGCTTCCTGCCCTTTGACCAGGGTGATGACGGCGCGGCGGGCAACCCGGTCAACCCGAACGGCCACCGCACCGCGTACCTGTGGCAGCAGGTCTGGCAGCGCGACAGCTGGCTCGAGATCCTGGGCCGCTATCTGGTGGCGCAGCGCGACGCGAAGAAGCACATCACCTCGATCATCTTCCCGCGCTATCACCAGCTGGACTGCACCCGGGCGCTGTTGGCCACCGTGCGCGCCGAGGGCCCGGGCTGGAAGTACCTGATCCAGCACTCGGCCGGCTCCGGCAAGACGAACTCGATTGCCTGGACCGCGCACTTCCTGGCCGAGCTGCACGACGAGGCGAACCGCAAGGTCTTCGACTCGGTGCTCGTCGTCAGCGACCGCAACGTGCTCGATGCCCAGCTCAGGCAGGCGATCTTCGACTTCCAGCGCACGCTGGGGGTGGTCGCGGTCATCGACGGCGAAGCGGGCAGCAAGAGCCAGCAGCTGGCCGCGGCGCTGTCCGGCGACAAGAAGATCGTGGTCTGCACGATCCAGACCTTCCCGTTCGCGATCGAGGCGGTGCGGCAACTGGCCGCCACCCAGGGCAAACGCTTCGCGGTCATCGCCGACGAGGCGCACAGCTCGCAGACGGGCGAGGCTGCGGCCAAGCTCAAGCAGGTGCTGTCGGCCGAAGAGCTGCAGGAGCTTGGCGACGGCGGCGAAGTCAGCGCAGAGGACCTGCTGGCCGCCAACATGGCCGCGCGCGCCAACGACGGCGGCATCACCTACATCGCCTTCACCGCGACGCCGAAGGCCAAGACGCTGGAGCTCTTCGGCCGCCGGCCGCACCCGGCGCTGCCCGCAGGGCCGACGAACCTGCCCGCGCCGTTCCACGTCTACAGCATGCGGCAGGCGATCGAGGAAGGCTTCATCCTCGACGTGCTGAAGAACTACACGCCCTACCAGCTGGCGTTCAAGCTGGCGGGTGAAGGCCGGGACTGGGACCACACCGAGGTCGAGCGCGGCGCGGCGATGAAGCGCGTGCTGGGCTGGGTGCGGCTGCACCCCTACAACATCGCGCAGAAGGTGCAGGTCGTCGTCGAGCACTTCCGCGAGAACGTGGCGCCGCTGCTCGGCGGCTGTGCCAAAGCCATGGTGGTCACCGCCAGCCGCATCGAGTCGGTGCGGTGGAAGCTCGCGCTCGACAAGTACCTGAAGGACCGCGGCTACACCATTGGCGCGCTGGTCGCGTTCTCGGGGGAGGTCCACGATGCCGATGCCGGGCCGGACCCGTTCACCGAGACGGGCAAGGCGCTGAACCCGACGCTGAAGGGCCGCGACATCCGTCAGGCCTTCGCGGGCGACGAGTTCCGTATCCTGCTGGTGGCCAACAAGTTCCAGACCGGGTTCGACCAGCCGCTGCTGTGCGGCATGTACGTGGACAAGCGGCTCGCCGGCATCCAGGCCGTGCAGACGCTGTCGCGGCTGAACCGGGCGCACCCGGGCAAGGACACGACCTACGTCCTCGATTTCGTCAACGACCCGGCAGAGATCCTGGCGGCTTTCAAGACCTACTACGCAACCGCCGAACTCGAAGGCGTCACCGACCCGAACCTCGTGCTGGACCTGCGCGCCAAGCTGGACGCGGCCGGCCACTACGACGACAACGAGGTCGAGCGGGTGGTCAAGGTGGAGATGGACGCCAGGGCGTCGCAGGCGGAACTGCTGGCTGCGATTGAGCCGGTGGCCGACCGCCTGCTGAAGGCGTACAAGGCTGCGCTGGTTGCCCGGGCCGCTGCCGAGGCCAAGGCCGACGCTCAAGGCGTCCAGGCCGCCAAGGACACCGTGGATGCCCTGATCCTCTTCAAGCGCAACCTGGGTGCGTTCCTTCGCGTCTACGCCTTCCTATCGCAGATCTTCGACTACGGCATGACGGCGGTCGAGAAGCGGGCGATCTTCTTCAAGCGCTTGCTGCCGCTGCTGGAGTTCGGACGCGAGCGCGAGCAGATCGACCTGTCTAAGGTGGTGCTGACGCACTACCGGCTGAAGCACCAGGGGCCGCAGGCGCTGGTGCTGACGGCGGAGGACTCCGCCAAGCTCAAGCCGCTGACCGACCCGGGCATGGGCGAGGTCCGCGACAAAGAGAAGGCGCTGTTGGTCGAGATCATCCAGAAGGTCAACGACCTGTTCGAGGGCGAACTCACCGACGACGACAAGCTCGTCTACGTGAACAGCGTTCTGAAGGGGAAGATGCTGGAGTCCGAAGTGCTCGCGCAGCAGGCCGCGAACAACACCAAGGAGCAGTTCGCGAACTCGCCGGACTTGGCCACCGAGATGATGAACGCGATCATGGACGCGTTCGCCGCCCACTCGACGATGAGCAAGCAGGCGCTCGATTCCCAGCGTGTGCGCGAGGGACTGAAGGACATCCTGCTGGGGCCAGGGCAGTTGTACGAGGCGCTGCGGGCGCGGCGGGGCGGGAGCGCGACTGGTCTTTCGACGTGAGGGCGATGGGTGGTGTGCCCGGCCGGGGCTGATCGCTACCGCCGTTCGGGCGAGGTCTCGGTGCTCGGGCTGGCGGCGTGCACAGGGGCGGTGAGGGGAGAAGGACAGCGCAGTGCGGTTCGGTGTCGCACCTCATGGCAGACGCGGTCCTTGGCGTCGATGGTGCTGGCTGGGCGAACAGGGCGAAGACGCAGACTCAGTCCAGGCTGGACGTGCTCACCTGCGCCAGGGCCATGTTCACCCACGACTCCAGATCGGTCTCCTCCGCCGCTTGGCGTATTGCCTCGTCTTCCACGAGCACCTCGGCCGGAAAAGCCTCCTCCAGGATGTCCACCGACATTGCTGTCTGGAGCTCCAGGTTGTGACGCACCAGCACCTCCCCCGCGTCCAGTGCGCTCTGAAGTCCCGGCAGCCCCAGCGCCCTGGCCGCCCACATTGCCGCCCTGTCCGGGTCGGGCTCCTTGTCCACCAATTCCTGAACCCTGTTCTCCAGTTCCAGGCTCCAATCCTGGTCTTCCAGGCGGCTGCCCGCTGGCACCTGGATTGCCGCCAGTTCCGGCTGCAGGCCTCGGGGGCACCACCAAATCAGGCTCGTGCCAGCGTCGGCACGCCCCGTCTCGACCTTGCCTTCAAACCCACGCCCGATTGCAGTGAGCGCCACCCACACCTCCAGATCCTTGCCCACGACCCGCAACTGGTGACCCGCAGCAGCGGCTCCCTGCTCGAGTCGGGCGCCGGCCACCGCGAGCTGGGTGAGCGCAGCCTCGATCACATCGAGGTTGTTCGAGTCGATCGCGGCGCGCAGTGTGACGATGGCGACTCGAACACCGTTTGCAGCCTGCGCTAGAAGCCGGCCGGTCGCTTCGGTGTCGGGCGTGGTGACGCTTTCGTTCATGGCTCCCCGCTCCCTCTATTCGGATGAATACACGGGCCGCCATGTGGCCGCGGCCACGGTGTCCGATGAAGACCCGCCATCCGGCTCAGGCTGCGCGAGTGGCCATCCGCACGACGTTGGTCGAATGGGTGCCCTGGCCAGGATCGGCCAGTTGCTGAAGCTGCCGACCCAGCGCGTCGAATGCCCGTGCCTGATCAGCCTCGCGGCGGTCGCGGATGTAGACCCTTGCGACTCTTGACTGTAACTTGTGGTTCAGGCACTCGTCGATCACGTCAGTGCTGACGCCAAGCCGCGCCATCATCGTCGCTGCAGTCCGGCGGAGGTCATGCGCGGTCCAGCGGCCGCCGGGCAGGGCGAGTGAGGTGGTGGCCTTGGTCCGGCCCGTCATGCGTCGTTCGGGTTCCCGCTGGCGGTCAGCCAGTTGCTTGCCGAAAGACTTGATGCACACGGGCTGGGTCGGGTCGGTTGCCGGGAATACCCAGGGGGACAGGGCGCCGCTGGGCACAAGTTCGCGCAGCCCGGCCAGTGCCTCGAACTGCGCTGCGGCGAAGTCGGACAGGTGTATCAGGTGGGGGCGCTGGTTCTTCGTGTCGGGCAGGTGCCAGCGCCGCCGCTCCAGGTCCACGTCGTCCCAGCGCGCGCCCATGGCCTCACCCACGCGGGTGGCAGTGGCCAGGATCAGGTTCACGGCCAGTGCGCTGCGCGGTGCCATCCGGGCTGCGGGTACGGCGCGCATCAGCGTCCTGATCTCGTCGTCGGTGAGTACGCGATCGCGCTCGACGGCGCGGCCTGCCACGCGCGTTCGCTTCAGACCTTCGAGCGGGTTATGTGCGATGACCTCCCGCTCGGTGGCAAAGCGCAGCATCTGCTTCAAGTCGGCCAGCAAGACCTGCGCGGTCCTCAGCTTTCCCTCGGCCCTGGTCTGGTCGATCAGCGTGAGGATCTCCGCTCTGGTGACATCCTCGACATACAGGTCACCAAGGGTCGGGAAGACCCGCCGGGCAAAGCTCTCTCGAACCCAGGCGCCGCCATCCTTGCGGCCAACGCGTGTGCCGTCCGCCAGCGTCTGAGGTGCCAGCTCCGCGCGCTGCCATTGATCGAAGATCTGGCGCACGGTCAAGCGGCGGGCGGCTGCGGCGGCAGCTTCGTCACGCTGGCGCTGTTCTTCCGCAAGGCGGCGCTGTTCAGCCGCCTCGGCGGCGAGGCGATCGGCCTCCAGACGCTCGAAGTGCTCTCGCAGGTCGCGCACGCCGGACTGGTACAGCAACGACAACTCGCTGGCGCGCTTGTAGCCCTCCGACAGAGTAAGGCGACCTCCGGCACCCCGTGGGCTGTACGGCCCGATCAGCAGGTAGGAGCGCTGGCCACGGGAGTTGGTGTAGCGGAAGTAGAAGATCCGCTCGCCGGCCGCCGTGATGCGCGCCGCGAACACCCCTGCGCCGCGCTTGAACGCCTGGGTGAGCCACTGGTCCTTCCCGGTCGGGTTGGCCTGCATCTGCTTGTCCGTGATCCCTGCCATCACATGCTCCTTGGCGCGGCTACGGCTGCCTCCCTCAGGAGTCTGGTTGCCGTTCGGTTGCCGTTTTGCGCTGGATTCAAGTGTAGTGGTATGGACCCATGAGGACTTGGTACTCTTCTAAGCCATTGAAAGAAAAAGCTTTATTTCGCGGATTGCGAGCTCGCTGGACTAGACTGGATGTATCTCGTGTTGCCTACGAACCAAGGGGTAGTGGGTTCGAATCCTGCCAGCCGCGCCAAAAATTTCCGTTGTAATTCAACGGGTTGCACTAGGGCCAGTCTTCATGAGAGGCTGGCCTTTTTTGCTTTCTGGGGACTGCGCGTGCGCAGGCTGGTCTTCGGCTTCGCCTATGCTGGGATGCTCAATACCCACGGCAGTCCTCAGGGCTTCGGGCTAACATCAAGGTTCTATTGACTGTCTGCCCCTTCTCCAGGGGAAAGCTCACGATCATGGCCACCGTTGCTCAGTGTTTGCAGACCAAACCGAACCGCATCGTGTCGGTGCGCGCCACCGATGCCGTCGTCCTGGCGTTGCAGTCGATGCGCGATGAGCGGGTGCGCGCCGTACTGGTGATGGAAGCTGAACAGCTCGTGGGCATCGTCACCCAGGGAGATTGCGCCATCAAGGTGCTGCTGCCGGGCCGCGACGCCAAGCACACGCTGGTGGGCGAGGTCATGACCGCCAACCCGATGACCGTCAAGCCTTCTGACCCGCTGGAGGCCTGCATGGGCCTGATGGCCAACCGGGGCTTTCGCCACCTGCCGGTAACTGATGGTGGTCGTGTTGTTGGCGTCGTCTCGGTGGGTGATGTGGTGAAGGACAGCATCCGTCGCATGGGCGAGCAGATCGGCTTCTTGGAGACCTATATCAAGGGTCACGGCGCCTGAGCGTGCGGGTGACGCTGGCGTGGCGTAGGTGACCATGCGCCGGTCGACGTGCAGCGTCAGGACGCCGCTGGACATGGACTGCAGCACGCTGTCGCCAACGCGGCGGTTCTGCGCATCCTGAATCTGGGGCAGGCGCAGGTGCTGGGCAGACCGCTGCAGGACTGTTCGGCGAGTGCAATGCCTGTGTGCTGAAAAGGCTCCACCGAACCGACCAGACCCGGCAGTCGGAGCTGGCAATGGACGCTGAACTTCGCTTGCGGAAGGATCTGCGGTCGGTCAACCTGACGGTGAACCCGCTGGTGAGCGATAAAGGTCAGCGACTGGGCTCCATGCTGATGCTGTAGGACATGCCGTCCGAGAAGCGCATGAAGTACACCATGTCCCGCTACATGGCCCCTCCGCTGCCGAACAGGTGATGGCTTGAGGCGCCGAGTTGCTGGGCGGGCGAAGGGCTTGCCGCCACGGTGATGTTCTCCGACTTCCGCGGCTTTACCACCCTGACCGAGGAACTCGGAGCCACCTCTGTTCAGCCTGCGTGGAGGGGCGTCTGCATCAGGCGCTCCAGGAACTGCCGGCGGGCAGCGCGGTGGGCCTCGGTTCCCTGCCTGTGCAGCAGCGACTCTGCGACCTCGCAGCTGTACAGCGTGAAGGCGCGCAACTTTGCCTCTCTTGCCGCAAAACCCAGGGCCACGAAGATCTGACGGTGGTAGTCGATGCGGCTGGCGTCAGCTTCGTCCAGGGCTTCGCGCGCCATGGCGTCGCGCCGAGCCCAGGCGCGGATGGCCAGCTCGATGCGCGCGGCATGGGCCGCAGCGCGACCCCGGTGGGGCAGCGAGATCACGTCGCGCAACTGAGCCTGCGGGTCGTCTTGCGCCACCGTCAGGCGTCGTGTCAGTGCGTCGGTGGCCCGGGTGCGCCAGGCCTGCAGCACACGGCGCAGCAGGTCTTCGCGGTCGCGGAAGTGCCAGTAGAAGCTCCCACGCGTGACGCCCAGCTGCGTGGCCAGCACGTCCACCCGCACGTGATCGATACCTTGGTCCACCAGCACCTGCGTGGCGGCTTCGATCCAGGTATCTGGCGTCAGGGTGGCGCGGCCGGAGTCCACTTCGCCCTTCGTGCGGCGCGGCTTGCGGCTTGGTTTCTGGGCCGCAGCGGATGCGGCGTCCGTGAGGGTCCTGGAGGCCGTGGGGCAGCTGGCTGCGTCGGCCGGGGGGGTGCGGGTGGGCATGTGTGCAAGAGATCTTGTGCCTACATCATGCCTTCCGTACACCGCTGCATGGAACTCGGTGTATTCCCGGATGGGACGGACGCAGTCTCTTGGATAGCATCGGTCGTTGATTCCATACACTTGTGTATGGAAACGTGGCGACACACATGGTTGCAAGTCCAGTTGAAGCCGTTTGGGAAGTGTGACCAAGGAGTCTTGATGGACGAGCCCGCGACAGACCGCCCCGATCCAGGGTCCGACTTCTTCGCGAACTCTTCCTTGATCGCGCCCAGGCGCTGCGTGCGCGAGGACCGTGGCAGCGGTGTCTTCGTGCTGCGCTCGCCAGAGCCGCTGCAACCCTTCGAGCGCTGCGTGGGTGAGTGGCTGGAGCGCTGGGCGCGCGAGACCCCCGATGCGCTGTCTTTCGGTGAGCCAGACGCTGCAGCGCCCGGAGGCTGGCGAACACTGTCCTGGGCGGCCCTGCGTCATCGGGTGGGAGCGGTTGCGCAGGCGTTGCTGGACATGAAGTTGCCGCACCAAGGCCCCTTGGTGGTGCTGTCGGACAACGCGCTGGATCATCTGGTGCTCGTGCTGGCAGGCCTGCACATCGGGCGCCCTGTCTGCACCGTGAGCAGCGGCTATTGCCGGCTTGCCGGCAGTGACTTCAGCCGCATTCACGGCATCCTGCAGACGCTGCAACCCGCCCTCGTCTATGCGTCTGACGCCGCCACCTACGGGCCGGCCCTGGTGGAGGCTGGCATCGGCGCGCGCCTGGTCTTCAGCCGCGGCGCTTCCACGCACGCCACCGCCCTGGCATTTGACGAACTGCTGGCCACGGCCGAGACGTCAGCGGTCATGGTGGCGTTTGCGGCCGTCACCCCCGACACTCACGCCAAGTACTTGCTCACCTCGGGCTCCACCGGCCACCCCAAGGTGGTGATCAACACCCACCGGATGCTGTGCGCCAACCAGCAGATGCTGGCGCAGACCCTGCGGTTCCTGTCGCACGAGAAGCCGGTACTGCTCGACTGGCTGCCCTGGAGCCACACCTTTGGCGGCAACCACAACATGAACATGGTGCTCAGGCATGGCGGCACGATGTACATCGACGACGGCCGGCCCATGCCCGGCCTGGTGGACAAGACCATCGCCCACCTGCGTGAGGTGCAGCCTACGGTGTACTTCAACGTGCCCAAGGGCTACGACATGATGCTGCCGGCGCTGGAGCGCGATCCGGCGCTTGCGCACCGCTTCTTCGAGAAGATGCGCATGGTGTTCTACGCGGGCGCCGGCATGCCCGAGACCACCTGGCGACGTCTGGAGGCTGTAGCGGCGCAGGTGCGCCAGGAACCGGTGTGGTTTACCACCTCCTGGGGCTCCACCGAGACCTCGCCCGCCATCACCTTTGCCAACTGGCACCTGGACCGCCCGGGCGTGATCGGCAACCCGATGTCGGGCACCGAGGTGAAGTTCGTGCCCAACAGCGGCAAGCTGGAGATGCGCATTCGCGGGCCGCATATCTTTCCTGGTTACCGTGGCAACGCCGAGGCCACGGCTGCCGCCTTCGACGAGGAAGGGTTCTACTGCATTGGCGACGCCGGTTTTCTGCAGGACGAGGCCGACCCCGCTTCTGGCATCGTCTTCAACGGCCGGGTGGCCGAGGACTTCAAGCTCACCAGCGGCACCTGGGTGTCGGTGGGCACCTTGCGACTGAAGGTGGTCGCCGCCCTGGCGCCACTTGCGCAGGACGTGGTGATTACCGGACATGACCGCAGCGAGATCGGTGCCCTGGTGTTCCTGAGCGAGGCGGCGCGGCAAATGCCCGCCGACGAGGTGCGTGCCCAGGTGCGGGCCGACTTGCACTCGCTCAAGGCCGAGGGCGGTGGCTCTTCACAGGTGCCCGCGCGCGCGCTGCTGCTTCCCGACGCGCCCAGCATGGCCGCAGGAGAGATCACCGACAAGGGCTATGTCAACCAGCGCCTGACCTTGCAGCGCCGCGCCGATGAAGTGCAGGCCCTGCACGCGCAGCCGGCAGGCGAGCGCGTGATCCAGGCCTGACCGGGGTCCAAGGGGCCTCCATCACCAATTGACCGAACCCGCTGCCCCCGCTTGCACGCTCGCCGACCCTCCTTCTTCACACATCCCTGAAAGAGCCCCATGGAATTCACGCCGCTGCATGCACCTGCCGGCCCCTTGTCGAGCCTGCCACTGCTGCGCCTGGAGCAGGCCGACGCCGTGCTGCACCTGCGACTGAACCGCCCGGCCAAGCGCAACTCCATCAGCGACGAGCTGCTCTCCCAGATCCACACGGTGTTCGTCAACCTGCCGCCGGCCATCAAGGCGGTCGTCTTGAGTGGCGAGGGCACTCATTTCTGTGCGGGGCTGGACCTGTCGGAAGTGTCGGAGCGCACGGTGGCTGAGGGCATGCAGCATTCGCGCTCCTGGCACGCCTGCTTCGACGCCATCCAGTTCGGGCCGGTGCCTGTGATCGCGGTGCTGCAAGGCGCCGTCGTCGGCGGTGGACTGGAGTTGGCAGCTTCGGCCCACCTTCGCGTGGCCGAGGACAGCGCCTTCTACGGCCTTCCCGAAGGCACGCGCGGCATTTTCGTGGGCGGTGGTGGCTCGGTGCGTATCTCACGCCTCATTGGCGTGGCGCGCATGACCGACATGATGCTGACCGGCCGGGTGTTCGACGCCGATGAAGGGCAGGCCTTTGCCATCTCAAACTACCGCGTGGCCGACGGCCAGGGCCTGGCCAAGGCGCTGCAGCTCGCGCAGAAGATCGCCGGCAACGCGCCATTGTCCAACTACGCCATCACGCAGGCGCTGCCGCGCATCGCCGACCTGTCGGCCAGCGACGGACTGTTCATGGAGTCGCTCATCTCCTCCATCGCCCAGGGCGACGAGGCGGCCAAGGAGCGCGTGCGGGCCTTCCTGCAAGGGCGCGCCGCCAAGGTGGCGAAGTCATGAACCACGACTCCGCCGTCTCAGTTGAGGCCTCACAGCCCCGTTCCCGAGAGCACGTCTACCGCGTGAACGTGCAGTTCGGCGACTGCGACCCCGCGGGCATCGTGTTTTTCCCTAACTTCAACCGCTGGATGGACGAGGCCTCGCTGGCCTTCTTCATGGCCTGTGGCATTCCGCCATGGCGCGAACTGGTCAAGACGCGCGGGATCATCGGTACGCCGTTGCTGGAGATTCACACCAAGTTCTTGCGGCCGGCCACCTACGGCGAGACCATCGAGATCCACACCACGGTCGAGCACTGGGCGGCCAAGACCTTCCGCCACCGGCATGTGGTGATGCGCGGCGACACCGTGCTGTGCGAGGGTACGGAGGTGCGTGCCTTCTGCATCCGCGACCAACAGAACCCCGAGCGCATCAAGGCCATACCCGTGCCCGAGGACATCAGGGTGGCTTGTCTGGCCGCAACCCCTGGTGAAGTTCGTGGCTGAGCTTGTCAGCCCACAGACGGTCCCTGCATGAAAGACCAAGGTCTGTCAGGGGCGCTACGCGACGAGGCCATCCGCCTGGATGGGGCCTTGCGGATGGCGCCACGCTGAGCGCGTGCCGCAGGTAATCGACATGGCCTGGGAGTACCGCGCACCGCTGAAGGACATGCGCTTCGTGATGGAGCGCGTGTTGCAGGCGCCCGCTTCCTGGGTGCAGTGCGTGGCTCTTGCGGACCTCGACCTGGACACCGTCGACGCCGTGCTGGCGGAGGCCTCGAAATTCGCCGCCGGGGTGCTGCTACCGGTCAACGCATCGGGCGACGCTGCGGGCTGCACCCGCGATGAGGCTGGTCAGGTGCATACGCCCCCGGGGTACCCTGAGGCCTACCGGGCCTATGTGGACGGTGGCTGGCCCGCGCTGCCCTGCGACCCCGCCTGGGGCGGGCAGGGCCTGCCCATGCTGGTGGATGCCGCGGCACGTGAGATGCTGGTGGCCTGCAACCACGGCTGGGTGATGTACCCCGACCTTCTGCACGGCGCCTACGAGACGATCAAGGCGCATGGCAGCGATGAGCTGAAGGCCCGCTACCTGAAGGAAGTGGCCACCGGGCGCACACTGGCGGCCATGGCGTTGACCGAGCCGCAGGCCGGCAGCGATCTGGGCCTGCTGCGCACCAGCGCGCAGCCGCAGCCCGACGGCACGCTCAGGATCAGGGGCCAGAAGATCTTCATCTCCGGCGGCGAGCACGACCTCACCGAGAACATCGTGCACCTGGTGCTGTGCCGCCTGCCAGATGCACCGCCTGGTACCAAGGGCATCACGCTGGCCCTGGTGCCCAAGGTGTTGCCGGACGGAACTCTGAACGCCATGCATTGCGACGGCATCGAGCACAAGATGGGCATTCACGGCAGTGCCACCTGTGCCATGCGCTACGAGGGTGCCACGGGGTGGCTGGTGGGCGAGCTCAACCGGGGTCTGGCGGCGATGTTCCTGATGATGAATTCGGCCCGGCTGCATGTGGGCCTGCAGGGCCTGGGTCACCAGGAGATGGCCACGCAGAACGCGCTGCGGTATGGGCTGGAGCGGGTGCAGGGCAGGGCGGGTGGCGCCAGCCGTGTGGCCGACCCTATCGCGCTGCACCCGGCGATGCGCCACGCACTTCTGCGCCTGCAAGCCCTGACCGAGGGCCAGCGGGTAATCGCCTACCGCGCCGCGCTGGCGCTGGACGAGGCTGCCCATCATCCCGACGCCGAGCGACGGCAGGCCGCCTCGGCCATGGCCGCCCTGATGACCCCTGTCATCAAAGCTTTCTGCACCCACCAGGGTTTTCAGGCGGCGAGTGCGGCGCTGCAGGTCTTCGGCGGCTATGGCTACGTGCGCGAATACGGGATCGAGCAGACGCTGCGTGATGCGCGCATCGCCATGGTCTATGAAGGCACCAACGAGATACAGGCCCTCGACCTGTTGCAGCGCAAGGTGCTGGCCGATGGGGGCGCGGCGCTGCGTATGTGGCTGGACGAGGCCCGTTCAGAGGCTGGACGCTGTGACGCCTCCGGTTTGAAAGAAGTCGCTTCGGTCCTGCGCGCTGAATGTTCTGCAGCCGAACTGGCTACCGCCGCCGTGGAAACTGCCGCAGCGCAGGACCGGGAGGCCCCGCTGCGCGTGGCTGATGACTACCTGATGGGCCTGTCCCACACCCTGCTCGCCTGGGCCTTTGCCGCCAGTGCCCGCGCCGCGCTGGACGAGCCCGACACGACCTGGGCCCAGGCGAAGCTCCAGCGGATGCGCTACGGCGTCCAATGGGTGCTGCCGCAGGCGGCAGTGCACTGGGCCCGGGTGCAATCCGTTGGCCACTTGATCCTGCCTACGATAAGCGACTGACTCAGCCCACGCGGCCGAGCAAAAGGTACTCCATGAGTACCTTCTGCACGTGCAGCCTGTTCTGGCTCCGGCACGGGGCTACGCCCCTTCACATCCGCTGCGCGGATGTGAGCCTGCACCGGAACACCCTGCCGGGCCTGCGGCCCGCCGCCTGTGCCTTCAGCCCACGCGGCCGAGCAGAAGGTACTCCATGAGTACCTTCTGTACGTGCAGCCTGTTCTCAGCCTCGTCCCAGACGACGGATTGGGGGCCGTCTATGACGTCGGCGGCGACTTCCTCGCCCCGGTGGGCAGGCAGGCAGTGCATGAACAGGGCGTCGGGCTGGGCCAGTTGCATCATCTGTGTGTCCACGCACCAGTCGGCAAAGGCGGCGCGCCGCTGCGCGTTCTCGGCTTCGAAGCCCATGCTCGTCCACACGTCCGTGGTCACCAGGTGCGCGCCTTCGCAGGCCGCGGCCGGGCTCTTGAAGACCTTCAGGCAGGCCGGGTCTGACACGCCCACCAGCGCAGTGTCGATCTCGTAGCCGCTGGGCGTGCTGACATGTAACGTGAAGCCCAGGATGTCGGCGGCTTGCAGCCAGGTGTTGGCCATGTTGTTGCCGTCACCCACCCAGGCCACCGTCTTGCCTTGGATCGAGCCGCGGTGCTCGATGAAGGTGAACACGTCAGCCAGGATCTGGCAGGGGTGGTACTCGTTGGTCAGCCCGTTGATGACCGGCACCCGCGAATGCGCCGCAAAGCGCTCGATCTTGCTTTGCTCAAAGGTGCGGATCATCACCAGGTCCACCATGCGGCTGATGACGCGCGCGCTGTCTTCGACGGGCTCGGCACGGCCCAGTTGGCTGTCGCCCGTGGTCAGGTGCACCACCGATCCGCCCATCTGGTACATGCCGGCCTCGAAGCTCACGCGTGTGCGCGTGCTGGCCTTCTCGAAGATCATGGCCAGCGTGCGGTCGGTCAGCGGCTGGTAGCGCTCGTAGTTCTTGAAGCGGGTCTTGATGATCTTGGCCCGCTCGAAGAGGTAGGCGTACTCTTCGCCACGCAGGTCCTTGAACTGCAGGTAGTGCTTCATCAGCGCGTTCCCCGGTTTCATGTCGCGGGTTCAGCCAGGAAGGCCTTCACGAGGGGGCTGAGGAGGGCGACGATCTGGTCGGCTTCGTCGGCCGACAGAATCAAGGGCGGCACGAGGCGGATCACGCTGTCGGCCGTCACGCTGATCATCAGACCGGCCTCGGCGGCCCTGTTCAGCAAGATGCCGCAAGGGCGGTCGAGTTCGATGCCCAGCATCAGGCCGGCACCCCGTATTTCCTTCACGCCGGCGAATGCGCCCAGCTCGCGCTCCAGCCCCATCTTCAGCCTGGCGCCTACAGCGGCAGCGTTCTCCATCACGCTGTCCTCGCGCATGATGCGCAGCGTCTCCACACCCGCGCGCATGGACAGCGGATTGCCGCCGAAAGTGGTGCCGTGGTTGCCCGGTCCCAGCACGCTCGAGGCCTTCGGCCCCGTGACCACGGCGCCAATGGGCACGCCCGAGCCCAGACCCTTGGCCAGCGGCATCACGTCGGGTACGACGCCGGCCCATTGGTGCGCAAACCACTTGCCGGTGCGACCGATGCCGCACTGCACTTCGTCCAGCATCAGCAGCCAGCCCCTGTCGTCGCACAGACGGCGCAGGCCTTGCAGGTATTCCCAGCGCGATGGGTTGATGCCGCCTTCGCCCTGGATGGTCTCCAGGAACACCGCGACCACGTTCGGGTTCTCCCGCGCCACGGCCTCTACCGCCTCCAGATCGTTCAGCGGCACTCGCACAAAACCCTCGACCAGCGGCTCGAAGCCCTTCTGTACCTTGGGGTTGCCTGTGGCCGACAGCGTGGCGATCGAACGCCCGTGGAAAGCCTTCTCGTAGACGATGATCTCTGGGCGTGTGATGCCGCGGTCATGCCCGTACTTGCGGGCGATCTTCAGAGCGCCTTCGTTGGCCTCCAGTCCCGTGGAGCAGAAGAAGACGCTGTCCAGGCCGGAGAGTTCGCACAGCGTGGCTGCCAGTTGCTCCTGCAGCGGCACCTCGTAGTAGTTGCTGCTGTGGATCAGCTTGGCCACCTGGTCTTGCAAGGCCGGCACCAGCTTGGGGTGGCCATGGCCCAGCGTGTTGACCGCAATGCCGCCCAGCGCATCGAGGTAGCGTCGCCCCTCGGTGTCCCAGACCCAGCAGCCCTTGCCGTGCGACAGCGCGATCGGCAGGCGGCCATAGGTGTTCATCACGTGCGGCATGGGCCGGGTGACGGCGGGATCAGCGACGGCATTCATGGTCTCAGGTCCTCGTGTCAGGCACTGTCAGGCAGTGTCGGGAGCAAAGAAAAAGGGCCGGGTGCGCCTTGCAGCGCTGGTCCAGCCGGGTTTGATTCTAGGTTCGTGACAGCGCGTCAGCGTATGACCCGCAGGCGATCACAAGCGGGGTCGATGCTGCAATGCAACACGCTGCGGGCACAATGCCGCCGCGGTCCGGTACGGGGCACGGCCTTCGCGTGCCATGGCGGGCTTCGCCTGAGTTGCGGCTCCCCGCTTTCAGGCTTTCCGACTTCATGGAATGAGTTCCCAGCGACAAGTTTTCATCCAGGGCATCACCCGAGCAGGCCGGGCCTTTCGTCCCAGCGACTGGGCCGAGCGCCTGGCGGGCGCCATGTCGTCCTTCCGCCCAGGTGGCGGAGTGGGTGGCATCGGGGCCTTCATCGGTTACTCGCCCTATTGCTTTCCGCGTGTGATCGACGGCGTGAAGTGCGTGATCGTCAGCGAAGAATTGCGTGCCATCGAGCCGATGGCCTGGGACTTCGTCATGAACTTTGCACGCGACAACGAGTTGCAGGTGTTTGAGGCCTGCCTGTTGCCGGAGGTGCCGGCCGTGCCAGCCTGTTGAGGCAGCGACTTCGAGTTGCATCCGCAAATGGAAAGGGCCCGCAGATGCGGGCCCTGTTCGGCCATGAAGCTGCCTGGAGATCTCAGGCGGCCAGCGCCTTGATCTTGGCTGTCAAGCGGCTCTTGTGGCGTGCGGCCTTGTTCTTGTGAAACAGGCCCTTGTCGGCGATGGAATCGATGACGCTCTGGCCGCTTTTGAACAGGTCTGAAGCCTTGCTCTTGTCACCGGCCGTCACGGCCTTCTGGATGTTCTTGACCACCGTGCGGAATTGAGACCGCAGCGCCGAGTTGTGCGCGTTCAGCTTGACGTCCTGGCGCACGCGCTTGCGGCCCGAGGCGATACGAACGGTTTTCTTCTTGGCTTTGGACGAGGTGGCCATGGAGTGCTTGTGCGGCGCAGGCGCGCGAAAGGTTAAGTGAACTTTGATGGGCAAAGTCGCCCAGAGACCGTCGAGTATATCAATATTCGTTGGGTTCAACGGTGGTGTGTTTGGCTCAGTTGTGTTGTGGCCAACGGTGCTCCCGTAAACTGGCTTTGGTTTCCATAATTTGCCTACCGTGAACCTTCTCAAGGCGGCCTCGACCGTTTCTCTGTTGACCCTGGCCTCCAGGATCACCGGTCTGGTGCGGGAGCAGTTGATGGCAACGGCTTTCGGGGCCAGCGCCATCACCGACGCCTTCAACGTCGCGTTTCGCATCCCCAACCTGCTGCGCCGCCTGTTCGCCGAGGGCGCCTTCTCGCAGGCCTTCGTGCCCTTGCTGGCGGCCTCGCGCGAGCGGGACGGTGACGAGGCCACGCGCCGCCTTGTGGATGCGGTGGCATCTGTACTGTGGTGGGTGCTGCTCGCCACCGTCGTGGTGGGGGTGGTGGGCGCGCCGGTCATCGTCTGGTTGATGGCCTCAGGTCTGGCGGCCTTCGATGAGGCGGTGTTTCTGACGCGGCTGATGTTTCCTTACATTGCCTGCATGTCGCTGGTGGCGCTGGGCGCTGGCGTGCTGAACACCTGGCAGCGGTTTGCCGTGCCGGCCGTCACCCCGGTGCTGTTGAACCTGTCCTGGATTGCAGCAGCCTTGTGGGGCGCGCCCTGGTTCCAGTCGCTGGGGATGCAGCCCATCTATGCGGTGGCCGCCGGGGTCATGGCCGGGGGGGTGCTGCAGTTGGCGGTGCAGTGGTATGCCCTGCGCCGCCTGGGCATGGCCCCACGCCTGGTCTGGAGGCCGGGTCAGATCGCCCGGGCCTGGGCCCACCCCGGCGTGGAGCGCATCCTTCGGCAGATGGCCCCGGCACTTCTAGGAGTGTCGGTGGCGCAGGTGTCGTTGCTGATCAACACCCAGATCGCCTCGCATCTGGCGGTGGGGTCGGTGTCGTGGTTGACCTACGCCGACCGGCTGATGGAGTTCCCCACGGCGCTGCTCGGGGTGGCCATGGGCGTTGTGCTGCTGCCGCGCTTGTCTGCAGCGCAGGCCGGTGGGGATGGCACGTCCTACTCGGCCATGCTGGACTGGGGCTTGCGCATGGTAGTGCTCTTGGCGCTGCCCTGCGCCATGGCCTTGCTGGTGTTCGCCGATCCGCTGGTGGCCGTGCTGTACCACTATGGGCGCTTCAGTCCGCATGATGCGGCCCAGACGGTGATGGCCTTGCAGGGCTACGGCGTGGGCTTGCTGGGCCTGATCGCGATCAAGGTGCTCGCGCCAGGCTTTTATGCCCGGCAGGACGTGCGCACGCCCGTCCGGATTGCTGTGGTCGTGCTGGTCATTACGCAAGGGTTGAACGCCGCTTTCGTGCCCTGGCTTGGCCATGCCGGGCTCGCGCTGTCCATTGGCCTGGCCGCGATGATCAATGCGGCTTGGTTGCTGATCGGTCTGCTCAGGGCTGGCGTCTACCGCCCTAGCACGGGCTGGGGATGGTTCCTGCTGCGCGTGATGGTGGCCTGCGGCGTGCTGAGCATGGGGCTGGACGCTGTGAACGCGCGCAGCGACTGGCTCGCCCTGCAGGCCACACCCTGGGTCCGGGCCCTGTGGCTGGCCCTGGCCGTGGTCGCCTCAGCAGTCGTGTACTTCACCATCCTGCGGATCATGGGTTTGAAATGGTGGGCCTACATGCGGCGCGCGCCTTGACCCTGGACTAGACTTGCTGCAATGAACGCGATGGTCGAGGGGGGTCTGTGAGCGGCGGCGCGCACCTGGAAGTGCCATCGAGCCTGGATTACTTCGCCACGCTCGTGGCCGAGGATCGGGGCTTTCCCCTGCTGGAGGCCGCCGTCGCGGTGGGCCAGGCCCGCGATCCGGATCTGGACCCGCAGGCCGTGATGGTGGCGCTGGACCGCTTGGGCGCGCGCTTGGCCCGCCGCATCCCTTCCGATGCGGTGCCCTTGCAGCGCTTGCGCTGGCTCAACCGCTATTTCTTCGACGAGTTGGCCTTCGGTGGCAACGTCAACGACTACTACGCCGCCGAAAACAGTTACCTGCACTGTGTGCTTGATTCGCGCCGTGGCATTCCCATCACCCTCGCCCTGCTGTACATCGAGATGGCTGCGCACGCAGGCTTGAAGGCCCGGGGCGTCAGTTTCCCGGGCCACTTCCTCGTCAAGCTGCGCCTGCCGCGTGGAGAGGTCGTGATCGACCCCTTTACAGGACAGTCGCTTTCCCGGGACGACCTGGAAGAGCGTTTGGGGCCGTACCGGCGTCAGCGCGGCCTGCTGGGTGATTTCGAGGTGCCGCTGGGCCTGTTCCTTCAGGACGCCGAGCCTCGGGAGTTCCTGGCCCGGTTGTTGCGCAACTTGAAGGAGGTCCACCTCGCGGCCGAGGACTGGCCGGCCCTGCTTCAGGTGCAGGAGCGACTGGTGCGGCTGATGCCGCTGTCCTGGCCAGAGCGCCGCGACCGCGGACTGGCGTATGCCGAACTGGGCATGGACGAGCCGGCGCTGACCGACCTGCAGACTTACCTCGAGCACTGTGCCGAGGCCGAGGATGCCGCGGCCCTGCGCGAACGCATGGCGCGTATGGGCCGTCCGGACGACTGGCGTTGGGCCTCATGAACCTGCAACCTGCGCAGCGCCGGCTGCTGGGGTGGCTGGCCATCGGGTTGGCCGGGTTCGGGCTGCTGTGGCTGCTCGCCCCGGTGCTGACCCCCTTCCTGGTCGGCGCGATCCTGGCCTATGCCTTGCACCCGGCGGTGGAGAGGTTGGCCAGCCGGCGTGTGCCCCGGGTGCTGGCGGTGCTGAGCGTCGAGGTGGTCATGGTGCTGGCCCTGCTGGCCACCTTGCTGCTGATCGTGCCCATCCTGTCCAAGGAGATCCCCCTGCTGCAGGCGCAGATCCCCTTGCTGGCTGAGCGCCTGAACCAGACCTTGTCCCCATGGCTGGCGCACCAGGGCATCCATGTCTCGCTGGATGTGGCGAGCATCAAGGCCTTTGTGTTGAAGTATCTCAATGCCAATGCCGAGGAGGGCCTTGCGACGTTGCTGAGTTCGGCGCGCATCGGGGGCAGTGTGGCGCTGGCCATTGCGGGCAACCTGGTGCTGGTGCCAGTGGTGCTGTTCTACCTGCTGATGGACTGGCCCAGCATCGTCGCGCGCGTGCAGGCACTGATCCCGAAGCGTCAGGCCACCTCGGTGAACGCCTTTCTCGAAGAGTGCGACGGGCTGCTTGGGCAGTACCTGCGTGGGCAGTTGCTCGTGATGCTTGTGCTCGCGGTTTACTACGCTGTGGGCCTGGCGCTCTTCGGTTTTGATCTGGCGCTGCCGGTGGGCGTGTTCACCGGACTGGCCATCTTCATCCCGTACATTGGCTTCGGGCTGGGCCTGGCGTTGGCCTTGCTGGCCGGGATGTTGCAGTTCGCCAGCCTGCATGGGCTGGTGGCGGTGGCCGTGGTGTACGGCCTGGGTCAGGTTCTGGAAAGCCTGGTGCTCACCCCACGCCTGGTGGGCGAGCGTATTGGCCTCAGCCCGCTGGCGGTGATCTTTGCGCTGCTGGCTTTCGGCCATCTGTTTGGCTTCGTGGGGGTGCTGGTGGCCTTGCCGCTCAGCGCCGTGGCACTGGTGGCCATAAAGCGTCTGCGCGCAGCCTATCTGGGCAGCCGGCTGTTCACCGGATGAGGCAGGTCCCTCTTCCGCTGGTTGCGCAGCCGCTGGCCAGTTTCGAGTCTTACGTCGCCGGCGCCAACAGCCTGCTGCTATCGCAACTGCGCGCCGAGGTGCCGCCGCGCTCGCCCGTGTACCTCTGGGGGCCCGGGGGCAGCGGCAAGACGCACCTGCTGCGGGCTCTGGGCCTGGCCTGCGCGCAGGCCGGCCGCCGCGTGACGCGGTTCGACAACGATGCGCCGAACCCACCGCTCTTCGATGAAGGTCTGTGCCTGCTGATCCTGGACGATGTACACCTGCTGAGCCCGTCGGCTCAGCGCGAAGCCTTCGCATGGCTGGTGGAGGCGCAGGCACATGGTGTGCCCTGGGTGGCTGCCGGACCGGTGCCGCCCGTGGACCTGCCGCTGCGTGACGACTTTCGCAGTCGGCTCGGCTGGGGGCAGGTGCATGCCCTGCAGCCGCTGCCGGAGGCCGAGACCCGTACCGTCCTGCGCACCGAGGCCGCACGGCGTGGCATCCCGCTGAGTGACGACGTGCTGGACTACCTGCTGAGCCGCTTCGCCCGCGATCTGGGCCATCTCATGCGGCTGCTGGACCGGCTGGACGAGTACGCGCTGTCCCAGGCGCGGCCCGTCACCGTGCCCTTGCTGCGGCAGATGCTGGCCGAGAGCCCCGTTCAAGCCGGGCAGGAGATCCAGGCCGGGCTGGAGCTGGACGCATGAGGCTGACCCTGTTCGACCTGGACGGCACACTGCTGCCCACCGACTCCGATCACGCTTTTGGCGAGTTCATGGTGCGCATCGGCTGGGCCGATCCGCAGGAGCATGCGCGCCGCAACGATGCCTTCTTCCAGGACTACCAGGCCGGCCGTCTGGATATGCATGCCTACATCGACTTCGCCACGGCTTCGTGGCGCGACCGACCGCCCGAAGAACTGCAGCGCATGTCCGAGCGCTTCATGTCCGAAGTGATCACCCCGCATCTGCGGGAGCCTGCGCGCGCGTTGGTAGCCAGGCACCAGCGGCGGGGGGACCGACTGGCCATCGTGACAGCCACCAATGACTTCATCACCGGGCCCATCGCGCAGGCCTTCGGCATCGACACCCTGATCGCCACCGAACTCGAGCGCGATGCCCAGGGTCGGGTCACTGGCCGAATACTCGGTACGCCCTGCCTGCGAGAGGGCAAAATCGAACGCGTAGGCCAGTGGCTCGCGCAGCAGGGTACCCGGCTGGACGCTTTCGAGGAAGTTACCTTTTACGGCGATTCCACCAACGACCTGCCGTTGCTTGAAATCGTCACCCATCCGGTGGCCACCAATCCGGCGCCTGCCCTCGCCAAGATCGCTGCTGCGCGCGGCTGGACCGTCCTGAACCTCTTCGAATGATCAAGAAACTCATCCACCGGCTGTTGGGCAAGTCCACCGAGCCCGCCGAGCCCGTACTGAAGGCAACCCCGCTGGGCCAGCGGGTGGAGATCGCCGCAGAGCAACACGGCATCGACCCGGATCTGCTGGACGACCATGCAGTGCGTGTGGTGGGCACGCTGCAGGACGCGGGCTTTCAAGCCTACGTCGTGGGTGGCGCGGTGCGCGATCTGCTGGTGGGCCGGCGCCCCAAGGATTTCGACGTGGCCACCGACGCCACGCCTGAACAGGTCAAGGCGCTGTTCCGCAGGGCCTTCATCATTGGCCGGCGCTTTCGCATCGTGCACGTGGTGTTCGGTCGTGGGCGCGAGCATGAGGTCATCGAGGTGTCCACCTTCCGCGCGCTGCTGGCTGCAGAGTCTGCGGACCAGGTGGAAGGCAACGAGAAGACCTCGCGTGCCGAATTGGCGGGCAAGACGCACGTGGTGGATGCCAGCGGGCGGGTGCTGCGTGACAACGTCTGGGGCCCGCAGATCGAAGATGCCGCACGCCGCGACTTCACGGTCAATGCCATGTATTACGACCCTGTCACCCGTACCGTCGTGGACTACCACGGCGGCTTTGCTGATGTCAGGTCCCGGGTGCTGCGCATGATTGGCGACCCCGTGACCCGTTACCGCGAGGACCCTGTGCGGCTGCTGCGGGTGGCCCGCTTCGTGGCCAAGCTCGGCTTCACGATCGAACCCAAGACGCTCAAGCCGGTACAGGCCATGGCCACGAGCCTGGCCCAGGTGCCGGGCTCGCGCCTGTTTGACGAGATGATCAAGCTGCTGCAGACCGGCCACGCCGTTTCCAGCCTGGAGGTGCTGCAGCACCTGGGACTGGTCAGCGGTGTGTTCCCGGTGCTCGAGGCGGCATTGGAGGGCGGCTCACAGGACCCGCGGCGCAAGGAGTTCATACAGCTGGCACTGCAGGACACCGACCGCCGCGTGGGCGAGGGCAAGCCGGTGGCGCCGAGCTTCCTGCTTGCTTGCCTGCTGTGGCACGAGGTGCTGGGGCGCTGGACGGTGCTCAAGGAGGCAGGAGAGTCGACCTTTCCGGCACTGCAGCAGGCCATCGATGCGGTGTTCGAAGCGCGCATTGGCGATATCTCGGGGCGCGGCAAGCTCGCGGCCGACATGCGCGAGATCTGGCAGATGCAGCCCCGCCTGGAGCGCCGCACGGTGTCGTCCGCACCTGTCCTGATCGAGCAGCCCCGGTTCCGGGCCGGTTTTGACTTCCTGCGTCTGCGTGCCGACGTGGGTGAGGTCCCGCAGGAACTGGCCGAGTGGTGGGAAGACTACTCTCTGGGTACCGAGGAGGAGCGCGAGGCTTTGCTCCAGGTCCTGAAGACCACGCAGGCGCGGCGCGTACCCGCGGTACGCTCACGCAGTGCCGTGCCCCGCGACCCGGTACTGTCCGCCGCCACCCGCCCCACCGCCACCTCAGACGCTGGCTCATCTCCAGGCCTGGAGGCTGAAGGTGCGGACATGCCTGATCAGCGGCGGCGCCGGCGTCGTAGGCGCGGTGGTCGCGGTGCCGGGTCAGGTGACGCTGCGGGGCCTGGCTCGGCGGGCGGCTCCGGCTCTTCTTCGGGCGACTGAGGCCGGGCTCAGGACCTGCTGGGCAGGTGGGAGCTGGCTTGAACGCCTCTGGCGGGGTCCAGTTCCCACTCAAAAAACTTCTGGATGCTGAAGGCCACCGTGCCCATCAGCACGGCGGAGCCCACCATCAGCGCGGCCACGACGCCCAGCACCGGCCCCCAGGCCGTGCGCATCCCCGGCTGCCCTGGGTTGCGCTGCGTGTCCCACTTCTCGTCGGGTGTCAGGCCATAGAGGATGGCGCACAGCATGCCCAGGGAGATCATCAGGCCCAGAAGCGGGATCAAGAGCCAGGCGGCGGTGTCGTCCTGGCCGAGTTGGCGCATGCGTATCACGCCAGCCAAGCCCAGGGCAGTAGGCACCAGGTGCAGCCATCCCAGGACGTCGGCCGGACCGTTCAGGTACAGGCGGTGCAGGCCAAGCGTGCCGCCCAGCACTGCCAACCAGGTGGCCAGGGTCTTGGATCGGTATCGCATGGGCAAGGCAAGGCTCTCGGTAGGATTCTGTGGCTTGGTGCGCAGCATCTCGACTTTGCGCGCAAGGGGGTGCAGGCCTGCTGTAGAGGCTGATACGCTGACTATAATGCGCGGCTTTTGGCGACGGCCCTTGACGGGGCGTATCTACGACGCCGTTCCCGGTGCAAGGGCCGCCTGCTGGTAGCCCCGACGCCACTTCGATTGCCAGCCCCTGTGTGTCTCCTGGTGCGGCGGTCACCGACGATTCGAGAAAAGGCAGTTCAACATGGTCGTGATTCGACTTGCTCGTGGCGGCGCCAAGGGCCGTCCCTTTTACAACATCGTGGTTGCCGACGCCCGTGAGCGCCGCGACGGTCGCTTCATCGAGCGCGTGGGTTTCTACAACCCGATGGCCGCTGGCGCAGAGCAACCCTTGCGCGTGGCGCTGGACCGCGTGACCTACTGGTCTGGTGTCGGCGCCAGGTTGTCGCCTACCGTCGCGCGCCTGGTCGATCAGGCGAGCAAGGCGGCCTGAGCTTCCGTCAACCCGTCTCGCGTGAGGCGGGCCCGGAAACACACCCCATCCGTGCCACCGCGTGGAACTGCAATTCCCTGAGGACGCGGTCGAGGTCGGCCGCGTCATGGGAGCCTGGGGGGTCAAAGGCTGGATCAAGGTCCAGCCTTTTTCGTTGGACCCTCAGGCCCTGTTCTCCACCAAGCGATGGTTCCTGCAGGCCCCGCAAGAGGCTTCGCCGATCACAGTGGCAGCCTTGGCGACCCGTCCCGTCCTCAAGGTCATCCAGGCCAAAGAGCACGGCGATGGGGTGGTGGCCTGTGCGCAGGACGTCGAAGACCGCGCCTGCGCCGAGGCTCTGCGAGGCGCCCGCGTGTTCGTGTCCCGAGCCAGTTTCCCCACGGCCACTGAAGGCGAGCATTACTGGGTCGACCTCATCGGTTTGACCGTGATGAATCGTCAGGGGGTCGTGCTGGGCGAGGTGGTGGGTCTGATCGAGACCGGTGCCCATGATGTGCTGCGGATTCAGCCGCCAGGTGGGGATCCTGCGTCGGCTGCAATGGATGGAATGGCCGTGCCAGGCAAGAAGGGCAGGCCCGGGAAGTCAGTCAGGGCGGGTGTTGCACCTTCGACGGAATGCCTCATCCCTTTCGTGGCCGCTTATGTGGACGGGGTGGACACCGCGCAGGGCCTGATCACGGTGGACTGGGGTCTGGACTACTGACCGCGTCGCCACATGCGCTTCGACGTCGTCACGCTCTTTCCGGAATTGTTCGCCCCGCATCTGGTGCATGGCATCACGCGGCGTGCATTTGCTTCCGGCCAGGTGGACGTGCGGCTGTGGCCCTTGCGCGACTTTGCGCAGGACGCCTATCGCCGGGTGGATGATCGCCCTTATGGCGGCGGACCCGGCATGGTGCTGTTGGCCGAGCCGCTCGAACGGGCGCTGGAGGCGGTCCGGGCAGACCGTGGTGACGGTGCCTCCGTGTTGCATTTCACGCCTGCGGGCCGCCGGATGGACCAGGCGCTGGTGGAGTCGCTGGCGCAGGAGCTTGGCGCCGTCATGATTTGTGGGCGCTACGAGGGCGTGGACCAGCGCGTCATCGACAGGCACGTGACGCTGGAGATCAGTTTGGGGGACTTCGTCCTGTCAGGCGGCGAGTTGCCGGCGCTGGTGTTGTTGGACGCCGTAGCGCGTCTGCAGGAGGGGGTGCTGCAGGCGCCTTCGCACCAGCAGGACAGCTTTTCTGACGGGCTGCTGGAGGGGCCGAGCTACAGCCGACCCGAGGTGCTGCCCGACGGGAGGGCGGTGCCTGCACCGCTGATGTCGGGCCACCATGGCGACATTGCGCGCTGGAGGCGTGAGCGTTCGCTGGAGTGGACGGCCCGCCGCCGCCCCGACCTCATTCACGCCGCGCGCCGCGCGGGCCACTTGAGTTTGCAGGACGAGCGGTTTCTCGCTGGCCTCACCTTATAATGTCGGGCTTTGCGATCCTCTGACGGTTCGCGGTGAGGTTTGCCATCCAGGCGCCCCTCCGCTCCCGTGCGGCGGCGATTCCTGTGCAGTCTGCTGTACTGGTCTGGCCGCCACACCACAATTCAACATCCCCGTGCAAGATCGCGCAATGGAGCCCTCATGGACCTGATCCAGACCCTCGAGAAGGAAGAAATTGCCCGCCTGGGCAAGATCATTCCGCCGTTCGCCCCGGGCGACACCGTGATCGTGAGCGTGAACGTGGTCGAAGGTACGCGCAAGCGCGTCCAGGCCTATGAAGGCGTGGTGATCGCCAAGCGCAACCGGAGCCTGAACAGCAGTTTCATCGTGCGCAAGATCTCCAGCGGCGAGGGTGTGGAGCGCACCTTCCAGCTTTACAGCCCGCTGATTGCCGGCATCGAGGTCAAGCGCCGCGGCGATGTACGCCGAGCCAAGCTGTACTTCCTGCGCGAGCGCAGTGGCAAGTCGGCCCGTATCAAGGCCAAGCTGGACTGACCTTGGGCGCGCCCACGGCGCGCCGCGCGCCGCCTTCAACACCTTCACGACCCGGAATCATCGATCCTAAAGTCGTGCCGGTGAGGGGCACAGATGCCCATCTGCCTGCGGTGTTGCCTCAGAACTTGACGCCGCAGGCCGTACGCGGCCGTTTCGCGGCGGTGAAATCTTGGTCTGCGGAGATTCCTGGCGACGGTCTTCACCAGGAAGGTGCGCCTGCACCGGCATCAGTACTGGTGCCACTGGTGCAGCGGGAGGATGGTCTGCATGTGCTGCTGACCCGCCGCACCGATCACCTGCACGACCATGCGGGTCAGATCAGTTTCCCTGGCGGGCGCCAGGAGCCCGACGATCGGGACGAAACCGCCACGGCCTTGCGCGAGACCCTGGAGGAGATCGGGCTGGCGCCCGGCCATGTCGAGGTGCTTGGCCGGTTGCCGGTCTACACCACTGTCACGCGGTTCGTCGTGACGCCGGTGGTGGCGCTGGTGCGGCCGCCTTTCGAGCTTCGCTTGGATGCCTTCGAGGTGGCGGAAGCCTTCGAGGTGCCTTTGCCATTCCTGATGAATCCGGCGCACCATCAGCGCCATCTGTTCGAGGCACCGGAGGGCGCGCGCCAATTCCTTTCCATGCCCTGGTACTCGGAGCAGGCGGACGGTCCGCCTCGCGAGTTCTTCATTTGGGGCGCCACGGCGGCCATGCTGCGCAACCTGTATGCCTTCCTGATCGGGCCGGACGGGCGGTGACGGCCCGGCCCGAGGCGCCATCGCGCTCGCCAGTGGCTATCATCTCCAGGCCATGAGTTTCTTCGCTGTGCTCCTCGCCTTGCTCATCGAGCAGGTCAAGCCGCTTCCTCGCGTCAATCGCGTCGGTCAGGCGATGGGGACTTGGGTGTCGTGGGTGGCGCGCAAGATGGACGCCGGTCAGCGTCGCCATGCCCGCACCGTGTGGGCGGTTTCGGTGCTGCTTCCGGCGGGTTTGGCTGCCCTGATCTACCTGGTCGTGCGTCAGTACAGCCTGCTGCTGGCCATGGTTTTCGATGTCGCCCTGCTGTACATGACACTGGGGTTCCGGCAATTCAGCCACTATTTCACCGACATCCGCGACGCCATCGACCGTGGTGACGAGGCGCAGGCCCGGCAGCAGTTGGCACAGTGGAAGCAGATCGATGCGTCGGACCTTGCGCGTACGGAACTGCTGCGGCAGGTGCTGGAGCACGCCTTGCTGGCGGCGCACCGGCATGTATTCGGAGTGTTCTTCTGGTTCGTCGTCCTTTCGGCGCTGGGTTTGGGCCCTGCGGGTGCAGTCCTGTACCGGATGTCCCAGTTTGTCAGCCGCCACTGGCTGGCCTTGCAGCAGCGCCAGGCCACCGAACTCAATGATCACCTGCCCGATCTGGCGCGGTCCCTGTTCTGCGCAATCGACCTCGTACCTTCCCGCCTGACGGCCGCGGGATTTGCCGTGGTCGGCAATTTCGAGGAGGCGGTGAACGCCTGGCGGCGAGATCGCTCCGCTCCGGGGCAGCGCAATGAGGGCGTCATCCTCGCGGCTGCGGCAGGCGCTGTGGGCGTGCAATTGGGCCCGTCGGTGGTGGCCGAACCCGCAGCGGGTGGGCCGGATGACACCTATTCGGAGTCAGGCGGTCGGCCGGGCGCGCCGCGGCTGTTGCCGCCCCAGGCCGGGCATCTGCAGAGCATGGTGGGCCTGGTGTGGCGATCGGTGGTGTTGTGGATGCTTCTGGTGGCCCTGCTGACGCTGGCCAACGTGCTGGGTTGACGGGGAGATGCCTGCCGTGATCCTGCGCCGCGCCCGGAGTGGCCCCTGGATCTTTGGGCCGAGTGTCTGAACATGGTCACCAGTTGGAAGCCTCCCTCATATTCCGGCCGCACGGTGGGCAACTCCTCGGCTCCGCCCGAGCCAGCGGCACCAGGTGCATCTCCTTCTGCACCAGCCGCGCCGCCTCCGGGGGCCTCGCCGGGATCACCAAAGACTTGGGCGCCCAACCCGGGCGAGGTCAAGCCGCCGCCTGCCAGGCGCGCACCCCTTCCGAGCCTGTCAGAACTGGGGGCCTTCGACGACGTGCCCGGGCCGCCAGCGCCTCGGCGCTCGGGGAAACTGTCGGACGAAGACCTGAGGAGCTTGGACCGGCCCGTCCGGGATCGGGCGCCAGCACAGCCCCGTGGTGTTCCCGAGGAGCCGCCCAAAGCGCTGGCGGCGGGCCGCACCCTGCATGCCGGCACACCGCTGGAGACAGTGCGCACTGCCGAGGGGGTGCGCTTGAAGAAGGATGCCGACGCCAAGGCGCAGGCGCAGGCGCAGGCGCAGGCGCAGGCGCAGGCGCAGGCGCAGGCACTCGCCCGAGCCCAGGAGCAAGCACTGGCGCTGGCGCGACAGGCCGAGGTCGCTCGCCGAGCAGCCGCGCTGGCCCGCACCGAGCCGGCAGCGCGCCCTGCGGGTGCACTCGCCCCCCCAGCCCGACCGCTGGTGCCCCTGGCGCGAAGCGCTGCCAGTACGGCCTCATCAACGGCTCCATCACCTGCCGCATCACCCGCCCCGCGCGCGGCGCTGGCGAAAGATGAGGACACCCCGCGCAAGACCGTGCCAGCCTTCAACGTGGCCTGGGCAGACCTGGATGCGGCGGTGCAGGCGGGATGGATTCGCAAGGAAGCCGCGCACGCGATGTGGGCGCGCTGGCTGGCGCGCAAGCCGCTGACCCACGTGGAGGATGACGGTTCGCCGGTGGCGCTTCTGCCCCCACTGGCGGTGGAGGCGCCCGCGCCGGCCCCTGAAGGCCCCGAGGGTGCGGCGGACGACAATGCACCGCCGCTCGGCTCGCCCCTCGCGGCAGCACCGCCCGCAGGCCCGACCGCCCCGCCCAGCCCTTCGTCGCCACCTGCGCCCGTGCCGGCTGTACAGCCAGCACAGGCGGCGCCGCCAGTGCCGCCGGCCCCGCCTCCGAGCGTCCCACCAGCCACAGCGCCTGCCCCCGCATCGCAGGCCCAGCGCGCTGCGCCGGCGCCGTCGCCCAAGCTGGCGGGCCCGCGTCCCGCGGAACAACCCGAATCGCCGCCTGCGCCAGAGGCCTCGCCCGCCGCCAAGGCCGTGCCGACCCCGCCAGAACAGCCCGAAGTGATCGATGTGATCGACGTCGAAGTGCTGGAACCCTTGGAGGATGCCCAGGCGCGCCGGGCGGCTGAAAGGGCCGCCCAGCCCCCGCCCGTCATCCAGGTCACGGATGTGATCCAGGCGCTGCCCCAGAAGGCGACTGCACCGCCGCCCGCACCGGGCTGGATCGTCCGCCAGTGCCTGATCGCCTTGCTGGTCGGCGCGGCCACTGCCGTGTTGGTGGGCATGGGCCATGTGCTGTTCGGTCCGGCTGGTGCCGCGGTGGCGGCCCTGTTCTGGGCGGTGTTGGTGTGGCGCAAGACGGCCCGCTTCCATGCCGAGGGCCAGGACCTTCGCGCCCTGCTAGGGGCCCATCTGGTGCTGCCCTTGCTGGCCCTTGCCGTCTGGCAGGTGCAGGAGGCGGCCGGATGGTGGCCCCCGGCCAAGCCCTTGGACATGTTCTCCGACCCGGCCCTGGACACCCTGGCCCGAGCCGCACCTGGCATGCGGTTGGATTGGCGTTGGATGTTCCTGGCAGGTGTGCCCTTTGGGGCCGCTGTGTTCTGGTTGATTAGGCTGCGCCGCCCTGCGATGTTGGGCGTGGTGATCACCTTGCTCTGGCTGGTGACCTTCCAGGCGGTGGCTGGCGTGCTGCAGGCCATGGGCCTGGCATTCCACGGCATGACCGTGTTCATGCTGCTGCTGGGCGGCATGACGCTGGTGGGCGGTTTTTACATCGACCTGAAGGCCCGGCCGGTCGGATTGGCGGACTTCGCTCGCTGGCCCTATCTGTGCGGCGCTGCACTGCTGGGAGCGGGCTGGTTGTCGCTGTCGTTGATGCCAGGACCGCTGGGGCTGGCGCGGTACGCCGGATGGTTGTTCTTCCTGGTCGTGGCCCTGGCGGTGTCCAGACCGTCGCTGGTGGCCCTGGCCCTGGCCCTCATGGGGTTCGAGGTAGCCTTCGGGGTGGGCACAATGGTCGGGTCGAAGCTTGTCGCAGGTGGCCTGTGGCTGGCTTGGCTGGTTTTCGTCGGTGCTCTGCTCGCCTGGATGTTCCCCCGCGCGCACGGGTGGTCGCGGCGCTGGCAATTCTGGATGCCCCGAGCCTGGCGCGACGCCTTGACCCGGCCGCCGGGATGAGCCGGGTCTTGCGTTCTTCTGTGCCCCACCCTCATTCCCTTCGTTCTCCAACCCATACGCCTTGCCACACCATGTTCAGCACCGCAATTGCCGGCAGCCTGCCTAAACCCGCCTGGCTGGCGGAACCCGAGAAGCTCTGGCCCCGTTGGAAGGCCGAGGGGGCTGAACTGGCCCAGGCCAAGCTGGACGCCACGCTGTTGTGGATCAAGGCCCAGGAAGACGCTGGCCTGGACGTGATTGGTGACGGCGAACAATCGCGCCAGCACTTCGTGCACGGTTTCCTGGAGCAGGTCGAGGGCATCGACTTCGCGCACAAGGTGGAGATGGGCATCCGCAACGACCGCTACAAGGCCATGGTGCCGCAGGTGGTGGCGCCGCTCAAGCTCAAGGGCCGTGTCCACGCCACCGAGGCGCGCTTCCTGCGCGCCCACACCACGCGCCGCATCAAGTTCACCCTGCCCGGGCCCATGACCATCGTCGACACCGTGGCCGACCGCTTCTATGGCGACCGCGTCCAGATGGCGATGGCCTTTGCCGAACTGCTCAACGAGGAGGCCCTGGCGCTCCAGGCCGACGGCGTGGACATCATCCAGTTCGACGAGCCGGCCTTCAATGTCTACATGGCCGAGGCGGCGGACTGGGGCGTGAAGGCGGTGGAGCGTGCCGCCCAGGGCTTGACCTGCACCACGGCCGTGCACATCTGCTACGGCTATGGCATCCAGGCCAACATCGACTGGAAGAAGACGCTGGGCGCGGAGTGGCGCCAGTACGAGAAGGTGTTCCCGGCGCTGGCGGCGAGTTCCATCGACCAAGTCAGCCTGGAGTGCATTCACTCCCAGGTGCCGGCCGAGTTGATGGCGCTGCTCAAGGGCAAGGATGTGATGGTGGGCGTGATCGACGTGGCAAATGAGCAGGTGGAAACGCCCGAGGAGGTGGCCGAGACCATCGGCCGCGCCTTGCAGTTCGTGCCGCGGCAGCACCTGATCGCTTGCACGAATTGCGGCCTCGCGCCCATGACGCGGGCCGCCGCCGAAGGCAAGCTGCGCGCGCTGGCGGCCGGCGCTGCCCTGGCGCGCGAGCGTTTCGCCGCCGCATGACGCCGCCGCCACCGCTCACCGCGCTGGCCGATCTGCAGCCGCAACTGGCCTCGGCCGGCTTTGCGGTGCTGGACGCCGCTGCACTTGGCCACTGGACTGGAGCAGCGTCCGCTGACTTGAAGCTGCTGGCCAGCTTCTGGGACGATTTGCCGCCCGACGCCCACTTGCGTGACAGCGGCCGTTACCGGCGCCGCCGCCACAGCTGCTTTGTGGTCCAAGGTGCGCAGGTGGCCCAGGTGCCGCACCGTGCCCATTGGCAGCCCGTGGAGTACAACGCCCTGCATGGCGGCTTTGAGCGCTGGTTCGAGCCGATGGCCCCGGCCATGGCCCAAGCCCCGGCCTTTGCCGCGTTGCTGCAGGCATTGGCGGTTTGTGCCACGGCACTGCGCCCGGGCGTCACTCGCTGGTTCGCCGAGGCCCATCCGTTTCGCATTGACTGCACCGACGGCATCGGCCGCCCCACACCCGAGGGCGCGCACCGCGATGGCGTGGACCTGGTGGCTGTGGTACTGGTGGCCCGCCACAACGTGAAGGGCGCGGAGACCCGCGTCTTCGACGCCCGCAGCCCGCAGGGCATGCGCTTCACCTTGACCGAGCCCTGGAGCGCGCTGTTGCTGGATGACGAGCGCGTGATCCACGAAAGCACCCCCATCCAGCCCCTTGACCCCGCGCAGCCGGCTTACCGCGACACCCTGGTGCTGACGCTGCGCCAGCAGGGCTTCCAGGGGCCTGGGGCAGGAGCGTGACGCCACGTGGCTTTTGAGGCCCTCCCCATAGCCTTCTTCGGGCGGAGCCCGCTGAACCCCTTGGAACTCACATGACGCTTGCCATCACCTTCGACGACGTGGCCGTGGCCGCACAGCGCCTGGCTGGCCACGCGCATCGCACTCCCGTGCTCACCTCACGTTCAGCCGATGAACGAACGGGCGCCCGGGTGTTTTTCAAGGCCGAGAACTTCCAGCGCATGGGCGCCTTCAAGTTCCGTGGGGCCTTCAACGCGTTGGCGAAATTCAGCCCCGCGCAGCGCGAGCGCGGCGTGATCGCGTTTTCTTCGGGCAACCATGCCCAGGCCACGGCGCTGGCGGCGCGCATCCTGGGCATGCCCAGCGTGATCGTCATGCCCAAGGACGCACCGGCGGCCAAGCTCGCGGCCACGCGTGGCTATCAGGCCGGACAGGCGGGCAGCGAGGTCGTGCTGTACGACCGCTACACCGAGGACCGCGAGGCCATCGGCCGGCGCCTGGCACAGGAGCGCGGCATGACCCTGGTGCCGCCCTACGACCATGCCGACGTGATGGCGGGGCAGGGCACGGCGGCGCTCGAATTGGTGCAGCAGGTGGCTGAGCTGGATGGCGGCGGCCTGGACGCCCTGCTGGTGTGCGTGGGCGGCGGCGGGCTGATCTCCGGCTGCGCCGTGGCGGCCCGGCACTTGCTGCCTGGAACCGAGGTCTGGGGCGTGGAGCCCGAGGCAGGCAACGACACGCAGCGCAGCCTGGCGGAAGGGCACATCGTCCACATCGACACGCCCAAGACCATTGCCGACGGCGCGCAGACGCAGCACAGCGGCACCCTCACGTTCCCCGTCATCCAGGAGCTGGTGCGGGGCATCGTCACGGTGAGTGACGCGCAACTCGTGGAGACCATGCGCTTCTTCGCCGAGCGCATGAAGATCGTGGTGGAGCCCACCGGCTGCCTGGGTGCCGCCGCGCTCATGGCGCGGGCGGCGGGCCTGCCCGACCTGAGAGGACGCCGCGTGGGCGTCATCCTGTCGGGCGGCAATGTCGACGTTCGGCGCTACGCCGAACTGCTGGGGAACTGAGACCCCCAAGGTCCGGGCTGTGCCCGACCCGGCCCCCCGAGGGGGCGCAAGAAAACTTGGGAGCGGCCCGGCGTTTTCTTGAGAGCCTCCAAGGTCCGGTCAGTGCCCGGACCGGTGTCATCTGGAGCGTCAGGCCACGCGTACGCGCAGCTCGCCCAGGCCCGCCACCGAACCGACCATCAGGTCGCCGCTGACCACCGCGGCCACGCCTTCGGGGGTGCCGGTGTAGATCAGATCGCCAGGCAGCAGTTCCCAGGCGGCCGAGAGGTGCTCGATGGTCTCGGACAGGTTCCAGATCAGCTTGGAGACGTTGCTGCGCTGGCGGTCAGTACCGTTGACCTGCAGGGCGATCTCGGCGTTGAGCACATCGCCGGCCTGATCGGCCGGGGTGATGGTGCCGATGGGTGCGCTGTGGTCGTAGCCCTTGCCGATGCACCAGGGACGGCCCTGCTTCTTCATCTCGTTTTGCAGGTCACGCCGGGTCATGTCCAGGCCCACGGCGTAGCCGAAGACGTGCTTGAGCGCGTCAGCAGCCTTGATGTTCTTGCCACCGGTGCCGATGGCCGCCACGAGCTCGATCTCATGGTGCAGGTTCTTGGTCAGCGAGGGGTAGGGGATGGTGCCGGTCTGGCCGGCCTCGACCACCACCACCGCATCAGCGGGCTTGAGGAAGAAGAATGGTGGCTCGCGGCCGGTGAAGCCCATCTCCTTGGCATGATCCTCGTAGTTGCGGCCCACGCAGTACACGCGGTGAACCGGGAAGCGCTCGGTGCGGCCAACCACGGGCACGCTGACGACGGGGGGTGGGGTGAAGAGATAGCTCATGAAATGACTCTAGGTTGAAGAAAGGGAGATGCAGCGCAGTGCAGAGAGACATAGGATGCCGGGGGTTCAGCGGGGTGTTGCATCGCCTCCTTCGACGATGACATTTTCGACGATGCCCCCGCCGTCACGACGGAAGGCTGCCGCGGCCTGGTACTCAGGTGACTGGAAGCAGTTCACGCCCGCCTCCAGCGTGGGGAACTCGATCACCACATAACGGTTGAACGTGTCGGGTCCTTCGTTGACCTGGTATCGGCCGCCCCGGGCCAGTACACGGCCGCCATGGGTGGCGATGATGTCAGGCACCAGGTCGGTGTAGCGCTTGTACTGCACCGGATCGTGGATGACGCAGCGGGAAAGCCAATAGGCGGCCATGAGCGGGATTCCTAGGGTCTGTGTTCTGAAGAGGGAAGGGACTTACTTGGGGACGACATCACCCAACCTGGGCAACCAAGTGGCGATCTCTGGGAACGCGACGATGGCCAAGATGGCGCCCAGCAGGCAGATCCAATAGGGTACCGAGCCGCGGAAGATCTCACCGTTCTTGAGGTCGGGCTCCCCTTCCACCGCGGCCTTGACGGTGAAGACCAGGATGCCGAAGGGCGGCGTGAGCAGGCCAGTCTCGATGGCCAGGATGCCGATGATGGCAAAGGCGATGGGGTCGAAACCCAGGGCCATTGCAATCGGCGCAAACACCGGCACCGTCAGCAGGATGATGGAGATCGAATCGATGATGGCCCCGAGGATGAACCACACCAGGATCATCAAGGCCAGGATGGCGTAAGGCGACAGGCCCGACTGCAGAAAGAAGTCCTTGGCCATGCCGGTGATGCCCGTCATGGACAGTACGCGCGAATACAACTGCGCTGTCACCAGCAGGATCAGCAGCGGTGCGGACGTGCGGCCCACCGAAATGATGGCCTGCACCATTTCGCGCGGCTTCATGCCGCGGGCGATGGCCAGCAGCAGCGCCAACGTGGCGCCCACGCCCGCGCCCTCTGTGGGGGTGAAGAAGCCGAACCAGATGCCGCCCAGCACCAGCAGCACCAGCACGATGATGCCCGCTGTGCTCCACAGGATGGTGCGCAGGTCTGGCTCGTCAGCCGAGGCATTGGCGTTGTCGGCCATGGGCCCACCTGGGCGCACGGCCTGCGCGGGCACGGCCGGTGCGGCCGGTCCGACGCCCTCGCCCACGCGGTGCGGCTGGGTCTTGGCCACCCACAGGATGTAGCCGATGTAGAGCGTCACCACCAGCAGGCCGGGGATGATGCCCGCAATGAAGAGCTTGCCGATGGCCATCTCGGTGAGCACACCCCAGACGATCATCAGCACCGAGGGGGGGATCAGCATGCCCAGGCAGGCACTGCCGGCGATACAGCCCAGCGCGAACTGTCGCTCGTAGCCGTAGCGCTTCATCTCCGGCCAGGCGATCTTGGAAAACGCCGCGGCTGCGGCAATGGACACGCCCGTGATGAAGGCGAACACCGCATTGGCCAGCACGGTGGCCACGCCCAGGCGCCCCGCCACGCGCCGGGTGAGCTTGTTGACCAGGGCGAAGAGGTCGGTGGCCGCGCCACACTTGGCCAGGAACTCGCCCATGAGCAAGAACAGCGGGATGACCGCAAAAACGTAGTCCCGCAGCGCCTCGTAGGCGGTGTTGGAGGCGAAGCTGAACATCGCATGCGGGTCGCCCGTCATCAGGAACAGACCGAGCAACGCGGTCAGGCCCAGCGAGACGGCGATGTGCACGCCACTGAAGACGAGTACGAGCAGCGTGCCCACGAGGATGAGGAGATCGGTACCGGAGCTCATGGTGGTGTCCTCAGTGGCCTCAGTGGCTGGTGCCCATGGACTGGGGAGCGGTGCCGCGCACCACCCCGACCAGGTGCTGCACGAGCAGCAGGACGTAGCTGAACGTCGCCACGGCGGTGCCCAGGATGAGGATGAAGCGCGCCGGCCACACCGGCACCCGCAGCGCCCCCTCGCCCTCGAACTCGTTGGAGTTCCAGGCGTGGGCGGCGCCCTCGAAGCTGCCCCAGCAGATGATGCCGAAGAAGATGATGCCGGCCAGCGCCGCCACGGCCGCCATCACACTCTGGCCGCGGGGCCCAGCCTTGCTCACAAACATGTCCACGTGCAGCATGCCCCCCGATCGGATCGCAAAGCCGCATTGCAGGTAACAGATGATGACGATGGACAGCGAGACGATCTCGGTCGTGCCCTTCACGGGCCGATCAAAACCCACCCGCCCGATCACATCGGCCACCACCAGAAAGCACAGCAGAAAGGCCAGCACGGCTGCCAGCACCAGCAGCAACTGGGTCAGCCGATCGTTGAGTTGTCGCAGCGTGGACATGCTTCAGTTCCTCACTTGACCGAGTAGCGCACCGGCCACTTGTGGCCCAGCTTCTCGGCTTCTTCCAGTGTGAGCTTCAGCACCTGGGAGGCTGGCAGGCCCTGCTTGTCCAGGCTCTCGGCATGTTGCTGCGGCCAGGCCTTGAGCGAGTTGGCCCAGTCCACGCGCACGGAGTCCGGCACCCCCTTGACGTTCACGCCCAGGGTCTTGAGCTGCGCCAGTTGCTTGGGGTAGTTCTCGTCATTGACGGTGCCGGTGCGGGCCTCGTACTCCTTGGCCACCTCAACGATGATGTCCTGCACCTCCTTGGGCAGCCGGCTGAACCGGTTCTTGTTCATCGTCAGGCCGTGCCAGGTGATGGAGCCGAAACCCACCTCGGTGTAGTTCTTGGCCACCTCGTTGAGCTTGAAGTTCACCCAGCCCGAGGGGAACATGATCCAGCCGAAGTAGACGCCGGTCTGCATGGAGGTGTAGGCCTCGGGCAGCGAGGACTGCACCGGCACGGCACCGGCGTACTCCAGCCACTTCAGGTTCAGGCCGGCGCCCGCCAGCTTCTTGCCCTTGAGTTCGGAGACGTTGTTCCACTCGAAGGTGGTTCCCAGGTTGTAGCCGTTGTCGGCGATCAGCGAGAGCAGGCGCTGGTTGTATTTGTCCTCGAACACCTTGGACAGGTAGGGCACCTTGTCGTAGATGCTGCGGGCAAGCTTGACGCTGTTCTGCGCGCTCATGGTGCCGAAGGGCAGCATGACCTGGAAGGCGTGCAGCGGCAGGTTGGACGGCTCGAAGCAGAAGCAGTAGCCCCCGATGTCCACGATGCCGGCCTGCACGCCCTCCAGCGTGTCGGCCACCTTGACAGTGGCACCGCCGTAGGACTCGATGAACTCCACCTTGTGCGAGGTGCGCGCGGCCACCCGCTTGGTCACCTCGGGCACGAAGAAGTTCTGCATCAGGTTGACGTAGGTGTTGGCCGCGGGGTGGCCCGAGGCGATGCGCAGCTTGATCTCCTCGGCCTGGGCACTGCCCAGGCCCAGCGCGGTGATGGCGCCGGCGATCAGGGTGGTCTTCAGGGTCTTGAACATGGCGGTCTCCGGGTTGTTCGGGGCGGGATGCCCTCTGGGTAAATCCTGGCTCCTGAGGGTTGCTCGGGAGTTCAGGGGATGAGGATGCTAGAGCCGGTGGTGCGGCCCGACTCGAGCTCGGCGTGGGCGCGTGCGATGTCGCTCATCGCGTAGCGCTGGTGGATGCTGACCTTGAGCGCGCCCTGGGCGACCAGGTCGAACACCGCCTGGGCGGAGTCGCGCAGCTCGGCCGTGGAGGCGGTGTAGGTCACCAGCGTGGGGCGGGTGAAGTACAGCGAGCCCATCTTCTGCAGCGTGGCCGCAGGCACGGGCGGCGGCGCACCCGTGGTGGTGCCGAAGGAGACGAAGTAGCCGCGCGGCGCCAGGCTGGCCAGCGACTGGTCAAACGAGTTCTTGCCCACCGAGTCGTAGACCACCGGCACGCCGGCACCGCCCGTGATCTCCTTCACGCGGGCGGCGACATCTTCGCTGAGGCGGTCGATGCAGAACTCGTAGCCGTTATCCAGCGCGAGCTGGCACTTCTGCGGGCCCGCGGCCACGCCGATCATGCGCGCGCCGATGTGTCGGCCCCACTGTCCGGCCAGCAGGCCCACGCCACCGGCGGCGGCATGCCACAGCACGAACTGCCCGGGCTTGACCTGGTAGCAGCGCTGCACCAGGTACTCCACCGTCATGGCCTTGAGCATCATGGCGGCGAGTTGCTCGTCGTTCATGTGGGCGGGCGACTTCAGCAGCCGCGCGGCCGGGTAGTTGCGTTGCGTGGCGCAGGCGCCCAGCACCGGGCCGCTGATGTAGCAGACGCGATCGCCGACCTGAAAGTCGGTGACGCCTTCGCCCACGGCCTCCACTACGCCAGCGGCCTCGGTGCCCAGGCCGCTGGGCAGCGGGAAGGGGTAGGCGCCGGAGCGTGCGTAGATGTCCTGGAAGTTCAGGCCGATGGCGGTGTGGCGGATGCGCACTTCGCCAGCGGCGGGTGCTGGCAGGTCGACGTCCTCGAACTTCAGGACTTCGGGGGCTCCGGGGGCGTGGAAACGGACGACTTGGGTTTTCATGGGGCTTTGGGGCAGTTGGGCAGTGGGGTTGAGGCAGGGTGCGGAAGAAGGGTCTTGAGCTTGGGTCAATGAGCAGATGGCCAGGTAAATCGTGCCGCACGCCGTCCATGCGGGGTCGGTGCGAGGTAGGCCTGGACCAGTTCCGTCGGCAGACGCGCACGCAGGCGTTGGCTGGCGTGCGCTGTCGCAGCCCGCAGGGCCGACATGTCCAGATCCTGGGGCATCAGCACCTGCACGCCATGCGCGCGCAGTGCGGCCAAGGCGGTTTCATCCTGGTTCTGTGCCAGCGCGCGCTGCCGGCTCGTGGCAGCTGCCACAGCGGCGTCCAGCGCCCGGCGCTGGGTGTCGTCCAGGGCCTCATGCCAGGCCCGGGGGCACACCAGCAGCAGCACGCCGAAGAAGTGACCTGTGAGGCTGACGTGCGGGTGGTGGCGCCACAGCGAAAAGGTCAGCAGGTTGGTCAGCGGGTTCTCCTGCGCCTGCACGGTACCGGTTTCCACCACACGCACCAGGTCCTTGACGTCGGTGGTCATGGGCTCGAAGCCCAGGGCGGCCAGCGCCTCGCGATAGGCGGCGCTGTCCAGCGTGCGGATGACCATGCCCTGGCAATCGGCCGGTGTGCGCAGCGGCCGTACGGCGTTGGAGACATGGCGAAACCCGTTGTCCCAGAACGCCAGCACCCGCAGGCCCGTGGCACGCTCGACGGCCTGGCGCAGCAGTTGGCCAGCCGTGCCATCCAGCGCGGCCAAGGCCTGTGTGCGATCGGCCACGGCGAAAGGCAGGTCCAGCACATCCAGTTCCGGCACCCGGTGGCTGAGGTAGCCCGAGGCCATGTAGCCCACATGGCGCGATCCAGCCTCCAGCGACGCGAACAGTTCAGCGGCGCGCTCCCCAGCCTGGGTGACATCGGGCACCAGTTCCACCGGGCCGTCCCAGCCCGCCGCCTCCAGCCCCTGGGCCAGCGCGCGCAGCGAGGCGGTGAGGATCGAGGCTTCGGCCTGGTAGCCGGCCATGATGATCGGGGTGGGCATGGGCTCGGTGCTCAACTCGCCTGGATCTTGGCGTCCTGGATGACCTTGCGCCAGCGATCGAAGTCCTCGTCGATGACGCGGCTCAGCTGATCGGGCGTGCGCGCCCAGGGTTCCAGCCCGGAGCGGATGAGCTGCACATGGAAATCGCGGTCTTCGGCCACGGCCTGGGCCTCGCGGCGCAGCACCGTCACGGCCTCTGCAGGTGTGTCCTTGGCCAGGAACAGGGCCACCCAGGACGAGTAGTCATAGCCCTTCACGCCTTGCTCGCGCAAGGTGGACAGGTCACGGAACTGCGCGTGGCGCTCAGTACCGCAGTAGCCGATCAGGCGCACCCGGTTGTCCGCCAGGAAGGGCTGCGCCAGCGACAGCGCCATGGACATCAACTGCACTTCGCCCGAGGCCACGGCCAGCGCGGCCTGGCTGGCGCCCCGGTACGGAACGTGCAGCAGCGACGTGCCGCTGAAGGACTTGAACATCTCGGTGGCCAGGTGCTGCGGGCTGCCCACGCCGCCGGAAGAGTAAGTCAGCTTCTCGGGCTGGGCCTTGGCCAGCTTGATGAGGTCCTGCACGGTTTTCACGGGCGACGAGGCGGGCACCGAGAAGAAGGTGGGGATGTTGGCGATGCCGGCCACCGGCAGGTAGTCGCGCCGGGGCTCGCCCTTGATCTTGGCCGGCTGCAGGTGCGGCAGGATGGTGACGATGCTGTTGTTCAACGCCGCCACGGTGCGTCCGTCGGCTCGCGCGCGGGACAACTGCTCCAGTCCCACCAGTCCGGCCGCGGCGGCCACGTTTTCCACCACCAGGGCAGTGCCCAGACGCGGCGCCAGGCGCTCGGTCATCAGGCGCACTGCGATGTCCGAGGCACTGGCCGCCTGCAGGGGCAGCACCACCTTCACCGGGCCTGGGTAGGCTTGCGCAGCCGGCTGCGCCTTCGCCAGACCGGGCAGGGTGATGGCCAGTGCAGCAGCGCCGGAGTTCTGGAGGAAGTGACGTCGTTTCATGAGCTTGCTCCACTTCCTTTCTGGGGGCGAAAAGGGCGAAAAGGGCGAAGGAAGAGATGAAGGATCTGGTGGCGTGCCGATCTTGAGGCTCTTGCGTCGCGGGCGACTCAGAACGTCGAACTCTTCACGGGCGCTTCCTTGGAAATCATCACCTCGGCGGCCGACTTCTCGTTGATGCCGGCGTCCGTCCACTCGGGTACGCGCCCCAGGGCGGCTGCTTCGCGCCAGTCAAAGTTGAGCTCCACCTTGATGCCATTGACCGGCTCGCGCATGAAGAGTTGGTACAACTTTGAGTTGTGGGCCTTGCGCTCGCTGAAGTCCACGCCGTTGGCTTTCAGCCGGTCGATGAACTCGGCCAGGCCGTCACAGTTGATGCACAGGTGGTCGATGCGTCCGGAGCCTGGCGCGCCTGCGGCAGAGTAGTCCTCGCCTTCCTTGTCGCTGGGCGTCTTCAGGTAAGTGTCCTGGTGCGACGAGTGGCGTGCCTTGCCGATGTGAATGACGTCCTGTTCGCCGATGTAGAGCCAGTAGACGGGGAAGCCGAACTCGGGGTGGTATCCCTCGCGGAAACCCAGGTTCTGGACGAACCAGTCCCGTGTGGCGTCGGGGTCGTGGGTGAGGATCAGCAGGTGTTCAAGGAAGCGCAGGCCCATGGGGATGTCTCCGGTGCGGTCGCGGGGTGAGAGGTGGGGTGGTGCTGCAGGCTTCCGGCTGGGGTCGGCCTGGCGTAGATCGGGTCGGATGGAGGAGCTTCAGCGCGCGTGTTCGGCCGATACGAAGCGGGTCTCGCCGGTCTCCACCAGCGTGCGCGTGGCCTGCGACGAGGCGTAGATCCACAGGATCTTCATCGGCTCCGTCTGCGAGCGGTTACGGAAGCGATGCGGCACGTTAGGTGGAATGAAGGTGGTGTCCTGCGGCTTGAGCTCATGCACCTCGGATTCGATGTCCAGATAAGCGTGGCCGCTGAGCAGCATCACGCTTTCCTCGCAGTTGTGGCTGTGGAAGGGGATGGCCGCGCCAGGCCCGAACTCGGTGATGCCGTTGATGAAGGTGGACGATCCGACCGACGGCCCCACCAACGGCGTGGTGCGGGCGCCGCCCCCACGGTCGTGGCTCTTGAGCTCGTCAGGCCTCAGCACGGCGGCGCGAACGGGGGTGTCGGTGGTGGTCATCGTTCAACTCCTGGAGGCAGGGAATGCAAAAGTGGTTTCAGTTGGAGGAGCGGCCTGCGGCTGCAGCCTCGAACGCGATAGGTTCGTGCAAGGCGCTGGGCCCGACAATGGGGTTTCCCCCGGTCAACAAGAGCATGGCTCCACGCGCGGTGTGCGGGTCACGGGCAAGCGACCGCTGGTGAGCTCAGTCGCCCTTGATGCCGTTGTCCTTGATCGCCTTGCCGTAGCGCGCCAGTTGTTCGCGAACGACGCTGGTCATGGCCTGTGGGCTGCTGCCCTCGGGTTTCAGCCCCACCTCGGCAAATCGGCGACGCATCTCGGGGTCGGCCAGCGCCTTGACCACCTCGGCGTTCAGTCGATCGGTGATGTCTTTGGGCGTGCCCTTGGGCAGGGTGAGCCCGAACCAGGTGCTGTACTCGAAGCCCTGGATGCCTGACTCCTTGAGGGTGGGGGTGTCGGGGTATTCAGGGTGACGCTGATCGGCCATCACGCCAATCAGCTTGAGCTTGCCACCCTTGGCCAGCGCCGCCACGGTGGCGATGCCCTGCATGGTCATGTCCACCTGCCCGCCGGCCACGTCCTGAGCGGCCTGGCTGGCACCCCGGTAGGGCACGTGCTGGAGGTCGATGCCCGTGTGGGCGGAGAAGAGGGCGCCGCCCATGTGCTGAGGGCTGCCATTGCCGCCAGAGGCGTAGGTGTAGCGCCCGGGGGCAGCCTTGGCGGCGGCTACCAGATCGGCCGCGCTCTTCCAGGGCGAGTTGGCCGCCACGGCGATGCTGAACTCGATGATGGCCACCCGCGACACGTGCACGAAGTCGGTCATCGGGTTGAAGGGCGTGTTCGGGTTCAGGTTCGGCACCATGGTCAGGATGCTGTCGTTGAACCCACCGATGGTGTAGCCGTCTGGGGTGGCCTTGGCCAGTTGCGACGCGCCGATGATCCCGGCCGCGCCGACGACGTTCTCCACCACCACCGTCTGGCCCATGTTCTGAGACATCTTGGCGGCCAGAAGGCGCGCGGCCACGTCCGCCGCACTGCCCGCAGCCAGCGGCACGATCATGCGGATGGGCTTGTTCGGATAGCCCGCCTGGGCATTGGCGGCGCTGGCCCAGGGCAGGGCAGCGGCGCAGGCCAGCGCGAGGGCGGCGCGGCGAAGGGGGCTGTGGGGGCGTTGAAGGTTCATGGGAGTGTCCAGCGGGGCAGGGTGTAGATGATCAGAGGATCTGCATGTGGGCGTCAAAGTTCCAGGCCGAGCACGCGGATGGCGTTTTCGCCCAGGATGGCCAGGCGGTCGTCATCGCTGAGCTCTGGCGTGCTCATCACATGCGTCACCGGGTCTTCTTCCCAGGGAATGGGGTGGTCGGTGCCGATCATGATCTGGCTGCTGCCCACCTCGGCGGCGAGGTGGCGCAGCGCCTCGCCGGTGAACACCAGGGCGTCGAAGTAGATCTGGCGCAGGTACTCGGTGGGGCGCTTATTCAGCACGATGGTCGGGTCGCAGTTCTGCGGCGAGACGAAGCAGCTGCGGTCCATGCGCGGGGCATACGAGCCCAGGAAGCCGCCGCCGTGCGCGCCCAGCACCTTCAGCGCCGGGAAGCGGTCGAACACGCCTTCGAAGATCAGCTTCTGCAGCGCGATGGTGGTGTCCAGCGGGTTGCCGATGACGTTGGACAGCCAGCCGTTGCCCTTGAATCGGGCGGCCAGCTCGGGCGTGCTCTGGGGGTGGATGAACAGCATCACCCCGAGTTCCTGCGCCTTGGCCAGCACGGGGTGGAAATCGGCGTGGCTGAAGTCGCGCCCTGCCACGTTGCCGCCGATGGCCGCACCCTTCAGGCCCAGGCGCCGTACGGCGTCTTCCAGCATCTGCACGGCGAGCGCGGGAAACTGCAGGGGCAGCGAGGCGAAGGCAGCCAGGCGGCGCGGGGCGCGGGCGCACATTTCGGCCAGGCTCTCGTTGTGGACCTGACAGATGGCCTGAGCGGTGTCGCGGTCCTTGCGGTACCAGAAGGGGTTGATGCTCAGCACCTGCAGGTCGATGCCCATGCGGTCCATGGCCTCGAAGCGGGCGGCCAGTTGCTGCTCGACCTGCAGGAAGTGCTCGGGCACGCCCTTGACGGGCGGCAGCACGGCCTTGGCCTCGTCCCCCATGAGGTCGAGCCCGGCCTGGAAGTAGCAGTGCGCGTGCACGTCCACGGTGCGGGCCCGCTTGCCGCGCAGGACCACGGGCGCGCGGCCGCGCTGTACGGCGCCACTGCCGCCGCCACCGCCTGCGGGCATGACGCTGCCGTGCAGCGGCAGCCCGGCGCAGCCGCAGAACCAGAAGCCGTGGCGGTGGGTGTGCGGGGTGTGGAATCGGGGAAGGAGCCAGCTCATGGGTTGGAGGGTTGGGTTTGCATGGCGGTGGCGGCGCGTTGCACCGCGCAGACCATCCGGTGGTGGGCGCCACAGCGGCACAGGTGCTTGTCCAGCGCGTGCACGATGACCTCGCGCGAAGGGTTCGGCTCGCGCGCCAGCAGCGCCGCGGCCGAGGTGAGGATGCCAGCGACACAGTAACCGCACTGTGCCGCCCGCTCGTCGCAGAAAGCGGTCTGCAAGGGGTGGGGCTGGTCCACGCTGCCCAGGCCCTCCAGCGTGACGACCCGTCGTCCTTCCACGGCCCACAGCGGCAGGTTGCAGGCGGTTTGCGGCTGCCCGTCCACCAGCACCATGCAGGCCCCGCACTCGCCCTGGCCGCAGCCGAACTTCGGCCCGCTCAGGCCCTGCTCGTCACGCAGCACGGCCAGCAACGGCACGGCGCCGTCGGCGTCCACGGTACAGGGTTGGCCGTTGAGGTGGAAGGTGGGCATGGGGGATCGGGCGGTAGGGGCCAGAGGTGGAAGGAGATCAGGCAGCTCTGGCGGCGTCTGCCGCACCTGCAGCGTCAGCGGTGTGCACCGCACGCAGCAGGTTGTCCGGGCTCAGCGGCAGCGTGCGCACCCGCACGCCCAGCGCGTCGGCCACGGCGTTGGCGATGGCCGCGGCCACCGGGCCTTGTGCGGCCTCGCCAGCACCCAGCGAGGGCTGGTCGGGCCGGTCCAGGACATGCACGCGCACCTGCGGCACCTCGGAAAAGCGCAGCACCGGGTAGCTTTCCCAGCCCGTGCTGGTCAGCCCCTCGCGGGTGAACGTGACCTGCTCCTTCAGCGTCCAGCTCGTGCTCTGCACGGCGCCGCCCTCGATCTGGTTGACCACGCCGTCCAGGTCCACCACCGTGCCCACGTCCACCGCCAGCTCCAGGTCGAGCACGCGCACCGCGTCAGTCACCTGCACGCGGGCGATCACGGCGCACCAGGCGCCGGTGTTCTTGTACCGTGCCCAGGCCAGGCCATGGCCTGTGCCTTCAGGAGCGCTGGCCCTCCCGGCCCACCAGGCCGAGCGCGCGGTGACGGCCTCCAGCACCGCCAGGGCGCGCGGATCGTCCAGGTGACGGCGGCGTAAGGCCAGGGCGTCCTCGCCCAGCGCCCGCGCGATCTCGTCCATGAAGCACTCGATGGCAAAGACGTTGGCGTAGGCGCCCAGCGCCCGCATCGCCGAGGTGCGCAGCGGCATCACGGTCAGGCGGTGCGTCAGCACCTCCAGATTCGGCACCGTGTAGGCCGGCACCGCGTTGCGCTCGGCACCGCCACCGGCGGCCAGCGGCGGGTTGATGGGCAGCGGCAGCGCGGTGGCATCGGCGCGCTCGCTGGCGGCCAGCAAGGTGGGGGTCTTGGCCCGGCCCGGGCGCGAGCTGTAGCCGTTGGCCCAGAGCGCGTGGCGCCAGTGGGTGATGCGTCCGGTGTTGTCGACCCGGGCCTCCAGGGCCACCAACTGCGCCGCACCGAAGGGGCTGTGCGTGAGTTCGTCCTCGCGAGACCACAGCACGCGTACCGGCCGTCCGGGGCAGCGCAGGGCCATGAGCACGGCGTCCAGCGCCACGTCGTCGGCGCCGTTGTGGCCGTAGCAGCCCGCGCCCTCGACGTGGTGGACGGTGATGGCGCCCTTGGGCACCGGCACGGGCTCGCGCGACAGTGCCAGCACCAGGTCGTCGCGCAGGTTGTGGATGCCCTGGCTGTGCGTCCAGACCTCCATCGCCGTGCCATCCCAAAGGGCGATGGCGCAGGACGGCCCGATGGAGGCATGCGCCAGATAGGGCTTGAGGTACTCGGCGCGGAACACGCGGCCGTCCGCGTTTGACGCGGGTTCGCCGCGACGTGCCGTCACCGTTTGTTCGCTCGGGGCCTGGCGCAGGAAGTCCGGCAGCGCCTGCATGTCGGGCAGTGCTGTGCCCGGCGCCCAGGGAAGTTGGGCGCGCAGGCGCCCGGCGGCGGTGTCGGCATCGCGCTCGCGCTCGGCCACCACGGCCACGAAGCGGCCATCCGCCCAGACCCGCACCCCGGTTGACGCCGCCTGCAACTCGGCCAGCGCCGCAGATGCGCCCTGGCCCAGTGCGGCGTCCAGCAAGGGCGCGCGCAGCACGCGGCCGTGCAGCATGCCGGGCAGGCGCAGGTCGTGCAGGAAGCGGGGCTGGCCATGGATCTTCGCCGCCAGGTCCACCCGTGGCAGGGCCGTGCGGCCCAGCAGCGCGCGCTGGTCGGGTGTCTTCGGCGCGTGTTGACCCGTGTACTCGACGTCCAGATCGGCGGGTGTCAGCAGCGACCAGTAGTCTCCCAGGGCCTGGCCCGCGGGCCCGGTGAAGCGACCGGCTGCCACGTGGATGTCGTCTGCGGCCAGGCCGGCACTCGCTGCGGCCCGCTGCAGTGCCAGCCCACGCACCTCGGCACAGGCGTGGCGCAGGGCGCCGCCGCTGTCCTGCACCGACAGGCTGCCGGACGTCATGCCCTCGTCCGGACCGCGCGCGGTGCTGGCCGTGATGACGGTGATGGCGCTGAGCGCGACATCCAATTCTTCGGCCGCAATCAGCTGCAGCGCCGTGAGGATGCCCTGGCCCAGCTCGGCCTTGCCCGTGAACACGTCCACCCGGCCCGCCTCGGCCAGCCGTACCCACTGCGACAAGCGCCGGTTGGTGTGCAGGCTGCCGGGCAGTTGCGGCCGGCCGTCAGCACGGTCGATCACAAAGCCGCGTGGGGCGCCGGGGGCGGTCGACATCGGGTAGGCCGTTGCAGTCAGCGTTCAGGTCGGTGTTCAGACCAGCGGCGCGATGCCGAGCTCGCCCGCCAGCGTGCTGAGGTCGGCCACCACGCCTGCGGACAGCGGAATGCCCGTGGCCGCGTACTGCTGGCGCCGCTGGTGGCTTTGCTCACCCGGCAGCCAGATGCGCTCCACGCCCGGCAGGCGCTCGGCGCCGCGCAGGTCCCGCACCAGCTTGTCCACGGCGTGCTTGAAGTCCTGCGGCTCGCCAAAGGCGGCCAGATCGATCACCAGGATGGCCTGTCCCGTGTTGGTGACCGTCACGTGGTCGGCATTGAAGTCGATCACGTCGCGCCCCATGGCCGCGCCACCCAGTGTGCCGGCGAGCAGGCCCACGATGAGCGCCAGTCCGTAGCCCTTGTGACCGCCAATGGGCAGCAGGAAGCCTTCGCCCGAGCGGTTGGGATCCAGCAGCGGTTTGCCTTGGCGGTCGATCATCCAGCCCTCGGGCATCATCTCGCCGGCCTTGGCCTTGGCCTTGACCTTGCCGTAGGCGGCCACGGTGGTGGCCATGTCCAGCACCACGGGCGGCTCTTGATCCGCCGGGACGCCGGCGGAGATGGGGTTGGTGGACAGCAGCATGTCCATGCCGCCCCAGGGCGGCAGATGGTTGGCATTGCCCACGGCGAAATACAAGCCGAGCATGTCGTGCTCCAGCGGCTTGCGTGCGTACAGCGACGCAGGGCCGGCGTGGTTGCTCATGCGTGTGCTGACCCAGGCCACGCCGGTCTGCCGGGCTTTCTCGATGGCCAGATCCACCGCCTTGCTGACCACCAGATGGCCCATGCCGTTGTCGCCGTCCACCACCGCCATGGCCGCCCGCTCACGCACGACCTTGATGTCGGGGTGGATATTGATGCCCCCGGCCCGGATGCGCTTGATGTACTGCGGCAGGCGGATCACGCCATGCCCATCGGAGCCTTGCAGGTCGGCCTCGGCCATGAGGGCGGCCACCTGGGCGGCATCCGCCTCGGGCAGGCCCTGGCTCAGGAAGGCTGATTGGATGAAGGCTTTCAGGGCCTCGAATCGGACGGTGGCGGCAGGCATGGTCAATGAGCCCGCAGGCTCGGGTCAGGGTGCCATCAGGGTAGCAGTCGGTGAGCTGAAGTCCAATGCTGGATTTGGCCTTTGCCATATCATTTCGGCATTGCATCAGGGTGAACCCGGAGGCCGAACTTGCACCTGCGCACCCTTCGTAATTTCATCGCCGCGGCCGATGCCGGCAGCCTCACCGCCGCCGCAGCTGCAATACCGATCGCGCAACCCGCGCTGACACGTCAGTTGCGCGAACTGGAGCGCGAGATGGGTGTGCAGCTGGTGCAGCGCTTGCCGCGCGGCGTGCGCCTGACGCCCGCGGGGGTGACCTTCTACGAGTCCGCCCAGCGCATCCTGGCCGAGGCCACGCAGATGAGCCAGCGCCTGGCGCGCAGCCGACCCGGCAGCCGCGCCAGCGTCACGGTGGGCGTTTCGCCCACGCTCGCACGCGTGCTGCTGCCTGGGCTGTTCGAGCATTGCGCCAACAGTCCGCAGGACGTGGTGCTGCGCTCGCGCGAGGCCTTCACGCCCGCGTTGCTGGACTGGCTGGAGCGCGGCATCATCGACATGGCCGTGGTGACCAATCCGGAGTCTGGGCGCCCGCTGGCCCTGCAGCCGCTGCTGGGCGAGCCCTTTGCCTTGGTGGCGCATGCCTCCTTGCGTGTCGGACCGGTGGTGTCGGTGCCGCAACTGGCACGCATTCCCGTGCTGATGACCAGCCTGCACCGCGGCATCCTGGAGCGCCAGATGCGGTCGCTGGGCAAGACCCTGAACGTGCAGGCCGAGATCGACTCGGTGGAGGCGATCCGGGAACTGGTGATGCGCGGACGCTGGGCCACCATCATGCCGGTGTCCGTTTTCAAGGCCCACCCCTTGCCGCCCGAGATGACGCTGTCAGAGATTTCGGGCGTGCAGCTGAACCGGCTGCTGGTGCTGGCCACGCGGGCTGACCCGCGCCCGCCGCCGGCCCTGGCGCTGGTGCAGGAGATGCTGGACGCGGAGTTCTCGCGCCTGGTGCGTCAGGGCACCTTCAGCTTCGGGCCAGGGCAAGCAGAAAGCCCAGCACGGCCCGGTTGAAGGCCTGAGCCTGTTCCAGGTTGGGCAGGTGCGCGGCATCGGCCAGCACCTGCAGCCGGGCGCCAGGCCAGTGCTCGGCGATAAGCTGCGCCATGGCGGGCGGTGTGCCCTGGTCCTGGTCACCCACCAGCACCAGCGCGGGATGACCCAGGGTGCGCAGCCGCTCCAGCGTGTTGACGCCGGCGATGGCGGCACAGCAGCCCGCGTAGCCTTCCACGGGCGTGCCGGCGATCATGGCGCCGATCTGGTCCATGAGGGCCGGTTCGCGGCCACGGAAGGGCTGCGTGAACCAGCGTGACAGCGTGCCTTCCACCAACGCCGCCATGCCTGAGGCGCGCGCGGCCTGCGCGCGCTCGGCCCACATCTGCGCGGCGTTTGGTGCACCCTGGCCCGTGGTGTCGGCCAGCACCACGTGGTCCAGCACCTCGGGGTGGCGCAGGGCCATCACCTGCCCGATCATGCCGCCCATGGACAGGCCCAGCCAGTGGGTACGCACCACGCCCAGGTGCGCCAGCAGGCCGCGCGCGTCATCGGCCATCTGCTCCAGGCTGTAGGGCCCTGGCGGGGCATCGGTCTGCCCGTGGCCACGCGTGTCCACGTTGAGCACGGTGAAATGCGCGCTCAGCGCCTCCACCTGGGGCGCCCACATGCCCACGTGCGCGGCCAGCGAGTGGGACAGGGTGACCCACGGGCCCTGGCCCGAGATCTCGTAGTGGATGTCGATGTCGCCGATGCGTGCCTTCATGGAGCCTCCGTGCGCTGTGGTGGGGCGCTGTTCAGGGCTTGGGGCCGCCGCAATCGGGCACCAGGCCGGCGGACTCGATGCCCGCCACGGCGCAGATCTCGTCATTGGCGGAGGTCTCACCGCTCACGCCCACCGCACCCAGCAGCTGGCCTTGTGCATCGCGGATCAGCACGCCGCCACGCACGGGCACCAGGTTGCCCTCGCTGAGGCCCTGCACCGCCTGGATGAAGCCTGGCACGTGGCCGTAGCGCTTTTCCAGTTCCTGCCCGCCGAAACCCATGCCCAAGGCGCCCAGCGCCTTGCCGCGGGCGATCTGGAAGCGGTACAGGCTGGTGCCCTCTTCGGCGAGGAAGGCCTTGACCGTGCCGCGCGGGTCCAGCACGGCCACGGCCAGCGGCAGCATGCCGGCGGCGCGGCCTTTGGCCAGCGTGGCCTGGGCGATGCCCAGCGCGCCTTCCAGTGCAATCGAGGAGAAGGAGTGGGTCAGGGACATGGTGATGTACTCGAGTTGAAGGCCGTGAAGGCTAGGGGGAGAGGGCCGCGATGCTTCCAGGGTTGCCTGGAGCCGTGCAGGCCCAGGCTGTCAGCTCAGTGGGTGGTGGCTCCGATCGCCGCGTTCACGCGCGGCATCACCTCGGTCGCGAACAGTTCCATGGAGCGTTTGCCCAGCGCCGGATCTTGCCAGTCGTGGCAGGCATAGACCAGCGTGCCGAAGTCGCCCACCTGCTCACGGAAGGCCAGGATCTGCTCGACCACCGAGTTCACCGTGCCCGCCAGCACCAGGCGCTGGGTGACACGCTCGGGCGTCACCTCGCTGTCGGGCATGGCGGGGTCGGTCTTGAACACGTTGCCGCGCCCGCCGCCTACCAGCTTGCGCACCAATTGCTTGAAGTAGAAGTGGTAAGGCCCGCCGGCTTCGAGCGCGTAGCGCCGCGCAGTGGCCTCGTCGTCGGCCACGAAGATGCTCTTGGCCACGCGCCAGCCGTCAGGCGAGGCCGCCTTGCCCGCCGCGTTGCAGCCTTCCACATACTTCGGCCAGTGCGTCTTCACCCACTCGGGCATCAGGAAGTTGGCCGAGATCGGCCCCCAGCCGCGCTTGGCCATCTCGGCCACGCCCTGCGAGAAGGGCGCCACCGCCGTGCCCACGATGGGCGGGTGCGGGCGCTGGAAGGGCTTCATGATGAAGCCCTGCCCGATCTCCGGGATCATGGTCTTGCCCACCGAGACATTCCAGAACTGGCCCTGCAGGTCGTACGGCGGCTCGCTCTCCCAGATCTTCAGCACCATGTTGATGCACTCGACGAACATGGCATTGCGGTCGCGGCCGAAGTTGCCGAACACCTCGGCGTCTGACATCAGGCCGCCCGGGCTGATGCCCATGATGAAGCGCCCCTGCAGCAGGTGGTCCAGCATGGCGGCCTGCGCGGCGACTGCGGCGGGGTGGGAGTTGGGCATGTTGATCGTGCCCGTGCCCAGCTTGATCTGCCGGGTCTGGCTGGCCAGCGAGGCCAGGAACATCATCGAGGAGGTGACGGTCTCGGCCGCGTCGGTGACGTGCTCTCCCACGAACGCTTCTGAAAAGCCCAGCCGGTCGGCCAGCAGCACGGCCTCGCGGTCTTCCTGCAGGGTCTGGGAGATGTCTCGCCCGGGCGGGTGCAGAGGCATCATGAAGGTGCTGTAGCGCATTTGGCGTTCCGTTCTTGTGTCTTCTGGCGGTTCAGGGTAGGGCGTTGAATCGTTTCAGCGGACCTCGGCCAGACCCACGCCCTGCGCGTAGTGGCCCTGGCAGTACAGCAGCGTGGGCCCGAGGCGGTGACCATAGGCCTGCACGCGGCCCAGGAACAGGATGTGGTCACCCACCTCCAGGCGCTGCTCGGTAAGGCACTCGAACACCGCGGCGCAACCCGCCACCACCGGCAACCCTGCCAGACCGGGCCGGTGGTCCACGCCTTCGAACTTGTCGGCCAGCGGGCTGGCAAAGCGCCGTGACAACGCTACTTGCTCCAGCGCCAGCACGTTGATGACGAAGCGCCCGCTGGCATCGAAGGCCGCCAGGCTGGGCGAGGCGCGTCGCAGGCTCCACAGCACGATGGGCGGGTCCAGTGACACCGAACTGAAGGAGTTGGCCGTCACGCCCACGGGCGCCCCGGTTGCATCCAGGGTGCTGACGATGGTTACCCCGGTGCCGAAGCGGCCCAGCGCTCGCCGCAGATCGGTGGGGTCGTTCGGACTTTCGGTGTTCATACGATTACTGTGAAGTGATCGGATGATCTCGATTGCCGAGCACCAGCCGGGGCAGCACCACGCGGGCGCCAGCCAGGAAGTGCTCGACCGTCAGGCCGATCAGTGAGGGCAGGTCATCCTGCACCGGCACGTCAAAGATCCACTGGCGTTGGCCGAAGTAGAAGACGCGGGCGTTGATGCCCCACACGAGCTCGATCTCGGCCGACTTCAATGGCACTGTCGTCACATCAGGCAGGTCGAACTCGTGCCGCAACTCCGCGGCGATGGGCTCCAGGATGCGCTGGCGCAGTACGGTCAGGTAGCGGCCGTTGATGCTCTCGCCGCGCAGCCCCGAGAACATGAAGATACGCACCCAGTCGCGCGTGAGCGCGGCTTTGGCGTATTCCACGTACAGGCGCGTGAGGCGGTCCTGCAGTGGCACGCTGCGGTCGTGGATCACGCTCTCCCAGAAAGGGTTCCAGCGGCCCATGTACACCACGTCGAAGACGCGGTTGATGAGTGCTTCCTTGTTGGGGAAGTACTTGTAGAGCAGGGACTGGGTCACGCCCAGGCGCTTGGCCAGTTCGCGCGTGTCGCCGCCAAAGCCCACCTCGGCGAAGAAGTGCACGGCCTCCTGGACGATGTGGGCCTCGCGCTCGGGCGCGCTCAGGCGCCGGGCTGCGGTGCGCGGCGTGCCGTCAGTCACGGCTGCGCCACGGCCACGGGCGCGCGGGCCTGCACCGACTGCATGACGGCTTCGAGAGCGGCCACGTTGGCCAACAACTCGCCCGGCGACACGGGGTAGGGCGCGGTGCCGCGCACGGCACGGGCGAACGCTTCGAGGTTGAGCCGGACCGACGGCGCCGGGGCGGCGAAGCGCGATGCCCGCGGCTGGCCGCGCAAGGCCACGGTGATGTCCCAGCCGGTGGGGTGTTCCGGATGGGTGCGGTCGCGGATCTCCACCCAGCCCTTGGAGCCGTAGACTGCAAAGCGCCCCTCGAAGGGTGTGGCCAGCACCGCGCTGATCATCGCGTTGGCGCCCTGCGGGAACGCCATCATGATGGCCAGTGTGTCGCCGTTTTCGAAGTCTGAGCCCAGCGTGGCCAAGCGCGCCCAGACCGACTCGCAGGGACCCAGCACTGCAATGCTCAGGTCCACCAGATGGATGCCGGTGGCCGTCAGCGGGCCCACGGGCGCGTGCTGGTTGGACAGGCGCCAGTTGTCCTTGGGCAGGGCGAAGAACTTGTCCTGGCTGAAATTGGCCTCGATCTGCAGAACCGTGCCTAGCACGCCGTCCTCGATCATGCGGCGCAGCGCCACCACCTCGGGCTCGAAGCGGCGCTCGTGGCCGATGCCCAGCACCAGCCCGCGCTTGCCGCAGGCGTTCACCGCCCGCCGTGCGTCGGCCAGCGTCAGGCACAGCGGCTTTTCGCAGAACACGTGCAGCCCCGTCTCGGCGGCAGCCACGATCTGCTGGGCGTGCTGCTCATGCGGGGTGCAAAGGATCACCGCCTCCAGGCCTGGCAGCTGAATCAGACTTTGCACGCTGTCGTGCACCGCAACGCCGGCCAGCACGGGGTCGTCGGCCATGGACCGGCGCGTCGCATCGTGGGTTTCGGCTACCGCAGCCAAGCTCAGCCAAGGCGACGCCGCGATCTGGCGGGCGATGGTCTTGCCCCACCAGCCGTAGCCCACCACGCCCACCCGCACGGGTGCCGCTGCGGCGGACGAATCGGGCGCGGTCTGGGAAGGCATCGAGGTATCGGCGCGGGGGGCAGCAGGGCTCACAGCAGGCTTTCGTTTGACTACACTAGTCTAGCCGAAACCCCTTTCTGGAGATCAAATGAGCACCAAAAACAAGGTCGAACGTTCTCCGCTTTCCCAAGGTTCCGCGGCCACTGTTCCGACCTCCCCGGCACCGGCGACGTCGCCCCAGCGCGTGGGCGTGCTGGGCTTGGGGATCATGGGCTCGGCCATGGCCGGCAACCTGATGAAGGCAGGCTTCACGGTCTGGGGTTTTGACCCGGCGGCCCCCGCCCGTGCCCGCCACCGCGCGGCCGGCGGGAGCGTTTGCCGTGACGCGGCGGAGTTGGCCCGTTCGGTGGACGTGATGATCTCCTCACTGCCCAGCGCCGCTGCGCTGCAGGACAGTGCGCAGCTGATCGCTCAGGCCGGCACCACGGGCCTGGTCATAGCCGAGACCAGCACGTTGGACATGGAAGACAAACGCGCAGCGCGTGACGTCCTGGCCCGCGCAGGGGTCACGTTGCTGGATTGCCCGCTGTCGGGCACTGGCGCGCAGGCCGCCCGCAAGGACCTCACCGTATACGCCAGTGGCCCGGCGCGGGCAATCCGCCGCATGCAGCCCGTCTTCGAGGGCATGTCGCGCGAGCAGTTCAACCTGGGCGCCTTCGGCAGCGGCATGAAGATGAAGCTCATGGCCAACCTGCTGGTGGCCATCCACAACGTGTCCACGGCCGAGGCCCTGCTGCTGGGCCAGCGCTGGGGCATCCGCCCGTCAGACGCCGTCAAGGTGCTGGCCGGTGGGGCCGGGGGCTCGCGCATGCTGCAGGTGCGCGGCCCGTTGATGGAGAACGAGGGCTGGAAGGACGCCACGATGAAGATCGCGGTCTGGCAGAAGGACATGAAGCTCATTGGGGATGCCCTACGCGCCAACGGTGTGCCGGCGCCGCTGTTCGCGGCCACCGTGCCGGTGTACGACGCCGCCATGGGCCTGGGCCATGCCTTGCATGACACGGCGGCGGTGTTTGACGTGCTGGCCAGGATGTCCTCACCCCCGGCACCTGCCGTGACACGGAAACCCACACCCGCCCCGCGCGCTGGCACCGGTGCCGGTGCCTCGCGCAAAGCCCCCCGTCGCAAGGCCACGCCATGACACTGTCGCTCAACCACTTCTCGATCCGTACCCTCGACCTCGAGGCGTCGCGGGCCTTTTACGTGGACTTGCTGGGCCTGCAGGTCGGCCCGCGTCCGGACTTCCCCTTTCCGGGGCTGTGGCTGTACCAGGGCCCCACCACCGCTTACGCCAACGCCGCCGTGCATGTGATCGGGGTGGACCGCAACGACCCTTCCGGCCTGCAGGCCTACCTGGGAGACCGCGACGAAGCCAGCCTGCAGGGCAGCGGGGCGGTGGACCATGTGGCCTTCTTCGCCACCGATCTGTCGGCCATGATGGCGCGGTTGCAGGCCGCGGGCGTGGTCTGGCGCGAGCGCACGGTGCCTGGCGTGGGCTTGCACCAGGTGTTCCTGTACGACCCCAGCGGGGTGATGGTGGAGCTGAATTTCCCGGTGGGCGAGAAACAGGCCTGGGATGCGCTGCACGGGGTGGCCGGAGCTGCCGGCGCGGGCGCGGCACCGGCCGCCGGCGCTGGCCTGGGCGCTTGACGGTGCCGATGCAGCACACACCTGAAGGCGGTTGAGCCCATGGCACGCATCGTGGTGGCAGGCGGATCGCTGGGTGGGCTCTTCGCCGCGAACATGCTCTTGCGCGACGGCCATGACGTGCAGGTGCTGGAAAAGGCGGCGGGGTCCCTCAGCGGCCGTGGCGCAGGCATCGTCACCCACGACGCCCTGGTGCGCGCGTTGCGCCGCAGTGGCGTGCCCGCCGAGGCCACGCTGGGTGTGGAGGTGCCCGGCCGGGTGATGCTGTGTGCCAACGGCCACACGCTGGACCGCCTGGACATGCCCCAGGTGCTGACGTCCTGGAGCCGCCTGTACGAGATGCTGCGCGGCGCCTTTCCGTGCGAGCGCTACCACCTGGGGTCTGCCGTGCAGTCGATGGCGCACACCGAAGAAGGGCTGGAGGTGCGTGGCACCACCCGGCGCTGGCAGGCCGATCTGCTGGTGGCGGCCGACGGCATCCGCTCCACCCAGCGCCAGCGCCTGTGCCCGCAGGCCCAACCGCGCTACGCGGGCTATGTGGCTTGGCGCGGCGTGGCCGAAGAGTCGCTGCTGTCGGCCTTTACCCGGCAGACGCTGTTCCCGTATTTCGGTTTTTGCGTGCCGCCGCGCGAGCAGATCATCGGCTACCCCGTGGCCAGCGCCGACCATGACACGGCCCCGGGCCGGCGCGCCTACAACTTCGTGTGGTACCGGCCGGTGGCGGCCGGCCCAGCGCTGGAGGCGCTGATGACCGATGACGACGGGGTGCACCATCCGCAGGGCATCCCGCCGCACAAGGTGTCGGCCCGCCATGTGGCCGCCATGCGGCAGGACGCACAGCGCCTGCTCGCGCCGCAGTTTGCCGAGGTGCTGCAAGCCACGGCGCAGCCCTTCTTCCAGCCCATCTTCGACCTGGCGTCGCCGCAGATGCAGGCCGAGGGCGTGGTGCTGCTTGGTGACGCCGCCTTTGTGGCCCGCCCCCACCTGGGTTTGGGTGTGACCAAGGCGGCCGAAGACGCGGTGGCTCTGGCCGATGCGCTGCGCGACCACGCCCGCCTGGACGAGGCCCTGGCGGCGTACGAGGCGGCCAGGCGTCCGGCCGGGCAGGCAGCGCTGGCGCGCGCCCGCTGGTTGGGCCACTACATGGAACACGCGGTGGCGCAAGGGCCTGCCGACACGCTGGACCCCGCGGCGCGCCGCCACCAGGTGCTGCACGAGACCGCGATCGACCTCGAACGCTACGGTCACCGCTCGGCCTTCGTTCAAGCGGGCGCCCCGCTGGCGGTAGCCGCACCGCCCCCGAATTCACCCTAGGAGCCCGTGATGACCCACCGCGACCCAGGCGACCGCCTGCCCCCGCTGCCCCCCGCCACCTGGACCGAGGCGCAACGCGCCAGCGCCGAAGAGATCATCCGCGGCCCGCGTGGCGGGCTGATCGAGCCTTTCGTGCCACTGCTGCGCAGCCCTGAGCTGTGCACGCATGTGCAACGCACGGGCGAGTACCTGCGCTACCGCAGCGCCATCGGCCTGCGCTTGTCGGAACTGGCGATCCTCGTCACGGCCTGCCATTGGGTGCAGCAGGTGGAGTGGTCCATCCATGCGCCGATCGCCCTGCGCGAGGGCATTGCACCTGAGGTGGTGCAGGCGCTGGCCGCAGGCCGTCGCCCCGACTACCAGCGCGCCGACGAGGCCCTGGTGCACGACTTCACGCAGCAGTCCTTGCGCGAGCGCCGCGTGAGTGACGCCACCTGGGCCGCCGCCCGCGAGGCGCTGGGCGAGCAGGGGGTGGTGGATCTGCTGGGCATCGTGGGCTACTACACGATGCTGTCCATCGTGATGAACGGGGCCCAGACCCCGCCGCCGCTAGACCGGCCGATGCGGCTGCCAGAGCAGCCGATCGACGTGATTCCCCATTGACCCCTGTTGACCGCCCGTCGACGGCCCGTTGATCAGGCCTTGCGCTTGGGCTTGACTGTCGGCGCGGTCTTGGCGGCCACCTTGGCCGTAGCCTTGGCAGTGACCTTCGCCGTGCCCGGAGCGGCGACCTTCGTCGCGACTTTCGGCGCTGCCTTGGCCGGGGCCGTTGGCGTTGCCTTGGGCTTGGCCGCGACCTTCGGTTGCTTGATCTTCAGCAGGCGCACGGCATTGCCGCCCACCACCAGCTCACGGTCGGCCTTGGGCAGGCGCTTGATCTCGCCGATGGTGCCCAGGGGGTCGTCGTCGGCCATGTCGTAGGGGTAGTCGGTGCCCAGGATGACGTGGTCGGCGCCGAAGCGCTCGATCAGGCGGCGCACCATCAGCGGGTCGTGCGTGATGGTGTCGAAGTAGAACTTCTCCAGGTACGAGGAGGGCTTGCGCTTGATGACGGTGCGCGTGTCCGGGCGCGCGCGCCAGGCGTGGTCCATGCGCGCCCAGTAGTGGGCGATGAAGCCGCCGCCGTGCGCCACCAGCACCTTGAGCTTGGGGTGGCGCGCCATCACGCCGTCAAAGATGAGGTGCGACACCGCCACCGTGGATTCCAGCGGGTTGCCGATGACGTTGTTGAAGTAGTGGTTGCGCAGCCGCTCGCCGTCAGAAAAGCCCAGCGGATGCATGAAGATCAGCACGCCCAGTTCCTCGCAGCGGGCGAAGAACTTCTCCAGGCCCAGCGAAGGGTCGGTCAGGTTCTTGCCGTTGACGTTGGTGCAGATCTCCACGCCGCGCAGCCCGAGGTGCTTCACCGCGTGGTCGAGTTCGCGTACCGCCAGGTCGGCGTTCTGCAGCGGTACCGAGCCCAGGCCGACAAAGCGGTCAGGGTGGCCGGCGACGACCGCCGCAATGCCTTCGTTGACCTCGCGCGCGAGTTCGGCACCGTAGTCCGGCTCGGTGAAGTAGAAGAAGTGGTACGGCGCCGGTGACACCGCCTGGATGTCCACGCCCATGCGGTCCATGTCGAGCAGCCGCTCGGTCACACCCGCCAGCTTGGGCGCCCGCGTGGCCATCTGCTTGACGTTGGTCGCATTTGTCAGGGCGTTGGCGTAAATCACCGTCGCGTCATGCTGGGCCGCGTTCAGGTGAGCCGTCTTGGCGTTGACCTGCGGGTTCAGGTAATGGCAGTGCAGGTCCACCACCAGGCTCTTGCCCCGGCGGTTCTTCACGATCGGCCGGGCACTGGCGGCCGTGCCGCTTCTGGTGGCCAGCGCGGTGAGCGGCCGGTGCTGGTGCGTCGGGTCGGTGCAGTGGGGCAGGCAGCTGTAGAACACGCGGGTCTCCTGGATGTGACGACGGACTTCCACGCCCGCCTGTTTATCCTATGATAAGCCGAAGGTCGCGCCCGTCTTGCGCGGCCAGGAGGCGAGCATGCGGATCGGTCTGGCAGGTGCGGGCAAGATGGGCAGCGCGATGGCGCGGCGGTTGATGGCCAGTGGCCAGTCAGTAACGGTGTGGAACCGCACCGTCGCGCGGGCTCAGGGTCTGCTGGACGAGGGCGCCGCCTGGGCGGCGAGCCCGGCCGAACTGGCGGCCACATGCGACGTCGTGCTGACGATGTTGCTCGACGACGCCGCGCTCGACGAGGTCTACCTCGGCACCGATGGGTTGCTGTCGGTGGCGGTGCCAGGGCGCCTGTTCATCGACATGAGCACGGTGGCCCCGGCCCAGCCGCAGCAGATCGGCGCCCGGGTGCAGGCTGCCGGGGCGCGCTTTCTGGAATGCCCCGTGGGTGGCAGCGTGGGGCCGGCTCGCGAAGGCCGGTTGCTGGGTTTCGTCGGTGGTGCGGCCGAGGACCTGGCGCTTGCCCGTCCGGTGCTGGAACTGCTGTGCCGGCGCATCGAGCACGTGGGGCCTTGGGGTGCGGGCGCAACCATGAAGCTGGCGATCAACCTGCCGCTGATGGTCTATTGGCAGACGCTGTCCGAGGCGCTGTCCCTGGTGAAACCGCTGGGCCTGGACCCGGCGCGTGTGGTGGACATCCTGGCCGACACCTCGGGCGGCCCCAACATGCTGAAGGTGCGCGGCGCCGCCATCGCCCAGGCCTTGGCCGGCACGGGCAGCGGCGCGGTGAGCGTGGACGTGGCCACCATGCGCAAGGACCTGCGCGCCATGTTGGCGCAAGCGGGTGAACTGCAGGCCCGTCTGCCACTGACCGAACTCACCCTGCGTACTTTCGAGCAGGCGGCAGCGCAAGGTCTGGACGCTGCGGATTGCACGCAGCTGCCCGTGTGGTGGTTGAAGGGCGCGGGCAAGGCTTGACGGGGCGGCACGGCCCGCGTTGAGCCGTTCACCCTGAGTTTTTTGCGGCTTTGGTTGGGGCGAACCTGGCGAAGGGCTTCGACGGGCTCAGCCCGAACGGAAGTTGAGCAGCAGCGCCGCCGGATCAATCTTCTGACGCCGCGGCCGGGCTTGCGGTCAGCTCACCGTCGGGCTTGCCGCCGGGCTGGCATCCGCCACGGCGCTGAGCAGGTTGCGGATGGTGGCGGCCTCGATGCGGCGCGTGATGAAGACCAGGCGCGTGCCGGTGTCGGCGCTGGGCCAGCGGTCGAGTTCCACTGGGTCGTGGAAGATGTGCTGCACGCCCTGCACGACCACCGGTTTGCCGTCCACGTTGACGATGCCCTTCAGGCGCAACAGGTCGGGCCCGCGCAGGGTGGCCAGCAACTCCAGCGCCGCGCTGAACGCCGCCCAGGTGAAGGGCTTGTCGAAGCGCAGCGACAAGGTGCGGATGGCGGCGTCGTGCAGCGCCGGGCGTTGGTGCAAGCTGCGCTCGCCGCCCGAACCCTCACCTTGCAGTGATTCGCCCAGGAAGCTCAGGGTGGCCTCACCGGCCCGTGCACTGGCCAGGCCCAGACCTGTGAGCGCCGCAGGCTCGACCGCGCCGTGCAGCAGCGTGCTGATGGGCGCGCGCGGGTTCAGCCCTTGCACCGCTTCCTCCACCGCCTGGCGCTGGGCCTCGTTCACCAGGTCGGCCTTGGTGATGAAGACGCGGTCGGCCAGCGCAATCTGCTTGGCGGGCTCGGCGTGGGCGGCCAGTTGCTGCAGCACCTGGGCCGCGTCCACCAGCGTCACCAAGCCGTCCAGGCGGAACTGTGCTGCCAGCAGCGTGTCGCTGGCCAGGGTCTGCACCACGGGCGCGGGGTCGGCCAGGCCCGTCGTCTCCACGATGATGCGGTCGAAGTCCGGGATCTCGCCCGCATGCCGGCGCGCGAAGAGGTCGCGCAGGGTTTCCTGCAAGTCGGTGCGCACCGAGCAGCAGATGCAGCCGTTGGCCAGCAGGGCCACGTTCTCCGAGGCCATGGTCACCAGGTCGTGATCGATGCCGATCTCGCCCACCTCGTTGATCACCACCGCCGCCCCGGCCATGGCCGGGTGGCGCACGAGCTTGGACAGCAGCGTGGTCTTGCCGCTGCCCAGAAAGCCGGTGATCAGCGTGACCGGAATGCGGCCGGCCAGGGGGTCTCGGGTGAACACGCCTTTGAGGTGCGCAGCCTTGGTGGCGCGGCCTTAGATGTTGAGTTCCAGCACGTACAGGCCGCCAGTGAAGCGGTCCACTGTGTAGACAATGCGCCGCTCATCGACATACACGTCGTTGAGCTGGACGGCACCGGCCGGTGAGAGCTTGGGCGCCCCAGGGACGTAGTAGGCGATCTCTTCCACCCGGTAGGGGTTGGAGGTGTCGTAGACGCGCACGCCGGCGTTGAAGAAGGTGCCGATGATGATGCTGTCGGAGCGGAACGAGCTGGGCCCGGGCAGGTTCTCGTGCAGGTTGTGCGCGCCGAAGCGGCCGCCGCGCTTGGCGAAGGCCTCGAAGGGCGGGGCCGGGAAGGTGCTGATGGGCACCGGGTTGGCCTCGTTGCGGGCGTCCAGCACCCAGACCAGCTTGGGCCAGTCGGCGCCGTTGTCCATCACGCACTCGTCGCTCACGATCCACAGACCGCGGTCGAACAGCGGCAGCAGCGTGTGCGTGAAGCCGTTGAAGGGCGGTGACGGGTTCCAGGCCGACACTACCTTGATGTCCGATGGGTTGGCGATGTCCAGCACGAAGGCGCCGCCATCGATATAGCCCACGTAGGCGCGGTCAGGCCGCTCAGGGAAGACGTTGGTGTTGTGGGCGCGGAAACCCATGTCAAAGGGCTTGGCCAGGCGGGTGGGTGCCGGGGCAGCGTCACCCTCGCGCGTACCCGGCATCCACCAGCGGCCCTTCTCGAAGGGGCGCGTCGGGTCCGACACGTCCAGGATGCGGTAGCACTGGTCGTCCAGCGGGTTGCGCGGCTGGAAGTCGCCCGCGCCGGCCGCCATGTGGATGGTGTTCGGCTCCACGAACCACAGCGCGTGCACGCCGCGCGAGTGCGGCCCGGAGCAGTCGAAGTGCGACAGCAGGCGCGGGGTCTCCGGCACGCTGATGTCGAACAGGTCCACGCCGGCGGGCTTCAGGCCCGCGGTGCTGGTCTGGTAGGCCACCGCCAGGGTGTCGCCCACGACATCCAGGGAGTTGGAGCGCAGCTTCATGTGGGGCAGGTCGGTCTGCACCACCACCTTGGGGTTGCGCGGGTCGGTGACGTCCACACCGGTGAAGTTCTTGGGCGCCGATTCATGCGCCAGCCACATGATGCGGCGGCCGTCGCGTGTGAGCTGCATCGCCATGCCTTCGCCCAGGCCACCGTACCCTTGCAGGGTGTGGTGTGCCAGCAGCTTCATGTTCAGCGCGAGCGTGCGGTCGGGATGGGCAGCGGGTGAAGGGGAGTTCAACATGCGGGAAACTCTCGATGCTCATTTAGCGATTGATCATATAGCCTGACGATTCTGCTGAGTTTCCACCCTCATCTCCAACCCTGTTCACCCGAGGAGCGCCCGATGAAAGCCGTCTCGACTTCCCGCCGCCTGATGGCGCGTGGCCTGCTGGCCTCCGCCGCTGTCCTGGCAGGTCTGGCCCCTGGCTTCGCGAGCGCGCAGGCCTTTCCCAACAAGCCCGTACGCTTGGTGGTGACCTACCCGCCGGGTGGCAGTTCCGACCTCATGGCACGCATCATGGCGGGCAAGCTGTCCGAGGTGTGGGGTCAGCAGGTGCTCATCGAGAGCAAGCCGGGCGCGGCCGGCTCCATTGGCATGGAGTTCGCCGCCCGCCAGGCGCCCGACGGCTACACCTTCGTCATCGGCAACCTCGGCCCGGCAGCGGTGAACCCGCTCATCAGCAAGGTGCCGTACAGCATGGACAAGGACTTCGTTCCGGTGATGCTCACCGCGACCGGGCCCAACATCATGGTCGTGCCGGCCAATTCGCCCTACCGCACCCTGGGCGACTTGCTGGCCGACGCCCGGGCCAAACCCGGCACCATCAGCTTCGGCACCAGCGGTCCGGGCAGCATGTCGCACCTGTCCACCGAGCTGCTGATGCGCGAGGCCAAGATCAAGATGGTCAACGTGCCCTACAAGGGGGGCGGTCAGGCGGTCAACGATCTGCTGGGCGGCCAGTTGGGCTTCATGATCTCCGACGCCTTGCCGGTGGTGCAGTTCATCAAGACCAACCGCCTGCGGGCCTTGGCCATCACCAGTGGCGCGCGCTCGCCGCTGTTCCCGGACATCCCGACCTTTGCCGAAGGGGGGGTGCAAGGCATCGTGGCAGAGAACTGGTGGGGCGCCTTCCTGCCGGCGGGCACGCCCAAGGCCATCGTGGACGGTTATCACGCGGCCTTGACGAAGGTGATGGCCGACAGGGAGCTGATCGACAAGTTTGCCGGTCTGGGTGTGGTGGCGCGCTCGGGCAGCCAGGCCGATTTCCGGTCCTTTCTGACAGCCGAGACGGCGAAGTACGCCAAGCTCGTGGCGGACAACAACATCAAGGCCGACTGACTTGCCGTGATGGATCTGCCGTGACCGACCCACGCAAGCCGGCCGTGCCGCCGCGCCGCCGGCTTGCGCCCGCAGACCGGGAGCGCCAGATCCTGGAAGGGGCGATTGCCTACTTTTCGGAGGCCGGCTTTTCGGGCCAGACGCGAGAGTTGTCCCGGCGGTTGGGCATCACCCAGCCGCTGCTGTACCGCTATTTCCCCAGCAAGCAGGCGCTGATCGAGCGCGTCTACCAGACCGTGTTCCAGGGCCGCTGGAACCCGGCCTGGATCCCTCTGCTGCAAGACCGTACGGTGCCGCTGCGCGAGCGGCTGGTGGAGTTTTACCGGCAATATGCGCAAGCCACCTACCGCCCGGAGTGGATCCGCATCTACATGCACGCGGGCTTGTCAGACCCCACGTTGAACCAACGCTACATCCGCCTGGTGCGGCGGGAACTGATGCCGGTGATCTGCGCCGAGCTGCGCCACACCTGTGGCCTGCCCGATGCGGCCTCAAGCGCCCACGAGCAGGAGATCGAGTTCGTCTGGAGTCTGCATGGCGGCATCTTCTACCAGGCAGTGCGCCGGCACGTCTACCGCACCCGCGTCTCGGTCGACTTCATGGCGCATGTGGGCTTTGTGGTGGACAACTTCCTGGCCGGTGCCCAGACGGTGTACCCGCGCTTGTGGGCCTATTGCGCGGCTGATGACGACAGGGGTTGACACCCTGAGCGTCGTCCTCGCGGGTTGACCCTGAGTCTCTTGCCGACGCTGCTGCGGTAGCGTGCATCCCTATGAGCGACACCACTGCAGCACCTTCCCCCTCATCGGCCGCCCCTGCCGACCCCGACGCCGCCCGGCGGCAACGCGAAGCGGTGGAGCGCCTGGCCGGCCTCGCGCCTGTGGTCAGCGAAGGTTCCATCGTGTTGGGCGGCGCACGCCACGACTACAGCGTGAGCGCCGCCTTCCTCCCAGTGGCGTCCAGCGGGCTGGCGGGTGCCGGCAAGTCGCCCGACGCGGCGGTGTTCACCACCGCCTACTTGAAGAAGGGCGCGGCCGCGGCCACACGCCCGGTGTGCTTTGCCTTCAACGGCGGTCCCGGGTCGGCTTCCATCTGGCTGCACCTCGGGGCGCTGGGCCCCAAGCGCGTGGTCATCCAGGACGACGGCCATGCCCCGGCGCCGCCTTACGCCGTGGTGGACAACCCGGAGAGCTGGTTCGAGCACTTCGACCTCGTCTTCATCGACCCGCCGCACACCGGTTGGTCCATCGCCGCCAGCGACGAGGCGCGCAAGAAGATGCTGTCGGTGGACGGCGACGTGCAATGCCTGGCCGAGGTGATGCGGCTGTGGCTCACGCGACATCAGCGCTGGGGCTCGCCCGTGGTGCTGTGCGGCGAGAGCTACGGCACCACCCGCGGTGCGGCGCTGGCCGACGCCCTGCAGGCGGGGGGCGTGACGCTGTCGGGCGTCATCCTGGTCTCTTGCGCGATGGATCTGCAGACCATCGTCTTCGCGCCGGGCAACCACCTGCCGTATGCGCTGTTCCTGCCGGCCTTTGCCAACACGGCGCAGTACCACGGCCTGTTGAAGGGCTCGATCGCGCAGTCTTCTGAGGCAGCCAGAGCCGCGGCCGAGGAGTTTGCGGCGGGAGAATACCAGGCGGCGCTGCATGCCGGTGCCCGCCTGTCCCCGACCCAGCGCTCGCGCGTGGCCCGGCGCATCGCCGAGCTCACCGGCCTGCCCCGGGCCCTGGTCGAGCAGCACAACCTGCGCATCAGCGACCGCGCCTTCTTCTTCGAGGCGATGCGCGCACAGGGTCGCATCGTCGGCCGGCTGGAGTCGCGCGTCACCGGCCCCATGGGCGCGAGCCGCTCGCGCGACTGGGAGTTCGATCCTGGCATCGATGCCATCGCCGGCCCCTACGGCATGGCCGGGCAGGCCTACTTCGCCGCCACCCTCGGCTTGAGCCTGGAGCAGCGCTACCAGACGCTGAACTTCGAGGTGAACAAGGGCTGGAACTGGAACCGGGGCGAGGCGCAGGGCAACGGCTTTGCCTGCACCACGCCCGACCTGGCCCGGGCGCTGCGGCGCAACCCACACCTGAAGGTGCTGGTGGCCAGCGGGCGCTATGACCTGGGCACGCCCTACAGTGCCACCGACTGGTCGCTGGCGCAGCTGGACGTGCCGCCAGAGGTCATGGCCCGGGTGTCACACCGTTACTACGACGCCGGGCACATGATGTACACGCGCGGCGCCGATCTGCGTCAGCTCAAGGCGGACGTGGCCGCGTGGTGGGGCAGCTGACGCCCCCCAGCCAGCGGGCCAGCTTTCAGCCGCCAGCCAGGTCCCGTACGTCGGCAATGACCTTCTGGCCGAACTCGGCGGCGTCCAGGCAGGCCAGCACCTTGGCGGCGGCAGCGTCGGCGCTGTCGAGTTGACCCTGGGCCTTGAGGCCTGCAAAGCGGCCCTGGCTGGAAAAGCGCACCGGGTCTGCGCCGCGCAGTTGCACCTGCATGTCGGTGTCGATCACGCCAGGCGCCAGCGACACGATCTTCGCGCCATGCGGCCGCTCTGCTTCCTCCAGCGCCACCGCGCGGCTGAATTGGTCCATGCCGGCCTTGGCGGCGCAGTACACCGCACTGCCGGCCATGGCAAAGCGCCCCAGGCCGGAGGAGATGTTCAGCACCTTGCGCGGCACAGCCAGATCGGCACTGGCGGCCAGGAAGGCACTGGTCAGCAGCAGGGGGGCTTCCAGGCTGGCGCGCATCGCCGCGACCATACTGCCGGGGTCAGCCTCTGCAAGAGGCCCGGGCTCCACCAGCAAGGCTGCGTTGTTGATCAGGTCCAGCGACGCCACCTCGGCGCGCGGCAGGCCCTGCACCCAGGTCTTCAGGTGCACTGCGGTCTGTTCCGGCTGCGTCAGGTCCACGGCCCATTGTTCAAGAGTGGCGCCGAGGCGCGCGGCTTCGGCGGCCAGTTCGGTGCTGGGCGAGCGCTGCAGCGTCAGCACGCGGTGGCCGCGTTGCAGCAACTGCCGGGCAATGCCCAGCCCCAGGCCGCGCGAGGCGCCGGTGACGATGCTGACGGGTGTGGAGTGGGGTGGGGGCTGGGTGGCGTTCATGGCTCGAAGGATAAGCCCACCCGGGGCAAGACCGCCACGGGCCGGGTTCACGCGTCAGAACGGTGGCGTGCTGCTGAAGCTCACGGGCCGCTGATCCTCTGGGTGCTGGAAGGCGATGTGCGTGGCGTGCAAAAGCAGCCGGCCGGCACGTCCGCGCGCCTCGTCGTGCGCGTACAGGTCGTCGCCCAGGATCGGATGGCCGATGGCGGCCAGGTGCACGCGCAGTTGATGTGAGCGCCCGGTCACGGGCCGCAGTTGCATCCGCGTGCCGAGCGGCCCAGGCGGTTCCAGCCGCTCCCAGTGGGTCAGTGCTGGCTTGCCGCGTTGGTGGTCCACGATCTGGCGCGGGCGACGCGGCCAGTCCGCGATCAGCGGCAGGGCAATCGATCCTTGGGCTTGCGGCGGCTCACCATGCACCACGGCCACATAGGCCTTGGCGACCTGCCGCTCCTCGAACGCGCGGTTCAGCGCGCGCTGCGCGGGCAGGCCGCGGGCGAACAGCAGCAGCCCTGACGTGGCCATGTCCAGCCGGTGCACCACTAGGGCGTCCTCGAAGAGCGCCTGCACGCGTGAGGCTGCGCAGTCGTGCAGTGCCACGGCGCGGCCGGGCACCGAGGGCAGGTCGGCAGGCTTGTCCACCACCACCAGATGGGCGTCGACGTGCAGGATGAAGGGACGTTCCACTGGCCGGCAGCTTAGCCTGTGCAAGGCCCCGGCGCGCCTGCCGCGCCGCTTTCGGCGGCCCACCGGGCCAGGCGCCGGGCTTTGCCCAGGCTCGGGCTGCCGTGGCCCCAGAACTCCTGGGGCCATCCGCTCGGCCCTACCATCGGCTTTGTCGAAAGGGGAGTAGCAAGCAGCGCCCGCTGCCGCGGCCCCCCGTCAGTACGGCCACCGGCGCCCGCCGGCAGCCCGGGACCGCAGGGACACACTCCCCCGCAAGACCTTTCGGCGCGACCCTCAACCCTTCTCGAAGGAGCGTGTCCATGGACACCATCGCGCCGCTTTGGCTGTGGCTATTCTTTGTCGCGTCGGTTCTTGCCGCGCTGTTCGTCGACTTCGTCGTCCTGCGCAAGCAGGGCGCGCACGCCGTCTCGGTGAAAGAGGCGCTGAACTGGTCGCTCATCTGGGTGGCCCTGAGCTTCGCCTTCAATGGCCTGTTCTGGTGGGCCGTGGCGCAGGACCACGGGGCGGCCACCGCCAACACCAAGGCCATGGAGTTCCTCACCGGCTACCTCATCGAGAAGAGCCTGGCGGTGGACAACATCTTCGTGTTCCTGATGATCTTCACCTACTTCGCTGTGCCGTCGGAGTTCCAGAAGCGGGTGCTGATGATCGGCATCATCGGGGCCATCGTGCTGCGCACGGTGATGATCCTGGCCGGCTCCTGGTTGATCTCGGAGTTCCACTGGGTGCTGTACGTGTTCGGCGCCTTCCTCGTGCTCACGGGCATCAAGATGTGGTGGGCCTCGGGCAAGGAGAACGATCTGGAGTCCAACCCGGCGCTGAAGCTGCTGCGCCGTGTGCTGCCGGTGAGCCAGCACTTTGACGGCGAGCGCTTCTTCACGGTGGAGAACGGCAAGCGCATCGCCACGCCGCTCTTGCTCGTCATCGCCTTGGTCGGCCTGACCGACGTGATCTTCGCGGTGGACTCCATTCCCGCCATCTTTGCCATCACGACCGACCCCTTCATCGTGCTGACCAGCAACATCTTCGCCATCCTGGGCTTGCGCGCGATGTACTTCCTGCTCGCTGCGGTGGCGGCCAAGTTCCACCTGCTGAGCTACGGTCTGGCCATCATCCTCGTCTTCATCGGCACCAAGATGATGCTGATCGATGTCTTCAAGATCCCGGTGGCGGTGTCGCTGGGCGTGGTGGTGGCCGTGCTCGCCGCCACGATGTGGCTCAGCCTGCGGACCGCCCCGAAGATTCGACCAGACGGTCCCGCTGCGCCAGCTGCGGGAACCAGCGCCACCACAGAATAGCCACCAGCACGGAGCCCACGCCGCCCACCACCACCGAGCCTACCGGCCCGAGGGCGGCGGCGGTGGCCCCGGACTCGAACTCCCCGAGCTGGTTGGAGGCGCCGATGAACACCGAGTTGACGGCGCCTACCCTGCCGCGCATGTGGTCGGGCGTCTCGAGCTGCACCATGGTCTGGCGCACCACGATGCTGACCATGTCGGCCGCCCCGGTCACGGCCAGTGCCAGCAGCGACAGCAGGAAGGACGTGGACAGGCCGAAGACCACCGTGGCCAGGCCGTAGACGGCTATGGCCGCGAACAGCTTGCGTCCCGCCCCGCGTTCGATGGACCAGCGGGTCAGCGCCGCCGAGATCAGAAGCGCGCCCACGGCCGGGGCCGAGCGCAGCAAGCCCAGTCCCCACGGGCCGACGTGCAGGATGTCCTTGGCAAACATGGGCAGCAAGGCCGTGGCGCCTCCCAGCAGAACCGCAAACAGGTCCAGCGAGATGGCGCCCAGCACCACGCGGTGGTGGCGGATGTAGTTCACGCCGGCCAGCAAGGTGGCCAGGCTCAGGGGTGCGCCGCGCGGCGGGCTGTCATGGCGGATCGTCAGGCACAGCCCCATGGCCAGCACGAACAGCGCTGCGCAGGTGAGGTACACGGCCGCGGGGCCGGCCACGTAGACGAAGCCGCCGACGGCCGGGCCTGCGATCACTGCGCCTTGCAGGCCTGCGGAACTGAAGGCCAGGGCCTTGGGCAGCAGGGCGTTGGGCACGAGCAGCGGCACCAGGGCCGACTGCGCGGGCCACTGGAAGGCCTTGATGGCGCCGAGCACGACCGACAAGGTCAGCAGCATGGTGCGCCCCTCCAGCCCGCCGAACGGGCCCAGAGCCAGCGCCAGGGCCACCATCGCCTGCAGGCCCAGGCATACCGAGATGATGCGCGCACGGTGGTGGCGGTCCACCACGTGGCCGGCCACCAGCATCAGGGCCAGGGACGGCAAGAACTGCAGCAGGCCGACCAGGCCCAGGTCCCAGGGGGAGCCGGTCAGGTCGTACATCTGCCAGCCGACGGCCACCATGAGCATCTGGCCGGCGGTGACCCCGGCCACCCGCGCCAGCCACAAGCGCAGGTAGGCGTGGCAGGAGAAAAGTGAAAGCGGGGCGGCGCCTTCAGGCGCGCCGCCCCCGGCAAGACTCAGGCGGGGCTCACTGCGGCTGCTGGATGCCGGCAATGGCCCAGGTGCCGGCCTCGCCCTCAGGCTTGACCAGGTGCCACACTTCGTCGAAGGCCTCGGCGGCGGCGCCCGCTTGCTCACGGACCAGGCCCTGGAAGCGCACGCTCACGATTTGCTTGCCGTCCTCGGCCGCGTAGTCGATGACCTGCGCCTCCACCTTTTCCACGTCGGTCTGCTGGGCTGCGGACCCGCGGTCCTGCAGGTCCAGGCGCAGGGCGGCGAACATTTCCGGCGTGGTGAACTGGCGCAGATCGTCCAGGTCACGTGCGTCGTTGGCGGCCTGCAGACGGATGAAGATCATCTTGGCCACGCGCTCAAAGGCCGGCAGGTCAAAGCCCTCAGGCAGCTTGGATGCGGCACTTGCCACGGGCATCTCACCTGCGGGCTGCACCTGATCGGCCGCCATAGCCGTAGCTAGCTCGGGGGCGCCGCCCAGCGAGCGCAGCGGCTGGCCGGTCACGGACACGTCCGCGGCGGCCGGCGTGAAGGCGCTGCGCTGCGTGGCGGTGGCCGCGGCTGGCTCCAGGGCCGGGGTCTGGGCTGCAACGGGCTCGGCCGCTGGGGTCCAGCCGGCTGCGCTGCCGGAAGCCCCAGCACCGGCCGTGGCCAGGGCGGGTTCTTGCCGCGCCCCGCGGCCGAAGCGCCGCATCAGGAAGGCGATCAGGAACACGGCGGCCACGCCCAGCAGGGCCAGCATCAGGAAGTTGGCGAAGGCCTCACCCATGCCCAGGTGGCTCATCAGGGCGGCCAAACCCAGACCTGCGGCCAGCCCGGCGAGGGGCCCCATCCAGGAACGCTTGGCCGGCGCAGCGGCAGCCGCAGCCGTGGCTCCAGCCGCAGCAGGGGCGGCGGCAGGCGTGGGTGCGCTCTGCTGCGGCGTGGCCTGCTTGGGGGGCGGCGTCTGCGGCGCGGGCTGGGCCGGCGCGCTGCGTTGCATGCCTTGAGACTTGCCGCCGCCCAGGCGCTTGGCCTCGGACATCATCGGCGCGGAGGTGGCCAGCGCCACGACCAGGGCGCCCAGCAGCCAGTTCTTCATGTGGATTCGTCCTCTTGAGTTGGTTTGCACATCTGGAAGCGCAAGGCTTCCAGCCCGTAGTGTCCTGGAACTTGCCTTGCCCACCAAACGGCAGGTCCAGGATACCCCTTTACCAACCGGGTATCGCTGCAGAATCTCATGGGGTGCTGAAACCCGAGGTCTTGCAGGACGTCGCGCGTGTGGGGCCTGCCAAACTTGGGGCTGCCCTGGCGCAGCTCCCGGTCTGGTGACCGAACAGCTGTTTCTCGCTGCACTCCCGGTGGGGCCGGAGCGCGACGGCGTGGCGAAGCCCCAGGCCTCATGATCCTCACCGGACCGTGAATTTCGCGAGGCGCGGGGCTGGGTGGCAAAGTCGGGGGCTTGACCCACCCGCCTGGACACCGCCGGCCCGCTGTCCACACCGTCCCGGAACCATCCTGCCTTTCGGCCCCTGACCGGACACCACCCAAGGAGACACTTCACCATGCGTATCGAATCGATCACCCTCGGAGGCGGCTGCTTCTGGTGCCTGGAGGCCGTCTACGAACTCGTGGAAGGCGTGACGGCCGTCGAGTCCGGCTACAGCAACGGCCATGTGGTCAACCCCAGTTACGAGCAGGTCTGCGGCGGCGACACCGGGCATGTGGAAGTGGTGCGCGTCAGCTTCGACCCGGCGGTCATCGGGCTGCGCGACGTGCTGGAGATCTTCTTCGCCATCCACGACCCGACCACACTGAACCGCCAGGGCAACGATGTGGGGCCGCAGTACCGCTCGGGCATCTACCTGCATGACGAGTCGCAGCGCGCCGTTGCGCAGGCGCTGTGGAACGAGGCGCAAGCCGCCCATGGCGGGCGCGTGGTCACCGAACTCGAGCCGCTGCGCAACTACTGGTGCGCCGAGGCTTACCACCAGCACTATTTCGCCCAGCACCCGAACCAGGGTTACTGCGCCTTCGTGGTGGCCCCCAAGGTGGAGAAGTTCCGCAAGACCTTCCGCGCCCGCGTCAGGCCGGCCTGACGCCGGTGGCGGCAGCCTTCAAGGGGCCAGGCGCTCCCGCACCCAGGCGCCCGCCTGCAGCCTGTAGACCAGGCGGTCGTGCAGGCGCGACGGGCGGCCCTGCCAGAACTCGTAGCGCTCGGGCGCCAGACGCAAGCCACCCCAGTGCGGGGGGCGCGGGGGATTCAGCAAGTACTGGGCGCCGTAGCGCGCTGCGTTGGCCACCAGCACCGCCCGCGATGCGATGACCTGACTCTGCGGCGAGGCCCAGGCGCCGATGCGCGAGTCCAGCGGGCGGCTGGCGTAATAGGCGTCCGACTCCTCGTCCGACACCCGCGACACCGTACCCTCGATGCGCACCACGCGCTCGAGTTCGACCCAGTGGAACTGCAGGGCGGCGTAGGGGTTGCCGCCCAGTTCCCGCCCCTTGCGGCTGTTGTAGTTGGTGTACCAGGCGATGCCGCGCGCATCGCAGCCCTTGATGAGCACGATGCGCGTGGAGGGGCGGCCGTCCGCACCCACCGTGGCCAGCGTCATGGCGTTCGGCTCGGGCAGCTGGGCGTCGATGGCCTCACCCAGCCATTGCTCGAACTGCTTCAAGGGGTCCTCGTGGGAGGCTGAATCGTCGAGCGCAGCGCGCTCGTAACTCTTGCGAAGCTGGGCGATGTCGGTCATGTGCCCAGTATAGAAAGCCGCGCTGGGGCGGCCTTGCGCCTTGACGGGCCGGCCTGTTGGCAATCCCTTAAGGGGAAGGCCTTAGGTAGACATCCCATTGGCTGGCGGGCCCGCCGCAGGCATGCTCCGGGCATCAAGGCGCAGGGAGGATCTGCGCCTGGATCACACCCTCCCGGACCCAGGCCCGACAGAAGCCCACCCCATGAGCGAGCGTCCCGTTGTTGTTGTGCTGGCCGCAGGCCGCGGCAGCCGCTTTGCCGGCGCGTCGCACAAATTGCTGCAGGCCCTGGGCGCCTCCACGGTGCTGGGCACGACGCTGGCGCAGGTGATGGAAAGCCGGCTGCCCTGTGTGGTGGTGACCACGCCCGCGCTGGAGCCTGAAGCAGCCCGCGTCGTGGCCCGGCGCGATCTGGTGGTGATCCCGCAGCATGAGGCTGACAAGGGCATTGGCCACACCGTGGCCGCTGGCGTGCAGGCGCGGCCCCATGCGCCGGGCTGGTTGCTGTTGCCGGCGGACATGCCTTTGGTGGGCCCCCACACCCTCGAGGCGGTGGCCCAGGCGCTGCCCCAGCACACGGCCGTGGTGGCCCAGCACCATGGCCGGCGCGGCCACCCCGTGGGCTTTTCCAGCGGGCTGTATTCGGAGTTGATGTCGCTGGTGGGCGATGACGGGTTGCGCCGGCTGCTGGCGCGCTACCCCGCCCACGGCGTGGAGGTCACCGACGCTGGTGTGTTGTTCGATGTGGATACCCTGGCCGATCTGGAGGCGGCGCGCGCGCTGGTGCCGGCGCTGGGCCTGGCGGGTTGAGGCCGCGGCTGACAGGCCCGTTCAAGCCAGCCCGGCCCTGCGGGCCACGCTCATCAGGCGGCCAATCTCCCGGTCCCGGATGCCGCAGGCTTCCAGCGCCGAGGCCGTCTCGGCCAGATACTCCAGCGTGGTGCCGAAGCGGCCGCGCGCTGTGCGCAGGATCTGCAGCAAGCTGGGCTCGTCCAGGGGCGGCAGGCAGGCCGGGCTGCGGCGGCTGAGCGTGAAGGCCAGGGCGCGCACCGGGCCTTCGGGTGTGCGCAGGGGCAGCAGCCGGGGGTCGTAGACGCCAGTGGGCATCTCGCGTTCCCAGAGGCGGTCCAATTCCTGTTCGACCCGCTCCTGGGGGATGCGGTAGGCCACCCCTCGGCAGGACCCACCGGGCAACAGCGCGAACACCAGGCCGGGCACCTCGGGGGTGCCGCGGTTGATCCGTGAACGCATGCGCAGGGCACGGTGCCAGCCGCCTGCCAGGGCGGGACGGTGCTCCGCAGCCTCGAACTCTGGGCGCCAGATCAGCGAGGCATAGCCGAAGACCCAGAGATCTTCGCGGGCCCCCCACTGCACAGCGATGCGCTGGCGCATGGCCTGTGGATCGCGAAGGGGCAGCATCTCGCCAATCATGAATCGAATGATGACAGCTTGGCCCCGCGCGCTGAAGGCCTCAGCGTTGGGAGCTGGCACATTTTGATTTGACGATGTAATCAAGTTACATGAAAATGAAACCATGCGTTACATCCCTGGCCCGTCTGCTCGGACGCTGCGACCCGCCCCGCGCCCACCCCTGCCTTGGAGGCCCGCATGAGCGGGCCGGTCGTGCTCCACCCAGGCGTGCGGGCCGTGACCGAGCGCATCCGCCTGCGCAGTAGGGCGCTGCGGGCGGCCTACCTGGCGCGGCTGGAACGCATGGCGGGGCGCACCCGCGGCGCCGACCGCCTGGGCTGCGCCAACGTGGCGCATGCCTTCGCCGCCATGCCGGCGCAGGACAAGTTTCGAGTGGTGGCGCAGAAAGCGCTGAACATCGGCGTGGTGACGGCCTACAACGACATGTTGTCGGCGCACCAGCCCTACGAGGGCTACCCGGCCTGGATCCGCGAGGAGGCGCGCCGGCAGGGCGCCACCGCACAGGTGGCCGGCGGCGTGCCCGCCATGTGCGACGGCATCACCCAGGGCCAGCCCGGCATGGAACTGAGCCTGTTCTCGCGCGACACCATCGCGATGGCCACGGCGGTCTCGCTGTCGCATGACGTGTTCGATGCGGCGCTGCTGCTGGGCGTGTGCGACAAGATCGTGCCGGGGCTGCTGATCGGCGCGCTGCACTTCGGCCATCTGCCCTGCGTGTTCGTGCCTGCCGGGCCCATGAGTTCCGGCCTGCCCAACAAGGACAAGGCCCGCGTGCGCGAGCAGGCGGCCCAGGGCCTGGTGGGGCGCGAGGCCCTGCTGGTCGCCGAGAGCCAGGCCTATCACGGCCCCGGCACCTGCACCTTCTACGGCACGGCCAACAGCAACCAGATGCTGCTCGAGGCCATGGGCCTGCATGTGCCAGGCGCCGCCTTCATCCATCCGCACGACGGTCTGCGGGAAAGCCTCACCCGTCACGCGGTGCGCCAGGTGCTGTCCCTGGCGCAGGGGGGCCCGCGCTTCACGCCCATCGGCCGCCTGGTGGACGAGCGCAGCATCGTCAACGCCATGGTGGCCTTGCTGGCCACCGGCGGCTCCACCAACCACCTGATCCACTGGGTGGCGGTGGCGCGCTCGGCCGGATTGGTCATCGACTGGACCGACTTTGCCGATCTCTCGGCCGTGGTGCCCCTGCTGGCCCGGGTCTACCCCAACGGCAGTGCCGATGTGAACCAGTTCCAGCAAGCGGGTGGCCCCGGTTTCGTGCTTCGGGAGTTGTGCGGCGCCGGGCTGATGCACGCCGATGCGGTGACGGTCGACGAGGGTGGCTTGGCCGCCTTCGCCCGTGTGCCGGCGCGTGACGCTGCATCGGGGGCGCTGGCCTGGCAGGCGCTGCCGGCCGAGCCCGGCGATGACAGCGTGTTGCGCCGCGCGGACCGGCCGTTCTCGCCCAGCGGGGGCCTGCGTCTGCTGCAGGGGCGGTTGGGGCGTGCGGTCATCAAGGTCTCGGCCGTGCCTGAAGACCGGCAGGTCATCGAGGCCCCAGCCCGCGTCTTTGACTCTCAGGAGGCCCTGCTGGCAGCCTTCCAGGCGGGCGAACTCGAAAGTGACCTGGTGGCCGTGGTGCGCTTCCAGGGCCCGGCCGCCAACGGCATGCCCGAACTGCACAAGCTCACCCCGCCGCTGGCCGTGCTGCAGAACCGGGGCTGGCGGGTGGCGCTGGTGACCGACGGGCGCATGAGCGGGGCCTCGGGCCAGGTGCCTGCGGCCATTCATGTCTCGCCCGAAGCCCTGGTGGGCGGCCCCTTGGCCCGGGTGCGCGATGGCGACCGCATCCGCCTGGATGCCACGGCCGGGACGCTGGAGGTGCTGGTGGCCGAGGCCGAATGGGCCTCCCGCGACGCCGTGACCCGTACGCCCGAGCAGGCCGAGCACAGCGCCCACGACCTGGGGCGAGAGCTCTTTGCCGGCCTGCGCCGCAACGTGCGCAGCGCGGAGGAAGGTGCGGTGACCTGGCTATGAAGCGCTGCACGCCGGTCTATGGTCTGGCAAGCGCTTGCGCCCGCGGTCTCCTCCCAGCAGCCTGCGATGCGCCTGCCGCCAGGAGGGCCGTCGGCCCGGTCGCACGCCGCTGCGCCCGACCTTCTCTTCACCCCTTGTTTCCACCCGTCGCACCACGCGCCCTGCGAGCCCCCCTTTGATGAACACCCTTCAACTTGCCTCCCACGGACCGGTCATCCCGGTCATCGTCCTGCAACACGTCGACGACGCCGTGCCGGTGGCGCAGGCCTTGGTGGACGGCGGCGTGCGCGTGCTGGAGGTGACGATGCGCACCCCCGTGGCGTTGCGCTGCATCGAGGCGATTGCGCGCGCGGTGCCGCAGGCCATCGTCGGCGCCGGCACGGTGCGCTCGGCGGCCGACGCCCGCGCCGCGCAGGCCGCAGGCGCCCGCTTTGCCGTCAGCCCGGGTTACACCGCAGCCGTGGGGGCCGCCTGCGCGGATCTCGCCTTGCCGCTGTTGCCTGGCGTGGCCACGGCCAGCGAGCTCATGGCCGCGCAGGACGGGGGCCACCATTTCGTGAAGTTCTTCCCTGCCAGTGCCGCCGGCGGCATCCCCCTGCTCAAGGCCCTTGCCGGGCCGTTTCCAGATGTCAGCTTCTGCCCCACGGGCGGCATCACGCCGCAGAACGCGCGCGATTTCCTGGCCTTGCCCCAGGTCAAGGTGTGTGGCGGCTCGTGGCTCACGCCGCAGGACGCCATCGCGGCGCGCGACTGGCCGCGCATCACGCGCCTGGCGCAGGAGGCCGCCGCCTTGCGCTGATGCAGCCGGCGCGCGCGGGCGTGGCCCTCAGCCGCCCACGCCCGCCAGCGCCAGCACGCCGATGACGGCGAACACCAGTGCGGCGATACGGTGCACCCACGCGATGGGCACGAACTTCACCGCCTTGTCGCCCAGCAGCACGGCTGGCACATTGGCGATCATCATGCCCAGCGTGGTGCCGGCAGTCACGGCGATCAGGGCGTCATAGCGCGCGGCCAGCATCACGGTGGCGATTTGCGTCTTGTCGCCCATCTCCGCCAGGAAGAAGGCGATCACCGTCACGCCGAACACGCCGAAGCGGGGTTGCTCGGCGCCTTCCACGTCGTCGGCCTGGTCGGGCACCAGCATCCAGGCGGCGACCGCCAGGAAGGACAGGCCCAGGACCCAGCGCATCCACACCGGGTCCACCAGCCGGGTGATCCAGGTGCCCAAGGCACCGGCGGCGGCATGGTTCAGCAGCGTGGCCACCAGGATGCCGGCGATGATGGGCAGCGGCTTGCGGTAGCGCGCGGCCAGCAGGAGCGCCAGCAACTGGGTCTTGTCGCCTATCTCACCCAGGGCCACCACCCCAGTGGACACGGCAAAGGCTTCGGCGATCACACCGGGACGGTGTAGTTCAGCGCTCGCCGGCCGCCGTCCACGTAGACGATTTCGCCTGTCATGTAACTGGAGGCCTCGCTCAGCAGGAAGGCCACCACGTCGGCCACCTCGGCGGGCTCGCCCAGGCGCTTCATTGGGGTGCGGCCCAGGATGCGCAGTCGGGCGTCCTCGCTGGTGAGCACGGCCGAGCGCGCCAGTTCGGTGGCGATGGTGCCCGGGCCCACGGCGTTGACGCGGATGTGGCGGTCGGCCAGGGCCAGCGCCATGGCGCGCGTCAACTGGTCGATGCCGCCCTTGCTGGCGTTGTAGCTGGCGATCGACGGGATGGCCATGCTGCCGTTGACCGAACTCATGTGGACGATGGCGCCGAAGCCCGCACCGCCGCGGTTCGCGCACATGGCCCGGGCCACGGCCTGCCCGACCAGGAAGGCGCCCTTGAGGTTGACGGCAATCACCGCGTCCCAGTCGGCTTCGCTGACCTCCAGGAAGTCGGCCGCCCGGAAGATGCCCGCGTTGCTGACCAGCCCGTCCACCTGGCCGAAGGCGGCCAGCGTCGCGGCCAGCGCTGCATCCACCTGCGCCTTGCGGGAGACGTCGCAGTGCAGGTAGACGGCCTGTGCGCCCTGTGACTGGAGTTCGGCGGCCAGGGCCTGGCCGGGCGCGTCAGCCACGTCCCAAAGGGCCACGGCCGCGCCCTCGCGCGCCAGGCGCCGCGCGCAGGCTTCGCCTATGCCTTGGGCGGCGCCGGTGATCACCACCGCGCGCTGGTTCAAACCGAAGTGGATGGTGTTGGGCATGGTCGGGGGGGGGCGGGGAGAGGTGCGGCGGGCGGCGCTGCGGCCTTCAGGCCTGGCGGTCCAGCCAGATGGCGATGCCCTGGGCGTTGAGCTCGATGTCGATGCTCAGCAGCCGGGCGATGTCTTCGGCACTGTGGGTGGCGCCGTGCCGGCGCAGGTCTTGTACGTACAGCGCGTGCAGCGCCGCCTTCAGGGCGTTGTGACGGTCGGGGTGGTGTTGCAGGCGGTGCGCCAGGCTCACGGTCTCACCCAGCAGCCTGCGCAGCGTGTGCGCCAGGGCGCTCACATTGCCCACGCGCCCGTAATGGGTCAGGTACACCCACTGCGGCGAACGCTCGGCCAGGCGGTCGATGGAACGGGCGAGGGCCTCGGGCTCGAATTGCACGGGCGTGGAGGTGGGCAGGATCCAGGCGCCTTGCGCCGTGTCGAACTCGCGGTAGCTCAGGCCGAAGGTGTCGCCCGTGAACCAGCCGCGGGTGGCCTCGTCCCAGATGCAGTGGTGGTGCCGTGCGTGCCCGGGCGTGTCGATGAGGGTCAAGGGCCGGCCCGCGAGCTCCACCGTCATGCCCTCTGCGCTGGATACCACACGCTCGGCCGGCACGGGCACCAGATGGCCGTAAGCCCGGTCCATCTCCTGCTGGCCGTACACCGCCAGGGCTCCTTGGTACAGCGCGGTCGGGTCCACCATGTGGCGTGCGCCGCGCGGATGCACCAGCGCCCGGGCCTGCGGCAATTGGTGCATCAACAGCCCCACGCCGCCGGCATGGTCCAGGTGCACATGGGTCGGGATGACCCAGTCCACGGCGGCACGGTCCAGTCCCAGGGCCTCCAGTGCGCCCAGCAAGCGGGGCACACTGAAGTTGGTGCCGGTGTCGATGAAGGCGGCACGGCCGTCCTGCACCATCAGGTAGGCTGCATCGAAGCGGTCCCGGTGGAAGCCGGTGTCGATGGCGTACAGGCCCTGGTCCAGGGGCTCGACGAAGGCGGGCAAACTCATGCCGGGATTGTGCCTGCCGCCACCTGTCACGACGGGTTGAACGGGGCGCATTTGCTTTAGTCCTAAAGCAAATTCATCGGACAATGTTCCGTATCCGCTCACTGGATCGACCATGCGCATTGTCTGCATCGGCGGCGGCCCCGCCGGCCTGTACTTCGCGCTTCTGATGAAGAAGCTCGATCCCTCGCACCACATCACCGTGGTAGAGCGAAACCGTGCCTATGACACCTTCGGCTGGGGCGTGGTGTTCTCCGATGCGACGATGGAGGGCATGCGTTTGTGGGACCACGAAACCGCGGATGCTATCGAGGTGGCCTTCAACCACTGGGACGATATCGAGCTGCACTTCAAGGGCCATGTCATCCGCTCGGGCGGCCACGGCTTCGTGGGCATCGGGCGCAAGAAGCTGCTCAACATCCTGCAGGCGCGCTGCGAGGCGCTGGGGGTGGAGCTCGTGTTCGAGACCGAGGTGGACTCCGACGCCGACTACCCCGACGCGGACCTGATCATCGCCAGCGACGGCGTCAACTCGAGGGTGCGCAACCGCTATGCCGAGGTTTTCCAGCCCGACATCGTCACCCGCCCGAACCGCTTCATCTGGCTGGGCACCACCAAGCTGTACGACGCCTTCAACTTCCATTTCGAGAAGACCGAGCATGGCTGGTTCCAGAGCCACGTCTACAAGTTCGATGACCAGACCACCACCTACATCGTCGAGACCCCCGAGGAGGTGTGGAAAGCCCATGGCCTGGACCAGGCCAGCACCGAGCAGTCCATCGCCTTTTGCGAGCAGCTGTTTGCCAAGTACCTGGACGGCCACCCGCTGCTGAGCAACGCCCGACATCTTCGCGGCTCGGCCTGGCTGAACTTCCAGCGTGTGCGCTGCCGCCGTTGGCACCACTTCAATGGCAAGAGCCACGTGGTGCTGATGGGCGACGCGGTGCACACCGCGCACTTCGCCATCGGCTCGGGCACCAAGCTGGCGCTGGAGGATGCCATCGGCCTCGCCCGGCTGTTCCAGCAGGCGCAGGCGGCGGGCGGCGGCGGTACGGCCGACATCCCCCAACTGCTGCAGCGCTACCAGGCAGAGCGCGAGGTGGACGTGCTGCGGCTGCAGAACGCCGCCTGGAATGCGATGGAATGGTTCGAGGTGGTGGGCACGCGCTACTGCGACCAGCTCGAGCCCGAGCAGTTCATGTACTCCATGCTCACGCGCAGCCAGCGCATCAGCCACGAAAATTTGCGCCTGCGCGATGCCGTCTGGCTGGAGGGCTACGAGCGTTGGTTCGCGCGGCGCGCGGCGGCGCAGGCCGGTGTGGCGGCACCGATCTCGGCTGAGGAGCCCATCACCACGGCTCGCCAGGAGTCCAGCTCCGTTCACCTTGAGCCAACCCCTGTTCGCCCTGAGCCAACCCCCGTTCGCCCTGAGCCAACCCTCGTTCGCCCTGAGCCTGTCGAAGGGCTTCGACAGGCTCAGCCCGAACGGGTGCTCGGTAAGCCCGAAACGGTGCTCGATCAGCCCGAACGGGTGCTCGGTGAGCCCGAACGGGTGCTCGGTAAGCCCGAAACGGTGCTCGATCAGCCCGAACAGGGGCTCGATCAGCCCGAACAGGGGCTCGCGGCGAGTTCGGGTGCTGCACCTGCCCGCAAGCCCCCCAGCCCCATGTTCACGCCGTACAGGTTGCGTGGCCTGACGGTGCCCAACCGAGTGGTGGTCTCGCCCATGGCGCTGTACTCGGCGCAAGACGGGCTGCCAGGCGACTTCCACCTCGTGCACTTCGGCGCGCGCGCCCTGGGCGGCGCCGGGCTGCTGTACACCGAGATGACCTGCCCCAGCCCTGAGGCCCGCATCACCCCGGGCTGCGCCGGCCTGTGGAACGACGCGCAGCGCGACGCCTGGAAGCGCGTGGTCGACTTCGTGCACGCCAGTTCACCCGCCAAGATGGGCATCCAGCTTGGCCACGCCGGACGCAAGGGCAGCACGCAGCTGGGCTGGCAGCAGATGGACGAGCCTCTGGACAGTGGAAACTGGCCGCTGCTTTCGGCCTCGGCCATCTCCTACCTGCCGCAAAGCCAGATCCCGCGCGCGATGACCCGTGAGGACATGGACCGCGTGCGCGACGACCATGTGGCGGCAACACTGCGTGCGGCGCAGGCGGGTTTCGACATCCTGGAACTGCACTGCGCGCACGGCTACCTGCTGTCGAGCTTCTTGTCGCCGCTGACCAACCGGCGCGAAGACGCGTTTGGTGGCTCGGTGGAGAACCGGGCCCGCTACCCGCTGGAAGTTTTCGCCGCCATCCGCGCGGTGTGGCCGCAGGACCGCCCGATATCGGTGCGCCTGTCCTGCCACGACTGGTTTCCGGGTGGCAACACGGCCGACGATGCGGTGGCCATCGCGCGGCTGTTCAAGGCTGCCGGCGCCGACATCATCGACTGCTCCTCCGGGCAGGTGGTGGCCGACCAGAGGCCTGTCTACGGCCGCATGTACCAGACACCGTTTGCCGACCGCATCCGCAACGAGGCGGGCATTCCCACGGTAGCCGTGGGCGCCATCTTCGAGGCCGACCACGCGAACATGGTCATCGCCGCCGGCCGCGCCGACCTGTGCGCCGTGGCCCGGCCACACCTGGCCGACCCGGCCTGGACCCTTCACGAGGCGGCCAAGATCGGCCATGCGGAGATCGCCTGGCCGCTTCAATACCTTTCAGGCCGCAGCCAGTACGAGGCCAACCTGAAGCGTGCCGCGGCAGTGGCGGCGGCGGGTCCCGCCTGAAGCGCCACACTCCGCCTCAGAGGCCGCCTGACCCCGCATCCATCCGCCCGCACCCCGCTCGCCGAGGACTCCATGCACGACGACAAGAAGCCCTTCAAGGACTACGCCGCACGCCACTTCCGCTGGCAGTGCAGCGATGACGGCCGCGTGGCCACGATCACGCTGAACCGGCCGGAGAAGAAGAACCCGTTGACCTTCGAAAGCTACGCCGAACTGCGGGACCTCTTCCGTGGCCTGGCCCAGGCCAGCGACGTGCGGGCCGTGGTGTTGACAGGAGAGGGCGGCAACTTCTGCTCTGGCGGCGACGTGTTCGAGATCATCGAGCCGCTGACCAAGATGGCCATGCCCGAACTGCTGAGCTTCACGCGCATGACGGGTGACCTGGTCAAGGCCATGAAGCGCGCTCCGCAGCCCGTCGTGGCGGCCATCGACGGCATCTGCGCGGGCGCGGGCGCCATGCTCGCTTTGGCGGCGGACATGCGCTTGGGTACGCCTTCGGCCAAGACGGCCTACCTCTTCACTCGCGTCGGTCTGGCCGGCGCCGACATGGGCGCCTGCGGCCTGCTGCCTCGCGTCATCGGCCAGGGCCGTGCCACCGAGCTGCTGATGACGGGCCGCGCCATGACGGCCGAGGAGGGCGCGGCCTGGGGCTTCTTCAACGCCTTGCACCCCCGCGAGGAGGTGGTAGCCCGGGCCCAGACCCTGGCCCGATCATTGGCTGACGGGCCCTACTTCGCACACACGATGACCAAGACCATGCTGAACCAGGAGTGGGCCATGGGCATCGAGGAGATGATCGAGAGCGAGGCCCAGGCCCAGGCCATTTGCATGATGACCCAGGACTTCCACCGCGCCTTCAAGGCCTTCGCGGCCAAGCAGGCGCCGAAGTTCGAGGGGGATTGAGACTCATGAACCTGCCTCAGCGCCTCACCCACCTCGACATTCCCTTCTTCGATGACCTGCACCGCCAGCAAGCTGCCGTGCTGGACGCGTGGTGCGCGCAGCACCTGGGCCAGGTGGACCACGCGGACACCGACGCTGCCTGCCGCCGTCTGGTGACGATGTTGGGCGAGGCGGGGCACTTGCGCTGGTGCGTGCCTGCCGCCCACGGCGGGACGCTGCCGGCTCTGGACTCGCGTGCGCTGGTGGTGGCCCGCGAGACCTTGGCGCGGCATGACGGGCTGGCCGACTTCGCCTTCGCGATGCAGGGTCTGGGCACGGGCGCCATCACACTGGCGGGCACGCCCGCCGTGCAGGCGGAGGTGCTGCCGCGCGTGGCGAAGGGCGAGTGGATCTCAGCCTTTGCGCTGTCAGAACCCCAGGCCGGGTCTGACGTGGCGGCCATGGCCTGCACGGCCCGTGATGATGGTGATCACTGGGTGCTGGACGGGCAGAAGACCTGGATCAGCAACGGCGGCATCGCCGACGTCTACACCGTCTTCGCGCGCACCTTGGGTGCTGACGGGTTGCCCGTGGGTGGGCCAGATGCCAAACCCACGGCCTGCATCAGCGCCTTTGTCGTGCGTGCTGACACGCCGGGCCTGGAGATTGCCGAGCGCCTCCACGTCATCGCGCCGCACCCGCTGGCGCGGTTGCGCTTTACGGGCTGCTGCATCCCCAAGGGTGGCCTGCTCGGCGCACCGGGCGAAGGTTTCAAGCTGGCGATGCGCACCCTGGACATCTTCCGCGCCTCGGTGGCGGCTGCTGCGCTGGGCTTCGCGCGCCGCGCGCTGGACGAGGCCATCGCCCATGCCAAGGGCCGCCGCATGTTCGGCCAGACGCTGGCCGATTTCCAGCTCACCCAGGCGGCGCTTGGCGAGATGGCCAGCGCCGTGGACGCCGCGGCCTTGCTGACGTACCGCGCCGCCTGGCTGCGTGACGTGAAGGGCGTGCGCACCACGCGCGAGGCGGCCATGGCCAAGATGACTGCCACCGAGAACGCGCAGCGCGTGATCGACCGTGCGCTGCAGATGCACGGCGGGCTGGGTGTGGTGGTGGGCTCTGCGGTGGAGTCGCTCTATCGCGAGATCCGCGCCCTGCGCATCTACGAGGGCGCTACCGAGGTGCAGCAACTCATCGTGGGCCGGGACGTGCTCGGCGCCTGAGCGTAGGTTGCGGCGCCGGCAGGCCCTGTTTCAACTGTCCCAGCAGCTCGAACAGTGCGCTCTGCTGCGGGGCCTGCAGGCCTGACATCAGCTCGACGATCCAGTTCTCGTGCTCTGCTGCCATGGCACGAAATTGCCGCCGCCCTTCGCGTGTGAGGCTGACCGTGATGGCGCGGCGGTCCTGGGCATCATCGCGGCGCTCCACCAGCCCTTCGGCCACCAGCCGGTCGGTGAGCCCGGTGACGTTGCCGCCCGTGACCATCAGCCGCTGCGACAGGTCGCGCATCTTCAGCCCCTGCGGGTGGCGGTCCAACTGGGCCATCAGGTCGAACCGGGGCAGGGAGCCGCCGAAGCGATCTCTCAGCCGGCCGCGCAGCGGTGCCTCGATCAGGTTGGTGCAGGACAGCAGTCGCAGCCACAGGCGCAGGGCCTGATGGTCACCCTCGCGGCTACGCGTCTCGTGATCCGTGCCGCCAGTGGACAGAACCTCCACCGGTCCGGGGCTCAGCCCCCTGCGATCACCCACAGCCGTGCGACGTCTGCCACACCATCGCTGCCGCCCACGCTGCGCAGCGTTTGCTGGGCCTTGGCCTTGTTCTTCACAAGCTGCGCCATCCCCAGTCGGAGTTTGGCGTCTTCTGCACGCTTGAGGCCTCCCTTGGCGATGCCTTGCTCGATCATCGCGATGCCTTTGTCCGTCTCGCCCAGCGACACATAGGCGTAGCCCACTCTGACAAGGTCGTCGCCCGTCTTCTGCGCGGCGGCCTCGGCTGCCTGGCTGGCAATGGCCGCCTTGGCTTCCTCGGTCTTCTTCACGGCCAGATCGCGCAGGCGCTTGTGGCGGTCGGCTTCGGGCCCGGTGCCCAGCACCTTGGCAGCCAGACCCTTGTCCACGATCTGCAGCCCTTCAGCGGGCAGGCCGATCTGCATGGCCATCTGGGCCATCTCCATGAAGTCATCGGCCTTGGTCAGGTTGCCCGTGGCCAGTTTCAGGCGCATCACGTCCAGGCCGAACCGGTCGGCGAAGTTGGGCTTGCGAGGCAGGCGGCTGAGGTAGGCGTTCCAGTAATCCTTCTTGGGGTACAGGGTCAACAGCTTTTCCAGCGTCGCCACTTGCGCACCGGCCTGGCCGGTGCGCTGCTGGGCATCGGCCAGGCGCAGCAGGTCTGCCTCGGAGGGCCGCCCGCCCGCCTGCTCCGCGGCGGCCACTGCGGCGGCCGCGTCCTTGGCGATGGCGGCGTAGTCACCGCTGGCGCCCTGCAGGTAGGCCTGCAGCTGCTTGAGCGTGGCGCTGTTGTTGCCGGCCTGCTGGGCCTTGGCCGCCCATTCCGTGGCCTTCGGCACGTTCTTGAGCTGGGCATAGGCCGAGGCGATCTGCTCGGCGATCTGCCCCGCTTCGGCGCCTGAGGTCTTGGGATGCACCGCCTCCAGGGCCTGGACCGCCGTGGCCATGTCGCCCGCCCTCTGGGCGGCGGCGGCCTTCATGCGGTCCAGCATCAGTTGCTCGGCTGGTGTGCGGTTGGGCACCGCTTCGGCCTCGCGCACCTTGGCCAGTGCCTCTTTGCCCTTGCCGGCCTTGATGTACTCGGCCGCCTGTTGCAGCGGCTTGCCGATCTCGGCCCGCATGCCCTGGGCGCTGGCGGTGCCGAAAGCGAAGGCGGCGACCAGCGCCAGCAATAGAGATGAGGGGCGCTTCATGGACGGCTCACTGGAACTGTTCGTTGCCGACGATGCCGATCTTGGTCATGCCCAGGCGCTGCGCCCCTGCCAGAACCATCGCGACATGTTCGTAGGCCGCCAGCTTGTTGGGGCGGATGTGCAGTTCGGGCTGGTCTGCCAGGGCTGCGGCCGCCGACAGGCGCGACTGCACTGCGGCGCGGTCGCCCGGTGCGATGACCTCGCCGTTCCAGCCAATGGTGCCGTCGAAGTCGATGTCCACCCGGATGATTTCCGGCGGCTTGGGCGGCGGCGCCGCATTGTTCGGGATCGGTGTGTTCATCTTGACCGCGTGCGTCTGGATCGGAATCGTGATGATGAACATGATCAGCAGCACCAGCATCACGTCGATCAGCGGCGTGGTGTTGATGTCCACCATCACTTCGTCGTCATCCGCTGACGAGGAGCCGACATTCATTCCCATGGTCGTGGTTCTCCTGCGTTCTCAGTTCAGTCGCGCACCCGAGCCTGCAGGGGGCTCGGTGATGAAGCCTACCTTCAGGATGCCGGCGCGCATGCAGGCCATGTTCACCCGGCCCACCGGCTCCCAGCGGACCCCGGAGTCGGCCCGGATGTGCACCTCGGGTTGCGGCTCCTTGACGGCTTCTTTCTTCAGACGCACCACCAGCGCCTCGAAGTCGGAGATGCGCTCCGTGCCCCAGTAGACCTCGCCGTCGCGGTTGACGGCGATGACCACGTTCTCGGGCTTGGTCAGGGTTGGGAGGTTGCGCTCCTTGGGCAGCTCGAGCTTGATGGTCTGGGTGACCACGGGTACGGTGATCAGGAAGATGATCAGCAGCACCAGCATCACGTCCACCAGCGGCGTGGTGTTGATGGTGTTGTTGAGCTGGTCTTCGCCATCGTCGTTGGCAGCGCCTACGTTCATTGCCATGGGCAATCTCCGCTTGGGTGGCCCGGGGCTCTGACGAGTCCGCCGGGCAGTTCAGTGCGAGGCGTCTTCAGCGCTTGCCTGCGATCAGCACGCTGTGCAGGTCGGCGGCAAAGGCGCGGGTGGCGTCCATGATGGCCTTGTTGCGACGGACTAGCCAGTTGTAACCCATCACCGCCGGCACCGCCACGGCCAGGCCGATGGCCGTCATGATCAGCGCCTCGCCCACCGGGCCGGCCACCTTGTCGATGGACGCTTGCCCGCTGATGCCGATCTTCACCAGGGCGTTGTAGATGCCCCAGACGGTGCCAAACAGGCCGACGAAGGGGGCGGTTGAACCCACGGTGGCCAGGACCGCCAGACCACCCTGGAGGCGGCTCTGCACGCTGCCCACGGCACGGTCGATGTTCATGCTCACCCAGGTGTGGCGATCGACGGTCTCCACCATCGTGCCCTCGTGGTGGTCATCGGCCTTCAGCGCCTGCTCGGCAATGAAGCGGCTGGCCGAGCCCTCGTCCAGGGCCTTGACGCCATCCTTGACCGAGGGGGCCTGCCAGAAGGCCTCGGTCGAGGTGCGGGCGCTCTTGAGCATCTTGCTCTGCTCATAGAGCTTGGTGAAGATCACGTACCAGCTGCCCATGGACATGACGAGCATGATGATCAGCGTGCCGTGGGCGACGGCGTCGCCCTGCGTCCACAGGGCCTTCAGACCGTAGGGGTTCTCGACGGCTTCCTCGGTCACAGCAGCCTTGCCCGCGGCAGGGGGCGTGGCCGCGGCCGGCGCCGAGGCCGCAGGGGTCTGGGCGGCAGCCGGTGTGGGAAGCGTGGCGGCCAGGGTGGTGGCCGTGATCAGGACTGCGGCGAAGGACGCGCGCACGAGAGAAATCAGGGACATGGTGCCTCCAGGGAAAAGGGCGCGCACTTTGCGGTGATGCGCCAGAAAACGAAATGGTGGGGGTGGGCTTGGTCGGGCAGGGGCAGGGATCGGTCGGAAGCCGGCGTCACTCCAGCTTCCAGACGTACTCCACCTCGAAAGTGCCACCAACGGGCTTGCCGGTTTCGTCATTGCCCGGCCGGAAGGTGCACTCGCTGAGCTTGGCCAGCGCCACGCGGTCGAGTTGACGGTGCTCACGCGACGATCCGGCGGGTTTGACCACCTCGGCGTTGGAGAGCTTGCCGGTGGCGTCCACAGTGAACCGCACCCGGGTGGTGCCTGTGGCTTCCGCACGCACGGCTGCGGCAGGGTAGTCCTCGTTCTTGGGGGCGCAGGCGGCCACGTTGCCGATGGCCGGCTTGGCGGCCACGCGGGGCGGAGGTGCGGGCGCAGGGGGAGGGGGCGCCGGTGGTGCAGGCGGTGCGGCCACCGGTGGCGGAGCGATCCGCACGGGTGCGGGTGGCGGTGCCACCGTGGTGGTCGTGATCACGGGTGCCACCGTGGGAGGCGGGTTCACCACCACCTCAGGCGGCGGCACGAAGCTGGGCGGCGGTGGCGCGAATTTCGGCGGCGGCGGCAGGTTCTCAGGCGGCGGCGGCGGCGGCGGCTTCACTTCCTCGATGATCTTGGTCTCTATCGGTCCCTTGATCACCTCGACCATGCGCTGGGCGAGGCCGTTGAGCAGGGCCCAGCCCAGCAAGACGTGCAGACCCAGCACGATGCCGATGCCCACCATGTGCTTGCCCGGATTGCGTTGTTCCTGGCCAAAATCCACTTGCTTCCTCCGTGGGCCGGCCCGGGTGCCGGGGGTCCAGTTCGTGTCCGAGTCGGTTGACTTTCAGTTGAGAAATTTTGCGTTTTCTCAACCGCCTTTGACTATAGCCTGACCGGCTGTGCCTCTATCTCAGGGACTCACCCTAGGCTGGCTTGACTGCGGTCGTTGGCCGGGTCTGAGTCTGCGTGGGCAGGGTTCACTCACCGCGGGCCGTACCGTCACGGCGCGGATCGGCGGCGCCCACCCAGCCGTTGTCGAGCCGCCTGATGTAGGCCTGGCCGCTGGGCAGGCTCACCTGCTGTACGGCGTGGCCTTGCGCACTCAGTGCTGCGGCCTGTGCGTCCAGATCGTGCCCGCGCTCCAGTTGCAGCACGCCAGGCGTGGCCGTGGTGACATGTGCGCGCTGCACCGCCTGGGCAGGGCTGCGGCCCCGAGCGAGCATGTCGATCAGACTGCCGGCCACGTAGTCGACGATGGGCCCGCCGCCAGCGGACCCTCCGGCCAGAATGGGCCGTCCTTGAGCGTCGAAGACGATCGTCGGTGCCATGGAAGTGACGGGCCGCTTGCGCGGTGCCATCTGGTTGGCCAGTTGCTCGCCAAGCCGCGGCGCAGCTGAGAAGTTCGTCAAGACGTTGTTCAGCACTACACCGTCGAAGGCCAGCCTGGCGCCGAAGTTGAGGTTGTTCGTGGTGCTCATGGAGACCACATGGCCCTGTCGGTCGACCACCGCCACCTGACTGGTTTGGGCGAAGCTCGGACCTTCATCCGGCACCAGGCGGGCCTGCGCCTGAGGCTGCCCGTCTGCTGTGGCCACGGGCCCGCCAGTACCAACACCTGCGCGGGGCTGGAACTGACCCGCTGCCGGCTGAGGTATCGCCTTGGCGGGGTCAATCCGGCTGGCGCGCTGCCGGAGGTAGTCGGCCGCCAGCAATTCCGGCGTGGGCACGCGCACATGGTCGGGGTCCCCCACGTACAGCCGCCTGTCGGCCTGGGCCAGCTTGCTCGCCTCGGCGAACAGGTGCAGGAAGGCCGGGTCCCCGAAATCGTAATGTCCGCCAGCGCGGGCCTGCACCATCTGCAACATCTGCAGCACCGCGATACCGCCGAAGGAGGGTGGTGGTGCGGTGCATACGCGGTAGCTCAGGAAGGGTGCACAGACCGGTTCGCGCTCTGCGGCGCGGTAGGCCATCAGATCGTCAGCGGTCATCAGGCTGGGACGGAAGCCTTGCTGAGCAGCCGCCAGCAAGCCGGTCTGGCCGCGGCCAGCCATCCAGGCCTCGGGGCCGTTCAGAGCGATCGCCCGCATCGTCTCGGCATAGGCCGGATGGCGGATCAGGGTGCCCACGGGCAGTGGCTCGCCCCGTGCGTCGAAGTACAGCGCGAAGCTGTCGCGCAGCGCTCGGGCCGCCTCGGGCGGGGCCAGCACGGCGTGCAGATAGGCCGGCATGGGAAAGCCGCGGTCGGCCCATTGCGCAGCGGGATCGACCAGTTGGTGCCAGGACAGTCGGCCGTGGCGCTGGTGGGCCAGCACCAGGGCCGCAAGCGCGCCCGGCACGCCCACCGTGCGGCCGCCGCGCTGCGACGGCTCGGAGGGCAGCAGGCGGCCGTCGACTTCGGTGCGCAGGCTGGCGGTCGTGCGCCCTGGCGCGGCAGACAGGCCGTCAATGGCGCTCAGGCGGCGCTGCGTCTGGTCCCAGTGCAGCAGCAGCAACCCGCCCCCAAGGCCAGAAGACTGGGGTTCGACCAACCCCAGCACCATCTGCGCGGCAATGGCCGCGTCCACCGCCGAGCCCCCCAGGGCCAGCATCTGCAAGGCCGCGTCCGTGGCCAGCGGGTGGGCGGTGGCGACCATCTGGGCGGCGGGCTTGTCTTGCGCTCCGCCCGGACTGCGCGTGCCTGCTTGCTCTGTGTCACTGGACCGCCCCCCTGGCCCGGCCGCGCAGCCGGCCACCAGCCCGACGCAGACCACCAGCCGGCGCCACTGGGGCGTGCCGGGCTGTCCTGGGAGCTTCAGACGCATGGGTGTGGGGGCGGCCTCGGGCGGGGCTGGAAAGCTACCGAACCTCGAATTCACCATTGATTTCGACCGCCATGCCCCTGGGCAGGGTGGCCATTCCCACCGCTGAACGGGCATGACAACCGGCCTGCGGTCCGAACAGTTCGAACAGCAGGTCGGAGGCGCCGTCGATGATCTGCGGCATGCGGGTGTAGTCCGGCGTGGCGTTGCACATGCCGAAGATGCGAATCACCTGGGACACCCGGTCCAGGCTGCCGATCTCTTGCCTTACCGTGGCCAGGATGGTGAGCATCACCGCTCGGGCCGTTGCGTAGCCCTCCTCGTCGCTGATGTCGAGGCCGAACTTGCCCGTCTGCCGCACGCCGGGCAGGGCCGGCAAGTCCAGCCCGTGGCCGGAGATGTAGAGCACCTGACCGCTGCGCACGCAGCCGCGGCGGTTCTTCTTGGGGAATACGAACGGTGCGGGCAGGGTGTAGCCCAGGGCCATCAGGCGCGTTTCGATCGTGTCCATCGTGTGAGAGTTCCGGTTCAAGTGGGCTCGGGCCCGGTCGCGGTCTGCTGCTGCAGCCACCATTGGCGCAGCCAGGCTGTGGTGCCGCCGCAGCTCAGCACCTCGTGCAGGGCGTCTGGCACGGCGGGGCCCTGGTGCCGGGTGCCACGGCTGAGGTTGTGGAAGCTGCCCACGCGGAAGTCCACCTCGAGCTCGTCGCCCGTCTGGCACCACTGGGTGGCGTCGCTGCAGTCGGTCAGCACCGGCAGGCCCAGGCCGATGGCCTCGCGGTAGGCCAGGAAGGACATGGACTCGCACACCAGGCCCAGGCCCAGCGCCTGCATCGCGATGTAGCCCTGCATCTTCGGCCCCATACCGAAGTTGCGCCCGGCCACGACGATGTCCCCAGGCCGGCAGCGCTGATGAAAGCCAGGGTCCGTTTCCTCAAACAGGTGCGGCACGATGTCCTGGGGGTCGTGGCGCATCTCCGAGACGATGCGCATAGGCACCACGCCGCCCATGTGCGGCACGTCATGCCCCAGCCGCCAGCAGCGGCCCCGCAGCACCCAGCTGAACGGCCGGCTCGCGGGCAGTTCGGCATTCATCATTCGGCCTTGATGCCCGCAGCCCGAATCACCTGCCCCCACTTGTCGAGCTCGCTGCGCACATGGGTGGCGAAAGCCTCGGGTGTGTTGGCCACCACCTCCGAGCCATCGGCCGTCAGGCGGTCGCGGATCTCGGGGGAGGTGATGATGGCCGCCATCTCGCGGTTGAGCTTCTGCACCACGTCGCGTGGAGTGGCCGACGGGACCATGTAGCCGACCCAGGCGTTGACCTCGAAGCCGGCCACTCCCGCCTCGCGTACCGTGCCCACCTGCGGCAGCTGCGACATGCGCCGGGCGCCGGTCGTCGCCAAGGCCTTGATCTTGACGTCGCGGATCTGGCCCATGACCTGGGCTGGGGAGGTGCACAGCATCTGCAGGCGGCCGCTGATGAGGTCGGTCATGGCTGGCGGAATGCCCTTGTAGGGCACGTGCGTGAACTTCACGCCCGCCATGGAGTTGAGCAGTTCCATGCCGATGTGCGCCGCGGTGCCCAGGCCGGAATTGCCCATGGTGAGCTCGCCCGGCTTCTTGCGTGCCATGGCCAGCACCTCGGCGAAGCTCTGCGCCGCAAAGCCGTTGGAGGCCACCACCAGCAGCGGAATGGCGGTGGACTGGATCACGGGTGTGAAGTCCTTCAGCGGGTCGTAGGGCACCTTGTCGCGCAGGCTGGGGTTGATGGCGTAGGTGGTGGTCACCAACACGATGGTGTAGCCGTCGCCGGGGGACTTCACCGCGGCGTCCATGCCGATCAGCGTGCCCGCGCCCGGCTTGTTGTCGATGACCACCTGCTGGCCCAGGCGATCGGCCAGTTTCTGGCCGATCAGGCGTGCCTGCACGTCCAGCCCATCCCCGGCCGGGAAGGGCACGATGATGCGGATCGGGCGGTCGGGGTACTGAGCCCAGGCGGAGGCGCTGACCAGCCAGGCGGCACAGGTCAGCAATGCGGCAGTCCATCGAGCGATCATTGGCGTTTTCCTCATCGGGTTCAGAAGTGGCGGGGGTCGGTGATGCAGCCAGCCACGGCTGAGGCGGCCACGGTTGCGGGGCTGCCCAGGTACAGGCGGGCATCACGGGCGCCGAAGCGCCCGGCATGGTTGTTGGTGGCGGTGGAGATGGACGCCTCGCCAGCGTGCAGCGGTCCGATCACGGCGTCATTGCAGGGCCCGCAGCCGGCGGGCAGCACCATGGCGCCTGCCTCGATGAAGACCTGTATCAGGCCGTCAGCGGCCAGCCGGCGCGTGGTCTGCTCCGAGCCCGGCACCACGAACAGGCGCACGCCGTCGGCCACCCGGCGGTGGCGCAGGATCTCGGCGGCCTGCGCGAGGTCCTCGTACATGCTCGAGCCGCACGAGCCGATGAAGGCGTGCTGGATCGCCTGGCCTGCCGCCTCGGTCACCGGCACCGTGCGCTGCACGCCACCCGGCAGGGACACCACGGGTACCAGGTCGTCGAGCACCAGTTCCGCCTGCGCTTCGTAGGCGGCATCTTCATCGGAGTACTGCGGCTCTACCGGGCCCTGGGCTACGGCGTGGGCGTGCGTCAGCACGGCCTGCGACGGTGGAAAGAACACCCCGTAGGCCCCCAGCTCGGTGGGGGTGCTGCACAGCGACACGCGCGCCGGCAGGCTGAACTGCGCGAGGTCACCGGCAAACTCCAGGATGCGGTAATCCAGGTCGAAGGGCAGGGCGCGTTCGGTCACCAGGCGTCCAATGTGCGCGCCGAGGTCGCGCGCATGCACCCCCACGGGCAGGTGCCCGCGCAGCGTGAGCTTGAGCGACTTCGGCACCATGATCCAGTTGGTGCCGGTGGCCAGTACGCGGGCGATCTCCATGCCCACGCGGAACCCGACCGCGCCGATGGCGCCCGCGTTGGTGCAGTGGCGGTCGTTGTCGAAATAGAACATCCCGGGCCGCACCAGGCCGGACTCCATGGGGAACACATGGCCATGACCGCCACGCCCGACGTCGAAGAAGCGGCCCACCCCCCAGGCCTTGGCGGCCTGCCGATTGGTCACGCCGTACAGCGCCGCCCGCGGGCTGCCGTAGAGCACTTCATGGTCGGAGACAAGCATGACCTTCTCGGGCTCGGCCAAACGGTCGATGCCGATGCTGTCCAGCGCGCGTTTGACACCGGGCAGCACGTTGTCATGCACCATCACCATGTCCGGCTGCGGGAACACGATGTCGCCCGGGCGAACTGTGGCCAAGCCACAGGCGCGCGCGATGATCTTCTCCGGGCCCGTCATGGGGACGCCCGCTGGCACGGGAGGGAGCGCTGCGCTGCTGCGAACCGAGTGCGATGTCATCGGTTCATGATACCCAGGCCATTCGGAGCGCATGCGCGGTAAACCCACCGATCACAACAGGCCGAGCCCACCATGAAAAACGCCCGGCTCGAAGGAGGCGGGCGTCTGGTATTGGTGCCGGTGAGAAGAGTCGAACTCCCGACCTTCGCATTACGAATGCGCTGCTCTACCAACTGAGCTACACCGGCGAAAGAGCGAGATTATAGGGGCCCCCAGGGGCCCGCGCGGCACTTGCCGGGCCCACTCGGCGGGCGGCACGGAAAAGACTCTTGAGGCCCTTGATCAGGCTGAAGACTCCAGGTGATAGTCCGTCACCCGTTGCACCTCGTTCTTCGAGCCGAGGATGACGCTGACCCGCTCGTGCAGTTTCTGCGGCCCGAGGTCCATGATCCGTTGGCTGCCGTTTGTGGCCATGCCGCCTGCTTGCTCAACGAGAAACGCCATGGGGTTGGCTTCATACATCAGGCGCAGCTTGCCGGGCTTGTCGGGCTCGCGCTTGTCCCAGGGATACATGAACACGCCGCCGCGCGACAGGATGCGGTGCACGTCGGCCACCATGCTGGCGATCCAGCGCATGTTGAAGTCCTTGCCGCGCGGGCCTTCCTTGCCGGCCAGGCACTCGTCGATGTAGCGGCGCACAGGCTGGGCCCAGTGGCGCATGTTGCTCATGTTGATGGCGAATTCCTGGGTGTCTGCTGGAATCTGAACGTTGTCCTGCGTCAGCACGAAGGAACCTTGTTCTCGGTCCAGCGTGAACATCGCAACGCCGTCGCCCACGGTCAGCACCAGCGTGGTCTGCGGGCCGTAGACACAGTAGCCGGCGGCGGCCTGCTGCCGTCCGGGTTGCAGGAAGTCTTCCTCACTGATGCCGCGCGTGTGGCTGACCTTGCGCAACACCGAGAAGATGGTTCCGATGCTGACGTTGACGTCGATGTTGGACGAGCCGTCCAGGGGATCGAAGAGCAGCAGGTACTCGCCCTGCGGGTAGCGGTGGGGCACGAGGTGGATGGAGTCCATCTCCTCGCTGGCCATGGCCGCAAGGTGGCCGCCCCACTCGTTGGCCTCGATCAGCACCTCGTTGCTGATGATGTCCAGCTTCTTCTGTACCTCGCCCTGCACGTTCTCGCTGCCCGCGCTGCCCAGCACGTCACCGAGCGCGCCCTTGTTCACCGAGATGGCAATGCGCTTGCATGCGCGGGCCACCACCTCAATGAGAAGGCGCAGTTGCGCCGGGATGTACCCGTGCTGGCGCTCCTGTTCGACGAGGTACTGGGTGAGGCTTATCCGCTTGGCCATGTTATGAGTGCTCCCTATGGACTGAAAAGGCAAGTGTCAGCCCGAGGCCAGCGAGCGCGAGACGATCTCGCGCGTGTCGGCGCTCAGCTCGGCTTTGCCTGCCACGCGGGCAATGGCCTCACGGGCGGCGCTGCGATAGGGTTCGGGCAGCGCCGTCCAGCGGTCCAGGGCGCGGGCGAAGCGCGCGGCCAACTGCGGGTTGAAGGCATCGATCTCCACCACCTTGTCAGCCCACAACACATAGCCGGCCGCGTCCGTGCGGTGGAAGGCCGCCGGATTCGTGTGCCAGGCGAACAGCACCGCGCGCGCGCGGTTGGGATTGCGCAGCGAGAAGTCGGGGTGCTGCAGCAGCTGGCGCACGCGCGCGAACACCCGGCCCTGGCGCTCGGGGGCGCGTGCCTGGATCGTGAACCACTTGTCGATGACCAGTGGGTCGGCAGCGAACAGGCTGTGCATGCGCCCCAGCGCGGGGGTGGCCAGTTCGGCATGCACGTTCACCAGGGCCTGCAGGGCGCCCAGGCGGTCGGTCATGTTGCTGGCGTCCTTGAAGCGCTGGTAGGCCCGGCCGGGCCACACCGCGTCACCCATGCGTACGGCCTGGCGCACGAGCATGGCCAGCGCCAGATTGGCCAAGGCGCGGCAGCCGCTTTGAACACCGGTGGGCGCATAGCCCTCGCGCACCTGATGGGCGTCCCAGGCCCAGACCCAGTCGTCTTCCAACTCTTGTGCCAATTGGTTGAGCAGCGCCTCGCGCACGGCGTTCACGCGTTCTGGGTCGGCCCCGTCGATCTGCTCGAACAGTTCACGCTCGCTGGGCATGTTCAGCACCAGATCCTTGAAGGCGGCGTCCAGCGTCGGGTCGCGCAGCACCCGGCGCAAGGCCTGCACCAGCTGGGGGTCCAGCACGTCGGTGTGCGCGGCCATCGAGGCGGCAGCGTCGAGCGGGGCTGACAGGGCCAGACGGACGCGGCTCATCAACAGGCGCTGGGCGGCCTCCCAGCGGTTGAAGGCGTCGGCGTCGTGCGACAGCAAAACCCGCAGCGCATCGTCGTCCAGGCCATCGTCCAGCACCACGGGAGCGCTGAATCCGCGCAGCAGCGAGGGTACTGGGGCGGCGTCCAGCCCCGCAAGGCCCGTGAAGGTCCAGCTGTGTTCGGCGGTGTCCAGCACCAGCAGTTGTTCGACTGTGGCCGTTTCCTGGCCCTGCAGCGTGAGCGGCAGGGCGCGGCCGTCGCGGGCCAGCAGGCCCATGCGCACCGGCAGCACATAGGGCTGCTTGTCGTTCTGGCCGGGCGTGGCGGGGCAGGTCTGCGCCAGGGTCAGGGTGAAGGTGCCTGCAGCGCCATCCCAGGCCGAACTTGCACTCAGCCGCGGCGTGCCCGCCTGGGCGTACCAGTGCTTGAAGGCGTCCAGCCGCGTGGCCAGGTCGCTGCCAGGGTTGGCATCGGCAATCGCCTGCGCAAAGTCATCACAGGTCACGGCCTGGCCGTCGTGGCGCTGAAAGTACAGGTCCATGCCGCGGCGGAAGCCGTCGCGGCCCACCAGCGTGTGCATCATGCGCACCACCTCCGCGCCCTTCTCGTAGACGGTGGGCGTGTAGAAGTTGTCGATGGCTGCGTAGCTGTCGGGGCGCACCGGGTGCGCCATCGGGCCGGCGTCCTCGGGGAACTGCACCATGCGCAGGCCGCGCACGTCCTCGATGCGCTTGACGGCGCGGGCCGACGCATCGCCGGCCATGTCCATGCTGAATTCCTGGTCCCGGAAGACGGTCAGGCCCTCTTTCAGCGATAGCTGGAACCAGTCGCGGCAGGTGATGCGGTTGCCCGTCCAGTTGTGGAAGTATTCGTGGCCCACCACGCTTTCGATGCCGGCGAAGTCGACGTCGGTGGCTGTGGCGGCACTGGCCAGCACGTACTTGGTGTTGAAGATGTTGAGGCCCTTGTTCTCCATGGCCCCCATGTTGAAGTCTTCGACGGCCACGACCATGAAGCGCTCCAGGTCCAGCGGCAGGCCGAAGCGAGCCTCGTCCCAGGCCACCGAGGCGATGAGCGAGTTCATTGCATGCTCGGTTTTGCCCAGGTCGCCCCGGCGCACGTACACCTGCAGCAGATGCTCGGTGCCGGCGCGGCTGCGAATGCGCTGCTCGCGCGCCACCAGGTCAGCCGCCACCAGGGCGAACAGATAGCTGGGCTTGGGGAAGGGGTCGTGCCACTTGGCGTAGTGGCGCCCACCGTCGAGCGGACCCTGGGCCACCAGGTTGCCGTTGGACAGCAGCACGGGGTACTTCTTGCGGTCCGCGCGCAGCGTGACCGTGAAGACCGCCATCACGTCCGGGCGGTCGATGAAATAGGTGATTCGACGAAAGCCCTCGGCCTCGCACTGCGTGAAGAAGCCGCTGCCGCTGGTGTACAGCCCCGACAACTGCGCGTTTTTCTCGGGTGAACAGGTGTTGCGGATCTCCAGCGTGAAGGCTTCGGCCGTGGGCGGGTTGTCGATGACGAGAAAGCCCTCTTCGTGCCGGAACGACACACTCTGCCCGTCTGCCAGCACGCGCAGCAGCGTCAGGTCTTCGCCGTTCAGGCGCAGGGCCTGTCCGGGTGCGGCGGCGGGGTTGCGCTCGATCTGCAGCTTGCTGGCCACGATGGTCTTGGCGGACTCGAGGTCGAAGTTCAGTTCCGCAGTTCGGATCCGGAAGGGGGGCGGCGCATAGTCGGTACGCTGCACCACCATGTGTGTGGCTCCATCACGCATATTCATGTCTCCTGGGGCCCTGGGTCGGGCTGTCTTGGGCTGATTGGGGGGTGCGGGCTTGGAGGCGAGGACGAGGACAGGCCGCAGAGACCCTCAAAGCCCCTGCTTCAGGCTGGCCTGGACGAAGGGGTCCAGGTCGCCGTCCAGCACCTTCTGGGTGTTGCTGATCTCGACGTTGGTGCGCAGGTCCTTGATGCGGGACTGGTCCAGCACATAAGAGCGGATCTGGTGACCCCAGCCGACGTCGGTCTTGGAGTCTTCCAGCTTCTGCTGGGCCTCCATTTGCTTGCGCATCTCGTGTTCGTACAGGCGGCTGCGCAGCATGGCCCAGGCTTCGTCGCGGTTGCGGTGCTGGGAGCGGTCGTTCTGGCACTGGACGACGATGTTGGTGGGCAGGTGCGTGATGCGCACGGCCGAATCGGTCTTGTTGATGTGCTGGCCGCCCGCGCCGCTGGCGCGGAAGGTGTCGATGCGCACGTCCGCCGGATTGATCTCGATCTCGATGGAGTCATCTACCTCGGGGTAGACGAACAGGCTCGCAAAGCTGGTGTGGCGCCCGCCCGAGCTGTCAAAGGGGCTCTTGCGCACCAAGCGGTGCACGCCAGTCTCCGTGCGCAGGTGGCCGAAGGCATAGTCGCCCTCCACCTTGAGCGTGGCGCTGCGTATGCCCGCCACGTCGCCTTCGGTCTCTTCCATCACCTCGGCCTTGAAACCCTTGCGCTCGCAGTATTTCAGGTACTGACGCAGCAGCATCTGCGCCCAGTCGCAGGCCTCGGTACCACCGGCACCGGCCTGGATGTCGATGAAGCAGTTTCCCGGATCGGCCGGGTTATTGAACATGCGGCGGAACTCGAGTTTCTCTACCGTCTCGCGCAAGACGCTGGCGTCATCGCGGATGGCCACCAAGCCGTCGATGTCCTCGTCGGCCTTGGACATTTCGTAGAGCTCGGTGTTGTCATCGAGGTTGGACGTCAGGTGGTCGATGGTCTGCACCACCGTCTCCAGCGTCTTCTTCTCGCGCCCCAGTTCCTGCGCGCGCTTGGGTTCGTTCCAGACCGCGGGGTTCTCCAGCGCGGCGTTGACTTCGTTCAACCGCAGTGATTTGCGCTCGTAGTCAAAGATACCCCCGAAGCTGCCCGGTGCGCGCCTTGAGATCGGCGAGCAGCGTGCCGATGGCGTTGATGTCTTCGATGTCCATGTGTGTCATGCCTGGATTTTCTCATGCGGCCCCGGCTGCAGCCTGCGCGCCTGCTTCAGCCGGTGAGAAAGTCCGCCAGATGACGGGCCAGCGCTTGAGGCTGGTCGTGGTGCAGCATGTGGCCGCAGGGCACCAGGGTCACCTTGCGCACCTGCGGCACCACCGACAGGCGCTCATGGAACTCGGCCTTCGAATAGCGGCTGCCCCACCAGCTGGCGGTGTCGGTGCGGTCGCCTTCCACCCACAGCAGCGGCGCGGTGATCTGCTTCCAGCATTCCAGCGTCTCGTCCACCCGGTACAGCACTGGGTTCACGCGCTTGTGCGCCGGGTCGCCCAGGATGTGCCAGCGACCGTCCGGCCGCGGCTGTGACCAATGCGGCGCGAGCCAGGCGGCCTTGTCGGGCGTGAGCAGCGGGTCGTTCTTCAGCAGGCGCTGGGCCACGGCCTGTGCGCTGTCGTAGTCGCGCAGGGTTTGTGGCGTCTTCAACTCGTCGAGCCACTGGGCGAGGCGCTTGGGGGCCTGCTCGGGGCGGGTGCGCGGCATGCCGAAGCCTTCCAGGTTGACCAGGCGGCGGATGCGCGCAGGGCGTGCCCCCGCATAGGCCATCACCACGTTGCCTCCCATGCTGTGGCCCACCAGATCGACGACCCCGTCTGGGCAAAGGGCGTCGAGCAGGGCGTCCAGATCGCCCAAGTAGTCGGGGAACCAGTAGCTGTCCACCGGCGCCGGGCCCTCCGTCAGACCGTAGCCGCGCCAGTCGGGCGCGATGATGAAGCGCGGTGCCTTCTCGGCTTTCGACAGCTCATCCACCAGGAACTGGTACGACGCGCCGACGTCCATCCAGCCGTGCACCAGCACCAGGGGCGGCCGCTCAGGGCGGATCAAGGACGCATCACCCCAGACATGGACGTGGTAACGGTGCCCGCGCAGGGGCACGAAGAGCGAGCGGGACGGGCGGGTTGGTTGGTAGGCCTGGGCCGCGGCGGTGGCGGTGGCGGTGGCGGCCTTGGGAGAATCAGCGTTCATGCCGGCACTGTAGGCCAGCGCGGCAACGCCACAATCCTGGCATGACAACACCCTTCACCCTGCGCCCGGCCGCACCGGCCGACCTGCCCGCCATCGTCGGGCTCATCCGCGAACTGGCGGACTTTGAGCATCTCAGCCACCTGGTGGTGGTCACGCCCGAGTCGCTGAAGCCGCATCTGTTTGGCCCACGGCCCGCGGCCGAGGCCGTGGTGGCCGAAGTGGAAGGTGCGTTGGTGGCTTTCGCACTGTTCTTCACCAACTTCTCCACCTTCCTAGGCCGGCCCGGTCTGTACCTGGAAGACTTGTACGTGCAGCCCGTGCACCGGAGCGCCGGGCTGGGCAAGGCCTTGCTGCAGCACCTGGGCGCGCTCGCCGTGGAGCGCGGTTGCGGCCGCTTCGAATGGAGCGTGCTGGACTGGAACGAGAACGCGATCCGCTTCTACGAGAAGATGGGCGCGACCGTGATGCCCGATTGGCGTATTTGCCGTGTCGCGGGGGACGCGCTGGCCGCCTTCGGGCGCGGCTGAGCCAGCCAGGGGCGGCGTATGCAAGCCAGCGTGCAGCAAGACGCCCCGGCGCCGGGCCTGCCGCCAGCCCCAGGCCTGGCGCCGGACCTGCCGCCTGTTCCAAGCCCTGGCGTGGTCGTGGCAGGCGAGGCGCTGATCGACCTGATCCAGCAGCCCGACGGCCGCCTGATGCCGCACCTGGGCGGCTCGCCCTGGAACCTGGCGCGTGCGCTCGGGCGTCTAGGGTGTGCGGTGAGCTACCTCAACCCGCTGTCGACTGACGACTTCGGCGCGCAGCTGGCCGCCGCACTGCGAGCCAGCCAGGTGCGCTGCACGGGCGGGCGCAGCCGCCTGCCCACCAGCCTGGCCGTCGTCAATGTGGATGCCCAAGGGCACCCCGATTACGCCTTCTACCGCGAGGGCGTGGCCGACCGCGACCTCGCGCCGCACGCGCTGCTGGCGCAGTGGCCCGACGAGGCGGTGCTCTTCCATGTGGGCTCGTTGGCGCTGATGCCGCCCGATGGGCAGGCGTGGCTGGCTGCCTTGGCGGCCCTGGTCGCCCGCGGCGTGTCCACCAGCATCGACATCAACATGCGGCCCATGGTGGCACGCGACCGAGCGGCTTATGCCGAGCAGTCGCGGCAAATCCTCGGACGGGGCCGAGTCGTCAAAGTCAGCGACGAGGACCTGCTGGCACTCGAGCTGCCCGGCGATCCGCTGGTCCAGGCGCGCGCACTCCTCAACGACGTGACCCAGGTGGTGGTGCTCACCTTGGGCGCCCAGGGTGCCTGGGGCCTGACGCGCACCGGCGAGCGCTTCCAGGCGCCGGCGCAAGTGCCTGTCGTTGACACGGTGGGGGCCGGCGACTGCTTTTACGCTGGCTTTCTGGCGCATTTGCTCGAGCAAGGCGGGCTGGCGGGCCGTGAGGCCCCAGCGCCGGATCTCGTGGCCGAGGCGCTGGCCTTCGGCAACCGCGTCACTGCCTTCAACATCCAGCGCGCCGGCTGCCAGCCACCCTGGCGGCACGAGCTTTGACTGAACGACCGGAGCCCACCACGATGCCTTCACGCCGCCCCGCCTCCCCCGGTCCTGCCAGCTTCGGCGCCGTCACTCCGGACGACCGCTACCCCCAGCTTCACAGCACCTTCCGCTGGCAGGTGCCGGCGCAGTTCAACATCGCTGAGGTGTGCTGTTCCCGCTGGGCGCGCCAGACGCCGAAGGCTGTGGCCGTCCGCTGGGAGCATGAGGACGGCCGCCAGGCGGCTTTCACCTACGCGCAGCTGCAGCGCGAGGCGCACCGGCTGTCGAACGCACTCAAACGCCTGGGCGTGCGGCGCGGTGACCGCGTGGCCATCGTCATGCCGCAGCGCTTCGAGACGGCGGTGGCGCACATGGCCATCTACCAGCTCGGTGCGGTGGCGATGCCGCTGTCCATGCTCTTCGGCCCCGAGGCGCTGGAGTACCGCTTCAACCACAGTGAAGCGCAGGTGGCCCTGGTTGACGAGAGCGCCATCGCCAACGTGTTGGCCGTGCGCGCGGCGGCCCCGGGCTTGCGGACTGTGGTGGCGGTGGGTGGCGCGCAGGGCCGCGGCGACATCGACTGGACGGCAGCGCTGGCCGCCGAGCGTGCCCGCTTCACCGCCGTGAAGACGCACGCCGACGAGGCCGCCGTGCTGATCTACACCAGCGGCACCACCGGCCCGCCCAAGGGCGCGCTGGTGCCGCACCGGGCGATGATCGGCAACCTGACCGGGTTTGTGTGCAGCCAGAACGGCTTTGGCTTTGAGGCATCTGGGGGGTCGGCCCGCGCCGGCGCTGCGGCGCCGATAACGAGCGACGCGGTCTTCTGGTCCCCCGCCGACTGGGCCTGGACCGGCGGCCTGATGGACGCGCTGCTGCCCACGTTGTACTTCGGCCGCGAGATCGTCGCCTTCCAGGGCCGCTTCGGACCCGAGCGGGCGTTTGAGCTGCTGCAGCAGCACCGCGTCACGCACAGCTTCCTGTTCCCCACGGCGCTCAAGGCCATGATGAAGGCGGTGCCCGAACCCGCGCAGCGCTACCGGCTGCACCTGTGCGCCATCATGAGCGCGGGCGAGGCGGTGGGTGACACCGTGTTCAGCTGGTGCCGCGATCACCTGGGCGTGACGGTGAACGAGATGTTCGGCCAGACCGAGATCAACTACATCGTGGGCAACTGCACCGTCCTGCTCGACGAGCGGGGCCGTGTGGCGCCTGGCTGGCCGGCCAAGCCCGGCAGCATGGGCCGGCCTTACCCCGGCCACCGCGTGGCGGTGATCGACGACGAGGGCCAGGAGTGCCCGCGGGGCATGCCAGGCGATGTGGCCGTGCACCGACGCGACATCCACGGCCACCCCGACCCGGTGTTCTTCCTGGGCTATTGGAGGAACGACGAGGCCACGCGCGCCAAGTTCACCGGTGACCCGGCGAACGCATGGTGCCGCACGGGTGACATGGCCGTGATGGACGAGGCGGGTTACCTCTGGTACCAGGGCCGCAGCGACGACATGTTCAAGGCCGCCGGCTACCGCATCGGGCCGAGCGAGATCGAGAACTGCCTGGTCAAGCATCCGGCGGTAGCCAATGCGGCCGTGGTGCCCAAGCCGGACGCCGAGCGCGGCGCGGTGGTCAAGGCCTATGTGGTGCTGGCGCCGGGCCACGCCGCGGGTGAGGCGCTGGTGGCCGAGCTTCAGAAGCACGTGCGCGGCAAGCTCGCCCCTTACGAGTACCCCAAGGAGATCGAGTTCATCGAGGCGCTGCCCATGACCACCACCGGCAAGGTGCAGCGGCGCGTGCTGCGCCTGCGCGAGGAAGAGCGGGCGAGGGCGGCTGCATGACGCGCGCTGCAGCCCCCGCGCTCACCGTCGACGCCCTGTGGCAACTCGAGCGCCTGTCCGGCGTGGCCGTCTCGCCCGACGGCAGCCGTGCCGTGTGCACCGTCACCCGCTATGACATGGCCGAGAACCGCGGCCGCGCCAGCCTGTGGATGCTGTCCACCCTGGGCGGCGCGCCCCGGCGCCTCACGGCCTGCGGCGACCGTGATGGTCAGCCGGCATGGTCGCCCGACGGCAGCCGCATTGCCTTCGCGGCCAAGCGCACCCAGGAAGGCGAGGAAGACCGCACGCCCCAGCTGTACGTGCTGGACGCCGACGGCGGCGAGGCGCGCCGGGTAAGCCGCTTCAAGCCCGGTGTGGATGCTTTTCGCTGGACGGCTGACGGCCGCGGGCTGGTCTTCGTGGCCTGGCTGTGGCCGGCATTGCGCGGTGCGGCTGCGCAGGCCCGGCGCCACCAGCAGGAGGCCGACCGCAAGTCCACGGGCTACGCCACGTCTGAGGGCCTGTACCGCCATTGGGACCGCAACTTGCCGCAGGGCCGGGTGCCGCACCTGTGCCTGCTGGATCTGGCCAGCGGCCGGGTGCGCGACCTGTTCGAAGGAACGGCCTGGGAACTGCCGCGCGCCGACCCGGGCCTGCAGCACTTTGACCTGAGCCCGGACGGCCGGCACCTGGCTTTCGTGCACGACCCGTCGCAAAAGAAGTCACCTGCGCACCGGGCTTGCCTGTACGAGATGGACCTGAAGACGCGCCGTGTGCGCAGCCTGGGCGAGGCGCAGCCCTGGGACTTCAGCGGCCCGAGGTACAGCCCTGACGGACAACGCCTTGCGGTGGTGGCCGCGCGGCTGGGCGAGTACCACACGGCCTTTGGCGAGTTGGCGGTGTTCGACCGCCGCCACGGCTTCAGCGGGGCTACGGCGCGTAGCGAACTGGATGTGCAGACCGGCCTGCGCTGGAGTCCGCAAGGCGATGCCGTCTTCTTCACGGCCGAGGCGCGCGGGCGCTGCCATGTCTTTCGCCACAACCTGGCCACCGACAGCACCGAAGTGGCGGTGCAGGGCGGCACGGTGCTGGCTTTCGATCACGCGGCGCAGGACGAGGTGCTGGTCACGCTGGCTGATGCGGCCACACACCCAGCACAGGTGCGGGCTCACAGGCTGGGAGTCTCTCCCCGCAGGCTCGAGACCTTCAACGACCGTGCGCTGCTCAAGGTCCGCTTGGGGCGTGTGCAGGAGGTCGAGCTGGTGGGGGCCTTGGGTGACCAGGTGCAGATGTGGCTGGTGTTCCCACCCGACTTCAACCCCCGCAAGAAGCACCCCGTGTTCCAGATGATCCACGGCGGGCCGTATGCGGCTTGCGGCGACAGCTTCTCCTGGCGCTGGAACCCGCATGTGCTGGCCGCCCGCGGGCAGGTGGTGGCGATGGTCAACTTCCACGGTTCCAGCGGCTTTGGCTGGCCGTTCCGCCAGGCCATCGTGGGCCGCACGGGCGAGCTGGAATTGCAGGACATCGAGGCCGGCACCGACTGGCTGCTGCGCCAGCCCTGGGTGGACCGCCAGCGCGTGCATGCAGGCGGCGGCAGCTACGGGGGTTTCCTCGCAGCCTGGATGAACGGGCATGTGCCTGGGGGCCGCTACCGCAGCTTTGTGTGCCACGCTGGCGTCTTTGACCGCGTGGCCACCTGGAGTGCCGACTCCTACACGTTGCGCCACCTGGACCTCGGCGCCCAGTACTGGGACGATTTGAGCAAGGTGCAGTCGCAGAGCCCGGCCGCTTTCGCGGCGGCGATGAGCACGCCCACGCTGATCACCCACGGTGCACTGGACTACCGCGTGCCCGACCACAACGGGCTGGCGTACTACAACACCTTGCAGGCGCGGGGGGTGGAGTCCCGGTTGCTGTGGTTCCCCGACGAGAACCACTGGATCCTCAAGCCCCAAAACTCACGCCAGTGGTACGGGGAGGTGCTGGCTTGGCTTGAGAGCATCCCAGACCCATGACCGCGCCTGGCGTTCGCAAAAAGCCGTTCGGGCTGAGCTTGTCGAAGCCCTCGCGCGCACTTCGACAGGCCTGTCCTGAGCGAAGTCGAAGGGCTCAGTGCGAACGGTTTCGTGGGTACGGCAGCAACGTTTTCTCTTGAGGCAGGAGCCGAGGTAGGGCGGCGCTGGCCAGAGCCTTCAAGGGGGCGCACGCATCAACGTGCTCTTGCCAAACAGGCTCTCGATCAGGTCCACCGCCAACAGAGCGGTCTGGTTGCGCACGTCCAGGGCCGGGTTCAGTTCCATCACATCCAGGCTGGCCAGACGGCCGGTGTCGGCGATCATCTCCATGCACAGCTGGGCCTCGCGGTAGGTGGGGCCACCGGGCACGGTGGTGCCCACGCCCGGGGCGATGCCGGGGTCCAGGAAGTCGACGTCGAAGCTCACATGCAGGTGGGTGTGGGCATCCAGCGTGGCCAGGGCGAGCTCCATGGTGTGGCGCATGCCCATCTCGTCGATGAAGCGCATGTCGAAGACTTCCAGTCCCTGGGCGTGGACGAAGCGCTTTTCCCCCGGGTCCACGCTGCGGATGCCGATCTGCCGGAAGGCCTTGGCGGGCAGGGCGGGTGCGTTGCCGCCGATGGATGTCAATTCCGCCGGCCCGTGACCCGTGAGCACGGCCACCGGCATGCCGTGGACATTGCCGCTGGGGGTCAGCGCACTGGTGTTGAAGTCGGCGTGCGCGTCCAGCCACAGCACGCGCAGTTTGCGACCCTGCTCGCGGCAGTGGCGCGCCACGGCGCTGATGGAGCCGATGGCCAGGCAGTGGTCGCCGCCCAGCAGCATGGGCAGGCGCCCTGCCGCCAATTCCGCGTGCACGGCTTCATGCACCGCGTGGTTCCATGCCACCACCTCCGCCAGATGGCGATAGCCATCCTTGGGTGGCTGCCAGGGGTTGGGCGGGCCCGTGAGGTTGCCTCGGTCCACCACTTCAGCGCCGTGGCTCTCCAGTGCAGCTTGCAGGCCTGCCACACGCAGGGCCTCCGGGCCCATGCGTGCGCCTTGCGTGCCGGCACCGATGTCGGTGGGCGCGCCGATCAGGCTGATGCGGGGGGGCATGGAATCCGCGCTCCTGTGTGGTGGGAAGGGCCCCCTGGGATCCCTTCGATTCAAAGCCAGCCGGTCCTGGGCCGGCCCGCACGCCTGGAGCGCCGGGCGCTTACTTGGCCGCCGGGTCGACCGCGGCCTTGCGCTCGGTGGCCGTCTTGCTCACTGCCACGGGCTTGCCGCGTAACTGGTTCAGCGCCTGCTGCAACGGGAAGTCCTCTGTGGTGCCGAACTCGGGCAGCGGCTTGATGGACTCGCGCTGCTTGGCCAGTTGTTCCTCGATCTTCTTGCGCTCCTCGGCCCGGGCCTTCTCGCGTTCGGCGTCAGGTTTGGCGTCGGGCTTGCCGGCGCTTTCCGACAGGTGCTTTGTCAGATCGGCCTCGCGGGTGCGCAGGGCGGCGAAGACGTTGCCTTCGGCGGTTTCGTCCAGCCAGATGTCGGGCACGATGCCCTTGGCCTGGATGGAGCGGCCGCTGGGGGTGTAATAGCGCGCCGTGGTGATCTTCAGCGCGGTGTCGGGGCTCAACTGGCGCACGGTCTGCACCGAGCCCTTGCCGAAGGTCTGCGCGCCCATGATGGTGGCGCGCTTGTGGTCCTGCAATGCGCCGGCCACGATCTCGCTGGCCGAGGCCGAGCCCTCATTGACCAGCACCACCAGCGGCACGTTTTTCAGCGCTGCGGGCAGCCGTTTCAGCGGGTCAGGCCCACCGCGGCGGGCATAGAACTCCGGCGCCGCCTTGAACACTGCCTTGGAGTCGGCCAACTGCCCGTTGGTGGACACCACTGACACGTTGGACGGCAGGAAGGCGGCGCTGATGGCCACCGCACCGTCGAGCAGTCCGCCGGGGTCGTTGCGCAGGTCCAGCACCAGGCCCTTGAGCTGGGGGTCAGCCTTGTACAGTTCTTCGACCTTGCGCACGAAGTCTTCCACGGTACGGTCCTGGAACTGGCTGACGCGCACCCAGCCGTAGCCCGGCTCCACCACCTTGGCGCGCACGCTCTGGGTGCGTATCTCCTCGCGCACGATGGTCACCGGGAAGCTGCGGTTCTCCTCCTTGCGGAAGATGGTCAATTCCACCTTGGTGTTGGGCTCACCGCGCATGCGCTTGACGGCGTCGTTCATCGTCAGCCCGCGCACGGCGGTGTCGTCGATGCGGGTGATGAGGTCGCCGGGCTTCAGGCCGGCGCGGAAGGCCGGCGAGCCCTCGATGGGCGAGACCACCTTGACCAGGCCGTCTTCCATGTTGATCTCGATGCCTACGCCCACGAATCTGCCCGTGGTGCCTTCGCGGAATTCCTTGAAGGTCTTCTTGTCGAAATACTGGGAGTGCGGGTCCAGCCCCGCCACCATGCCGCCGATCGCATCGGAGATCAGCTTCTTCTCGTCGACCGCCTCTACGTAATCGCTCTTGACGATGCCAAAGACGGCGGCCAGTTGCTGCAACTCCTCGATCGGCAGCGGTGACAGCGAACGTTGCGCCACAGCCTGCACTTGCATGGTGGCCAGCGCACCGGCCACGGCGCCCAGGGCGATGAAGCCGGCGACCTTCAGTTTGGCACCCATGTCTTGTCCTGCGAATGCTGAGAATGTGAGAGGCGTTGGTGACAGATTCGGGACCACGGGGCCCCTGCCACGACGCCGGTTTCAGGGACGTCATGACGCACAACGAGTATAGGACTCGCCCTGGTTTCGAGGGCGGCGCAAGTGCAAAGTTACGTGACAGAACGACGCCCTGGCGGGTGGCACGCAGCGGGCTGTCGGCTGCGCCGGGGCCCGGGTTGGGATACCTCTGGGCTGGGCCTGGCAACGCGGTGCGGTCAGGCGGGTGCCCGCTCGAAGGTCACCACGTGGTCTACCTCGGCCCGGATGCCGATCCACTCGCCCACTTGATGGTCGTGGTGGGAGGGTACGTGGGCCATGACCCGCTCGCCGCTGGCCAGCCGCAGCGTGTAGAGGAACTCCGAGCCACGGAAGGCCTTGCGCTCGATGCAGGCCTTCACGGGTGAGGCATCGTCGTGGACGATGTCGTCTGCGCGCAGCAGCACGTCGCACTGCCCGCCAGGGTAGGCGGTGGGCAAGAGGCAGCCTTCGGGGTCGTTCAGTTCGCCCACGGGGGTGTGCACACAGGGCCCGTGCGCGCAAGCCACGATCTGGCCGGGCGTGAACACGCTGTGGCCGATGAATTGCGCTACGAAGCGGGTGGCTGGGCGGTGGTACAGCGCATAGGCGTTGTCCCACTGCTCCAGGCGGCCGGCGTTCATCACGCCGATGACGTCACCCATGGCAAACGCCTCGAGCTGGTCGTGCGTGACCACCAGGGCTCCCGTGCCGTGGGCCTTGAGGATCTGTCGTACGTCCTGGGCCAGGCGCTCGCGCAGGTCCACGTCCAGGCTGGAAAAGGGCTCGTCCAGCAGCAGGAGGTGCGGTTGCGGCGCCAGAGCCCTGGCCAAAGCCACGCGTTGTTGCTGTCCGCCAGACAGTTGGTGCGGCAGGCTCTTGGCGGTGTGCGCCAGGCCTACCAGGTCCAGCAGTTGCGCCACCCGGGTCTGCCGCTGCGCCCTGGGCATTTGGTGGATGCCGAAGGCCACGTTGTCGGCGATGCTCAGGTGGGGAAACAGGGCGTAGTCCTGGAACACCATGCCGATGCGGCGGTCCTCTGGCGCCAGATGCACCCCCAGGGCGGCATCGCCCAGGGTGCGGCCGTCCATGCGCACGCGGCCCTCGGCTACCGGTTCCAGCCCGGCCACGGCCCGCAGCAGCGAGGTCTTGCCGCAGCCCGAAGGGCCGATCAGCACGCCAATCTGTCCGGGCGCCAGCGACAGGGTGACCCGGTCTACCGCGGGCCGCACGGCGGTGCTGCGGGGGTAACGGACACTGACGGCGTCGAGCGACAGAAACATGGGCCGTATGATATCCAAATGAGTATGGTTCTCATTTCCATCGGCTTGTCCGCCTTGAGGCGTGTGACGCCATGAAGGCGTTGCTCATCCTGATGGCGCTGGTGCTGGCTGCGCCCGTGGCAGGGGTGCTGATGTCCTGGGCGCGCCTGGACGCACAGGCGCTGGCCGTTCTGAGCCACCAGGCTCAGACGGTGATGGCCAGCTATGTCGGCCAATCCCTGCTGCTGGCCGGGGGGGTGGCGTTGGGCACCGTCCTGCTGGGCGTGGGGACTGCGGTGGCGGTGGCGCTGTTTCGCTTTCCGGGCCAGCGCTTCTTCGAGTGGGGACTCCTGCTGCCCATGGCGATGCCAGCGTACGTGCTGGCCTACACCGCCACCGACGCGCTGCAGCCCAGCGGCCTGTTGCAGCAGGCCTTGCGCCAAGCCCTGGCCCCATGGCACGGGACGGAGGTGCGCAGCCCCCTGTGGCCCGATGTGCGCAGCCTGGGAGGTGCCATTGTGCTGTTCGTGCTGTGCCTGTACCCCTATGTCTATCTGCTGACCCGCACCGCGCTGGGCGACCGTGCCGTTCAGATGATGGAGGCCGCCCGTCTGCTGGGGGCGGGCCTGGTCCGGCGCCTGCTCACGGTGGCGCTGCCCCTGGCACGGCCGGCAGTGGTGGCGGGCGTGGCCCTGGCCCTGATGGAGACGCTGGCTGACTACGGCGTGGGCGCCTTCTTCGGGCTGGCCACTTTCACCACTGGTATCTACCGCGCCTGGCTGTCGATGAACGATCCGGTGGCGGCGTCCCAATTGGCCTCCTTGCTGTTGCTCGTGGTGGCGGTGCTGCTGGCCCTGGAGCGGGCCGCGCAATCCCGGCTGCGCTTTGCCACCAGCCGCGTTGGGGCGGCGCAGGCGGCCGAAGCCCGCCCGGTGGCGCTGCGCGGCCGGGTGGCCTGGGCCGTGTGCGCTTTTTGCACACTGCCTGTGTTGCTGGGCTTCGGCCTGCCGGTGGTCTGGCTGCTGGGCATGCTGTGGCGTGAGGCGCAGTACGGTGAACTCGGCCTGCCTTTGGAGCGTTTTGGCCATTGGGCCTGGGCCACGTTCCGTCTGGCAGGCATGAGCGCGTTGGCTGCCACCGCAGTGGCACTGGCGCTGGGGTTCGCCCTGCGCCGGCAGGGGGGATCCACCTCGCGCACGGATGCCGTCCTGGGATGGGCCGCGCGTGTGCTGTCGCTCGGTTATGCGGTGCCCGGTGCGGTGGTGGCCATCGGTATCCTGGTGCCGCTGGGCTGGGCCCAGGAGCGCTGGCCGCAGACTGCGCTGACACCCTGGGTCACGGGTACCCTGCTGGGGGTGCTCTACGCTTACCTGGTGCGCTTCTCGTCGGTGGCCCTCCAATCGGTGGAGGCGGGTTACGCGCGCGTGCCGGCCTCGGTGGACGAGACGGCGCGCATGCTCGGCGCCAGCCGCGGCCGGATTTTCTGGCGCTTGCACCTGCCGCTGCTGCGGCGCCCGGTACTGGCTGCGATGCTGCTGGTGTTCGTGGACGTCATGAAGGAATTGCCCGCCACGCTGGTGCTGCGGCCTTTCGGCAGCGACACGTTGGCGGTGGTGGCCTACAACCTTGCGCGTGACGAACGCCTGGCCGAGGCAGCCCTGCCGTCCCTGGCCATTGTCCTGGTGGGCTTGCTGCCCGTGATCCTGCTGTCCCGGGCCATGCGCCAGGATTGAAGCGCCGGGACGGATCCCGGACACCGTGGCGCGCCTGGCGTCTGGTCAGGCCCCGACGTGGATCTCGTTGACCACGGTGCGCACACCCGGTGCCGCCCACACCGCCCCCTGCACTGCGTCGCGCTCTTGCCAGGAGTGCACCGTGCCGCGCAACGTGACCTTGGCGCCGTCCACTGACACGTCCACTCGTCGCGCCTCGCGCAGGGCCTGGCGCTGCAGGGCCTCTGAGATGCGGGTCGACAGGTCCGTCGGCAGGGCCTTGGCGGCCAGCGTGATCTCGTTGCTCACGCCCACCACGCCCATCAGGGGACGCAAGGCCTTTTCGGCCGCTCGGCGCTGGAAGTCCCAGTCCGCCTCGCCAGAAAGGCGGATCCATCCATGCTCCACGCTCACACGCAACCGCTCGGCAGGTACTCGGGCCTGCCACTTCAGCGCCTGGGCAGCGGCGGCGGCGATATCGCTGTCGCTGCGCCGATGCTGGGGTGAAAGGGTGACGTCCACCTCCATTGCGGTGGCCCGTACGCCATCAATGCGCCGCAAGGCCCGCTCAATCGCAAACTTCTCAGCGTAGGTGTCCAGATGCCCGCTGACGGTGACGATGCCTTCCTTGACGGCCACGCCGATGGAGGCGGCGTTGATTTCCGGGTCCCACTCCAGTTCGGCCAGGACGTCTTTCTTCAGTTCGCTGTCGTTCTTCATGGTCAGGGGCTCCTTGCGTTCGCGCTATGGGTTCAGGGGGTGGTCGAGTTCCACAGGCCCGCAAGCCTGCGTTGCATCGCATCTTGGGCGCCATGCGCTCACGGCTCTTGCGCCGGCGCAAGGGCCTGTCGGGTACGGACTCGACATTGCATCTGTGGGCTGCCCGTCGGCGGCTCAAGGAGTGGAGATGAAACCGACTTGGATCGTGATTGCGGACGGCTCACGAGCGCGCCTGTTCGAGCAGACTGAACCGGCTGAACGCTGGCGTGAGTTGCGGGCCTGGGTAAACCCGGCTTCGCGACTGCGCACGGAGTCATTGGCCTTTGACCAGTTGGGCCGCGCGAGCAAGGGCCAGCCCGGCGCCACCAGCTTCGTGCCGCGCACCACACCCCGGCAGCGCGAGCATCGCCGCTTCGCCCATGAACTGGCGCGCCATCTCGATCTGGGCGTGCGCTCTGGGCAGTGCGATGGGCTGGTGCTCATCGCCTCCAGCAGCCTGCTGGGCGAGATTCGCCTGGCCTTGCCCGCACAGGCAGCCAAGCGCGTGCGCTGGTCGGCGCCCGTAGACCTGACGTCGTTTACGGGGCGCGAACTGGAGACGCGCTTCGAGGCGCTTCGCCGGCCGTCCCCAGCGCTGCCCGAGCCAGAGGCTGAACAGGGACCGGGGCCGTTCGCGGCGCGGGTCAGCTGAGCGCGAACTCTTCCGGCGCGCGGTGGTGGCGGCGCTCTCCCAAGGCCGCCACCAGTGCATCTTCGACTCTTTCCAGCCAGACGAACTCAAGCTGCGCGCGGGCCTCCTCGGGCACGTCGATCAGGTCCTTACGGTTGCGTGCCGGCAGCAGTACGGTGCGCACGCCTGCCCGTAGTGCGGCCAGTACCTTTTCCTTGACGCCACCCACCGGCAGCACCAGGCCGCGCAGGCTGATCTCCCCCGTCATCGCCACGTCCGGATGCACCGGGCGCTGCGTGAACAAGGATGCCAGGGCGATGAACATGGCCACCCCGGCGCTGGGTCCGTCCTTGGGGATCGCGCCGGCCGGCACATGCACATGCACGTCCACATGCTCGAACGCCGACGCCGCGATGCCCATGGTCAGTGACTGTGACTTCAGCAGAGTCACGGCGGCCTGCGCGCTTTCCTTCATCACATCCCCGAGTTGACCTGTGAGGATCAGCTTGTCTGCGCCCGGGACCCGGGTCGCCTCGATGAAAAGGATGTCCCCGCCGGCAGGCGTCCAGGCCAGGCCAGTGGCCACCCCGGGCAGTCCGGCGCGCAGCGCGGTTTCGTGCTCGTAGGGCGCCGGGTCCAGGATGCCCTCAAGGTCGACTGCGTCCATGGACACGACGGCAGCCGCATCTGCAGCCACGCGCATGGCGGCGTGGCGCATCAGCCGGCCGATCTCGCGCTCCAGCTGCCGCACCCCGGCCTCACGCGTGTAGCTGGCGGCCAGCTCCCGGAGTGCGGCGTCGGTAATGATGCAGTGCGCAGCATCCAGTCCGGCGATCTCAAGTTGCCGCTGCACCAGGTAGCGCCGTGCGATCTGCAGCTTCTCCTCCTGTGTGTAGCCGGGCAGCTCGATCACCTCCATCCGGTCACGTACCGGGGCGGGTACGGCGTCCATCACGTTGGCCGTGGCGATGAACACCACCCTACTCAGGTCGAAGGGCAAGCCCAGGTAGTGGTCACGGAAGGTGTGGTTCTGTTCCGGATCCAGCACCTCCAGCAAGGCGGCGGCCGGGTCGCCGCGCAGGCTGGTGCCCATCTTGTCCACCTCGTCGAGCATCATCACGCAGTCGCGCGCGCCTGAGCGCTTGAGGCCTTGCACCACCAAGCCGGGCAGTGCGCCGATGTAGGTGCGGCGGTGGCCGCGGATCTCGGCCTCGTCATGCACGCCGCCCAGCGACACCCGCACGAAGGGGCGGCCCAGTGCCTTGGCAATGCTCTGGCCCAGCGAGGTCTTGCCCACACCGGGCGGGCCCGCAAAGCAAAGTATGGGTGCGCGGCCCTTCGGGTTGAGCTTGCGCACCGCCAGGTACTCGACGATGCGGCGCTTGACCTTGGGCAGGCCGAAGTGGTCGGCCTCCAAGACCCCGCGCGCGGTCGCCAGATCGATGTCCCGGGAAGCGGGCTCTGCCCACGGCAGCTCGGTCATCCACTCGAGCCAGGTGCGCAGCATCGGGCCCTCCCCCGAGGCATCGCTCATCCGCTTGAGCCGCTCGAACTCCTTGCGGGCCTGCGCATCCGCCTCGGGCGGCATACCCGCCCTGGCGATGGCCTCATCCAGGCGCTGGAAGTCCTGCGATTGCTCCGAGTCTTCGCCCAGTTCCTTGCGGATGGCTCGCATCTGTTCGTTCAGCAGCACGCGACGCTGCCGGTCGTCGAACTGCTCCTTCGTGCGTACGCCAATCTCCTGCGACAGTCGCAGCACCTGCACCCGGTGGGTCACCAGGTCCAGCACGGCACGCAGCCGCCCCTCGGTTTCCAGGGTCTCCAAGAGCACCTGCTTCTGCTCGGGCTCGGCGTCCACCAGGCTGGCGGCCAGGTCAGCCAGTTCCGACGGCGAGGCCGTGGCCTGCATCACCTGCGTCACTTCGGTGGGCACGCTGGGCAGCAGCGACAGCAACTCCGCCGTGCGTTCACGCAACTGCAGTGACAGCGCCTCGGCTTGGGCCGACGCCCTCTCGCTCGTGCCGGGCTCGGGGATCCGCTCGATTCGGGCGGCCATGAACGGGTGGCCACCCACGAGTTCAAGGACCCGCACCCGCTCAATGCCCTGGCACACCACATGCCATTGCGACTCTTCCGCACGGGCGTGCTGCACGATCCTGGCCAGCGTGCCCACGGGGTGCATGTCCACCAGACCTGGGTCGTCAACCGTGGGGTCACGCTGCAACACGACGATGAGCGGATCCTTGGAGCCGATGGCCCGGACCACGGCGGCGACCGAGCGAGGACGGCCAATGGTGATGGGTGCGAGCACCTGCGGGAACAGCACCAGGTTGCGCATCGGCACGATGGGCAGAACGTCGGGCGGCAGATGAGTACCCATGGTGATCTCGGTGGAGGTGGTTGAAGCGGCAGAGGGTTCAGTCATTCGGGCTCCTTGATCTGCGTGACGCTAGGTGGCCTGGGACGAGGCCGGTTGACCAGCCGCAAGCCCTGGTGGAAGGCCGTGCGGCTTGGGGGCAGCCAGGGGCGGGGAGGTGATTCCCTTGGTGTGTGCGTGGATGAGTGCGCAGGTGGGTGCTGGTTGAAGCGGCCTCCCGGCCGTCGGGGGATGCGAGCGTCTGGTGATGCTGGCCGGCGGTGCGGGCGGCTCAATCGGGTAGCGTCAGACCTGTACGTTGGCGAACTGCCATGGGTCGGCCGGCTCGGGTGGCCGGTCCATGTCGTGGCCACGGCCTTCCAACGGCGTCCACTCGGTGTGGACGGCGGCCATCGTGCCGAGGTAGGGCCGGGCCAGCGCCAGGATCTCCTCGTGCGGCAGATCCTCCGGCTCCAGCAATCCGCGGTCGGGGTGTTGGCTGGCCCACACCGCCGCAGCCATGACGCCTGCGGCCACCTGCAGAGTGGTGGCGCTGTTGCCGGCGACGGTCTCGCGCGCCTCGGCGGCCGTAAGTTGCGAGCCCAGCCAGAGCGCGCCACTCGCCGGGCCGCCGATCAGCACACCCAGCTCGTCGGTGCCGCCGACGATGTCGTCTCCCAGATGCCGCTGAAGCGTTGGCATGCGCCACCCAGTGCCCACAAGTTCATGCAGCGACAGCACGGCGTCATCGCAGGGGCGGTAGGCGTAATGTACGGTCGGCCGCCACTGCGGCCGCTGGCGGGGGCCGATGGTCAACCAGTCGGCGATCGTCAGCGACTCCATGTGGGTGATGACAAAGCCCAGGGTGGGGCCGAGATGGGGGGTCCAGGTCAAGGCTCGCGTGGCCGCCCCGGGCTGGGACAGCCAGATGCCGGGCGCGTGGCCGCGGTGGCGGTGGCCGTTGGTCGGCAGCCGGCGTTCATGCGTGCCCCAGCCGATTTCCGCGGGTTGCATCGCTTCCTCGATGAAGCCCCGCACCGACCAGGTGTTGACGAATTCGCTGGGCAGGCGATGGTTGGCGCTCCACTGGGTGTCGCGCTCGGCGATGTGGATCGTGCGCACGTCCAGTTGGTGCGCCAGCCTGGCCCATTCCCCGGGTGCGGTGGGGGCCGCCGTAGACAGCCCTTGCTGCCGGGCCAGGCGCAGCAGGGCTTCCTTGACGAAGTGCGACACCAGCCCCGGGTTGGCGCCATGACACAGCACTGCCGTGGGGCTGCCCGGCCGGCGTCCCAGTCGCAGCGCGGCCTGCCGACGGGCGTGATTGGTCCGCAACGCGAGCGGGGCCACGCTCTCGTCTGCCCAGGGTTCCTGCGCCGTGTCCACGTACAGCGCCCCGCGCTCGCGCGCCAAGGCGATCAGCGGCACCGAGTCCACGCCCACGGACAGGTTGAGCAGGAGGTCGCCGGGCCGCAGCCGAGGCGCCAGCAGCTTGCGCAGATTGCGTTGCGTGACGCGCGCCGGCAGCACCGCGTAACCCTGCGACGCAGCGTGCTGCAAGGCGGGGCTGTCGGGGCTGATCAGCAGCACTCGACGCGGCTCGAGTTCCAGGTGGCGCCGCAGCAGCGGCAGCACACCGCGGCCGATGCAGCCCAGCCCGAGCAGCACGACGCGGCCACTGAAGGGTTTGGCCTGCATCAACGCGCCCCGCAGCGGGTCTTCACAGCCGGTCAGTGCGGCTCAGTGCGCCAGCAGCACTGGCAGCTTCATCGAGTGCAGCACACGATGGGTGACGCCGCCCAGCAGCCACTCCCGGGCGCGCGTGTGCCCGTAGCAGCCCATCACGAGCAGGTCGCTGCTGCGCTCGGCAGCCAGCGACAGCAGCAGGTCGCCCACGGCGCGACCGTCTGCGCCCTGGTGCAGCATCTGTGCCTGTACGCCATGGGCCTGCAGCCAATCCTCCAGCCAGACATCCCGCGCGGCCGGTTCGCTGCCATCGCGGCTGTCTGAGGGTTCCGACCAAAGTGCCACATCCACGGCCTGTGCGCTCTGCAACATCGGCAGCGCCGCGCTCACCGCACGAGCAGCTTCACGGGTGGGCTTCCAGGCCACGAGTACCCGCTGCCCGATCTTGGGATGGTCACCCACCGAGGGCACCACCAGCGCCGGACGGCCGCTCGCGATGACGGCCGAGGGCACAAAGTCGCCCGGCACGCCCCAGGCCAGCGCATCGTCGGGGTCGTGCTGGCCCATCACCAGCAAGTCGTTGTACAGCGCACGCTGGGCGAAGGCGGTCAGGGCGGGGATATTGCCCGCATCGCACCAGGTCACGCCCGGGCCGGGGGTGGCCATCAGCTCGTCAAACTGGGCTCGAGCGCGCTGACGGCGTTCGTCTTCCGCAGCCTGCAGCAGGATCGCGCCACCGGCATCGCCCATGCCTGCCATGGGCACGGCCACCCAGGCCGGCTCCACGGCCAGCATGGCGGTCACGCCAGCGTCACAGGATTGGGCGAGTCGACGGGCGATTTGCAGACGTTGCGTGCTGCGGGGGGAGCCGTCCACATGGACGAGAAGGCGGCGCAGGGGATTCATTCGGTTCGCCTCGTTCAGAACCGGGCCACGATGCCGGCCGTTACTTGATCCACATCGACAGACTCGCCCAACAGGCGTCCGCGCAGGCGCTCGTACTCCAGGCGACCGCCAAAGTTCTTGTTCCAGTCCATGCCCATGCCTACGCCCCAACCGAAGTGCGTGTGGGTCTCGCGACTGCTGCTGCCGAGGTCCTGCACGCGCGCGGCGCCGGTGATGCGGGAAGACAGCAACCCGGCCTTGCCGAACACCGACCAGATGCCGTCCTTGGCCAGCGCCAGACCGTACAGGCCCATGCCGTCGCCCTTGAGTTCACCCGTGGCCACCGTGCCATCGGTCAGGCTGGCCGAGAACTTTGCGCGTCCCTGACGGTAGACCTCGGCCTGTGCGCCGAAGTTGGGATGGAACATGTAGCCGCCGTACAGCTTCCAGGCGGTATCGTTGCGGTCGCAGGTGAGCGTGCCGGCACAGTCGATGCCGGCGCGGGAGTTGCCGGCAGCAATCCCGGCAAAGCCTTGGGCCTGGGCGCTGGCACCTGCCAATCCGAACATCAGGGCGGCGGCAGAAACGAGGGTGCGGTGGGCGCTGAAGTGCTTTCGGTGCATGGGTCTGATCTCCTGAGGAACGCCCCCGCCAGGAGCCGGCGGCGGTTGGAAAGATCCTGCCCAGTGCCGTGTTGCGCCTATTGCGTATGCGCAGGTTCTGGCCATACGGACGCAAAGGTGAGCGGCGAGGGTGAGCGGCGAAGGTGAACGCTGACCTCTCAGGGAAAGACCCGCTTGGTCACGCCTGCCGGGCATCGGATGATCTGCTGCCAGCAGCGCGCCCGTCGAAGCCGCCGGGCCGTGCGTCCAATGCGGCAAACTCGGCATGCCAAGGCCCGTTCCAACACACAAGACACCCATCATGAACATGAGATCCGACGCGAGTGCTGCGCATCGCTGGAAGTTCTTTCGCACCGGCGGTTTCGACCAGGTCTGCATCGAGACCGAAGACGACCTGCGGCATCTGGACCAGCTCGACCAGAAGCTTTGGGCGGTGCTGACCGTGCCCACCAGCGGGCTCGAGTTTGATGAGCACACCTTGCAGCTCATCGACCGCCGCAGTGAAGGGTGTGTGCGCGTGCCCGATCTGCTGGCCGCGGTGAAGTGGACCTGCGACGTGCTGCGTGATCCGCAGATCCTGTTCGAGCCGGGTGACAGTCTGCCGCTGCAGGCGCTGGACGAGGGCCACGCCGACGGCGCAGCGGTGGCCGGCGCCGCCCGGGCCTTGCTGGCGGCGCTGGGCCGGCCCGACGACCGTACCGTGTCGCTGGCCGACTTGTCGGACACCAGCGCATTGTTCGCGGCAAACCAGTTCAACGGCGACGGCGTGGTGGTGCCGGGCTTGAGCGCAGATCCCGACGTTGCAGCCGCCATCGCCACGATCGTGGGCGCGCAGGGCGGCGTGCTGGACCGCAGCGGCGAGCCGGGCTTGGACCAGGCCGGACTGGAAGCCTTCGTCGCCGCTGCCCGTGCGGTGTGTGACTGGCGCGCTGAAGGCGAAGCCTCGACACAGGCCGACGCCCCTGGCAGTGCCGTCATGGCCTGGGGCACCGAGACCGCGGCGGCTGCGGCGGCCTTCGATGCCGTGCAGGCCAAGGTGGAGGACTACTTCACCCGCTGTCGTCTGGCGGCCTTCGACCCACGCGCGGCCGACGCCTTGAACGCCACCGAACAGAATCTGACCGATCTGTCTGACGGCCTGCTGGCCGCAGACGTGCAGGCCATCGCCGCACTCCCGCTGGCCCTGGTGCATGCCGAGGCCCTGTTGCCGCTGCGCCACGGGCTCAACCCCGCCTGGAGTACCGCCATCGGCGCCTTGCGTGACCTCGTCGTGACCCCCGTGCTGGGCGAGGTCGACACCCTGTCCGGCCCCCAGTGGCAGACGCTGTCGGCGCGGCTGCAGGCCTGGAGGGACTGGTATGCCAGCCGCCCTGTCACGCCCGTGGCGGACCTGGACGCCGCAGCGCTGCGCGCCTTTGTCGCCAGCGACATGGCTGAACGCATCGCGGCGCTCATCCAGGCCGATACCCAGGCCGGCGGCGCGGCCCAGCACCTGGGCCTGCTGGAGAAACTGCTGCACCTGCGGCGCGACCTGCTCACCCTGGTGCGCAATTTCGTCAACCTGGCCGACTTCTACGCCCTCAAGGGCAAGGCCATCTTCCAGGCCGGCACGCTGTACCTGGACCAGCGCAGCTGCGATCTGGTGATGCGGGTGCGCGACGCGGGCCGGCATGCCGCCTTGGCACCGCTGTCGGGCACCTTTCTGGTGTATTGCCAGTGCACGCGCAAGGACGAAGCGCCCATCGACATCGTGGCAGCCGTCACGGGGGGTGACGTGGACGAGATGATGGTGGCCGGCCGTAACGGCGTGTTCTACGACCGCCAGGGACGGGACTGGCACGCCAGCGTGACGCGCATCGTGTCGCAGCCCATCAGCGTGCGTCAGGCCTTCTGGCTGCCCTACAGACGCCTGGCACGGATGGTGGGCGAACAGGTCCAGAAGTTCGCCCTGGCCCAGGACAAGAAGATCGAGGCCTCCTCGACCTCGCTGGTGAACGCTGCGGGTGACAAGGTGGCCACCGCCAACAAGCCGGGCAAGCCCGTCGCGCCTGCGCCAGGCACTGCCCCAGCCGCCTTCGACATTGCCAAGTTCGCCGGCATCTTTGCGGCGGCGGGCTTGGCGGTGGGCGCCCTGGGCACGGCGCTGGCCGCCATCTTCAGCGGCTTCCTGTCGCTGCCCGTGTGGAAGATGCCATTGGTGGTGCTGGGCTTGATGCTGTTGGTGTCAGGCCCGTCGATGCTGCTGGCCTGGCTGAAGCTGCGCCGGCGCAACCTGGGGCCGCTGCTGGACGCCAACGGCTGGGCGGTGAACATCCGCGCCCGCATCAACCTGCCCTTTGGCGCGACGCTCACCCGCGTGGCGCAGTTGCCCGCCGGCGCGAGCCGCGCCCTGAGCGACCCCTACGCTGACAAGGGGCTGCCCTGGGGGCGCTGGTTGCTCACCTTGCTGGGGCTTGCGGTCATCGTCATCATCGCGCTGCGTATGGTGGGGGTCTTGCGCTAGGGTGGTGCCGAGCGGTAGCTGATGGGTCAGTACATCAGGCGCCGCCGCTCCAAAGGCGAAACTTGACGTGCCTTGAAGCAGACCGAAAGTCGTTGTCTGTGCTGAGCATGACCAAGTCGTGCCTCAAGCAAAGCTGAATCAGTACGGCGTCGATCGTTCCGATCTGAACGCCATTCCTTCGACACGTGTTGCGGACCTCTGCGGCCTCGATGTGGTCTTCGCGATCAGGTTGGAGAAAAGCCAACGCAGCGAATCTTTCAATGAGCTGGGTGCGCGCCTTCGGCCCGGCAAAGCCCTGCAGCAGTTCCTGCAGGACCAAGCCGGTGGTGAACACCTGGTCTGCGCCTTCAAGCGCACTTCGAAGCACCTCTACGGCCTGGGTGGAAGCCTCAGCGTCGCGGCGGAAAGCCAGCGACCAGACGGACGTGTCAACGAGCAGGCTCACGACCTGCGGGCCCGTTCTGCCTTGTAGTCGTAGGCGGAGTCCCATTCCAGCTTGCCGAACAGTTCGGCTACTCGTCGCTGCTCGCGTCGAGCGATGAACTCTTGAAGCGCACGTGTCACGGCCGCCTTCTTGGTGGGCTCTCCGCTCACCCTGAAGGCGCGGTCCAGCAGTTCCCGGTCGAGCGCGAGATTGGTGGCCATGTGTAGCTCCTGTGTCGTAAGTTTACACATGCCGACAGCGGAAAAGGAAAGGGCGTATGCCGTAGCCGCCAAGCCATGCCAGCACAGTTGGCCTCAGCTTTGCGAAATGAGTTCGCAATGCTATTGGACTTGGTACTGGTGCCCACGGCTGCCCAGCTCGCAAACGTGTTTCCGAAGCGGACCCGATGGCGCCCTGCGATCCCGGCCGATCAGGTTTGGCCCGCCCATTCGCCCCTCGTCAACTCCACCGCCCACCAGGCGGGCAGCAGCCGCCTGACGGCCGGGCGCCGGTAGCGGTCGTCCAGCAGCCACAGCCAGCCGCGGTCCTCGGGCGTGCGCAGCACGCGTCCGGCGGCCTGCACCACCTTCTGCATCGCGGGCACCAGGTCGGCGTAGCCATGGTCCGGGCCGAAGAGCTGGTCCAGCCGGGCGCGCAGGGCTTCCTGCACGGGCGACACCGGGGGCAGCCCCAGGGTGGCGACGAAGGCGCCGATCAGGCGCGAGCCCGGCAGGTCCACGCCTTCGGCGAAGACGCCGCCCAGTACCGCAAAGCCGATGCCCCGGCCCTGGGGCTCGAAGCGCTGCAGGAACGCGCGGCGCGCCGCCGCGTCCATGGTCCTCTCCTGCCTCCATTGCGGGATGTCCGGGCGCAGCCGCTGCAGCACCTCGGCGGCCTGCTGCAGGTAGTCATGGCTGCTGAAGAAGGCCAGGTAGTTGCCGGGATGCGCATCGAACTGGCGTGTCACCACCTGCGCCAGGGCCTGCAGGGATCGGCTGCGGTGCGCATAGCGCGTGGACAGCCGCTCGGCCACCTGCACGCACAGGTGCTCTGCCGGGAACACCGGCGGCACGTCCAGCCAGCCGGTGCCCTCGGGCAGGCCCAGCAGGTGGGTCTGGTAGTCGGGCGGGCTCAGCGTGGCCGAGAACAAGGTGCAGCCGTGCAGCCCGGCCCACCGCGGTCGCATGAACGGGGCGGGCACCACGTTGCGCAGGTTCAGGCACAGACCGTCGTCGGTGTCGGCGCCGTGGGTTATGTCCAGGAGGGAGTGCGAACCCAGCGTGTCCGTCAGCTTCAGCAGGTGCTGCACCTCGAAGTGGAAGTCCAGCAAAGGCCCGGTGGCCAGGGGCTCGCCCTGGAAATGATCGGCCAGGGACGCCCCCAGGTTCTGCAGCGCCAGGCCCAGCGCGTCAGGCAGGTCGTCCAAGGCGGCATGGGCCGTCCCTTCAGGGGGCGCAGCGTCTTCCATCGCCCGCTGCAGCCGCGTGAAGTGCGGCCTCAGGCCGTGCGGGGCGATCTGTGCCATGCGCTGCACCATGGGGGTGGACAGGCTGGCGCTGTACATCTGGCGCGCACGCTCCACCAGGTTGTGCGCCTCGTCCACCAGCACGCCCAAGCGCCATTGCAGCGATTGCGACAGGCCCCACAGCAAAGCCGTGCCATCGAAGGCGTGGTTGACATCGCCTACCAGCACATCGCTCCAGCGCACCATCTCCTGCCCCAGGTAGTAGGGGCAGATGCCATGTTCGCGGGCGATGCGCTTCTGTGCCGCGGCGTCCAGCCAGCCCTCGGCCGCTGCTTGCGCCCGCGTGGCGGGCAGGCGGTCGTAGAAACCTTTGGCCAGCGGGCAGGACTGACCATGGCAGGCCTTGTCCGGGTGTTCGCAAGACGATTCCTTGGCTACGATGGCCTGCACGCGCAGGGGTGGAGTCCGGTGCTTGGGCTGCCCCGGCAGGTCCTGTCGCAGGTGCTCCAGCGCCTCCAGCGCCGGGCCTTGGGCGGTGCCTTTGCAGGTCAGGTAGGCGATCCGGTCCAGCCCCTTCTCCCCCATGGCGCGCAGGGCAGGGAACAGCGTGCCGATGGTCTTGCCGATGCCCGTGGGGGCCTGTGCCAGCAGGCTGCCGCCGCTGGCCAGCGTCCGGTAGGCGGCCTCGGCCAGGCTGCGCTGGCCCTGACGGAAGGCACCTGGCGGAAAGCCCAGCGCGCGCAGCGCCGGGTCGCGAGCCTGGCGGTGGGCGGCCTCCTGTGCAGCCCAATGCTCGAAGGCCGCGCAGCGCTGCAGCAGGCCCTGTTCCAGTTCGGCCGCGCCGAACACCTGGAACATCTCGCTTTCGGTCTGGCTGGCGATGTCGAAGTACACCAGCGCCAGGGCCAGTTCCTCCACCCCGCGTGCGCGGCAGAACAGGGCGCCGTAGGTCAGCAGTTGCGCCCAGTGCAGATGGCGGCGGTTCTCGGGGATGTCCTCGGGCTGCCCGCGGATGGTCTTCACCTCCTCCAGGCAGCGGCGTCGCGGGTCGTAGCCGTCAGCCCGGCCCCGTACGCGCAGCGGGCCGCACACGGTTTCCAGCGGCACCTCCGTCTCGTAGTCCAGCGAGCGTCGGGTGGCCACGATGGACTGGCCCTGCAGGCCTTCCAGCGCGGTGGCGGCCGGCGTGAAACGGCGGTCCAGATCGCCGCGCTTGGCCGTGAACTCGCACAGGCTGCGCACCGAGACGGCGTAGGTCCAGGCGTGGCTGTCCTCAGACTCCTGCTGCGCCGCAGCGCCACCGGTCAGGGCCTCAGCCACGCGGGTTGATGCGCTCCAGCGCCTGCGCCACGTCCGCTGCCTGGGTGGGCCTGACCAGCCGGCAAACCTCCTGCCCGTCGCGCAGGAAGACCAGCGTGGGCCAGAGCTTCACGCCAAACTGCCGCCCCAGCCGCCGTCCAGGGCCGTCTTCCACCTTCAGGTGGTGCACAGCCGGATGCGGCACCAGCGCCTGCGCTACCAGGGCCCCAGCCGCCTGGCAGTGGCCGCACCAGTTGGTGCCGAAGTCGAGGACAGCGGGGGCAGCGTTGGCCGTGAGCGACTCGAGCGCAGAGGTCTCAGAGGTGTAGCCAAGAGTGTCTGACATGCAGGAATCTTCGCATCCTTCTTGCAATTGCTGCTCTCGATACTCAAGACCAAAAAACTGTATTTATATACAGTATGAAAATGCCTTTCGATTTTCCTGGCCGGCCGGTTGACCCCGAGCGGCTTCACCCCGACCTCTGGCGCGCTCACCAGTTCAGCCGGACTGCGCGTGCCGTCAGGCCCACGGGGTTCGGGGTGCTGGATGGGCAACTGCCGGGTGGGGGCTGGCCCTGTGGGGTCTTGACCGAACTCTTGCTCGCGCAACCCGGCGTCGGGGAGATGCGCTTGCTGGCGCCTGTCATGGCCGGGTCCTGGCAGGCCGGCTCACCGACGCCGCCGAACTGCACCAGCGTGATGCTGTTCGGCCCGCCTGCCGTTCCCTGTGCCCAGGCGCTGCAGCAGATGGGGGTGGACGTGGGCCATCTGATCGTGGTCCATGGGCGCGAGGGCGCCCGGGGTGCCTCGGTGCGCCACCTGCTGACCCCTGCCGACCTCCTGTGGGCGCTGGAGCAGGCGCTGCGCAGCGGCCAGGTGGGCGTGATCCTGGCCTGGTTGCCCGAGCGCCTGGCGGCCGAGTCCTTGCGCCGCTTGCAACTGGCTGCCCAGGCCCACGAGGGGCCGGCCTTCATGCTGCGTGGTATCGGCGAGCGCTGCAAACCCAGCCCGGCGCCGCTGCGCCTGGCGCTTCATCCCGGCCGCGGCCCCGACGAGATCGCGGTGCAGGTGCTCAAGCGGCGCGGCCCGGCCGGCGGGCCCCCCTTGCGCCTGGCCCTGCCGCCCGTGCTGTCGCCGACAGCGCGGCGGCGATGGTCGCCAGCGGCTCCGGTCCCGACGGATGCCACACGCGCATCGTCACGGGCAGCGGTGCCGGTCGAAGCCGGCGCCACGCCGCCTTCGGGCTGACGGGGTCAGAGCTTGTGAAGCCGACTGCCTGCTGGATCGCCGTGCATCTGCCGGCCCTGGCCATCGAGGCCTTTGCCACCACGGTGGGGCCCGATCAGGCCCACCGGCCGCTGGCCCTGCTGGACGGCGCACTGCTTACGGCTGTTGATGTCCGGGCCTGGGAGGCGGGTGTGCGCCCGGGGCAGCGGCGGGCCACAGCCCTGGCGCTGGAACCTGCGCTCCTGCTGGGCCGGGCCGACGCCGAGCGGGAGCGCCAGGCGCTGCGGGCCGTAGCCTGGGCGGCGTTGCAGTTCACCCCCTGCGTCACCGAGCAGGGGCCCCACACCGTGCTGTTGGAGGTGGCCGCGTCGCGGCGGCTGTTCGGTGGCCTGGAGCGGCTGGCCGAGCGCCTGCATGAGACCTTGGCCCCGCTGCGTCACCAGATTCGCCTGGCCTGCGCACCCACGGCCTGGGGTGCCGCGCTGCTGGCCTTGAGCAGCAGATGGGGCGATGGTGAAGGGCGGGAAGGGACGCAAGAGCGGGAAGGGTGCGAGACCGTGAACCACCCGCCGCGCCTGCGGCTCGGCATCGGCCCCCATACGTCCAGCCTGACAGGCCTGCGCGCTTGGCTCGACGAGGTGCCGCTGGCGCTGTTGTGTTCTGGGGCGGGAGAGCTGGAAACGCTCCGGGGCATGGGCCTGCAGCGCCTGGGCGACCTGCAGGCTCTGCCACGCCAGGGGCTGGCCCGCCGCTTTGGCCCCGGGTTGCTGCGCCGGCTGGATCAGGCCCGCGGCGACGCACCCGACCCGCGCGACTGGCTGAGCCTGCCCACCTCCTTCGAGACCCGGCTCGAGCTCTTCGCACGGGCCGACACCACCGAGCAAGTGCTGCATGGGGCGGAGTTGCTGCTGACCCGTCTGGTCCACTGGGCGCTGGCCCGCCAGGCCCGGGTGTCGCGCTTCACGCTGGAGATGGCCCATGAGCGCCGCCACCGGGGCGATGACACTCCCGCCCGCAGCGCATTGCCCATCGCCCTGGGCCAGCCCTGCGTCGAGGTGGCGCATCTGCGCGCGCTGCTGCGCGAACGGCTGGCCCGCACCCCGCTGCCCGCGCCCACGCTGGAACTGCACCTGCGCTGCGACGAACTTGCGTACGCCGCTCCACCGGACGGCGAGCTATTTCCCACCCGGGCGCGCGCCCAGGAGGGGCTGGCCCGTCTGGTGGAGCATCTGCAAGCCCGGCTGGGAGCGGATCGGGTTCACGGCCTGGAGCCGGTGGCGGACCATCGTCCGGAACGGGGTGTCGGGCACCAGGCTGTCCAGCCCTCCAAGGCCTCCCGCGCGCCCCCCGTCGCTCAGATCCCTGGGGGCTTGCTCCCACCGGTTGCCGGCCTCACCGCAGACCTGCCCCACCTTACCCGCCCCGCCTGGCTGCTGCCCGAGCCCCGGCCTCTGCGGGAACGACAAGGCCGGCCCCTGCTGGACGGGCAACCGCTGCGCCTGCTGGCCGGCCCTGAACGCATCGAGGCGGGCTGGTGGGATGGCCCGGCAGCAGCGCGCGATTACTTCGTTGCGGGCACGCCCACGGGGGGGCTGGTGTGGATCTACCGCACGCGCTTGCCGCAGCCCCAGGACGAGGGCGGCTGGGCGTTGCAGGGTTGGTTTGGCTAAGACCCAGCCCGTCGGCCCCGGGGTTGCGCGCTCAAGCGATTCCGGCGTCGGCCTTCACTGCGGCCGGGTCCACGCCCAGCTGTGCTGCGGCATCCAGGATCTCCTGCCAGGTGGTGCCGTCCACGGGAATGCCCTCGACGCTGCGTCGCGCCCGGCTGGCACGCTCAGGTTCGCCGGCCACCAGCACGCTGTCCACGCCGTCGCGTGGCGGCGAGGCCTTGACCCAGTCGATGAAGGCCTGGGCCTCTTGCTCGAAGGCACCCGTGTCGCCCAGCGCGGCTGGGTCCAGCAGCACGCTGAACATGCCGTTCAGTACGCGGCGCTGGCTGGCGTCAGCATTGCGTTGGGTGTGCCCGCCGGCCAGCGCGCCGCCCAGCAATTCGCACATCACCGCCAGCCCGTAGCCCTTGTGCGCGCCAAAAGTCAGCAAGGCGCCCCAGGGCGGGACCACGCTGTAGCGCGGGTCCTGCGTGTCGCGGCCTTGATCGTCGATCAGGCAGCCCGGCGCCACGGGTTCGCCCTTGTTGTGCGCCACACGCGTCTTGCCCTGCGCAATCATGCTGGTGGCGAAGTCCAGGATCACCGGGGGCCGCCCCGGCAACGGCACGCCGATGCACACCGGGTTGGTGCCAAAGCGCGCATCGCCGCCGCCGAACGGGGCCACGACGTTGCGTGCCACCACGTTCACCAGGTGAATGGAGATCAGCCCGGCCTGCGCCGCCTGCTCGGCCCAGGCCCCGATGCGGCCCACATGGTGCGCGTTGCCCAGCGCCACGATGCAACTGCCGTGCCGGGAGGCACGCTCAATGCCCATGGCCATGGCTTCCTGGCCCACCACCTGCCCGAAGCCGGCCTGTCCGTCCAGCCGCAGCAGGGCGCCGGAGTCCAGCACGGTGCGCACATGGGTATTGGGGCTCAATCCGCCCTCCAGGAAGGCCTGTGCGTAGCGCGGCAACATGCCGATGCCGTGCGAATCGTGCCCGGTCAGGTTGGCTTCGATCAGGTTGCCGGCCACTGCCCGGACTTCCGCGTCGTGGCTGCCGAAGCCTCGGACGACGCGGTGCATGGCCGTGGTCAGGCGGTCCAGGGGGATGAGGTGTGTCGTGCTCATGGAGGGGTCTTCTCGAGGTTCAAGGGTGTGTCGGGGGCCGTGGCCGCCCACGGGTCTTCCGCGTATGGCGTCCGACGCGCTCCGCCTGACGCGTTGATCAGCGCGTCACGCGCCGTCGGGCTCGGCCTCGAAGCGTTCGGGCGGCAGCTTGGTGCGCCGCCGCACGATCAGCAGCAGCACGCCGACGGCCAGCACCAGCAGCGCGGCCGGACCGTACCAAAGCAGGGCGGTGGTGCCTTTCACGGGCGGGCGGTACAGCACGAAGTCGCCGTAGCGCGCGGTCATGTAGTCGGTGATCTGGTCGGGCGTGTCGCCGCGCGTGAGCATGTCGCGCACCTGGTTGCGCAGGTCCACCGCCAAGCCCGCGTTGGAGTCGGCGATGGTCTGGTTCTGGCACACCAGGCAGCGCAGTTCGGCCGAGATCTTCATCACCCGCGCTTCAAGCGCCGGGTCGGCGCTGGCCGGAAGGGCAGGGCCGGGCGCTGACGCCGCTGGCCTGCTGGGGGGCACGGCCTGACCCAATGCCCCGGACGCCGCGCTCCAGACCAGCAGCGCGCCCAGCAGCAGCCCTGCCAGACGGCGTGGCGCGGCTGGGGTGCCAGCGGTTCGCCGCAGCCGGCTGTGTTCTGCGCTCGTCAACACCTCAGACCCCCAATTCCTTGAGCAGTGGCTCGATCTTCTGCCGGATGACCTGGGTGGTCAGCGCCCCGACATGCTTGAAGCGCACGACGCCCTGGGCGTCGATGACAAAGGTCTCGGGCACGCCGTATACGCCGAAGTCGATGCCCACCTTGCCGTCGAAGTCGATCAGCGTGGCGGCATAGGGATTGCCCAGCCGCTCCAGCCAGCCACGGGCATCGCCGGGGCGGTCCTTGTAGTTCAGGCCGATCACCGGAACCTTGCGCTCCCGGGCAAAGGCCACCACCAGGGGGTGCTCCTCGCGGCAAGGGGCGCACCAGGAGGCCCAGACGTTCATCACCCAGACCTTGCCAAGCAGGTCTTCGCGCTTGACGGTTTGCGTGGGGTCGTCCAGCCGGGGCAGTGCAAAGGCGGGCGCAGGCTTGCCGATCAAGGGCGAGGGCACTTCCCGCGGGTTCAGGCTCAAGCCCGCATAGAGGAACCATGCCAGGGCCCCGAACAGGGCCAGCGGAATGAGAAATCTCAGGCTCTTCATCGCCGGTTCATGCCGCCGCCGTGGCGGCGCTGGCTGCAGATTCCTCGGCCGTCTTCTTGCGCCGGTAGCGGCGATCGGTGGCCGCAAGCAGGCCGCCCAGTGCCATCAGCACGCAGCCGCCCCAGATCCAGTCGACGAAGGGCTTGACATACAGGCGCACGATCCAGGCGCCGCCTTCCACCGGTTCACCCAAGGAGACATACAGGTCGCGCACCAGCCCGGTGCGGATCGCCGCCTCGGTCATCGGCATGGTCTGCACCCGGTAGACGCGCTTCTCGGGCTCCATGCGGGCCACCAGACGATCGCCGCGAGCGATGTCCGTCACATCCACCAAGCCCCTGACCGCCCGGTAGTTCGGGCCCTGCACGTCCTTGAATTCCTGCATGGTGAAGCGCAGATTTCCGATGGTGGTGTAGTCGCCCGGTTTCATCTTCACATCGCGCTCGACCTCGTGCGTCTTCACGATCGTCACGCCGAAGATGAACACGGCCACCCCCAGGTGGGCCACCATCATGCCCAGGGTTGCGCGCGGCAGTTGTGACGTGCGTCGCAGCAGCAGGCCCAAGCCCTGGCCCTTGGGGGACACGCGCTCCCACAGGTCGGTCAACACACTGGCCACTATCCACCAGGCCAGCAGCATGCCCAGCACCGACATCAGGCTGATGCGCTCGGCAAGCCAGGCGCTCAGGCCCGTGGCCAGTACTGTGACCAAGGCTGCCCAGCGCAGCCGTACCACCAGATCGGGCAGTTCGGTCTGCTTCCAACGGGCCATGGGTCCCACCCCCATGAGGAAGACCACAGGCGCCATCAACGGCGCGAAGACGGCGTCAAAGTAGGGTGGGCCCACGGAGATCTTGCCCATGCCCAGGGCGTCCAGCACCAGCGGGTACAGCGTGCCCAGCAGCACGGCAGCGCACGCCACCAACAGCAGCACGTTGTTGCCCAGCAGCAGCGTTTCGCGCGACAACAGGGAAAACCGCGCCCCGAGCCCCACGGACGGCGCACGCCAGGCATACAGCGCCAGCGAAACCCCCCCCACCACCACCAGGAAGCCGAGGATGAACAGCCCTCGCGTGGGGTCGGTGGCGAAAGCGTGTACCGACGACAGCACGCCCGAGCGCACGAGGAAGGTGCCCAGCAGCGACAGCGAGAAAGCCATGATCGCCAGCAGCACGGTCCAGCTCTTGAAGCTGCCGCGCTTCTCGGTCACGGCCAGGGAATGGATCAGGGCTGTACCCACCAGCCAGGGCATGAAGGAGGCGTTCTCCACCGGGTCCCAGAACCACCATCCGCCCCAACCCAGCTCGTAGTAGGCCCACCAGCTGCCCAGGGCGATGCCCACGGTGAGGAACATCCAGGCCACCGTGGTCCACGGGCGCGTCCAGCGGGCCCACTGCGCATCCAGGTTGCCCCCGATCAGTGCCGCCACGGCGAAGGCGAAAGCGACCGAGAAGCCCACGTACCCCATGTAGAGCAGGGGCGGGTGGAAGATCATCCCCGGGTCCTGCAGCAGCGGGTTGAGGTCGCGCCCGTCGGGTGCGGCCGGAAACAGCCGGTCGAAGGGGTTGGAGGTCAACAGCGTGAACAGCATGAAGCCCACGCTGACCAGCGCCATCACGGCCACGATGCGCGCCACCACGGGCAGCGGCAAGTGGCGGCTGAAGCCGGCCACGGCCGCCATCCAGCCCACGAGCATGAGGATCCAAAGCAGCAGCGAACCCTCATGGCCGCCCCAGACCGCGGCCACCTTGAAGGGCAGCGGCAGGGCAGTGTTCGAGTTCTGCGCCACGTAGAGCACCGAGAAATCGTCGCGCACGAAGGCCGCGGTCAACGCCAGGTATGACGCCGCCACCAGCAGCAGCACCAACACCGCCCCCGGGCGGGCTAAAGCCATCCAGGTGGGGCGGTGCAGTTGCGCGCCGGCCAGAGGCACCACCCCCAGAATCAGTGACATGCCCAAGGCGAGCCACAGCACGAAGTGTCCGAATTCCGGGATCATGGCTTGGCCCCCTGTACCGTCTTGCCGTAGGCTGGGTCGCCCCCCTGGGCCCGCTTCATCGCTTCGGCGGCCTCGGGTGGCATGTAGTTCTCGTCGTGCTTGGCCAGCACCTCGCGGGCCATGAACACATCGCCCTGCAACTGCCCTTGCGCCACCACGCCTTTGCCCTCCTTGAACAGGTCGGGCAGGATGCCTTGGTAGCGCACGGTCACGGCCTTGGCGGTATCCGTGATGACGAAGCTGACCTGCACCCCCTCACGCTTGACGCTGCCTTCCTCCACCAACCCACCGATCCTGAAGGTGCGCTGCTTGGGGGCCTCTTTGGCCACCACCTGCGAGGGCGAGTAGAAAAACACCAGATTGCTCTCGAAGGCGTTGAGCACCAGGGCGGTGATGGCGCCCACGGCGGCCAGGCCCCCAAGGGCCAGCGCCACGCGCTTGTGACGGGTCTTCATTCGTCCTCCTCGTCTCTGAGTGAGAGCTTGCCTTGTTGTGCGCCAGCCTCTGCCAAGGCTTGTCTGCGCCGTCGCGCGGCCAGCAGGGGTTCCAGTGTCATCACCAGAAGGCACACGCTATAGGAGCCCCACACGAACAGCCCATGACCCCCCATGTCGAAGAACTCGGCCGCGCTGTTCCAGTTCATCGGGTGGCTCCTCCTGCGCGCTGTCGGCTTGCCAATTCCTGCACCCACGTGGCACCTTGTTCACGCTCCAGAACCTGGGCCCGGGTGCGTGTGAAGACCACGGCGAAAGCGTAGGCCCAGAAGGCCAGGGACATGAGCAGCATGGCCGTGAGCATGGTGCTGGCCATCTTGGGCGCTGTGGTGAGACTGACCGATGCGCCCTGGTGCAGGGTATTCCACCATTTCACGGAGAAGTAGATGATGGGCACGTTGACGGCACCTACCACCGCCAGTAGCGCGCCCGCCTGGTCGGCACGTCGCGGGTCGTCGATGGCCTCGGTCAGGGCAATGAACCCCAGGTACAGGAAGAGCAAGATCAACTCGGAGGTCAGGCGCGCATCCCACACCCACCAGGTGCCCCATGTGGGCTTGCCCCAGAGCGCCCCGGTCCACAATGCAAGGAAGGTGAACAGCGCACCGGTGGGTGCGATGGCACGTGCCACCATGGACGCCAGGCGTGCGTTGAAGGCCCAGCCGATCGCGGCCCAGAACGCCATCACCAAGTACAGCAGCATCGACATCCAGGCCGCCGGCACGTGGATGAAAATGATGCGATAGACCTCGCCCTGGGTGGCATCGGTGGGCGCCACGAAAAAGCCCATCCACAGGCCTACCGCGGTCAAGCCGACGGCCAGGGCCCAGAACACCGGCACCAACACGCCCGTGATCGCGTAGAAGCGCGGGGGCGAGGAAAAGGTGTAAAGCGTCAGGGGCATGCTGGGGTGTGGCTCAAGTTCGCAGGTTCCGGCCGAGTGAACGTGCGCGTCACTCGGTGGAGATTCTCAGGGCTGCAGCCGTGGCCGCAGGCGCGCCGACCAGGGTTGCGATCAGCAACGCTGCCAGAAGCGAATGATGCCCTGCCGCTGACAACCCTGACTCCACCGCGTCTACGGCGCCTGCACCGAAGATCAGTGCAGGCGTGGCCAGCGGCAGCACGATCAGGATCAGCAGCAGGCCGCCGCTGCGCAGGCCCAGCGTGAGTGCGGCGCCCAGGCCGCCCAGCAGGCTGAGGATGGGCGTGCCCAGGAGCAATCCCACCACCAGCGTGGCCAATGCGGGCCCGGACATGTCGAAGAGCAGCCCGATGACGGGCGCCGCCACGATCAGCGGCAGACCGGCCACCAGCCAGTGAGCGGTAGCCTTGGCCAGCGCCACGGCCACCGCCGAAGCCGGCGCGCGCAACATCTGTTCCAGCGATCCATCGGCCAGATCACCGGCGTACAGGGTGTTGACCGACAGCATCGTGGCCAACAGGGCGCAGACCCAGACGATGCCGGGGGCTATCTGGCGCAAGGTCTGCGGCTCCGGCCCCACGCCCAGGGGGAACAGGCTGACCGCGACCAGGAAGAACACCAAGGGCAGCAGCGATTCGATACGGCGCCGCGCCGCGAGTTTCAGGTCGCGCGCCAGGACGGTGAGAAACAGGTGTCTCAAGGGTGTTTCCTCAAGCCAGCACCGAGTAGTCGTCCAGGTTAAGAAGCTGTGGCGCTGGGCTGTGCAGGCTGAGCGGCTGATGGCTGGTCAGTAGCACCGCACCCCCTGCAGCCGCATGTTCGGCGAGCAGGCCATTGAGCACCTCCACGCCGCGGTCGTCCAGGGCGTCAAAGGGCTCGTCCAGCAGCCACACACGCGGCCCGCGCGGCAGCGCCAGCCGAGCCAGCGCGACCCGGCGCCGCTGCCCCTGGCTGAGCGTCCTGACAGGGGCGCCCGCCCGGGAGGAAATTCCCAGCCTGCGCAGGGCTTCAAGCACCTCGGCAGGGGTTGGCGTGTGTCCGCCTAGCGCGCCAACAAAAGCCAGGGCTTCGGCGGCTGTGAGGTCGTCCTTCAGAGCGTTGGCGTGTGCGAGGTACCCTACCTCAGAGCGCAGCCAGACGGGTGCGGTCTTCAGGCCTTGGCCCAACACCTGGATCTCCCCCTGGGCTGGGGTTGACAGGCCGGCCAGCAGGCGCAGCAGGGTCGTCTTGCCCCTGCCATTGCGGCCCCTCAGCCAGGTGATCTGGCCGGCGTGGAGGGCCAGGTGCAGATTCCGGAAGAGCCGCCGCTCCCCACGGCTGCCGGCCAGGAGGTCCACCTCCAGCAACGGGGTGTCAGGGAGGGTGTTCAGGATCCTGGTCTGCATCGGCTCAAGGCCTCTGGCGTCCTGGATTGCCCTGCCAGGCGTGCCTGAACATCGCTCGAAGACGGCTCATCGGGGCAGTCGCACCGAGCCGCTGGACTCAAAGATGGCTTCGGTGGCGAGCACGCGCTCCAGCATCCCGCCTGTGAAGCGCCCCTTGAGCGAATAGGGCAGATCTCCCCTTGGCAACCTGTCGGCGAAGCCTAGCATTTGCAGGATCTCCGGTGCCGCCGACACCGTCAGTGCCACGCTCAGCAGGGTTTCGCCGTGTGCGGGAAGGGTACCCGAGGCATCTGTCACCCCACTGCCTACAGTGCGATTGTTCAGGTCCAGGGTCAGTGCCAGCCCCTTGAACTGGATCGGCTTGGGGTTGGGGTTTTGAATGCGCAGTCGCAGTTCGAACCTGCGCTCCAAGGGTTCGCCTTGCAACCGCTCCATTGCCAGCAGGTGCACCGAGGGCGCAGAGACCGACCACGGCAACAGGGCACATCCGGCAGTCCAGGAGGCGGCGGCCACAGCAGCACCGCAGGCCGCAAGGCGTCGCAGGGCCTCGCGCCGGGGTTCGGGGCCGTGGGGCTGATCCGAAGATTTTTGGTCGGTCATGTTCGGACTCCGGTTCAACGCAACAGTCAGGAGAGGCAGGACAGCCGATACCCCTGTTCAGTAGGCCAGCCCCATCGCCTCGCGCACGTCGCGCATGGTCTGCTGTGCGACGCTGCGCGCACGCTCAGTGCCCTCGTCCACGATGGCGCGCACCCGCTGGGGGTCCGCCACCAGGTCCGCAGCGCGCTCGCGCCAGGGTTGCTGCTCGCGAAGGATGGCGTCGATCACCGGCTGCTTGCATTCCAGGCAGCCCATACCGGCCGTGGTGCAGCCACGCACCACCTGCTCGCGCGTGTCGGCGTCGCTGTACACCTGATGGAACTGCCACACCGGGCAGCGGGCCGGGTCGCCGGGGTCGGTGCGCCGCACGCGCTGCGGGTCGGTGGGCATGCGACGGATCTTCACCTCCACCTGCGCGGGTTCTTCGCGCATGGCGATGGTGTTGCCGTAGCTCTTGCTCATCTTGCCGCCGTCCAGTCCCGGCAACTTCGCCACCTCGGTGTGCAGCGCCTGCGGCTCCACCAGGATGGTCTTGCCGCTGCCGCGCAAGTGGCCGTTCAGCAGCTCGGTGTCGTTCGGTGTCCATCCACTGACCGAAACCGCAGCCTTGCGCAGGATGGCCTCGCCCTTGGCCTGTGCGTCTGCGGAACCCGTCTCGCCAAAGGCCTTGCGCTGCTTGTCGAAGTAGCGCGCGTCGTCCTTGCCCAGCTTGGCCAAGGCCGCCAGCGCCAGGGCCTCGAAGTCGGGGTGGCGCCCGTAGAGATGGTTGAAGCGGCGGGCCACCTCGCGCGTGAGTTCCACATGCGAGGCTTGGTCTTCACCCACGGGCACGTAGGTGGCCTTGTAGATCAGGATGTCAGCGGCCTGCAGCAGGGGATAGCCCAGGAAGCCGTAGGTCGCGAGGTCCTTGTCCTTGAGTTTCTCGATCTGGTCCTTGTACGTCGGCACACGCTCCAGCCAGCCCAGCGGCGTGCCCATGGCCAGCAGCGTGAACAGTTCGGCGTGCTCGGGCAGGCGGCTCTGTATGAAGATGGTGGACTTGGCGGGGTCCAGGCCGGCGGCCACCCAGTCGATGACCATGTCGAACACGGTCTTCTCGATCACCTCGCGGCTTTCGTAGTGCGTGGTCAGTGCGTGCCAGTCAGCCACGAAGTAGAAGCACTCGTGTTCGTCCTGCAACCGCACCCAGTTCTTGAGCGCGCCGTGGTAGTGGCCAAGGTGCAGGGCCCCGGTAGGGCGCATGCCAGAGAGGACGCGGGATCGCATGAGGACAGACCAGGCAAAGAGATCTGTTGATTCTCGCAGACGCGATCGGCCGGGCACCCCTGGCAGGTGCCCTGTGGGCGGCCATGCCGAGCCATCGAGGGCCGAGTCCGCCCCCTACACTGAGTCTGCTCATGAAACGCATCGTCGTCCTGATCTCTGGTCGCGGCTCCAACATGGAGGCCCTTGTCCAGGCGTGTGCGCTTGAGCGCTGGCCCGCGCGGGTCGAGGCCGTGATCAGCAACCGGCCGCTGGCGGCCGGGCTGAGTTTTGCGCGCTCCCGCGGCATCGCGGCGGTTGTGGTGGACCACCAGGCCTATGCCGATCGTGTGGCCTTCGATCGGGATCTGGCGCGCGCCATCGACCGGCACCAGCCGGATCTGGTGGTGCTGGCCGGCTTTATGCGCGTGCTGGGCGAGGTTTTCGTGCGCCACTACGAAGGGCGCCTGCTGAACATCCACCCCTCGCTGCTGCCGGCTTTCCCGGGGCTGCACACCCATCGCCGGGCGCTGCAGGCCGGTTGCAAGGTGGCTGGTGCCACGGTGCACTTCGTCACGCCCGCACTCGATCATGGCCCCGTGGTGATGCAGGCGGTGGTGCCGGTGTTGCCGGGTGATGACGAGGCCCGCTTGGCGGCGCGTGTGCTGCAGGCCGAGCACTTGATTTACCCGCGCGCTGTACGTTGGTTTGTTGAGGGGTCCCTGCGCCTGTGCGACGGCATCGTCCAGCATACCGAGGGCGCACCGCAGTTCCTCTTCTCGGGCCTGACAGGAGCGGCAGGACCCGGTCCAAGTTGATCCGTCGGCCTTCGCAGTCCTTAGAGCCGGGTTGCTCCTAGCCTGGGTCCCGTTCTTGCGGGTCCAGGGGCAGCCAGAAGTGGTCTGCGTCAGAAGCGCCTGGCGACGGTGCCGGGGACTCCGTTCTCGGCGGGGTCGAGGTCAGTGCGGCCGGCGCCTGCAGACCCGCTGCTGCGGCAGGCTCGGTGCTGACGGGGGCGACGGCGCGCTTCAGGCGTTGCCCGGTAGCCAGCAACTTGGCGCAATGGTCTTCCACGGGAAGCCCTGCAGCTGCATCCACCACGGCCAATTGCGCCGTGGCAATCAGGCTGTCCAACGACTCTAGCCATCCCAGCCCGTCCAGGGTGGCCAACTCAGCGGCGTGGATCGGCCGGTCCAGCCGCCCCAGGCGCAGATGCAGTTGCACCCGAGACCGAACGGCCTCAGCGCGTACCGGCGTATGGATCACATCGGCAACGCCCTGCAGCAGCGCTCGGGATTCGGTGTCTGCATCCCCCCGCTCGACCATGAACAGCACCGGGACCTGGGCGGTGCGCGGGTCCTTCTTCAGTGCCTTCAGCGCCCGCGTGCCGTCCATGTCCTGCAACTTCGCGGCCAGCAGGATCAATTCTGGTGGCCACGCCTGGGCCTGCGAGACCCCTTGTTCCCCCGTGCTGACGAAAGACACCTCGGCGAGATCGGCCAGGGTGTCGTGCAGCACTCCCGTGTTCCCGGGCACGTCGCAGATGACGAGGATGTGGGGTCTGCCGTTCATGCACCTTAATTCTCTGCTGTGTTTGGCGCGCTGACTACCTGTTCCGAGGCCGTTCGTCCAGGGGCTCATGTTGATGCACCGGGATAATCGGGGCATGGTGCGTCACGAAGCAAAGGCTCGACCGAACCCTGAAGGGGGAG
>JBAXYD010000002.1:0-168716 GCA_037127635.1 Betaproteobacteria bacterium | reverse complement strand
CCCCCGCGCGGGTCGCGCAGGCCGTACTTGCGCCAGTAGGTGTAGTCGGCGTGGCCGGGGCGAAAGGTGTCGAGCAGGTTGCCGTAGTCCTTGCTGCGCTGATCGGTGTTGCGGATCAGCAGGCAAATCGGCGTCCCGGTGGTATGGCCTTCGTAAACGCCGGACAGGATCTCCACCTGGTCAGGCTCGTTGCGCTGGGTGACGTGGCGGCTGGTACCCGGCCGCCGGCGGTCGAGGTCGGGCTGCAGGTCGGCCTCTGACAGCGCCATGCCCGGTGGGCAACCGTCGATCACACACCCGATCGCTGGCCCGTGGCTTTCGCCGAAATTCGTGACGCGAAAGACTTCGCCAAAAGTGGATCCGGACATCCGCTGATTGTAGGCAGCCGGGTTCAGCCCCTGTGTCGGGCTTGAGCCCTGGCGAAGGGGTCTGCCCACGCAGCATGCGACGAAAGCCTCCCGCCGCGGGAAGGCCGCCCAGGCCAGTAGCCCCGTCAGTTGTCTGCAGCAGGCCGCGCGGCGCCCTCTTCCACCGGCCAGTCGCGAATGTAGGCCTTGAGCATGCGGTTCTCGAAGTCCTGCGCGTCCACCACCGCCTTGGCCACGTCGTAGAAGGAGATCACGCCCATCAGCGTACGGCTTTCCATGACGGGCATGTAGCGCGCGTGGCGCAGCAGCATCATGCGGCGCACCTCGTCCATCTCGGTTTCGGGCGTGCAGGTCAGCGGTGCGTCGTCCATCACGGTGCGCACGATGGTGGTGCCCGCCTTGCCGCCATTGCGCACCACAGCGGAGATCACCTCGCGGAAGGTGAGCATGCCGGCCAGGTCGCCGTGCTCCATCACCACCAAGGAGCCGATGTCCAGTTCGGCCATGAGCGTCAGCGCATCGGCCAGCGGCCGGTCGGGCGTGATGGTGAACAGCGTGCTGCCTTTCACACGCAGGATGTCGCAGACTTTCATGGCGGATTCCTCCGGAATCTTGGTGGACGGCCCATCGTCCCGCAGGTGGGGCCCGCGCGCTGGACTGCAAATCAATATAGCCCACAATCCCACGGAAATCACCGCCTTGGGAGGCCTTGCCATGGCCGGAGCCGCCGACCCCGGATTCGATACGCTGGCGCTGCATGCTGGCGCCGCCCCAGACCCGGCCACGGGAGCGCGCGCCACGCCCATCCACCTGAGCACGAGTTTCGTGTTCGAGAGCAGCGACCACGCCGCGGCGCTGTTCAACATGGAGCGCGCCGGGCACGTCTACAGCCGCATCAGCAACCCCACGAACGCCGTGTTCGAGGAGCGCATGGCCGCACTGGAAGGCGGCGTGGGGGCCATCGCCACCGCCAGCGGCCAGGCCGCGCTGCACCTGGCCATCGCCACGCTCGCCGCGGCGGGCTCGCACATCGTGGCCTCGGCCGCCTTGTATGGCGGCTCCCACAACCTGCTGCACTACACGCTGCGGCGCTTCGGTATCGACACCACCTTCGTACGCCCGGGTGACATTGACGCCTGGCGCGCGGCCATCCGCCCGAACACCCGCCTGCTGTTCGGCGAGACCCTGGGCAACCCGGGACTGGACGTGCTGGACATCCCCACCATCAGCGCCCTCGGCCGGGAGGCCGGCGTGCCGCTGCTGGTGGACGCCACCTTCACCACGCCCTGGCTGATGCGGCCCTTCGAGCACGGGGCGGCACTGGTCTTCCACTCGGCGACGAAGTTCTTGTCGGGCCATGGCACCGTCATCGGCGGCGTGGTGGTCGATGGCGGGCAGTTCGACTGGGAAGCCGCGGGCCGCCACCCCGAACTGACCACGCCCTATGAGGGCTTTCACGGCATGGTGTTCACGGAAGAGAGCACCACCAGCGCCTTCCTGCTGCGGGCCCGCCGCGAAGGCCTGCGGGACTTCGGCGCCTGCATGAGCCCGCACACGGCCTGGCTAATGCTGCAGGGGTTGGAGACGCTGCCCCTGCGCATGGAACGGCACGTGGCCAACGCGCGCAAGGTGGTCGCCTTCCTGGCCGCGCACCCGCTGGTCGCGCGCGTGGGTTACCCGGAACTGGAGTCCCACCCGGACCACCTTCTGGCGCGCCGGTTGCTGCCGCGCGGCTGCGGCTCGGTCTTCAGCTTCGACTTGCGGGGCAGCCGCCACCAGGGCAAGGCCTTCATCGAGGCGCTGAAACTCTTCTCCCACCTGGCCAACGTGGGCGATTGCCGCTCACTCGTCATCCACCCAGCCTCGACCACCCACTTCCGGCTGGATGACGAAGCCCTGAGGCGCGCCGGCATCGGCGCCGGCACCATGCGTCTGTCCATCGGCCTGGAAGATGCCGACGACCTGATCGACGACTTGGGCCGGGCCCTGAAGGCTGCGGAGAAGACGTCATGAAGCTGCAGATCGACGGTCAGACCGCCTACGCTTACACCGGCGGCCGCCCGCTCGACGCCCGCCTGCCCGGTGTCGTGTTCATCCACGGCGCGCTGCACGACCACAGCGTGTGGATCCTGCAAAGCCGTGCGCTGGCGCACCATGGCCACGCGGTGCTGGCCCTGGACCTGCCCGGCCATGGCCGCAGCAGCGGCGCCGCGCTGTCCGTCGAAGCCGCCGGCCTCTGGGTGCGCGCATTCGTGCAGGCCGCCGGGCTGGGTCAGGTGACCCTGGTGGGCCACAGCATGGGCTCGCTGATCGCCCTGGAGGCCGCCGCCGCCCTTGCCGCTCTGGACACCGCGCCGCAGCAGGTGGTGCTGGTGGGCACGGCCTATCCCATGAAGGTCTCGCCGCGGCTCCTGGAGATGGCGCGGCAAGACGCGTCAAAGGCCATTGACCTGGTCAATGTGCTGTCGAACTCCACCTACGCTGCCAAGCCCTCGTTCCCGGGCCCCGGCTTCAGCATCCACGGCGGCAACCGCGCGCTGATGCGGCGCATGCAGGGCCTGTACGACCACGACAACCTGTTTCACGACGACTTCTCGGCCTGTGACGCCTACGCGGGGCTGGCGCGTGTGGGACCCGTGATCACTTGTCCCGTCACGCTGGTGCTGGGTGAGCGAGACCAGATGACCTCGCCCAAGGCTGTGGCGCCGCTGGTGGAGGCCTTCAAGCCCGACATCGTGCGGCTGCCCTGCGGCCACAACCTGATGGCCGAAGCGCCGGATGGATTGCTGGACGCCCTGCAGGCCGTGCTCAGGCGCCGCTGACGGCGGGTTGAGTGCCGCGCCCGCTGGCCGGCAGCAGGTCTGCCAAGGTCAATGTCTCCAGCCCGGCGCGGGCCCGGAACGCCTGCAGCATCTCATCGGGTGCGAGCAGCAGTGTGTCCACCAGGGGTGCGGCGGGCGTGCGTTGCGGGTCGGCCAGCAGCACCCAGCGCGTGGGGGCCGGCTCATCCAGCCGCGACACCCAGTCCAGTTCGGCAAGCTGTTCCAGCAGCCCTTCCAGCGCCAGGGCGTCAGCCTCCAGCGCGGCGGCCAGCGCGGTGAGGTCCAGACCCTGCGCCGGCGTGCGGCGCGCCTGGTCCAGGCTGGCGAGCACGGCCAGGGCCTGGCGGAAATCGCGGCCGGGGCCGGCCAGGGGCTGCACCGCACGGCCCAGCAGCACGGGCGCGTAGGCGGCGACCACGGCTCCCAGCAGCACCGCCACCCACAGCAGGTAGACCCACAGCAGCAGGATGGGCAGGATGGAAAACGCGCCGTAGACCGAGGTCAGCATGGGCACCGCCCCCACGTACCAGACCAGCCCCTTCTTGGCCACCTCGATGGCTACGCCGACGAACAGGCCGCCCGCCAACGCGTGGCGCCATCGCACCTCGGTGTTGGGCACAAAGTAGAACAGGCCGGCGGCGGCCAGCACCAGCAAGGCGAACTGCACCAGGTCGAACAGCAGGCCGAACCCGCCCGGGATGGCGCCCATCCACCCGCGGGTGGCCGACAGCATGGTGGAAGTCAGCGTGAGGCTGGCGCCCAGGGCCAGCGGGCCGACGGTGAGCGCGGCCCAGTAGATCAGTAGACGCCGCCCCAGAGGCCGGGGGCGGCGCACGCGCCAGATGGCGTTGAGCGTGCGGTCAATAGTCATCATCAGCGCCAGCGCGGTGACCGCCAGCGCAGCCAGGCCCAGCGCCCCCATGCGGCTGGCCTTACCTGCAAACTCGCTCAAGGCCGACAGCACCGGCCGCGCAATCGTGTCGGGCACCAAGTTCTGCAGCAGCAGGCGCTCCAGCGCACCCTGGAAGGTGCTGAACATCGGAAAGGCCGTGAACAGGGCCAGCGTCACGGTCAGCAAGGGCACCAACGCAATGAGCGTGGTGAAGGTCAGGCTGCCTGCGGTCATGCCCAGGCGGTCTGCCCGGAAACGCTGGGACAACACCCAGAACAGGTGCAGCCGCTCGGCGACATGGGGCAGATACGCCGATGTCAGCCCTTCCCGTATCCCAGCCCTGCGGGCGACAGGCTTGTCCAGGGTGCGCGAGGTGGGCTCGTCCATGCTGGCTATGATGCCAGCATGACCTTGCCGGCGCAGCCCCATCACCTCGCCGAAGCCGACCGCATCGTGCGCCTGACCCGTGTGCTGGCCTTGGGCAGCGTGCTGGGCCTGATCGTGCTGGGCCTGGGCTGGGAACTGTGGTGGGCTCCCACGGGATCGGGCACGCTGGCACTGAAGGTGCTGCCCCTGCTGCTGCCGCTGCCCGGCCTGCTGCGCCACCGCATGTACACCTACCGCTGGCTGAGCCTGCTGGTGTGGATCTACTTCATGGAGGGCGCGGTGCGCGCCACCAGCGAGCGCGGCCTGTCGCAGATGCTGGCCCTGGTGGAGGTGCTGCTGTGCCTCACACTCTTTGCGGCCAGCGCCTTGCACGTGCGCTGGCGCATCCAGCGGGGCCGGGAGTCGGCGCTGCAGGAATGAGGCCTGCGCCGCGAGGTGGCGCCTGCCGCCTGGCACCCGTTAGAGGCATCGGCACGCACGGCGACCGCTCCATAAGCCCGATTTTCATTGCGCCCCAGACCTTCCCATGAGCTCTGATCTGATCTCCCGTCTCGGTCACATCGTCGGCCCGACCCAGGTGCTGTGCCCGCCCGAGGACTTGAGCGCCTACGAGCAGGACTGGCGCAAACGCTGGCGTGGGCGGGCGTTGGCCGTGGTGCGCCCCGGCTCCACGGCTGAGGTGGCCGAGGTGGTGAGGGCCTGCGCGGCCGCCGGTGTCTCGCTGGTGCCGCAAGGGGGCAACACCGGGCTGGTGGGTGGCGGCGTGCCCGACGACCAAGGCCGCCAGGTGCTGTTGTCGCTGCGCCGCATGACGGCTGTGCGGGCGCTGGACGCCGACAACCTGACGCTGACGGTGGAGGCCGGCTGCGTGCTGCAGGCCGTGCAGGCCGCCGCCGAGGCCCGCGGCCTGCTGTTCCCCTTGAGCCTGGCGGCCGAGGGCAGCTGCACCATCGGTGGCAACCTGGCCACCAACGCCGGGGGCACGCAGGTGCTGCGCTTCGGCAATGCGCGCGACCTCTGCCTGGGCCTGGAGGTGGTGACGCCTGCGGGCGACGTCTGGGACGGCCTGTCCGGGCTGCGCAAGGACAACACCGGGTACGACCTGCGCGGCCTGTTCATCGGCAGCGAGGGCACGCTGGGCGTCATCACCGCGGCCACCCTGAAGCTGTTCCCGCAGCCCGCCGCCGCCATCACCGCCCTGGCCGCCTGCCCCTCCCTCGAAGCAGCGGTGCAGTTGCTCGGGATGGCGCGCAGCCGGCTCGACGCCGGCCTGACGGGCTTCGAGGTGATGAACCGCTTCTCGCTGGATCTCGTGGCCCGGCATTTTCCTGCCCTGCCGCAACCCTTTCCCCATGCGCCATGGACCGTGCTGCTGGAGCAGTCGGACGCAGAAGGCGCGGCAACAGCCCGAAGCCGCTTCGAGGCGCTGCTGGGCAGTGCGCTGGACAACGGCTGCGTGGTCGACGCCGTGGTGGCCGAGAGCCTGGCGCAGTCCCGCGCGCTGTGGCATGTGCGTGAATCCATCCCCCTGGCGCAGGCCGAAGAGGGCCTGAACATCAAGCACGACATCAGCGTGCCGGTGTCGGCCATTCCGCGTTTCGTGCAGGAAACGGACGCGGCGCTCCAGGCCCAGCTGCCGGGCATCCGGCTGGTGAACTTCGGCCACCTCGGGGACGGCAACCTGCATTACAACGTGCAGGCGCCTGGGGGTGACGATGCCCGCGCCTTCCTGCAGACGCAGGAGCCCCGGGTCAACGAGATCGTGTACGACGCGGTGCAGACCTTCGGCGGCTCGATCTCGGCCGAGCACGGGGTGGGTGAGCTCAAGCGCGAGGAACTGCGGCAGCGCAAATCCCCGGTGGCGCTGGGCCTGATGCGCCAGATCAAGACCGCGCTGGACCCGCTCGGGCTGATGAACCCCGGACGGGTGTTGTAGCGGCCTTACTGCACCGGCCCTTTCAAGGCCGGCGGGATCGGCAGCGCAAGCACCTCGATCCCCTCTTCATGCAGCGCGTGCCGCTCTTCGGCCGAGGCCACGCCCCGGATGCCGCGCACGTCAGCCTCGCCGTAATGGATGCGACGGGCTTCTTCGGCAAAGCGCTCGCCCACGTCGTCCGTGTTCGCGATGGCGTGGCGCACCGCCTGCATCCACAGCGCCTGCAGGTCTGCGGCCGCGGGTTCGGCCTTGGCAGGCGGAGCCACCGGTTCGCGCGCGCCCGACAGGTTCAGCCGAGGCGCACTGGGCAGGCGCGAGACCACATGGTTGGCGCACAGCGGACACTCCACCAGGCCCCGGCCGTTCTGGTCCAGGAAGTTGTCCTCAGAGCCGAACCAGCCCTCGAAGCCGTGCCCGTTGGCACACCGCAGATCCAGCACTTTCATGCGCTGATTATTGATCCGTCAGGAATTGCCTGGCGTGACCCAGGACAGCGACCATTCACCCCGGCGCCACTGGCGCAACCACTGCAGCCCCACCAGGGTCTTGACATCGGTGAGCTCGCCTGCATGCGCCAGCCGGTCGAGCTCTTCCTCGGACATGGCCACCACCTCCAGGAACTCACCCGGGTCGAGCGCCTGTGCACCGGGCTCCAGGCCGCGTGCAAACCAGATTTCGATGCCCTCGGTGGAGTAGGCCGCGGCGTTGTGAATGTGGCAGGCGCGGGCCCACTGCCGGGCGGTGTAACCAGTCTCCTCGCGCAGTTCGCGCCGGGCGCAGTCCCACACCGGCTCGCCGGGGTCGATCTTCCCGGCCGGAAACTCCAGCAGCACCTGGCCGAGCGGATAGCGAAACTGGCGCACCATCACCACGCGCCCGTCATCGAGCACGGGCACCACCGCCACTGCGCCGGGGTGCACCACATATTCGCGGGTGGCCAAGCTGCCATCCGGCAGGCCCACGGTGTCAAGCCTCACCGTCAGGAAGCCACCCTCCAGCAGGGTCTGCGCCTCCCGCAGGGTCTCCACAAGGCCGGAACCCGTCTTGTCCATCACCGTGCCAGTAAATTCAAGGCCGCCAGCGCAAGCACGCCCCTGCTCAGTTCGAAGAGTGCCACGGGACGGTTCCGGCTGCCGCTCAGGATGCGAGCGCCTTGACAATGGCGTCGCGGCACAGGCCCAGCAGGCCACCGGAGAAAGGCCCGAGCAACAGGACTGCCGCGCCGTTGACTGCCAGCAGCGCGCCAATGCCCGCCCCCCGAACGATCGGCATCGCGTCCGTGGGTTCGTCAAAGTACATGACCTTCACCACGCGCAGGTAATAGAAGGCGCCGACCAGCGAGAACACCACGGCCACCACCGCCAGGACGATGTACAGCGTGACATTGGTGGTCACCAAGGCCTGGATCACCGCCAACTTCGCAAAGAAGCCCACCATGGGCGGCAGGCCGGCCAACGAGAACATGAACGCGGACATCACGCCAGCCAGCCAGGGGCGTCGCCGGGCCAGGCCCGCCAGGTCAGAGACCTCTTCGCTTTCGAAACCTTCGCGCGACAGGAACATGATGACGCCGAAGGTGCCCAGCGTGGTCAGCACATAGGTGACTACGTAGAACATGGCCGAGCTGTAGGCGTTGGCCGCCGACAGCGTGTTGCCGCTGACCACACCAGCGCTCAGGCCCAGCAGCAGAAAGCCCATCTGTGCGATGGTGGAGTAGGCCAGCATGCGCTTGAGGTTGCTCTGCGCAATGGCCGCTAGGTTGCCCACTGCCAACGAGGCCACCGCCAGCACGATGAACATCTGCTGCCAGTCCACCGCCAGACCCAGCAAGCCCTCCACCAGCAGGCGGATGGTGATGGCAAAGGCCGCCAGCTTGGGCGCGCCGCCGATCATCAGTGTCACGGCTGTGGGGGCCCCGTGGTAGACGTCGGGCACCCACATGTGGAAAGGCACCGCCCCCAGCTTGAAGGCCAGGCCCGACACCACGAACACCACGCCCAGCACCAGCACTTCGCGGTTGATGCGGCCGGCAGCGATCTGCTCGAAGACTTTCGGGATCTCCAGTGACCCGGTTGCTCCGTACAGCATGGACAGGCCGTACAGCAGGAACCCGCTGGCCAGCGCCCCCAGCACGAAGTACTTCATGGCCGCCTCGGTGCTGCGGCCATGGTCCCGGCGCAGCGCGGTGAGCGCGTACAAGGACAGGCTCATGACTTCGAGCCCCAGGTACACCACCAGGAAATGGTTGGCCGAGCACATCACCGAGATGCCCAGCAGCACGAACAGCGACAGCGTGAAGAACTCGCCCTTGAGCATGTCGCGCGAGGCCAGGTAGGGCTGTGCATAGGCCACCGTCGCGGCCATGGAAAGGCTGGCGAAGAAGGCCAGCAGATGCCCCATGGGATCGGTGACCACCATGCCGTTCATGCCGTAATGGGTGTCGCCCGACTGCGCGTAGTACAGATGCAGGGCGCCCACCAGCAGCATCGTGCCCTGGGTCAGCCAGAAGGTCACGCGCCGTGCCGGGTCGGTCACCCACAGGTCGGCCACGACCACGACGCAGGCCATGGCCAGCAGCACGATCTCGGGGTAGACGACGAGCCAGTTCATCGCATTCATGGGAAGGGTCTGCCTCAGGGCAACTTGCTGAGCGCCACGTGCCTGAGCAGCTCGTTGACGGAGACGTGCATCACGTCGGTGAAGGGCTTGGGGTACAGGCCCATGGCCAGCACGGCCACAGCCAGCACACCCAGCATCGTGAACTCACGGGCGTTGAGGTCCTCCAGGGCGCGAACGTCTTCGTTGGCCACATCGCCGAAGTACACCCGCTTGACCATCCACAGCGAGTAGGCGGCACCGAAGATCAGGGCCGTGGCGGCGGCCGCGGCCATCCAGAAGTTGGCCTTGACGGCGCCCAGGATCACCATCCACTCGCCCACGAAGCCAGCGGTGCCAGGCAAGCCGCAGTTGGCCATGGAGAACAGCACGGCAAAGGCGGCGAACTTGGGCATGGTGTTGGCCACCCCCCCGTAGGCCGAAATCTCGCGCGAGTGCACGCGGTCATACAGCACGCCGATGCACAGGAACATGGCGCCCGAGACAAAGCCGTGGCTGATCATCTGCACCAGGCCGCCGCTGACGCCGAGCTCGTTGAAGATGAAGAAACCCAGCGTGACGAAACCCATGTGCGCGATGGACGAATAGGCCACCAGCTTCTTCATGTCCTGCTGCACCAGCGCCACCAAGCCGATGTAGACCACGGCGATCAACGACAGCGCAATCATGAACCAGGCCCACTCGCGGCTGGCGTCAGGCGCGATGGGCATGGAAAAGCGCAGGAAACCGTAGGCGCCGAGCTTGAGCATGATGGCCGCCAGCACCACGGAGCCGCCCGTGGGCGCCTCTACGTGGGCGTCGGGCAGCCAGGTGTGCACCGGCCACATCGGCACTTTCACGGAGAACGCGGCGAAGAAGGCGAAGAACAGCAAGGTCTGCGCATCCAGCGGCAAGGGCAGCTGGTGCCAGGCCTGGATGTCGAAGCTGCCACCCGACTTGAAGTACAGGTACACCAGGGCGACCAGCATCAGCAGCGAGCCCAGCAGCGTGTAGAGAAAGAACTTGAAGGCTGCGTACACCCGGCGCGGGCCGCCCCACACGCCAATGATGATGTACATCGGGATCAGCGTGGCTTCGAAGAAGACGTAGAACAGCAGGCCGTCCAGGGCGGAGAACACTCCTACCATCAGGCCCGACAGGATCAGGAACGCGCCCATGTACTGGTTCACGCGCTCGGTGATGACCTCCCAGCCGGCAATCACCACGATGATGGTAATGAAGGCCGTGAGCAGCACGAACCACACCGAGATGCCGTCCACGCCGAGGCGGTAATGCACGTTGAAGCGGTCGATCCACGGCAAGTTCTCGACAAACTGCATCGCAGGCGTCGACAGGTCGAAACCCGTGGCCAGGGGAATGGTCACGAGGAACGCCGCCAGGGCCCCCAGCAGGGCCACCCAGCGCACGACTTTCGCGTGCTCGTCACGGCCGGCCGCGAGCAGCAGTACGCCCACCGCCACCGGCAGCCAGATGGCCACGCTCAGAAGACCCATTGAACTCTCTCCGCCTCTTGCGTTTTGTGTGGAGCCGTCACGCGAATCAGCGTGCCAGCATGACCGTCAGGTGCGGCCAGAGCTTCCAGGTGAGGAATCCGAACACGCCCAGCACCATGGCCAGCGCGTACCAGTAGAGCAGACCAGTCTGTACCAGCCTCACCAGGCCGGCCACCCGTCCCACGAACCGGGCGGAACCGTTGACCAAGGCACCGTCGATCAGCGCGACATCCCCGCCCTTCCACAGACCACGCCCCAGCAGCCGGGCACCGGCTGCCAGCACGTGTTCGTTGAACCAGTCCATGTAGTACTTGTTCTCGAGGATGCGGACCAGCGGCGCCAACGCACGGCCAATGGCCGCAGGAATGGCCGGCTGCTTGAGGTAGAACCACCAGGCCACCATCACCCCGGACAAGGCCAGCCAGAACGGCAGCGTCTGCAAGGCGTGCGCGGCCATGGCGCCGGCGCCGTGGAAGTGCGCGGCCAGCTCGGTCATGGCCCCGTGGCGGACCGCATCGATGAACACCGCGTCCTTGAAGAAGTCGCCGAACAGCAGCGGCTGAATCGTCAGGTAGCCGATCACCACGGAAGGGATGGCCAGCAGCACCAGCGGCACCGTCACCACCCAAGGGCTCTCATGCGGCTCGTGGTGCTCGCCATGGTGCCCATGGTCATCCGCAGGCGGGAACGGCTTGTGGTGGAAGCGCTCAGCCCCGTGGAAGACCAGGAAATACATGCGGAAGGAATAGAAGGCCGTGACGAAGACGCCCGCCACCACCGCGAAGGCGGCGAAGCCGGCGCCGGGCAACCTGCTGGCCTCCACGGCCAGGATGATGCTGTCCTTGGAGTAGAAGCCCGAGAACAGCGGCGTGCCGATCAGCGCCAGCGAACCCAGCAGCGAAGTGATCCAGGTCAGCGGCATGTACTTGCGCAGCCCGCCCATGTTGCGGATGTCCTGGTCATGGTGCATGCCCATGATGACCGAGCCCGCGCCGAGGAACAGCAAGGCTTTGAAGAAGGCGTGCGTCATCAGGTGGAACACCGCCACCGAGTAGGCCGACGCACCCAGCGCCACCGTCATGTAGCCCAGCTGGCTCAGCGTGGAATACGCCACCACGCGCTTGATGTCGTTCTGGATGATGCCCAGGAACCCCATGAACAGCGCCGTGATGGCACCGATCACCAATACGAAGTTCAGCGCGGTGTCACTCAACTCGAACAGCGGCGACATGCGCGCCACCATGAAGATGCCGGCCGTGACCATGGTGGCGGCATGGATCAGCGCCGAGATCGGTGTGGGGCCCTCCATGGAGTCGGGCAGCCAGACGTGCAGCGGGAACTGCGCGCTCTTGCCCATCGCGCCAATGAACAGGCAGATGCAGATCACGGTGATGAGCATCCAGTCAGAGCCCGGGAAGCTCATCTTCGCCAGCTCGCCGGCCTTGGCGAAGGCTTCGCCGTAGTTCAAGGTGTCGGCGTACGCCACGACCAGGCCAATGCCCAGGATGAAGCCGAAGTCGCCCACCCGGTTGACCAGGAAGGCCTTCATGTTGGCGAACACCGCCGTGGGTTTCTTGAACCAGAAGCCGATGAGCAGGTAGCTCACCAGGCCCACCGCCTCCCAGCCGAAGAACAGTTGCAGGAAATTGTTGCTCATCACCAGCATGAGCATGGCGAACGTGAACAGCGAGATGTAGGAGAAGAAGCGCTGGTAGCCCGGATCGTCCTGCATGTAGCCGATGGTGTAGAAGTGCACCATCAGCGACACGAAGGTCACCACGCACATCATCATGGCGGTCAGGCCATCGACGAGGAAACCCACCTCCATCTTCAGGCTGCCCAGCACCATCCACTCGTAGATGGTGGCGTTGAAGCGGGCACCGGACATCACGTCGATCAGCACCGACACCGAGCCCAGGAAAGAGACCAGCACGCCCAGGATGGTCACCAGGTGCGCGCCGCGCCGGCCGACGGTCTTTCCAAAGAGACCCGCCACGATGGCACCCACCAGCGGCGCCAGGGCGATGGTCAACAGCAGATTCTGGGACAGAGAGGCAGACATGCAGGTTCCTCAGCCCTTGAGGGTGTCGAGCTGATCCACGGCAATCGTGGCGCGGTTGCGGAACAACACCACCAGGATGGCCAGACCGATGGCCGACTCCGCGGCGGCCACCGTCAGGATGAAGAAGACGAAGACCTGTCCGCCCATGCGGTCAGCCTCCAGCGGCAGGTAATGCGAGAAGGCCACGAAATTCATGTTCACCGCCAGCAGCATCAACTCGATGGCCATCAGCAGCACGATGAGGTTGCGGCGATTCAGGAAGATGCCGATCACCGACAGGGCGAACAGGATGCCGCCCAGCGTCAGGAAGTGGCCCAGCGAAAGCACGCCCAGGCTCATGGCTGGCCCTCCCCGTTCTTCGGCACGGCCGGCGCCTGCACCACCGGGTCCATCTTGATGATGCGCACCCGGTCGGCCTTGCGGGCCTTGACCTGTTCGCCCGGGTCCAGGTACTTGCTGTCCTTGCGGCGGCGCAGGGTCAGCGCGATGGCCGCGATGATGGCCACCAGCAGCAGCACGGCGGCAATCTGCAGCGGGTACAGGTAGCGGGTGTAGATCTCAATGCCCAGCATGCGGGTGTTACCCACCTCGGCAAAAACCGGGTCCACAGGTGCCTGGGTCACGGCAAAGCCAGGCAGCAGCACCAGCGCCAGTTCCAGCGCAATGACCGCGCCCACCAGACCGGCCAGCGGAAAGTGCTTCCAGAAACCCTCACGGAAGCTGTCGGTGTTGATGTCCAGCATCATCACCACGAACAGGAAGAGCACCATGACGGCACCCACATAGACGAGCACGAGGGTGATGGCGAGGAACTCGGCGCTGAGCAGCATCCACACGCAGCTGGCACTGAAGAAGGCCAGCACGAGGAACAAAGCCGCATGCACCGTGCTGCGTGCCGTGATGACACGGAAAGACGCCAGCAGGAGCACGGCCGAGAAGACGTAGAACAGAGCGGTGATATTGTTCATCGTGATGGACGCCACGCGCCAGGCCCAAGACCAGGCGTCAGATGGTCAGCGGAACCTGGCGTCGGCCTCCCGGTTGGCGGCGATCTCTTTTTCGTACCGGTCACCCACGGCCAACAGCATGTCCTTGGTGAAGTACAGGTCGCCACGCTTTTCGCCGTGGTATTCGAAGTGGTGGGTCTCGACGATGGAGTCCACCGGGCAACTCTCCTCGCAGAAGCCGCAGAAGATGCACTTGGTCAGATCGATGTCGTAACGCTTGGTGCGCCGACTGCCGTCGTCCCGCACCTCTGACTCGATGGTGATGGCCATGGCCGGGCACACGGCTTCACACAGCTTGCAGGCGATGCAGCGTTCCTCGCCGTTTTCGTATCTGCGCAGCGCATGCAGGCCGCGGAAGCGCGGCGACTGCGGCGTCTTCTCCTCGGGGAACTGCACGGTGATGGTGCGCGACAGGAAATGCCGGCCGGTCAGGGCCAGGCCCTTGAACAGCTCGGTGAGCATGAAGCTCTGCAGGACATCTTTCACCGCCATGATGATCGGAGCTCGAGGTTCATTGCCAGATGTTGAAGGGCGACTGGATCCACAGACCCACCACGACCAGCCACACCAGGGTGATGGGGATGAAGATCTTCCAGCCCAGACGCATGATCTGGTCGTAGCGGAAACGGGGGAAGCTTGCGCGCACCCACAGGAACATCGTGGCCACCGCGAAGACCTTCAGGCCCAGCCAGATCCAGCCCGGGATGAAATCCAGCGCATCCACAGGCGGCAACCAGCCGCCCAGGAACAGCAGCACGCACAACATCGACACCAGGATCATGTTGGCGTACTCGGCCAGGAAGAACATCGCGAACGACATCCCTGAGTACTCGATCATGTGGCCCGCCACGATCTCCGATTCGCCTTCCACCACGTCGAAGGGGTGGCGGTTGGTCTCGGCCAAGCCAGAGATGAAGTAGACGACGAACACCGGCAAAAGGGGCAGCCAGTTCCACGACAGGAAGCCCAGACCCATGTCGGCGAATGTGCCCTTGCCCTGGGACATCACGATCTCGCTGATGTTCATGCTGGCGGACACCATCAGCACCACCACCAGCGCGAAACCCATCGCGATCTCGTAGGACACCATCTGGGCTGACGCACGCAGGGCACCCAGGAAGGCGTACTTCGAGTTGGACGCCCAGCCGGCAATGATCACGCCGTACACCTCCAGCGAGGTGATGGCCATCAGGAACAGCAGACCCGCGTTGACATTGGCCAGCGCGACTTCGGGCCCGAAGGGGATGACCGCCCAGGCTGCCAAGGCCGGCATGATGGTCATGATGGGGCCGAGAAAGAACAGGCCCTTGTGCGCGGCCGTCGGACGGATGATCTCCTTGAAGATCAGCTTGACGGCGTCGGCGATCGGCGTGAGCAGGCCGTACGGCCCCACGCGGTTGGGGCCGGGGCGCACCTGGCTCCAGCCGATGGCCTTGCGCTCCCACAGCGTGAGGTAGGCCACGCAGCCTAGCAGCGGCAGCAGCACCGCCACGATCTTGATCAGGCTCCACACCACAAGCCACAACGTCGGCCCCAGCAGGGCCGCACCGGAGGCGTTAAGTTGCTCGATCATGCGGCCACTCCGCTTTCCTGCGCCGGCGTGCCCACGGCGCTCGTCACGACACGCTCCACTCTCAAGGTGCCCGACATCGGACCCAGGCCGGCCACATCGGCATGGCCGGCCGCCACGCGCACGACACCTTCGGCCAGCGTCGGCTCCAACCTCGCGGGCAACACGACCGACCCGTCTCCTTGAGAAACCCGCACACGCTCACCCGCCTTCAGCCCCAGAGCCGCCCAGAGCCCGGGCGCCAAGCCTGCCTGAGGCGCCTGAGCGTCCGTGGTGAGTTGCAGCGATTCGGCACGCCGCACCAGCGCATCGGTGGCGTAAATCGGCACGTCGGCCAGCCGCTGCAGCCCCCAAGGAACGGCACCGGCCTGCGCCGCGACCGCCATGTCGTTGGACAGCCGAGCCGCCAGCGCAGCCTCGTCGCCCAGCGCCTCCTGGCGCACCTGCTCGGTGGTCTCGAAGTCGAACCCGGACAAGCCCAGCAGGTTTCCGAGAACCCGCAATACCTTCCAGGCCGGACGCGTGTCGCCCAGGGGCCTGACCACGCCGTGGAAGCCCTGCACGCGGCCTTCGGCATTGACGAAGGTGCCCGAGGTTTCGCTGAACGGCGCGATCGGCAGCAAGACGTCCGCGCCCTCCACCGCCGCATCCTTGAAGCTGGTGAAAGCCACCACCATGTCCGCCTTCTGCAGGGCTGCGTGGGCGGCACTCGGGTCGGCCAGGTCCAGCACGGGCTCAACGTTCAGCAGCAGCAGGGCCTTGCGCGGCTGGGCCAGCATGCCCGCCACGTCCAGCCCACCCGCGCCCGGCACGGCGTCCACCAACTGTGCGCCCACGCTGTTGGCCGCTTCGCCCATCACGCCCACCGAAGCCTGGGTCTGCGTACCGATCCAGCGCGCCAGCGCAAGCAATTCGGCCGCCTGTGGATGCTGCAGGGCAGCGTTGCCCAGGAGCACGGCCTTGCGCTCACCGGACAGCAGCGTCGCCGCGGCTGAACGCGCGGCTTCCGAGACCGTGCCCGCCATCGGCGCCTGGGCGCCTGTGGACTCCGCCACCGCACAGGCGATGTCTGCGAGCGATTGCACCCAGCCCGCGGGCGCAGCGGTCAGGCGCTGGGCCAACGGCATCAGCCATTCATCGTGCACCGCGTGCAGGCTGAGAATCTTGGCTCCCCGACGGGCCGCCTGCCGCAGGCGCTGCGCGAACAGCGGATGATCCTTGCGTAGGAAGGAACCGATCACGAGCACACGATGCAGGTCGGACAACGAGGCGATCGAGGTGCCCAGCCAGCGTGCGCTGCCTGGGGCGGCGCCGTCGCGGCGGAAGTCTGCGTGACGCAGGCGGTGGTCGATGTTCTGGGAGCCCAGGCCCCGCACCAGCTTGGCCAGCAGGTGCAACTCCTCCACCGTCGAGTGCGGTGACCCAAGTGCGCCCAAGGCAGACGCGCCATGGTCGGACACGATCTGCTTGAGGCCCCCGGCCACGTACTCTAGCGCGGTCGTCCAGTCGGTGGTGACCCACTGTCCACCCTGCTTGATCATGGGCTGGGTCAGTCGCTGCGGGCTGTTCAGCGCCTCGTAGCTGAAGCGGTCGCGGTCGGCGATCCAGCACTCGTTGACGTCCTCGTTCTCCAAGGGCACCACGCGCATCACCTGATTCGCCTTGACCTGCACGATCAGATTGGCGCCGGTGGAATCGTGCGGGCTCACGCTCTTGCGGCGCGACAACTCCCACGTCCGGGCGCTGTAGCGGAAAGGCTTGCTGGTCAACGCGCCCACCGGGCAGATGTCGATCATGTTGCCCGACAGTTCTGAATCAACCGAGCGCCCGACAAAGGTGGTGATCTCGGAGTGCTCGCCGCGCTGGGTCATGCCCAGTTCCATCACCCCAGCCACTTCCTGGCCGAAGCGCACGCAGCGCGTGCAGTGGATGCAGCGGCTCATCTCCTCCATCGAGATCAGCGGGCCCACGCTCTTGTGGAAGACGACGCGCTTTTCTTCCTGGTAGCGGGAGGCGGAACCGCCGTAGCCCACGGCGAGATCTTGCAACTGGCACTCACCGCCCTGGTCACAGATGGGGCAGTCCAGCGGGTGGTTGATGAGGAGGAACTCCATCACCGACTTCTGCGCCTTGACCGCCTTGTCGCTCTTGGTGCGCACGATCATGCCGTTGGTGACCGGCGTGGCACAGGCCGGCATGGGCTTGGGTGCCTTCTCCACATCCACCAGGCACATGCGGCAATTGGCCGCGATGCTGAGCTTCTTGTGATAGCAGAAGTGCGGGATGTAGGTGCCCGCCGCGTCGGCTGCATGCATGACCATGCTGCCTTCGGGCACGCTGACCTTCTTGCCGTCGAGTTCGAGTTCGATCATGGCTGGGGTGTCTCGTCCATCAGGCTGGCTGCGCGACCTTGCAGGTCTTGTGTTCGATGTGCCATGCGAACTCGTCACGGAAGTGCTTGAGCATGCCCTGCACCGGCATGGCCGCGGCGTCCCCGAGGGCGCAGATGGTGCGGCCCTTGATGTTGTCGGCCACCGAATCCAGCAGGTCGAGATCCTCCGGCCGCCCTTTGCCATGCTCGATGCGGTCGACCATGCGCCACAGCCAGCCGGTCCCTTCGCGGCACGGCGTGCACTGGCCGCAGCTTTCGTGCTGGTAGAAGTAGCTCAGGCGCAGCAGGCTCTTGACCATGCAGCGCGTCTCGTCCATCACGATGACGGCACCCGAGCCCAGCATGGAGCCGGCCTTGGCGATGGCGTCGTAGTCCATCGTGATGTCCATCATGATGCTCGCCGGCAACACAGGCGCCGAAGAACCGCCCGGGATCACCGCCTTCAGCGCCCGGCCACCCTTGACGCCGCCGGCCAACTCCAGCAGCTTGGAAAAAGGCGTGCCCAGCGGAATCTCGAAGTTGCCCGGCCGCTCCACATCGCCCACCACCGAGAAGATCTTGGTGCCGCCGTTGTTGGGCTTGCCGCATTCGAGGTAGGCCTGGCCGCCGTGGTTGATGATCCAGGGTACCGCCGCGAAGGTCTCGGTGTTGTTGATGGTCGTGGGCTTGCCGTACAGGCCGAAGCTCGCCGGGAACGGCGGCTTGAAGCGCGGTTGGCCCTTCTTGCCTTCCAGCGACTCCAGCAGTGCCGTTTCTTCGCCGCAGATGTAGGCGCCAAAGCCGTGGTGGGCGTGCAACTGGAAGCTGTGCGCCGACCCCAGGATCTTGTCCCCGAGGAAGCCGGCGGCACGGGCTTCTTCCAAGGCCTGTTCGAAGCGCTCGTACACCTCGAAGATCTCGCCGTGGATGTAGTTGTAGCCCACCGCAATGCCCATGGCATACGCAGCGATCGTCATGCCTTCGATGACGATGTGCGGGTTGTAGGCCAGGATATCGCGGTCCTTGCAGGTGCCGGGCTCGCCTTCATCGGAGTTGCACACCAGATACTTGGCACCAGGAAACTGGCGCGGCATGAAACTCCACTTCAGCCCCGTGGGGAAGCCCGCACCGCCTCGGCCGCGCAACGCGGAAGCCTTGACTTCCGCGATCACCTGTTCTGGCGTCATGCCTGGGCCGCCATCGACACCCAGGATCTTCCTCAGCGCCGAGTAGCCGCCGCGGACCACGTAGTCCTGCAAGCCCCAATTGCGGCCGTTCAGGCCCGCATAGATCTGCGGGTTGACATGGCGCTCATGGAAACAGGTTTCCAAGCCCGTGGCTTGAAAGCGGGAGAGGAAGGACAGGTCTCGCATCGTGCTCACACCTGCTCCTTCAGCGTATCGACCAGGTCATCCAGGCGCTCATGGCTCATGAAGCTCAGCATCTTGCGGTCGTTGACCAGCATGACCGGGGCATCGGCGCATGCGCCCAGGCACTCGCTGGGCTGAACGGTGAAGAGGCCGTCCGCCGTGGTGCCGTAGGGCTGAACGCCCAGCTTGTGGCACAGATGGTCCAGGGCCTTGTGCCCGCCGCGCAGTTGGCACGGCAGGTTGGTGCAGACGTTGAGCTTGTAGGCGCCCGCCGGCTCCTGGTTGTACATGTTGTAGAAGGTCGTGACCTCATGCACGGCAATGGGCGGCATGCCCAGATGCGCAGCGATCGCCTCCTCCGCTGCGGCGGACACATACCCTTGCTCCTGCTGCACGATGGACAGGCAGGCCATCACCGCCGACTGGCGCTGGTCAGCCGGGTACTTGGCCACTTCGCGGTCGAAGCGCGCAAGGGTGGATTCAGACAGTTGCATCATCGATCGATCTCGCCGAACACGATGTCCATCGTGCCGATCACGGCCACGGCGTCGGCAATCATGTGGCCCCGGCTCATCTCGTCCAGCGCCGCCAGGTGGGAGAAGCCCGGCGGGCGGATCTTCAGCCGGTAGGGCTTGTTGGCACCATCGCTCACGATGTAGATGCCAAACTCCCCCTTGGGGTGCTCTACCGCGGCATACGCCTCGCCTTCGGGCACATGGAAGCCCTCGGTGAAGAGCTTGAAGTGATGGATCAGCTCCTCCATGCTCGACTTCATCTCCAACCGCGAAGGGGGTGCCACCTTGTGGTTGTCGGTGATGACCGGGCCGGGGTTCTGGCGCAACCACTGCACGCATTGCTGGATGATGCGGTTGGCCTGGCGCATCTCTTCGATGCGCACCAGGTAGCGGTCGTAGGTGTCGCCGTTCACGCCCACCGGGATGTCGAAATCCATGCGGCCGTAGACCTCGTAAGGCTGCTTCTTGCGCAGATCCCAGGCAATGCCCGAGCCACGCAGCATCGGCCCCGTGAAGCCGAGGTTCAGCGCCCGCTCTGGCGACACCACACCGATGCCGACCGTGCGCTGCTTCCAGATGCGGTTGTCGGTCAACAGCGTCTCATAGTCGTCCACGTTCTTCGGGAACCGGCGGCAGAAGTCGTCGATGAAGTCCAGCAGCGAGCCCTGGCGGTTCTCGTTCAAGGCCTTGATGGCGCGCTCGTTCTTGATGCGGCTGACCTTGTACTGCGGCATGGCGTCAGGCAGATCCCGGTACACACCACCCGGACGGAAGTAGGCCGCGTGCATGCGCGCGCCCGACACCGCCTCGTACATGTCGAAGATGTCCTCGCGTTCGCGGAAGCAGTAGATGAGGATGTTCATCGCACCGCAATCCAGGCCATGACAGCCCAGCCACAGCAGGTGATTCAGCACGCGGGTGAGTTCGGCGAACATCACGCGGATGTACTGCGCGCGCTCGGGCACTTCCACGCCCAGCAGCTTTTCGATGGCCAGGCAGTACGCATGCTCGTTGGCCATCATGGACACGTAGTCCAGGCGGTCCATGTAGGGCAAGGCCTGGATGTAGGTCTTGGTCTCGGCCAGCTTTTCGGTGGCGCGGTGCAGCAGGCCGATGTGCGGATCGGCACGCTGAATGACCTCGCCGTCCAGCTCCAGCACCAGACGCAGCACGCCGTGCGCCGCCGGGTGCTGGGGGCCGAAATTCAGCGTGTAATTCTTGATCTCAGCCATCTCAGTGCAAGCCGCCGTAGTTGTCTTCGCGCACCACGCGGGGCGTATTCTCACGCGGCTCGATGGTCACCGGCTGGTAGATCACGCGGCGGGTTTCCGGGTCGTAGCGCATCTCGACGTGCCCGGACACGGGGAAGTCCTTGCGCATCGGGTGACCGATGAATCCGTAATCGGTGAGGATGCGGCGCAAGTCCTCATGACCCTCGAACACGATGCCATACAGGTCGAACGCCTCGCGCTCGAACCAGTTCGCCGAGTTCCAGATGGGCGTGACCGAGGCCACTGCCGGCATGTCGTCGTCTGCAGCAAAGACCTTCAAGCGCAGGCGCCAGTTGTGGTGCACGCTCAGCAGATGGGACGCGACGCAAAAACGCAGGCCCTCCCAGGGCCGGTTACGGTAATCGCTGTAGTCCAGACCGCACAGGTCGATCAACTGTTCGAAGTGCAGCGTGGGGTCGTCGCGCAGCCGCCTGGCCACCCGTTCGTAGTCGGCACTGCCCACCGTCAGGGTAAGTTCCCCGCGCTCCAGCTTGAGCTCACGCACCGCATCGCCGAAGGCCTGCTCAACAGCGGCCTGCAAGGTCTGTAGGGAGGCCGTCATGTCAGCGGGCGATCGTGTTTTCGCGACGGATCTTGGCCTGCAGCTGCAGGATGCCGTAGAGCAAGGCCTCGGCCGTGGGCGGGCAGCCAGGCACATACACATCCACCGGCACGATGCGGTCACAGCCCCGCACGACGGAGTAGCTGTAGTGGTAATAACCACCGCCGTTGGCACATGAACCCATGCTGAGCACCCACCGCGGCTCGGCCATCTGGTCATAGACCTTGCGCAGGGCCGGCGCCATCTTGTTGCACAGCGTACCGGCCACGATCATCAGGTCACTTTGTCGCGGGCTGGGCCGGAACAGCATGCCGAAGCGGTCTATGTCGTAGCGCGCCGCGCCGGCGTGCATCATCTCCACGGCGCAGCAGGCCAGACCAAAGGTCATGGGCCACAACGAGCCGGTCTTGGACCAGTTGATGAGCTTGTCCACCGAGGTGGTGACAAAGCCCTCCTTGAGGACGCCTTCGATACCCATGCTGTGCTTTCCTGTCACTCCCAGTCGAGAGCGCCCTTCTTCCATTCGTAGAGGAAGCCCACCACCAGGATCCCGAGGAACAACATCATGGCCCAGAAGCCTGACGCGCCGATGTCACGCAAGGACACGGCCCAGGGAAACAGGAAGGCGATCTCGAGATCGAACAGGATGAACAGAATGGCCACCAGGTAGTAGCGGACATCGAACTTCATTCGAGCGTCTTCGAAGGCCTCGAAACCGCACTCGTAGGGGCTGTTCTTGGCGGCGTCAGGGCGTTGCGGCCCAAAGATGAAACCGATCACCTGCGGGGCGATGCCCACCGCAGTGCCAACCAGTATGAAGAGGATGACTGGCAGGTACTCTTGCAGGTTCATCTCAATGGCCGTTCATGCATGCGCCAGGGTGCCGGACGTTAAGAACGGAGGCGACAACCAGCGGCTCTGAGCCACGGTCACCGAACCCACCCTGCTCACTCCACAGGGTGTGCCCCTGATTCCGGACCCGCACCGGGGACGATCGTTCGAATGTTGTTGGTGCCGACGGCGAGACTCGAACTCGCACAGCTTTCGCCACTACCCCCTCAAGATAGCGTGTCTACCAATTTCACCACGTCGGCTTGACGTCAAACTGAATTCTTGCCGCCCAGATAACCTGAGGATTCGTGCTCCGGGCAGCCCTAGATTCTACTGGGAAACCTGCATCTTCCCAGGCAAATCCGCAGCGCTGCAGCAGGTCACTTGGAGCCACTGGCTGCCACGGGCGCAGGCACCGCGGAAGGGGCCGGCTGCATGGTGCCCGGCGCCGGCGCAGCACCCGGAATGACGCCTGCTGCAGGGCTGGAAGCGGCGCTGGCCGCGCCGGCTGCCGCCGCTGGCCGGTCCAGCACGCTGGTGCCACCCCCAGCTCTTGTGGCGGCCTGGTTCGAAGTCAAGGCCAGCAGCAAGGTGCTGACAAAGAACACCGTGGCACAAACCGCCGTGGAACGGGAAAGAAAGTTGGCACTGCCGGTGGCGCCGAAGAGACTGCCTGAGGAGCCGCTGCCGAAGGAGGCCCCCATGTCGGCGCCCTTGCCATGCTGCACCAGCACCAAGCCGATCATGACCAGGGCGGAAAGTATCTGCACTGCAAGGAGAAGGGTCATCCAGATCTGCATGATGGAGTCGTTTTCAAAGGAAGAGTTCTCGAGATTGGATCTGGAGCCGCTCAATGGGCCGCTCGGCAGATGGCCACGAAGTCGGCTGCCTTCAAGGCAGCGCCACCGATCAGACCGCCGTCGATGTCGGGCTGGGAGAACAGCGCTGGCGCGTTGTCCGGCTTGACGCTGCCGCCGTACAGGATCTTCATCGCATCGGCCTGCGGCGTCGCGGCGCGAAGTTGAGCGCGTAGCAATGCATGCACCGCCTGCGCCTGCTCGGGCGTTGCAGACAGCCCTGTACCGATGGCCCAGACCGGCTCGTAGGCCACCGCCATCTCACCCGCACGGTGGCCCAGGGTGTGGATCACCACCGACAGCTGGCGCTTGACCACGGCCTCGGTCTGGCCCGCCTCGCGCTGCGCCAGCGTCTCGCCCACGCAGACGATGGGGGTGACCCCACGCCCCAGCGCCGCCTTGGCCTTTTCGGCCACCATCTGGTCGCTTTCGGCGTGCATCGCTCGGCGCTCGGAATGACCGACGATGACGTACCGGCAACCGAACTCCGCCAGCATGCCCGCCGACACCTCGCCGGTGTAGGCGCCTTGCTCATGCACGGAGCAGTCCTGCGCCCCCCAGCGGACATCGCTTCCGGCCAGCGTGGCCGCCGTCTCGGAAAGAAAGGGGAATGGAACACACACTGCCACATCGCACCCGAAGGGACGGGCCTGAAGAATGCCATCCAGCAGGGCCGCATTGGCGGGCCGGCTGCCGTGCATCTTCCAGTTGCCGACGACGAGAAAACGTCTGTTCATGCGATCAGCTCCACCGCAGCACGATCTTGCCCACGTGGGTGCTCGACTCCATCAAGGCATGGGCCTGCGCGGCGTCGGCCGCGTCAAAGACACGGTGGATGACGGGGCGCACGGCGCCTTGCTCGATCAGGGGCCACACGATTTGACGCAGAGCCTGGGCCAGATGGGTCTTGTAGGCAATGCTGCGCGGACGAAGGGTGGAGCCGGTCAAGGCGATGCGCTTTCGCAGCAGCAGGCTGGCGTCGATCTGACTGGCCGCCCCTCCCTGTACCGCGATCACTGCGATCCGTCCATCATCGGCGACGCACTGCAGTTCGCGGCCGATGTAGTCGCCCGCCACCATGTCGAGGATGACGTCGGCGCCGCGGCCCTGGGTCAGCGCCTTCACTTCGACCACAAAATCTTGCGTGCGGTAGTTGATGGCGTGGTCTGCGCCCAGCGCCAGACAGGCGGCGCACTTGTCGTCGGAACCGGTGGTGACGATGACACGTGAGCCCAGCGCCTTGGCCAAGGCCAGAGCCGTCACACCAATGCCGCTGGAGCCGCCCTGCACCAGCAAGGTCTCGCCCGGCTGCAGCCGGGCGATCTCGAAGACGTTCTGCCAGACCGTGAAGAAGGTTTCCGGCAGGGCCGCAGCCTCCACATCACTGAGCTTCGAGGGCGACGGCAGGCACTGGCCGATCGGCGCCACACAAAACTGGGCGTAACCGCCCCCGGCCACCAGGGCACACACCCGATCGCCCAAAGCCCAGCCGGCTGCCGCGAGCTCTGCCGGATCGCCGCCGGCCACCACGCCCGCCACCTCCAGGCCCGGAAGATCAGACACGCCCGGCGGCATGGGGTACAGACCCTTGCGTTGCAGCACGTCCGGGCGGTTCACACCGCTGGCGGCCACCGCAATCAGCATCTCCCCAGCGGCAGGCACGGGCGCGCCGCGCTCACAGGGCACCAGCACTTCCGGCCCGCCAGGTTGAACGATTTCGATGGCCTTCATGAATCTCATCTCAGTGCAGAAAGCAGCAGGTACCGCGGGTGGGTATGCCACCCGCGGTAACCACCCAGGTCAATCCGCCTTGGGTTCGGCATCCGATCGGCTCGGTGCCGCAGCGTCAGCCGCCTGGCCACCCTCTGCCGCTTGTCCTTCACGGGGCTCGCGTGCCTCTCGGGGCTCACGGCGAGGCCGGTCGCCCCGGTCGCCCCGGTCGCCCCGGTCTCCCCGATCGCCACGGTCACGGCGAGGACCACGGTCCCCACGGTCACCCCGATCGCCGTATTCACGGCGCGGGCGCTCCTCTTCCACGTACCCCTCAGGACGCTCGAGCAGGGCCTTCATCGACAACTTGATGCGGCCCTTCTCGTCGGTCTCCAGCACCTTGACCTTGACGATCTGGCCTTCGGTCAGGTAGTCGCCAATGTTCTCCACACGCTCGAAGGCTATCTGGCTGATGTGCAGCAGACCGTCCTTGCCGGGCAGGATGTTGACCAGGGCACCGAAGTCCAGCAGCTTGGTCACGGGGCCCTCGTAGACCTTGCCGATCTCGGCCTCGGCCGTGATCTCGGTGATGCGCTTCTTGGCGAACTCGGCCTTGTCGGCGTCGGTGGAGGCGATGGTGATCGTGCCGTCTTCACCGATGTCGATGGTGCACCCGGTCTCCTCGGTCAGGGCGCGGATGGTGGCGCCCCCCTTGCCGATGATGTCGCGGATCTTCTCCGGATTGATCTTCATCGTGTACAGGCGCGGCGCGAACTCGCTCACCTCGGCCTTGGCCTCGCCCATGGCCTCGACCATCTTGCCCAGGATGTGCAAGCGGGCCTCCTTGGCCTGCGCCAGAGCCACCTGCATGATTTCCTTGGTGATGCCCTGGATCTTGATGTCCATTTGCAGCGCGGTGATGCCCTGCGTGGTGCCGGCCACCTTGAAGTCCATGTCGCCGAGGTGATCCTCGTCGCCCAGGATGTCGGTCAGCACCGCAAAGCGGTTGGCATCCTTGATCAGGCCCATGGCGATACCGGCCACGTGCGCCTTCATGGGCACACCAGCGTCCATCAGCGCCAGGCAGCCGCCACAGACGGATGCCATGGAGGAGGAGCCGTTGCTTTCCGTGATCTCGCTGACCACGCGCAGGGTGTAGGGGAACTCTTCACGCGACGGCAGCGCGGCCACCAGCGCCCGCTTGGCCAGGCGGCCGTGGCCGATCTCACGCCGCTTGGGGCTGCCCACGCGCCCCGTCTCGCCGGTGGCGAACGGAGGCATGTTGTAGTGCAGCATGAAGCGGTCTTCGAAATCGCCGGCCAGCGCGTCGATGCGCTGCGCGTCACGTTCGGTACCCAGCGTGGCCACGGCCAGGGCCTGGGTCTCTCCGCGGGTGAACAAGGCCGACCCGTGAGTGCGCGGCAGCACGGAAGAGCGGATCTCGATGGGGCGCACCGTGCGCGTGTCGCGGCCGTCGATACGCGGCTCGCCGGCCAGGATCTGGCTGCGCACGATGCGGGCCTCGATCTCGAACAGGAGCGCTTCCACCTTGACATCGTCCACCGTGGAGCCGTCGGCCTTCAGGGAGGCCTTGGCGGCGGCGTAGGCTTCGCGGCAGGCCTGCGTGCGGGCCTGCTTGCTGCGGATCTGGTAAGCCGCGCGCAGCGGGCCTTCAGCCAATTCGTTCAGCTTGGCAATGAAGGCTTCGTCCTTGACCGGCGGGGTCCAGGTACCGGCGGCCAGCCACTCTGGCTTGCCGGCCTCACGCACCAACTCGTGGATGGCATCGATGGCGGCCTTGCTCTGGTCGTGGCCGTACACCACGGCGCCCAGCATGATCTCCTCGCTGAGCTGGTTGGCCTCAGACTCCACCATCAGGACGGCAGCCTCGGTACCGGCCACAACCAGGTCGAGCTGGCTGTCGGCCAGTTGCGCCTTGCCCGGGTTCAGCACGTACTCGCCGTTGACATAGCCCACGCGGGCTGCACCGATGGGGCCGTTGAACGGAATGCCGCTGATGGAGAGTGCGGCGCTGGACGCGATGAGCGCGGCGATGTCGGCCTGCACCTCGGGATTCAAGCTCACGACGTGTACGACCACCTGCACCTCGTTGAAGAAGCCGTCCGGGAACAACGGACGGATCGGGCGGTCGATGAGGCGGCTGGTCAGGGTTTCCAGCTCGCTGGGTCGGCCCTCGCGCTTGAAGAAGCTGCCGGGGATCTTGCCCGCAGCGTAGGTCTTCTCCAGGTAATCCACGGTCAGGGGAAAGAAATCCTGCCCTGGCTTGGCGTTCTTGGCGGCCACCACCGTGGCCAGCACCACGGTGCCCTCGATGCTGACGAGGACGGCGCCGCCGGCCTGGCGGGCGATCTCGCCCGTTTCCATCGTGACCTGATGGTGACCCCACTGGAATGTCTTGCTGACCTTGTTGAACATGCTCATGTCTATCTCCACAAAAACGGCGCGATGAATCCCCGCGCCTGCGGGATGGAGCCGCTTGAGCTTTGGCAACAATGCCATTCCAGCGCGACTGGCGGATTCAACTTTGAATCAGCCGCCCTGGAATGACACAGCAGTTGCCCGTGCCCCGGACGTCTCCGTAGACATCGGGCCCCCGCTTTGCAGCCAGCGGCCCGATGAACCACCAAAATTACTTGCGCAGGCCCAGCTTCTGGATCAGCGCCGTGTAGCGATCGGCGTCACGATCCTTCAGGTACGCCAGCAGGCTCTTGCGCTGATTGACCATTTTCAGCAGGCCGCGCCGGCCGTGATGGTCCTTCAGGTGGGTCTTGAAATGGGGGGTCAGTTCGTTGATGCGCGCCGTCAACAGCGCCACTTGAACTTCTGGGGAGCCCGTGTCCGCCGCGCCGCGCGCGTGCGTCTTGATGACTTCGGCTTTCTGGGTGATGTTCATCGTCATGACGATTTCCTTCGTTATATGGAAACCGCCGACGAGGACGGACGAGGACATCCAGCCAAGATGCGGTTTCCGTTGCCGTTGAGGGCGTCTTTACTTGCGAACGCGAGTGAAACCGACCCGCGCCGTGCTGTTTGAATCAGGGCACTTAACTTGCCTGGACCCCAAAACAACTCTAATTCTAGCGCAACAACGCTGTCGAACCAGCTTCAGGCAGCCCGGCCTCCAGAGCGCGGCGCATACGTTCCAGACCTTGACGCAATCGCTCGAGCTCGCGAGAAGCAAAACACCAGCGCAACCACCCTTGACCCTCGTCGCCGAAGGCCGAGCCCGGGGCCAGGCCCAGGCCATGGTGCACCACCAGGTGCTTGGCGAACAGCAGCGAGTCGGCGACGTCCGCCACGCGGAAGAAGGCGTACATCCCGCCAGGCGGCGCACTCACCTCAACGCCCGGCAGCCGCGCCAGCCCGCCAACGAGCAGATCGCGGCACTCCTGGAAATGGCGGCGCAAGGGCTCCACCGAAGACACAGCGCCAGCCAAGGCCTGTAACGCCCCGCGCTGCACGAACACCGGCGCGCAAGAACTGTTGAACTCGATCAACTTGCCCAGGTCGTCCAGGGTGCCTTCGGGCACCACCAGCCAACCCAGGCGCCAGCCCGTCATCAAGAAACTCTTCGAAAAACTCTGCACCACGACCACCCTGTCCTGCGGCGTGCACAGGTCCAGGAAACTGGGCGCTGCCGGCGCGGGGCCGTAATACAGGCGCTCGTACACCTCGTCGGACACGATCCAGGTGCCGGTGGAACGGCAATGGTCCAGGATGGCCTGGATCTCTTCATGCGACAGCGTCCAGCCGGTCGGGTTGTTCGGGGCATTGACCAGCAGCACACGCGTGGAGGGCGTGACGGCGGCGCGAAGCTCGTCCAGGTCCAGGTGCCACGCGCCCATGCTGGCGCGCAACGGCAGACGCGTGACGTGTCCCCCCAGGATCATGGGCTGGGCCGTCAGGTTGGGCCATACGGGCGTGACGGCCACCACTTCGTCACCCGGGTCCACCAGCATCTGGGTGGCAAGCATGAGCGCGCTGACCCCCGACGAGGTGACGGCGATACGCTGCACGTCCAGCGGACGGTGCAGGCTGCCCACGTAATCGGCGATGGCCTGCCGCAGCGCAGGCAGCCCCAGATTGTGGGCATAGAAGGTCTCACCGTCCTGCAGCGACCGGGCCGCAGCCTCGCGCACTTCCGGCGCAGTGGCTTCGTCGCTCTCGCCGAACCAGAAAGCCAGGACGTCCTCACGCCCCATGGCGGCATTGGCCACCTCCCTGATCAGGGAGCCGGAAAGAGCCTGGATTCGATCACGCATGTCAACAAGTCTCCAGCGGCCAACGCGGCCGCACCTCGAAGGACCAGACCGGCGCCGCAGGTGACGCCGGCTCCACACCCGCCAGACCGGCCTGCAGCCGCATCGCCGCGGCCATGGCGATCATCGCGCCGTTGTCCGTGCACAGGCTCAACTCCGGGTAGTGGATCCGCACCCCCCGGGCACTGCAGGCGGCCCCCAGCCGGGCCCGCAGTTCGGCGTTGGCGCCGACACCGCCAGCCACCACCAGGCGGCGTAACCCCGTGTTCCTGAGCGCGGCCAAGGATTTGTGGACCAGCACGTCCACGATGGCCGCCTGGGTGGAGGCCGCCAAATCAGTCCGGTCCTGCGCGCTCGGCGTCGGCCCCAGCTTGCGGTGCTGGGTCATTACCGCAGTCTTCAAGCCGGCGAAGGAGAAGTCCAGGTCTGGGCTGTGCTTCAGCGGCCGGGGCAGGGCAAAGGCATCGGGCCGCCCGGCTTCGGCCAGCCGTGCCAGGGCCGGCCCCCCGGGGTAGCCCAGGCCCAGCAGCTTGGCGGATTTGTCGAAGGCTTCGCCGGCCGCATCGTCAATGGTCTCGCCCAGCAGCTCGTAGCGCCCGACGGCCTCCACCCGCATCAGCTGGGTGTGCCCGCCGGACACCAGCAGGGCCACGAAGGGAAACGCGGGCGGGTCTGCCGACAGGAACGGCGACAGCAGATGGCCTTCCAGGTGGTGCACGGGCAGCGTCGGCCGACCGAGCGCCTGCCCCAGCGCCGCGGCGAACCCCGCGCCCACCAGCAAGGCACCGGCCAGACCAGGTCCCTGGGTGAAGGCAACCACGTCGATCTCGCGGCGGTCCACGCCGGCCTCGTCCAACACACGCCGGGTAAGGGGAATCACGCGCCGAATGTGGTCACGCGAGGCCAGCTCCGGCACCACGCCACCGTAAGCCTCGTGCATGTCGGCCTGGCTGTGCAGGGCATGCGCTCGCAAGCGCGGCAGGCCCAGGCCGTCGAACTCGACTAGCGCAATGCCGGTCTCGTCGCAGGAGGATTCGACGCCCAGGATCTTCAATGCTTCTCGCGGGCGTGGTTGATCGAGTACTTCGGGATCTCGATCGTGACATCGCGGTCGGACAGGATGGCCTGGCAGGACAGGCGGGACGTGGGCGTCAGGCCCCAGGCCCGGTCCAGCAGGTCCTCCTCGGTCTCGTCCATCTCACCCAGGGACTCCAAGCCTTCCTTGACGACGACATGGCAGGTCGTGCAGGCGCAGCTCATCTCGCAGGCGTGCTCGATCTCGATGCCATGGTCCAGCAAGGCCTCGCACACCGAGGTACCGCGCGGTGCCGGGACCATGGCACCCTCAGGGCAGTACTCGGGGTGGGGAAGGATACGGATCACGGGCATGGATTCAGACTTCCTCGACCTTACGGCCAGCCAGCGCGGAGCGGATGCCGCGGTTCATTCGGACGGCCGCGAAGGCTTCGGTGCCTTCGGCCAGACGCTCCACCGCCGCGTCGATCGCAGCGTGGTCCTCGCTGGCGGCTTGATGCTCGGTTTGGCCCGCCAGAGCCTCGATGGCGTCCCGCTCAGCGGCACTCAGCAAGTCGCCGTCAGCGGCCAACGCCGAGCGCGTGGCCAGCACCATGCGTTGCGCCTCCACCCGGGCTTCACGCAACCGGCGCGCCACCACGTCTTCTTCCGCGTGGGCAAAGCCCTCGCGCAGCATTCGGGCCACCTCGTCATCAGCCAGGCCGTAGCTGGGCTTGACCGTCACCGCAGCCTGGACGCCTGATCGGGTCTCCTGGGCCGAGACGCTGAGCAGCCCGTCGGCGTCCACCTGGAAGGTCACGCGAATGCGCGCGGCGCCGGCGGCCATGGGCGGGATGCCGCGCAGATCAAACCGCGCCAGGCTGCGGCAGTCGGCGACAAGTTCGCGTTCACCCTGCACCACGTGCACGGCCATGGCCGTCTGACCATCCTGGTAAGTGGTGAAGTCCTGCGCCTTGGCCACGGGAATCGTGGTGTTGCGTTCGATGATGCGCTCGGTCAGGCCCCCCATGGTTTCCAGGCCGAGCGACAGCGGGATCACGTCAAGCAGCAACAACTCGCCGTCCCGGCTGTGGCCAGCCAGCGCGTGCGCCTGCAGCGCAGCGCCAACGGCCACCACCTCGTCGGGGTTGACGTTGGTCAGCGGCTCCTGGCCGAAATGACGGGCCACGGCTTGTCGCACGGCAGGCATCCGGGTCGAGCCTCCCACCAGCACCACGCCCTGCACCTCGTCGATGCGCACCCGGGCATCCCGCAGCACCCGACGCACGCTGGTCATGGTCCGCGCCACGAGCTCCAGGGTTTGCTCTTCGAGACAAGCCCTGTCCACTGCCACGCGGTGGGACACACCGCCCAGCTCAAAGCTCATGTCTGTGTGGTCTGCACTGGTCAGTGCCTCCTTGGCCTGCCGCGCCGCCACCAGCACGGCCCGGCGGCCCCGGGCATCCATCGCCTCCGCCCCCACCAGCGTCAGCGCCCAGCGCGCCAGGGCATCGTCGAAGTCATCCCCGCCCAGGGCAGCGTCGCCCCCCGTGGCCACCACCTCGAACACACCGCGGGACAAGCGCAGCAGCGAAATGTCGAAGGTGCCCCCGCCCAGGTCGTACACCGCGTAGAGCCCCTCGCTGCCAGTCTCCAGTCCATACGCCACCGCCGCCGCGGTGGGCTCGTTGATCAGCCGCAGCACGTTCAAGCCCGCCAGTTGCGCCGCGTCCTTGGTCGCCTGGCGCTGCGCGTCGTCGAAATAGGCCGGCACCGTGATGACCGCACCGAACAGGTCGTCGTCAAAGGTGTCCTCGGCACGCTGCCGCAAGGCGGCCAGGATCTCGGCGGATACTTCCACAGGCGTCTTCACGCCCTCGCGGGTGTCCAGCGCCACCATGCCCGGTCGGTCCACGAAGCGGTATGGGGCTTGCTCATGCCCGGGCACATCGGCCAAGCCCCGCCCCATCAGGCGCTTGACCGACGCGATGGTGTTCTCGGGATCGTCCGCCTGCGCGGCCCGCGCCTCGTGGCCGATCTGGCGGCGGCCACCCGGCAGGTAACGCACAACCGACGGCAGGATCACCCTGCCCTGGTCATCAGGCAGGCACTCGGCCACGCCGTGGCGCACGGCGGCCACCAGCGAATGCGTGGTCCCCAGGTCGATACCGATGGCAATGCGTCGCTGATGCGGGTCTGGCGACGAGCCGGGTTCTGAGATCTGTAACAGTGCCATGCGTGGGGCTCAATGAATTCGGGCGGGGGGCGAAGAGGCAACTGGGACGGCTGCCTGTGACGTTGACTGAGGGTCGAGCATGCATCAGGCTTCCAGGGCCTCCAGGCGCCGGTCGATGTCCATCCTGAATCGACTCAGGAACATCAAGGCCCGTACAGAGGCCACGGCCGCTGCAGGGTCACCAATCTCGTCGAGTTGGGCGGCCACTGCGGCCAGCAAGCCGTCTTGTTGAACGCCGACTTCTTGATCCAGCGCTCGCACCTTTGCAGCCGTGTCGGCCTCTTCCAGCGTTTCGCGCCAAGCCATCTGCTGCATCAGGAACGACTGCGGCATGTCTGTATGCCGCTCCGCATCGACAGGCACACCGCGCAACTCGCACAGGTAGGCAGCTCGCGTCAGCGGATCGCGCAGACGCCTGTAGGCTTCGTTGACCCGTACGGCCCACTGCATGGCCTGACGCTGTGCAGAGGGTCCCTCGGCGGCAAACCGGTCAGGATGCACCTGGGCTTGAAGGGCCCGCCAGCGGGCGTCCACCTCCTGACGGGCGATGCCAAAACGTGGCGTCAGACCGAACAAGGTGAAGTCATCGTCGTCCAGCCTCATGTCGCGGCGTATCCTGGATGGTCAGGGCGATCGACGCCGGTGCAGAGAGTCTCGGACATGAAGATCTTGAAGGCAAAGGCGCGGCCTCGTCGCGCCCGTCAGAAGTGGGGGCCCGTCCCTCAGACCCGGAACGACTCTCCGCAACCGCAGCGGTCCTTCTCGCGCGGGTTGTAGAACTTGAAACCCTCGTTGAGCCCTTCGCGGACGAAGTCCAGCTCGGTGCCATCGATGTAGGGCAAGCTCTTGGGGTCCACCAGCACTTTCACGCCATGGCCCTCGAAGATGATGTCCTCGGGCGCAAAGTCATCGGCGTATTCCAGCTTGTAGGCCAGGCCGGAGCAACCGGTGGTCTTGACACCCAGGCGCACACCCACGCCTTTGCCCCGACGCGCCAGGTAGCGGGTGACGTGCCGTGCGGCCGCTTCGGTCAGGGTGACAGACATCGCGGCCTCAGTGCGCCTGTTCGGCTGCTTCGGCCGCAACCGCGCCATGCTTGGCCTTGTAGTCGCTGACAGCAGCCTTGATGGCGTCCTCGGCCAAGATCGAACAGTGGATCTTCACCGGGGGCAGAGCCAGCTCGTGGGCGATCTGCGTGTTCTTGATGGTCAGCGCCTGATCCAGGGTCTTGCCCTTGACCCACTCCGTGACGAGCGAGCTGGAGGCAATCGCCGAGCCGCAGCCATAGGTCTTGAACCGGGCATCCTCGATCAGGCCCGTCTCCGGGTTGACCTTGATCTGCAGCTTCATCACATCGCCGCAGGCTGGGGCGCCGACCATGCCGGTGCCCACGCTGTCATCGCCCTTGTCAAAGCTACCCACGTTGCGCGGGTTCTCGTAGTGCTCGATGACTTTTTCGCTGTATGCCATGGTGCTCTTTCTGGTGTCGTCGATGAGGACAGGCGGCTCAGTGCGCCGTCCACTGGATGGTGCTCAGGTCGATGCCGTCGCGGTACATGTCCCACAGCGGTGAGAGCTCGCGCAGCTTGCCTACGCGATCCTGCAAGGTCGAAACGGCATAGTCGATATCGGCTTCGGTGGTGAACCGGCCAATGGTGATGCGCAGGCTGGAGTGCGCCAGCTCATCGCTGCGGCCCAGCGCACGCAGGACATAGCTGGGCTCAAGGCTCGCCGAAGTGCACGCCGACCCGGAGGACACGGCCAAGCCCTTGATGCCCATGATCAGCGACTCACCTTCAACGTAATTGAAGGAGGCGTTGACGTTGTGGGGCACGCGCTTTTCCAGGTGCCCGTTGATGAAGACTTGCTCGATCTGAGAGATGCCCGCCAGCAGACGCTGCTGCAACATACGCACACGCTCGCTTTCAGTACCCATCTCCATCCGCGCAATCTTGAAGGCTTCGCCCATGCCCACGCATTGGTGGGTGGGCAAGGTGCCAGAGCGCATGCCGCGCTCATGGCCACCGCCGTGCATCTGGGCCTCCAGCCGCACCCGCGGCTTGCGGCGAACGTAGAGGGCGCCAATACCCTTGGGCCCGTAAGTCTTGTGCGAGGCCAGGCTCATCAGGTCCACCGGCAATGTGCCGATGTCGATGACCATCTTGCCCGTGGCCTGCGCCGCATCGACATGCAGGATGATGCCGCGCTCGCGGCACATCGCACCGATCGTCGGGATGTCCTGGATGACGCCGATCTCGTTGTTGACGATCATGACGGATGCCAGGATCGTGTCAGGCCGCAGCGCGTCGCGAAAGCGGTCCAGATCGAGCAGGCCGTCCTCCTGCACATCCAGGTAGGTGACCTCGAAGCCCTGGCGCTCCAGCTCGCGCATGGTGTCAAGCACCGCCTTGTGCTCGGTCTTGACCGTCACCAGATGCTTGCCGCGCGACGAATAGAAATGTGCCGCGCCCTTGATCGCCAGGTTGTTGCTCTCCGTGGCGCCCGACGTCCAGACGATCTCGCGCGGGTCGGCGTGGATCAAACCGGCCACATCGGCACGCGCTTTTTCCACCGCTTCTTCGGCTTCCCAGCCCCAGGCGTGGCTGCGGGAGGCGGGGTTGCCGAAGTGCTCACGCAACCAGGGGACCATGACATCGACCACCCGGGGATCGACCGGCGTGGTGGAACCGTAGTCCATGTAGATCGGAAAGTGCGGGGTCATGTTCGACATGGCGGGGATCAGGTCAACAGATCTAGAGGGATGAGGAGAGAAAAAGCAATCGGCAGAGCCTACGCTCACTTCATGATGAAGGCGTTGCCCAGTGCAAAGACAGAATTGGGTGCCGTAATCTTGATGGGCTTAACCACTGGCTGCGAGGAAATCGCCCGCTTGACCGGGGCTTCCTCGATGGAAATGCCCTTCGCCAGCTGCTCGTCCACCAGCTTCTTCAGCGAAACCGAGTCCAGAAACTCGATCATCTTGGTGTTCAGGCTGGACCACAGGTCGTGCGTCATGCACTTGCCGGTGTCTTCGCCCATGCAGTGCTCCTTGCCACCGCAACCGGTGGCGTCTATAGGCTCATCCACGGCGACGATGATGTCCGCCACCGTGATGTCACCCATGGGGCGCCCCAACGAATAGCCCCCACCAGGGCCGCGTGTGCTCTCCACGAGTTCGTGGCGCCGCAACTTGCCGAACAACTGCTCCAGGTAGGACAGCGAGATCTGCTGGCGCTGGCTGATGGCGGCCAGCGCCACAGGCCCGTTGTGTGAGCGCAATGCGAGGTCGATCATCGCCGTCACGGCGAATCGGCCCTTGGTGGTCAGACGCATCGGTGAACTCCTGTCCGCTTGGCGGCGATCAAATGGTGAATGAATGCTGCAGTCAGTCTGGATCCAATCTGACTTGCGACTCCTGGCGCCCTGCACCGCGAAACCGATCCCGACCGGATTGCTCAACTTTAACAGAAGTCGACAGAATTGGTAGGGATAGTGCGAAATCCCCAGGTTTATCCTGGACAAGATAGACGGGCCCTTGACCCCCGATGGCCCGCAGATTAGGGCCATGCTGCCCCAGCCGCGTACCCCAAAAACTGAGAGTTTCAGCCCTGCGCCGCAGCAGCCAGGGGCACCACGTTGGCGTCACCCTTGGCCGCACCAAAGGCCTGCTCCTTGAGCAGCGCGAGCTGGTCACGCACACGGGCTGCCTTTTCGAACTCCAGCTCGCGGGCATGCTCCAGCATCTGCCGCTCCAGCAGCTTGATGCGCTTGCCCAGGTCGCGTTCGCTAAGGACCTCCACCTCAGCAGCAGCCTGGGCGGCTCGCAGATCGTCCCGGCCCGACTTCTCGGCCACCACGCCGTCGATCATGTCGCGCACCTGCTTGCGCACGCTTCGAGGCACGATGTCCTGGGCCAGGTTGTGGGCCAGTTGCCGCTCGCGCCGACGCTCAGTCTCCTCCATGGCCTTGCGCATGGAGTCGGTCACCCTGTCAGCGTACAGGATGGCCTTGCCGTTGACGTTGCGCGCCGCGCGGCCAATGGTCTGGATCAAGCTGCGCTCGGAGCGCAGAAAGCCCTCCTTGTCGGCGTCCAGAATCGCCACCAGCGAGACCTCGGGGATGTCCAGGCCTTCGCGCAGCAGGTTGATACCCACCAGCACATCGAAAGCCCCCAGGCGCAGGTCCCGGATGATCTCCACGCGCTCCACGGTGTCGATGTCGCTGTGCAGATAGCGGACCTTGACGCCGTTTTCCGTGAGGTAGTCGGTGAGTTGCTCCGCCATGCGCTTGGTCAGGGTGGTGATCAGCACCCGCTCCTGCACCCGCACGCGGTCGCGGATTTCCTGCAGCACGTCGTCGACCTGGTGGGTAGCGGGGCGCACCTCCAGCAGCGGATCAACGAGCCCGGTGGGACGCACGAGCTGCTCCACCACCTGCCCTGCGTGCGCCTGCTCGTAGGCTGCGGGCGTGGCCGAGACGAAGATGGTCTGCCGCATCTTGCTCTCGAATTCCTCGAACTTCAGCGGCCGGTTGTCCAGGGCGCTGGGCAGACGAAACCCGTACTCCACCAAGGTGGTCTTGCGGGCGCGGTCGCCATTGAACATGCCGCCGAACTGGCCGATCAACACGTGGCTCTCGTCCAGGAACATCAAGGCATCGTGCGGCAGGTAATCCACCAGGCTGGGCGGCGGATCACCCGGCTGGGCGCCGGAAAGGTGTCGCGTGTAGTTCTCAATGCCTTTGCAGTGCCCCACCTCCTGCAGCATCTCCAAGTCGAAGCGGGTGCGCTGTTCCAGGCGCTGCGCCTCCACCAACTTGCCCGCACTGACAAACTCGCCCACACGCTCGCGCAGTTCCTGCTTGATGGTTTCCACGGCGCTGAGCACGCGGTCGCGGGGCGTGACGTAGTGGCTGCCAGGGTAGACCGTGAAGCGCGGGATCTTCTGGCGGATGCGCCCCGTGAGCGGATCGAAAAGCTGCAGCGTCTCCACCTCGTCGTCGAACAGCTCGATGCGGATGGCCAGCTCGCTGTGCTCGGCCGGGAACACGTCAATGGTGTCGCCGCGAACGCGGAAGGTGCCGCGCGAGAAGTCGGTCTCGTTGCGGGTGTACTGCATGCGGATCAGGTGGGCGATCACGTCACGCTGACCGATCCGGTCGCCCACACGCAGCGTCATCACCATCTGGTGGTAATCGCCAGGGTCGCCAATGCCGTAGATGGCGCTGACCGAGGCCACGATCACCACGTCGCGCCGCTCCAGCAGGCTCTTCGTAGCCGACAGACGCATCTGCTCGATGTGTTCGTTGATCGAGCTGTCCTTCTCAATGAACAGGTCGCGCTGCGGCACGTAAGCCTCAGGTTGGTAATAGTCGTAGTAGCTGACGAAGTACTCCACCGCGTTCTTCGGGAAGAACTCCCTGAACTCGCTGTACAGCTGGGCTGCCAGCGTCTTGTTCGGGGCAAACACGATGGCCGGGCGGCCCAGCCGGGCGATGACGTTGGCCATGGTGAAAGTCTTGCCTGAGCCCGTGACACCGAGCAGCGTCTGGTAGCTCAAGCCCTCCTCCACCCCTTCAACCAGTTGTGCAATGGCCGTTGGCTGGTCCCCCGCTGGGGGATAGGGCTGGAACAACTGGAAGGGCGAGCCCGGGTAGGCAACATACTCGCCCGGGGGGCTTTCGCCGCCGGGCCCGGGCACGGCCGCATCGGGCCACGCCAATGGCTGCTGGTCGACAGCGGAGGTGGTGACAGGCATGGAGATCCTAGAATTCCGATCGCTTCTGGAAAGGGAAAGTGCCTGCTGCTGCAACTGCGCAGGCCAACTGCCCAGCGTAGCGCAACATCGACGCCAGCGCAGCGGCGCTCGACGTTGCGCCACGATTCCACCCTGCATCCACCTCTGAGAAAGCCCCTTATGTCCCTGTTCGGCACCGTCCAAATGGCCCCGCGCGACCCCATCCTGGGCCTGAACGAGCAATTTCTCTCAGACAGCCGTACGGGCAAGGTGAATCTCGGCGTTGGGGTCTACTTCGACGAGAACGGCAAGCTGCCGCTGCTGAAGTGCGTGGCACAGGCCGAGCAGCAACTCGTGGCCGCGGGCAAGCCGCGGGGCTATCTCCCCATCGACGGCATCGCCGCCTATGACAAGGCCGTGCAGGGCTTGGTATTCGGGCCAGAGTCCGCAGTGGTCACCTCCGGCCGGGTGGCCACGGTCCAAGCCTTGGGCGGCACGGGCGGCCTGAAGATCGGGGCGGACTTCCTGAAGAAGCTGAACCCGAACGCCCAGGTGCTGATCAGCGACCCCAGTTGGGAGAATCACCGCGCGCTGTTCGCACAGGCCGGTTTCCAGGTGGGCGCCTACCCCTATTACGACGCCGCCACCCGCGGGGTGCGTTTCGACGACCTGTTGGCTTGCCTGCGCAGCGCTGCCGCCGGCACTGTGGTGGTGCTGCACGCCTGCTGCCACAACCCAACCGGCTGCGACCTGAGCCCTGAGCAGTGGACAAAGGTCATCCAGGCCGTGAAATCCCAGGGGCTGGTAGCCTTCCTGGACATGGCGTACCAGGGTTTTGGTGACGGCATTGCCGAGGATGGGCGCGTCATCGGCGGCTTCCTCGAGGCGGGGATCGATTTCCTGGTGGCGACCTCGTTTTCCAAGAGTTTCTCGCTGTATGGCGAGCGCGTGGGCGCGCTGAGCGTGGTTTGCGCAAGCGCCGACGAAGCCGGCAAGGTGTTGTCGCAGTTGAAGATTGTCGTGCGAACCAACTATTCGACCCCGCCCACCCACGGCGCCCAGACCATCACCACGGTGCTGACCACCCCCACGCTGCGTCAGCAGTGGGAAGAGGAACTGGCCGGCATGCGTCAGCGCATCCGGGACATGCGGCAGGCGCTGGCCGACGGGCTGGCTACGGCGGGGGTACCGCTGGATGTGGGGTTCATCACACGGCAGAAGGGGATGTTCAGCTACTCGGGCCTGAACAAGGCGCAGATGCAGCGCCTGCGTGACGAATTTGGGGTGTACGGCGTGGACTCCGGCCGCATCTGCGTGGCTGCCCTGAACCGCGGCAATCTTGACACAGTGATACGGGCGATCGCGGCCGTCGTGTGAACGCCAAGGAGCCCACCGCCGGCACGTGGCTCCAAATCACGGTTCCCGGCGTAAGGCAGCGGGCAGTTCGAAGCCCTACATTGCGTCACCACAAATTGCTGCGGCGCAACACTTTTCATGGCACAGTGTTGAGTAGCGTCAATCCCGCCTTACGGAGCGACGTGTCACGCGCTCATTGAAGGGACAAGGGCATGCTCTACCAGCTCTACGAAACACAGCGCGCCATGATGGCGCCCTTTGCTGAATTCGCGAACGCCTCGGCCAAGCTGTACTCTCACCCGCTGTCTCCCTTCACGCACACGCCCATGGCCCAACGGGTGGCAGCGGGTCTAGGCCTGGTGCATCGTTTGGCCAAGGAGTACGAAAAGCCCACATTCGGGATCACGAGCGTCAACGTTGGCGGGGTGGAAGTGGCCGTCCAGGAGCAGGTCATGCAGACCCTCCCGTTCTGCCGCCTGCTGCGCTTCAAGCGCTTCACCGACAACCCCCAGGCACTGGGCAAGATGAAGGAGCAGCCCACCGTGCTCGTGGTCGCCCCCTTGTCAGGCCATCATTCGACCCTGCTGCGTGACACGGTCAAGAACCTCCTGCAGGACCACAAGGTCTTGATCACCGACTGGACTGATGCGCGCATGGTGCCGGCGGAGCAAGGGCCGTTTCATCTGGACGACTATGTGCAGTACGTGCAGGACTTCATCCGCCTTATCGGGCCAGAGGTGAACGTCATATCGGTATGCCAGCCCACGGTACCGGTGCTGGCTGCGATATCGCTGATGGCTTCGGCCGGGGAGCCCACTCCTCGCACCATGACCATGATGGGCGGGCCGATCGACGCCCGGCGTTCCCCCACGGCCGTCAACAACCTGGCCATCAACAAGAGCTACGACTGGTTCGAGCACAACGTGATCTACCGGGTGCCGCTGAACTACCCGGGCGCAGGCCGGCGGGTCTATCCTGGATTCCTGCAGCACAGCGGGTTCGTGGCCATGAACCCGGACCGGCATCTGACCTCGCACTACGACTTCTTCCTGGACCTGATCCGAGGTGATGAAGACAGTGCCGATTCGCACCGCCAGTTCTACGACGAGTACAACGCCGTGCTCGACATGCCGGCCGAGTACTACCTGGACACCATAAGGACTGTCTTTCAGGACTTCGCTCTGGTCAACGGCACCTGGGAAATTCGGGGCAAGCTGGTGCGTCCCCAGGACATACGCCACACCGCCATGCTGACTGTCGAGGGCGAACTCGACGACATCTCAGGCGCCGGCCAGACCCGGGCCGCGCATGACCTCTGCGAGGGCATCCCCCAGGACCGCCAGTTCCACTACGACGTGCCGGGTGCCGGCCACTACGGCATCTTCTCTGGACGGCGCTGGCGCGAGTTGGTCTATCCGCGGGTGCGGGACTTCATCAAGAGCAGCGGCTCTTTTGTCGACGCAACGCCCATGGCGCCGCCCGAGCCAAGGCGCGCGACCCGCGCGCGTTCGCGCAAGGCCTGACCCGGGCGATCAGCCAGGTCCACGGCCTTCAACGTACTCCTCAACCACGACACAGGCCCGTGGAAGAGGCTCTGGCCGCCCAGATCGACGCAGCGCTGCCGCAGACGCAGTGCACGCGGTGCGGCTACCCGGACTGCCGTAGCTACGCCCGGGCCATTGCCTGGGGTGAGGCGGGCATCGGCCAATGCCCACCCGGTGGGGCCGAGGGCGTGCGCAGGCTGGCAGCGCTGACGGGCAAGCCAATCGTGCCAATTGACCCGGCCCACGGCGTGGAATCGATTCGGCGTACCGCGGTGATCGATGAGGACTGGTGCATCGGCTGCACCCTTTGCATCAAAGCCTGCCCGGTGGACTGCATCGTGGGCGCCTCCAAGCGCATGCACACCGTGATCGAGGCCTGGTGCACGGGCTGCGAACTGTGTATTCCCGCATGCCCCGTGGACTGCATCACGTTGGAGCCCGCTGGTGGTGGCGCCACCGGATGGGCCGCGTGGAGCCCGGAGCAGGCCGAGACCGCCAAGCGGCGATATCACGACAGGCAGCAGCGGCTGGTGTCAGACCAACAAGCACAGGAGGCGCGCCTGGCCGCCAAGGCGGCAACCAAGCTCGCCGATCTGGCAGCCGCCAGCGCCATCTACGACCCCCAAGCGCTGGAGCGCAAGCGCTCGGTCATCGAGGCGGCGCTCGCCCGAGCGCGTGCCCGCCAGCCTGCAAAGCCCTGACCGTCATGAAGCCGGCAGCCATCGAGCCCTTCTTCGCCACCCTCAAGGCGGCCAATCCGAATCCCGTGACTGAACTCGAATACACAAGCGTGTTCGAGTTGCTGGCGGCGGTGCTGCTGTCGGCTCAGGCCACGGACGTCAGCGTCAACAAGGCCACTCGCCGCCTGTTCGCCGCCGCCCCCACGCACCAAGCCATGCACGACCTGGGCGTTCAGGGCATCGAGTCGCACATCCGCACCATCGGCCTGTTCAGGACCAAAGCCCGCAACCTGCATGAGACCTGCCGCATCTTGGTGGTTGAGCACGCGGGCCAGGTGCCCCGCTCTCGCGAGGCACTGGAGCGACTGCCCGGAGTGGGGCGCAAGACGGCCAATGTCGTGTTGAACTGCGCCTTCGGTGAAGAGACCATGGCCGTGGACACCCACATCTTTCGCGTGGGCAATCGAACCGGCCTTGCCGTCGGTGCCACGCCACTGGCAGTCGAACTCGAGCTGCTGCGTCGCGTGCCAGCCGGGTACCGGGCCGACGCGCATCACTGGCTCATCCTGCACGGCCGCTACATCTGCAAGGCGCGCAACCCCGACTGTGGGCGTTGCGGCGTCAGTGCCTGGTGCGACTCCGCGCCTCAACGCCCCCGCCAAAGGGCCTGAGGGAGCCAGTGCGCTTGCTGCGCGCTTGGGCGAGCCAAGCCGCCTCTACAATCTGCAGTGTTATCCATCGCGACATGACACAACTCCAGCACCTTGCCGAACGGGTCGAAAGGCTGCTGTTGCGCCATGAAGAGTTGCAGCGCACCAATGCACTGCTCACGCAGCAAGTGCAGGGTCTCATCGCCGAGCGCGACAGCCTGAAATCAAGACTGAACGCGGCGCGCGCGCGGATAGACCACCTGATCGACAGGCTTCCAGGCGCCCAACGCAGCCAGCCCAACAGCGGGGAAACCGCCGGCGGCGCTGGAGAAGCCCACGGGGAATCCGACCGATGAAGCAAGTGGAGGTGACCATCCTCGGTCAGGGCTACATCCTGGGATGCCCCGAAGGCGGCGAAGCCCGGCTCGGAGCCGCCGTAGCCGCCGTAGACCGCGAGATGTGCGCCATCCGAGATGCCGGAAAGATCAAGGCACGGGACCGCATCGCCGTGTTGGCCGCCCTGAACCTGGCCTATCAATTGGCCGAGCGTCCCCCTGCGCCAGGCGCAGGCGCAGGCGTCGGCAGCGCACCGGGTGCCGCCGCCACTGGCGAATCCACGGCCCCAGTCCAACCCGGCGTCACACCGGATGCGACGGACCTGGGCCCGCTGATCGCGCGACTGGACGCTGCGCTGGCGGACGGTCAATTGTTGTGATCAAGGCCTGCCAAAGCAGGGGATCGCCCCTAGAATCTTCGCTGTCCGGTGTGTCTTGTCGGGTCTTATATTTCCTTGAACCGATGCTCAATGAGCCAGGGCTTGGAACATTGCAAGGCGGGCGTGATCATCTCGCGTCAGATGAACCCGAAGCCTTGCTGACCTCGCCCACCTGAACTTCCCTGAGGGTTCAGGAATGCGGTCCGATGGACACGCCGGACACCTATACGAGCTTGTTTGTCGCTATAATCGTTGTTTTCGCTAGTTATCAACCCATTCGACATGACCACCATTCGCGTCAAGGAAAACGAGCCATTCGACGTCGCCCTGCGCCGCTTCAAGCGCACCATCGAAAAGCTTGGTCTGCTGACCGACTTGCGCGCTCGCGAGTTCTACGAGAAGCCGACCTCTGAGCGCAAGCGCAAGAAATCCGCTGCTGTGAAGCGCCACTTCAAGCGCGTTCGCAGCATGCAGTTGCCTAAGAAGCTTTACTGAGCGCACGTACTCGTCACGTGTCCGAAAAGCGAGCCCGCGCGGTCACCCGTAGCGGGCTTTGTTCATTGAGGAGCCCCATGCCATGAGCCTCAAGAACCGAATCACCGAAGACATGAAGAGCGCCATGCGCGCCAGGCAGGCCGATCGCCTGTCGACGATCCGCATGCTGCTGGCCGCCTGCAAGCAGCGCGAAGTGGACGAGCGCATCGAACTGGACGACGCCGCGGTGATCGGCATCGTCGACAAGCTGATCAAGCAGCGCAAAGACTCCATTGCCGCATTCAGCCAGGCCGGACGCACTGATCTGGTGGACAAGGAGTCCGCCGAGGTGCTGGTGTTGGAGACCTATCTGCCGCAGCGACTTTCGGCTGAAGAGATCACGCAGGCCGTGGGCAGCCTCGTGCGAGAGCTGGGCGCCAGCGGCGCGGGCGACATGGGCAAGGTCATGGGCGCGGCCAAGTCCCGCTTGGCGGGCAAAGCCGACATGGGTTTGGTATCGGCCGCCGTGAAAAAGGCCCTGACTGCCTGACAGCCTGCACTGGAGCACCCGATCAGATGAATGCGAACCTCCCCGTCCAAGCCATCGCCGCCGATGTGTGCGTGGCCCCCCAGTTGAACCCCGAATCGATGGCCGAGGCAGCCCGCCTGGGGTTCAGGAGCGTGGTCAACAACCGGCCTGACTTCGAAGGCGGTCCGGATCAGCCCACCAGCGCCGCCGTGGCCGCTGCCGCAGCGGCCGCCGGGCTGGAGTACCGCTTTCTGCCCGTCGCGGGCGGTTATCAATCGCCCGAGGAGGCTGCGGAGATGGCGCGCCTGTTGCAGGATCTGCCACGCCCGATGCTGATGTTCTGCCGATCAGGCGCGAGATCGGCACGTCTCTACGCGTTAGCTCAGCAGGTGCCGAATCTGGATTGATCTGCACTTTATGCTTCCAGGCCGCCCGTCTTTAAGAATACATTTCATTGGTCAATCAAGTTAATCCGGGGTCCCCGATCATGGATGCAATGTTGAAGTTGGCAAAGGCCATCGACGCCCTAAATGACAAGTTCGCCGAGATCGCGAAATGGGCCGTCCTTCTCTCATGCCTGATCAGCGCTGGTAACGCCGTGGTCCGCTATCTCGCGGACTACAGCTCCAACGCCTTGCTCGAAATTCAGTGGTACTTCTTCGCCGCCTGTGTGATGCTTGGAGCGTCGCAAGTGCTGCGCTTGAATGAGCATGTTCGGGTAGACGTGATCTATGGGCAGTATTCGGGCCGCGTGCAGGCGTGGGTGGATCTCCTGGGACTGGTGTTCTTCTTGATGCCGGTGACGGTGCTGATGGTTTACTTCTCCTGGCCTCTGTTCGTGAGTATGTACAAGTCAGGTGAGATGTCCAGCAATTCCGGGGGACTGATCCGCTGGCCAGCGATGCTGCTGCTACCCGTAGGCTTCACCCTGGTGCTTTTGCAGGGCATTGCAGAAGCCATCAAACGGGCTGCTTGGCTCGGTGGCCAATACCAAGGTGAGTTCCACTACGAGAGGCCACTGCAATGAGCATGGAGAGCTTTGCCCCACTGATGTTCGTGGGGCTGATCTTGGTGTTGCTGATCGGCTTCCCGGTGGCGTTCTCGCTGTCGGCATTGGGTCTGGGATGCGGTTACTTCGCGGTTTCCCAAGGATGGTTCCCGGCCTCCTTCATGAACGCGCTGCCGTTGAACGTTTTCGGCATCCTCTCAAACGATCTGCTCTTGGCCATCCCCTTCTTCACGCTAATGGGGACCATTCTCGAGAAGTGCGGCTTGGCCGAAGACATGCTTGACTCCATGGGCCAGCTATTTGGTCCGACACGAGGTGGACTCGGATACTCGGTCATCATCGTGGGTTTCATCCTGGGTGCTGTCACGGGTACCGTGGCCGGCCAGGTGATCGCCATGGCCATGATCTCGCTGCCGGTCATGATGCGCTGGAACTACAACATGCGCTATGCAACCGGAGTGCTGGCGGCATCGGGCACGATCACGCAGCTGGTACCGCCCTCTCTGGTGCTGGTGGTACTGGCTGACCAGCTCGGCCGTCCAGTGGGTGACATGTACAAGGGCGCCTGGGGTCCGTCGATCCTGCAGGTGCTGCTGTTCGCGGCTTACACCTTCCTTCTCAGCCGCCTGGCGCCGTCACACGTCCCTGGCGTTCCGGTAGAGGCTCGCACCTTGAGTGGTTCGGCGCTGGTCATCAAGTGCCTGCGAGGCATCATCCCTTCAGCCGTGCTGATCTTCCTTGTGCTGGGCAGCATGGGCGGCCTGCCAGGCATCAATACGGCCATCTGCACACCTACGGAGGCCGGAGCTATGGGTGCAGTAGGCGCATTTTTCCTGGCGGCCATACACAAGCGGCTGACCTTGCCCCTGGTCAAGGAAGCGATGGTAGGCACCATGCGGATCACCGCAATGGTGGTGTTCATCCTGATTGGTTCACGCGTGTTTTCGCTGGTGTTCCAGGGCGTGGAGGGCGGCAAGTGGATCGAACACCTGCTTTCGGGTCTACCAGGTGGTCAGACCGGCTTTCTCATCGTCGTCAACATCTTCATTTTCTTCCTCGCGTTCTTCCTCGACTTCTTTGAGATCGCGTTCATCATCATTCCCTTCCTGGCGCCAGTGGCCGATAAGTTGGGAATCGATTTGATTTGGTTCGGCGTGATGATCTGCGTGAACATGCAGACCAGCTTCATGCATCCGCCCTTTGGATTTGCCCTGTTCTACCTGCGAGGTATAGCCGACACGCTCTTCAAGAACGGGAGCCTGCCAGCCAAGGTGGAGTCGCGTGACATCTACATCGGGGCGATTCCGTGGGTGGCGATGCAGCTGATCCTGGTGGCCATAGTCATCGCCTTCCCGCAGTCGGTGACGGCGTTCCTCGACAAGCCACAGGTGTTGGACTTGGACAAAGCCAGCCAAACCCTTCAGCAGATGGAGGGGGGAAATCGCGATGAGGCCGCTCTTGCTGCACCGTCGCCAGGCACCAGCGCCTCGGCTGCTGCAGGTGCGGCGAGTGACAGCAGCGCCGCGGATGACGACCCTATGAAGGCGCTGCAGGAATCGATGAAGCGAGACGCTGCAGGCGGGCCCAAGAAGTAGCGGAGAACGACGCTCCCATCGCCGTGCCAATGGTACGGCGATGCGGTCTGTGGGTGCGTCAGCTCAGAAGCGATGAGTCAACCGTAGACCAGCTTCCTGAACACTTCCAGCACCCTGGGATCTGCGGCGTGGAAGGTGGTAAGAAGCAGCCCGCCGGTGCGCACTACCAGACGAGGTGCGATCAACCAGCCAAAGCCGCGCGGCGCGATGAGCTTGACCTGGGTGATGTCAGTCAGCCGCACCTGCTTGGACCACAGGCCCGACTGGCGAATACACTGCCCATCGATGGCTGTGCGGCTGGTCAAGATGCCGACATAGCTGCCCCCGATCACCACCGCTGCCATGGCCGTGACCATCCAAGTGGAAGTGCTCCATTCAGACCAAGCGCCTGAGACCACCATCTGGACACTCGCCGCGCCGAGCAAGAGCATCGCAACCGTGGCTACCGCCTTCATCATCCAGGAGAAGGACGGACCTTCGACCATGGCGTTGCCATCCGCCTCCGAGGGGGTTGTGTGGGACACGGCTTCCTTATCACTCATCGGCAGCGGGCCATTGTGCAAACAGGACGTTCGATCAAAAAAATGACCCCGCCTAGGCGGGGCCATCAAGTCTTTGAGAGCGGGTACTCGACCCGCCCAGCCCAGGTGGATCAGAGCTTGACGCCCTGCATGAAACTGTCGAAACGCGCCTCGGTGAAGCGGAACCACAGGTTCGCCTCACGGCGATAGTTGCTGTAGTCGTCGTAAATCTTCTTGAAGGCCGGATTGCTGGCGCTGATCTCGCTGTAAAGATCCATGGCCTCCTTGAACGCGGCATCCATCACCGCCTTGGGGAAGGCCACAAGCTTCGTCCCACCAGCCACCAACTGCTTGAGCGCCGTCGGGTTGCGATAGTCGTACTTGCCCTGCATCTCGGTGTGCGCGTAGGCAGCCGCACACTCGACGATGGCTTTGTACTCTGCGCTCAGCGTGTCATAGGCTTTCTGATTGACATAGAGGTCCAACTGCGGACCGCCTTCCCACCAGCCCGGATAGTGGTAGATCGGGGCCACCTTGTTGAAGCCCAGCTTCTGGTCATCGTAAGGACCGACCCACTCGGCAGCGTCGATGGTGCCTTTCTCGAGGGCCTGGTAGATCTCGCCGCCAGGGATGTTCTGTGACACGGTACCCAAGCGCGACGTCACCTTGCCAGCGAAACCGCCGACTCGGAACTTCATGCCCTTCATATCGGCGACCGTCTTGATCTCCTTGCGGTACCAACCGCCCATCTGCGCACCGGTGTTGCCCATCGGGAAGCTTATGAAGCCGTAGTTCGAATAGAACTCGCGCATCAGTTTCAGCCCATTGCCGTCGTACGACCAAGCCGACATCTGACGGCTGTTCAAGCCAAAGGGAATGGCGCACCCGAGAGCAAAGGCATCGTTCTTGCCGAAATAGTAGTACGGTGCCGTGTGGCCCATCTCCACGGTGCCGTTCTGCACAGCGTCTACCAAGCCCGGCATGGGCACGAGTTCACCAGCCGCATGGACCGAAATCTCGAACTTTCCGCCCGACATATCCTTGACTTTCTTGGCGAAGGTATCAGCGGCACCGTAAATGGTGTCGAGCGCCTTCGGGAAGCCCGAGGTCAGGCGCCAGCGGATGTTGGCCTGCGCATGTACAACGGCGGGGGCGACACCGGCGGCGAGCACGCCTGCCAGGCCAGCGCCGTGAACGAATGAACGACGTTCCATGGGGAATCTCCTGAGGTTGACAAGACGAAGCGGAAGTGCCTTGGGTTGTGGCACAGGCGCGCGATTCTAGGGTGCAGGTCTGGCGCGGCCGTTGCGGGTTTCCCCGCGCATCAACAGGGCCTTCCAAGTGCCGTGCACGCCTGAGTGTGACCATCCTGAGGAACCAGAGCAGCACCAGAGACGCTTGGCGGTCGCCTTGGGAGAGTTCGCTCTGGCTTTCCAGGCATTCACTCAGGCACCGGCCACCTTCATCTTTTCCAGCAACACCGAGCCCACAGCCTTGGCCCCCATCACGTAGACGTCAGCGCCGACGGCCACAATGTCGCGGAACATCTGGCGCAGGTTGCCGGCAATGGTGATTTCTTCCACCGGATGGGAAATGCGGCCGCCTTCCACCCAGAAGCCCGACGCGCCGCGTGAATAGTCACCCGTGACGTAGTTGACGCCCTGGCCCATGAGCTCGGTAACAAGCAGGCCGCGGCCCAGTCGACGGATCATGGCGTCTAGATCGTCCCCGGGCTGCGTGAGCCGGCTGGTGAGGCTCAAATTGTGGGAGCCGCCCGCGTGCCCGGTGGTGCGCATGCCCAGCTTGCGCGCCGAGTAGGTGGACAGGAAATAGCCCTGCACCACGCCGCCCGTGACCACATGGCGGGCGCGGGTGTGCACACCTTCGTCGTCGAAAGGCGCGCTGCCCTTGCCTTTGAGCACATGCGGGTCTTCTTCGATGTCCACATGAGCCGGCAGGATCTGCTGGCCCAGGCTGTCCACCAGGAAGGAGGCCTTGCGGTAAAGCGCCCCGCCCGAGATGGCCTGTACCAAGGCACCGAGCAACCCGGCCGCCGCCGGCGCCTCGAACAGCACCGGTACCTCGCAGGTGGCCACGCGCGTGGACTTCAGCCTGGCCAGTGCCCGCTCAGCGGCATAGCGGCCGACGACCTCCGGCGAGGCAAGGTCCCGGGCGTCGCGCATGGAGCTGTACCAGGCGTCGCGCTGCATGCCCCTGCCGCGCCCGGCGATGGGCGCCACCGAAATCGAGTGGCGCGAGCTGGCATAGCCCCCGCGGAAGCCACGTGAATTGCCAGCCCAGAAATGCGACTGCTGCGCCGACACACCGGCGCCTTCGGAGTTGGTGATGCGGCGGTCGGTGTCGAAGGCCGCCTGCTCGCAACGCCGGGCCAATTCGGCTGCCTGGGCCGCATCGATCTGCCAAGGGTGAAAGAGATCCAGGTCGCGCGCTACCTCAGGCGGGATGGCGAGATCTGCCTCATCAGGCAGGCCGGCTGCCGGGTCCTCGGCCGTGAAACGGGCGATGTCCCAAGCGGCACGCACGGTCTGCTCGAGCGCAGCGCGAGAAAAGTCGGAGGTGCTGGCATTGCCCCGCCGCTGACCCAGGTACACGCTGATACCCAGCGACTTGTCGCGGTTGCGCTCCACATTTTCCAGGTCACCCTTGCGCACGGACACAGACAACCCCGTACCCTCAGACACCTCGGCACCGGCGTCGCTGGCGCCCAGCCGAGCCGCCATGGCCAGAACGTCCTCCACCATTTGCTGGAATTGCGGCAGGGAGTAGGCAAAGCCTCGGTCGGTGGTCTGGTTCTGGGAGGGCATGGGCTGGCGCAGGTGGGGGCTGGTGGGTCCCCACGATTATCATCCCCGGCATGTCCCGACGCCCCGCCCCAGGCCGCTCTCCCGCCCAAGAAGCCGACGCTGACTTCGATGAAGAAGGCCGGCCCAGCAAGAGCCAGCGCAAACGCGACTCCCACGCGCTGCAGACCCTGGGCGATGAGGTGGCCGCTCTGCCAGCGTCTCGACTGAACGCCCTGGAGCTACCCGAGAACCTGCGCGAGGCGATCAGGGAGTTCCATCGCACCAAGTCGCACGAGGGTCGGCGGCGCCAACTGCAGTTCATCGGGAAGTTGATGCGTCAGGTGGACCCGGCCCCTTTGCAGGAGGCCGTGGCAAGTTTCAAGCTCGGCGGCGCGCAGGATGCGCTGGCCCTGCACCAGGCCGAGCGCTGGCGCGAGGAACTGCTGGCGGACGACAGCGCGGTCACGCGCTGGATCGCCGAGCGCCCGGCCACTGACGCTCAGCAACTGCGCAGCATGATCCGCCAGGCCCGACAGGAGGTGCGGCCCGACGCCTCGGCCGGCACAGCCGTGCGCCAGGGGCGCCACTTCCGAGACCTGTTCCAGTTCGTCAAGACTCAGTTGAAAGCGGCCCCTGAAGCACCATGAGCACGAACGATTCCGTCCGCATCGGCCTTGTCTCGATCAGCGACCGCGCCTCCAGTGGCGTCTACGAAGACAAGGGCATCCCGGCGCTCCAAGCCTGGGTGACCCAGGCTCTGAAGAACCCGATCGAGTGGGTGACGCGCTTGATCCCGGACGAGCAGCCCGGGATCGAGGCCGCACTTCGCGACCTCGTGGATACCGAGCATTGCCACCTGGTGCTGACCACCGGAGGCACCGGCCCTGCCCGGCGCGACGTCACGCCCGAGGCCACGCTGGCGGTGGCCGACAAGGTGATGCCCGGGTTTGGCGAACAAATGCGCCAGATCAGCCTGCAGTTCGTACCCACGGCCATCCTGTCCCGGCAGGTGGCTGTCATCCGCGGCCAGGCGCTGATCATCAACCTGCCCGGCCAGCCCAAGTCCATTGCGGAAACGCTGCAGGGCTTGCCCCAGGCCACGCCCCCCGTGCACGGCATCTTCGCGGCCGTGCCGTACTGCATCGACCTGATCGGCGGGCCGTACCTGGAGACCGACGAGGCCGTGTGCAAGGCCTTCAGGCCAAAGTCGGCGGTGCGGCCGCCACGCTGAACGTCGCAACCCGGGCCAGTCACTTCACCAACTGGTTCAGGCGCTCGGCGTCGAAGTGTTCGCCCGTCTGGGCGTCCTGGGGCAGCACGCGGGACGGTGCTCCGCCTGTGGCATCTCCTTCCGCGTCGCCGCGGGACAGTTGCTCGATCGCCTTCCACAGCAGCGAGATCTGGTGTTCATGCCCAGCGGTGTGATCGATCAGTCCCTTCAGGGCCAAGGCCACGGGGTCGTCGCCCTGGGTCACGCCATAGGCTGAAAAACCCATGCGTGCCGCGGCCGCCTCGCGGTGAGCATCGGCAGAAGCCTGCAGGATGCGGGCCGGAATGCCCACGGCCGTGGCCCCTGGGGGCACCGGCTGCAGCACGACCGCGTTGCTGCCAACGCGCGCACCGTCACACACGGTGAAACTGCCCAGCACCTTGGCGCCCGCGCTGACGATCACGCCGCGGCCCAGGGTGGGGTGCCGCTTGGCGCCCTTGCTCAAGGACGTCCCCCCCAGCGTGACGCCCTGATAGATGGTGCACTCGTCGCCCACCTCGGCGGTCTCACCAATCACCACGCCCATGCCATGGTCGATGAACACCCGCCGGCCCAGGGTGGCGCCCGGGTGGATCTCGATCCCGGTGAGGAATCGGCCCAGGTGCGAGAGAAACCGGCCCAGCCAGCGCAAACCCCGGCACCAGCAGGCGTGCGCCCAGCGGTGGATGACCACGGCGTGCAAACCGGGATAGCAGGTCAGCACCTCCCAGGTGGACCGTGCGGCCGGGTCGCGCTCGCGGATGCAGGCGATATCTTCACGCAGACGCTGGAACATGGGCGGATGCTGGGGGACGGGCGCGGATGCAGACAGGTGCGGAAGGGGGATTCGCGCCAGACAACTTTGCGCGCGAAGCACCGGGAAAAGGGTCGGGAGTTTAGTCGCGGGACGCCGGCGCTGCAGGAGCCGCGTCAACCCCCACGTCGGTGGCCTGGGCTGATTTCAGCATGGCCCGCGCGATGCCGCGCAGGATGTGCACTTCCTCGCGCGTGAGGGCGAGCCGGTTGGCCAGTTGGTTGAGCCGAGGCATCAGCTTCTTTGGTGCTTTGGGGTCCAGGTAGCCGATGGCCTCCAGGGCGCTGCGCCAGTGCGCCAGCGTGCCCTGCACCTCACCGGCGCCGGCCCATTGCGGCGCAGACGTGGCCGTCACGACCCCAAAGGCTCCCAGGCACTGACGCCACTCGTAGGCGATCAGCTGCACTGCCTGGGCCAGGTTCAGCGAACCATAGTCTGGGTGGGTGGGAATGCTCAACACGCTGTGGCAGCGCCACACATCCTCATTGGCCATGCCATGGCGCTCGGACCCGAAGACAAAGGCCATGCGATGGGGCTGCCGGGCGAGGGCGGGCAGCGCGTCGCGGGGCGCCTGGGCCGGCGCACCGAAGTCGCGCGGCGTCATCGCGGTGGCACAGGCATGGGTCACGCCTTCAAGCGCCTCAGCCAGGCTCCCCACGACGCGAGTTGCTGCCAGCACGTCAGCAGCACCGCTGGCAAAGGCGATGGTGTCCTCGCGCACCAGCACATCCGCAAAGCGCGGCTGGACCAGAACCAGCTCCCCGAAGCCCATCACCTTGATGGCTCGGGCCGCAGCACCCACATTGCCACCGTGGCTGGTGTTGAGCAGGATGAAGCGGGTGGGGTCGGCGGCGGGTTGCATGATGGGAGCCGTTCGCTGATGGCCGTTCGTTCAGGGGCACGCGGGTAAACTCGGGCCTTGGCCACGCATCGATTGTGTGGCTTTCGCTCTTTGGAGCAGGTCGCGGGCACTCATCGTGGGCCTGACGCCCCTCCGACATCTGCCGCACCGCGCCTACAGCACCCAGCCCTTGAGGCCCCTCCATGTCCCAGACGATCCACCCCATGCTCAACATTGCCGTGCGGGCCGCACGCAGCGCGGGGTCGATCATCAACCGGGCAGCGCTGGATCTGGACGTTCTGAAGGTGGCGTCCAAGGGGACCAATGACTTCGTCACCGAGGTCGACCAGGCGGCCGAGGAGGCCATCATCTCCACACTGCTGGAGGCCTACCCCGGACACGCCATCCTGGCCGAAGAGTCCGGCCGCCAGCGCGGCAGCAAGCACAGTGACTACCTGTGGATCATCGATCCGCTGGACGGCACCACGAACTTCATCCACGGCTTTCCTGTGTACGCCGTTTCCATCGCGCTGGCCTTCCGGGGCAAGGTGGAACAGGCCGTGGTGTACGACCCCACACGCAACGACCTGTTCTACGCCAGCAAGGGCAAGGGCGCGTATCTGAACGACCGCCGCCTGCGCGTGTCCAAGCGCACACGCCTGTCCGATTCGCTGATCGGCACGGGTTTCCCCTTTCGCAAGGGCGACAACTTCAAGCGCTACCTGAAGATGTTCGAAGAGGTGATGCAGCAATGTGCCGGCATGCGGCGCCCCGGCGCGGCTGCGCTGGACCTGTGCTACGTGGCCGCCGGCTGGTACGACGGCTTCTTCGAGACGGGCCTGAGCCCCTGGGACGTGGCCGCTGGCTCGCTGATGATCACCGAGGCCGGGGGCCTGGTGGGAAATTTCACAGGCGAATCCGACTTCCTGTACCAGCGCGAAGTGGTGGCCGCCACGCCGCGCATCTACGGGCAACTGGTGCAGATGCTGGCGCCCTACACGCGCGTGATCAAGGAGTCCGAGGCAGCGGGCAGCGCAGGTGCCGACAGCGCGATCTCGGGCGCCACGGCGCCAGCACCGGATGCGACTCAGGCCTTCGTCGCCGCGGGCACAGGCGCCGAACCGGCGGCCGCCGCACGCAAACCCACACGGATCCGCAAGGCCGACGTGTCCAGCACGCCTGGGGGCGACGACGCGCCGTTCTGAGGCTGCGCACTTCGCCCTGCCACACCATGGCCGCCTCCTCGTCCATGCCTTCCCAGCCGACAACCTCACCCACGGACGACCAACGCCCGCTGGCGGGCGTGAAGGTGGTGGAGTTCTGCCAGATCGCCTCAGGCCCCTTCACGGGCATGCTGCTGGCCGACTATGGCGCGCAGGTCGTGAAGATCGAGCCACCCGAAGGTGACGCCATGCGCACCTGGCCGCCCCTGTCGGCCGGCTACAGCGAGAACTTTGCAAGCCTGAACCGTGGCAAGCAGTCCATTGCGCTGGACCTGAAGCGTCCGGAAGACCTGGCCGTGGCGCGCCGCCTGGCGCTGGAGGCGGACGTGCTGGTGGAGAACAGCCGCCCCGGCGCGATGCAGCGCCTGGGCCTGGGCTGGGAGTGGTTCCAGCCGCGCAAGCCCTCACTCGTGTACTGCTCCATTTCCGCCTTCGGACAGGACGGCCCCCGAGGTTCCGAAGGCGGCTTCGATGTCACCATACAGGCGGCCGCAGGCGTGATGAGCGTGACCGGCGAGCCCGGAGGTGCCCCGGTGAAGGCGGGTGTGCCGCTGGCCGACTTCGCCTCGGGCCTGTACGCCGCCTTCACCATTGCCGCCGTGCTGGCGCGGGTGCGCGCGGGCGGCACGGGCGCCCACATCGACGTGCCCATGTTCGCGGCCACGCTGGGCATCTCGGCCCTGCAGACCAGCGAGTACTTCGGCACCGGGCGCAACCCGCGCAAGCTGGGTTCGGCACACCCACGCAATGCACCCTACCAGGCCTATGCCGCCAGCGATGGCTGGTTCGTGATTGCCGCAGGCCACAACCGCTTGTGGCAGCAGGTCTGCGAGGTGGTGGGCACGGCCGAACTGCTGCAAGACCCGCGCTTTGCCAGCCCCGCGCTGCGCGCACAGCACCAAGGTGAGCTCAAGGCCTTGCTGGATCCGCACTTCGCAAAGCAAACGTCCGTGCAATGGCTGCAGGCCTTCCAGCAAGCCGGCGTGCCCTGTGCGCCAATCAACGGCTACGGCGAGGCCTTGACCGACCCCCAGACGGAGCACTTGCAGTTGGTGCAGCCTCAAGTCTTGCCCGGCGGCACGCAGACCCGCACCGTGGGCTGCCCCGTGCGACTGGACGGGCAGCCCGTGGCCGTGGACACCCAGCCGCCTGCGCTGGACGAGCACGGAGCCTTCTGGCGCGCCCATGCCGCTACGGTCGCGCCTGAAGGCCCGTGAACCCAGGAGGAATGGCATGAGCGGAATCGGCCCCCTGCGAGACTTCGTGATCGCGATGACCCACCTGGTGACACGAGCGCAGGACGAGCCCACCCTGCTGCGCGAAGGGAGTGCCCTGCTGGCGCCGCTGCTGGCCGACGACAGTTGGCTGCCCGAGGCCTGTGCGGCGCTGCGGCCCGACCGCTACGCACAGTACCTGCTGCACGCCGACCCGCTGGAGCGCTTTTCAGTGGTGAGCTTTGTCTGGGGCCCCGGCCACCGCACTCCCGTGCACGACCACACGGTGTGGGGCCTGGTGGGGCTGATGCGCGGGGTTGAGCGATGCGACGAATTCCGCCTGGAAGGCCCCGGGGCGCAGCCCCTGGACACGGGCCGCAGCCACGTCACGCACCCGGGTGACATCGAGGCGGTGTCACCCACCGTGGGCGACTGGCACCGCGTGAGCAGCGAGCGCAATGACGGCCCTTCTATCAGCATCCACGTCTACGGGGCCAACATCGGGGCCGTGCGCAGGCACCGCCTGGACGAGGACGGCCGCGTGATCGAGTTTGTCTCCGGTTACGACAACACGACAGTGCCCAACCTGTGGGACCGCTCCAAGGCCCCAGCGTCGGCGTCTTGACGGCTGGGAACCCGATGACGGATCACGCCGGAGTTGTGCTGCACACCGAACACGCAGACGGGGTGGCCACGCTCACACTGAGCCGGCCCGAGCGCGGCAACGCGCTGTCGGCCGACCTGGTGGAGGCCTTGCTGAATGGGGTGAGCACGGCCTTGACAGACGCCGCGGTGCACACGGTGGTGCTGCGCGGGCAAGGGAGACATTTCTGTACTGGGCTGGACCTGTCGGAACTGGACCAGGCCCGCGACGGCGACCTGCTGTGGCGCCTGGTGCGCATCGAGACCCTGCTGGCCACCCTCTGGCACGCACCCAAGTGCACCGTGGCCGTGGCCCAGGGCCGCACCTGGGGCGCCGGCGCCGATCTGTTTGCCGCCTGCGAGCGGCGAGTGGCCTTGCCTGGAACCACGTTCCGTTTCCCGGGGGCACAGTTCGGCATCGTGCTGGGTACGCGGCGGCTGGCGCTGCGGATGGGCGCTGGCGCTGCGTGCGCCATCGTGACGCAGGGCGGTGAACTTGAAGCCTCAGAGGCCCTGGCCTGCGGCCTGGCAACCCACGCGCAGGAGTTCGAGCTGCAGGCTCAGAAGGTGGACGCGCTGACCGCTGCCGCTCTGCGAGAGGCCACCCGGGCGGCCGAAGGCGCTGATCAACGCGACGCCGACCTCGCGGCCCTGGTGCGCTCGGCTGCGCGCCCAGGGCTGCAGGCGCGCGTAAAACGCTACGTGGAGTCGCTGCGGGCAGCGGGGGGTGGGGGCGCACTCGCCCCTCACCGAGCCGCAAGTTCGGCAGTGCAGACCTCCACCGCCGCCCCAGGCCCAGGTTCCACGCGAGAAGACCTGCAGCGCCAGGGACGATGACGCAGACCCCTGCCCGCGGAATGCCGCAACACACGGGCCCCAGTGCCACCTGGGCGCTGTACGCCGGCGTGGCCATCGTGTGCGTGTGGGGAGCCAACTTCGCGGTGCAGAAAGCACTGTTCGAGGTGCTGCCGCCACCGGGATTCCTCTTCGCGCGGTATCTGATCATGCCGCTGTGCGCCGCCTTGCTGCTGTGGCTTGGCAAGGGCCCGCGCAAGGCCGTGCCGCGGGCGGACATGCTGCAGATCGCGATGCTGGGCGTGCTGGCGCACACCGTGCACGTGACCATGGTGACCTTTGGCATCCACTGGTCCACGGCCTTTTCCAGCGCCTTGATCATGGCCTGCGGGCCGGTCTTCACCCTGCTCATCCTGCACTGGGCGGGGCACGAACGCCTGAGTTGGCCACAGGTGACCGGCGTGGGGATCGCCTGCGCTGGCGTGCTCGTGTTCCTGTCGGACAAGCTGCTGGGCCAGCAATGGGCCGCCACCGGTGGCGACCTGATGCTCCTGCTGTCTGCCAGTCTGTTCTCGTACTACACCGTGATGTCCAAGCCGCTGATACAGCGCCACGGCGGGGTCACGGTGATGGCCTACGCCACCATCGCGGGCAGTCCGCTCGTCGTGCTGTTCTGCGCTGCGTCAGCCTGGTCCGCACCCTGGGCGAGCATGACCTGGCTGCAGTGGGGGCTGCTTTTCTGGGCGTCGCTGGTGTCGGCCTTCCTGGGCTGGCTGGTGTGGGGCTGGGTCAATGAGCAGCGGGGTGTGGCGCGCACCGCGCCCATCCAGTACCTCATGCCCGTGGTTGCCGGGCTGGTGGCCTGGTGGGCCACCGGAGAGCGCTTCAGCGCGGTGAAGTTGGGGGGAGCAGCCCTCACGCTGGCCGGCGTGGCCCTGGCGCAGTTTGCGGACCGACTAAGAAGTCGAGGCTGACCCGCCCTGTGCAGGGCGGGCCACTTCACGGCGTAACCAAGGGCTGTGGTGGAGTTGGGCCACCCTACCCACTGGCCCCCTGGCGACCGTTCACGGCCAGGGCTCTCAATTCACCCACTCGCAGCGTCCGCGCCCCGAGGCCAGGCCGCGGAAATCGCTGGCCCACTCCATGGACGCCAGGTCCAGCAGGATCCTCTCGTTGTCCAGGGCCGTCGCCAGCGCAGTGCCGTCCACCGAGAAGGAGTAAGGCTGCAGCCCATCGATCTGCAGGCCCAGCAGGCGGTCACCTTGCCAGCGGATGCTCACCCGCCGCGGCCAGGTGCGGCGCTCGGGCATGTAGACCACGGCACAGGTCATCTCGCGGCCCGCGGGCACAGCCGCCTGAGACAGGGTGGCCGAGGCTCCAATTCCCGGCACGTGCGCCAGGCACAGCAGGCTTCCAACCAGGGCCACTCGGTGGATCAACAAGGCCGTCGACTCGACAAGTACCCGTTTCATGTCTCACTCCACTGCCACGCCACTGGCCAGCCAGCGCTCGCGCAGTTCGCGCTTCAGTACCTTGCCGATGGCGCTGCGCGGCAGTTCATCGACTGCCGTCACCGCCGCCAGGCGCTGGGTGCGGCCCAGGCGCTCGTTAGCCCAGGCTCGCAGCGCCGGCAGGTCGACCGTCCGCCCGGGCTGCAGCACGACGCAAGCCACTGGGGTTTCGCCCCAGCGGGCCGAGGGCACGCCGAACACGGCCGCGTCCTCCACGTCGGGATGCTCGCGCAGCACAGCTTCCAGGTCCTTGGGATAGAGGTTGAAGCCACCGCTGATGACCATGTCCTTGCGGCGGTCCATGAGCACGAGGAAGCCCTCCTCGTCGAAGCGGCCGACATCGCCGGTGCGGATGTAGCGACGGCCCTCGCCGTCGAACCACTCGGCCTCCCGTGTCTGGTCCGGCCGGCCGTGGTAGGCGCTCATCATGCCGGGTGAGCGGCCCACGACCTCACCCACCACCTGCGGCCCGAGGGGCAGTTCCCGGCCCTCCTCGTCGATCAGGCGCAGGTCGTGGCCGGGCGCGGGGCGTCCCACCGTGTGCAGCTTGTCGGGGTGGGCACGCGCATCGAGCATGCAGGCTCCACCGCCCTCGGTCATGCCGTAGACCTCCAGCAGATCACCCGGCCAGCGGGCCAGCACATCGGCCTTGAGCGCGGCCTCGAAAGGGGCGCTGGTGCACAGCTTCATGCGGAAGGCCGACAGGTCGTGCTGATCAAAGCCGGGGTGGGCCATCAGGCGCCGGTACTGCACCGGCACCAGCATGGTGTGCGTGGCCCGCAGTGATTCAGCCAGTTGGAGAAAGAGCGCCACGTCGAAGCGGGGCATCAACTGGATGCGCGCCCCGGCCCCAAGCGCCGGGTAGAAGGCCACGAGGGTGGTGTTGGAGTACAGCGGCGTGGCCAGCAGCAGCACCGACTGCGCCTGCAGGCCATAGCGCGCCGCGCGCTGCATGTGGGCAAAACGCATGCTGTGCGGCTGCACGATGCCCTTGGGCGTGCCCGTGGTGCCCGAGGAGTAGATGATGTTGAAGGGGTCGGACGGGCTGATCGCCACGGGGCGGGGCTGCGCCCCCTCGGGGGCCAGCCAGGTTTCGAACGGCTCCCCTACCCCCACACCGCCAAAGTCCATGGGCCGTACGCTCGGAGGCAGCGCAACCTGCAACGCGGCGGCATGCACATCAATGAAGGCGAACCCCGACCCTGAGTCGGCCACCATCGCGCCGAATTGGGCAGGCGTCACCGACGGCGCGATGGGTGCAGGCACCGCGCCAGCACGCAGCGCGCCCAGGCACAAGGCCGCCTGGAGCACACCCGATCCGGCGCAGGTGGCCACCGCCTGACCCGGCCGCACACCGTCGCGCTGCAGGGCGACGGCCACGCGGTCCACCAGGAGGTCCAGCGCCCGGTAGTCGAGCAGGCACTCGCCGTCGCCAATGGCCGGGCTCGCAGGCCGCTCCAGCGCGACGCGCCGCAGCCGGTCGGCAACGTGCTCGAAGGCGTTGGGATCGGTCGGGACGCTGGTGGCGATGCGTTCGTGTCCCGTGGGATCGGAGTTGGAGGACATGCGGATCTCTTTCCCGCCTGGCAACGGATGCCAGGTGAAGCCATGGTACGGGCTCGCGACAGACCTGAAGCACCGCCCGCCGCGCGCTGAGGTCGTCGAGCCTCCAAGACCGCGCTGCACCCCGTCATCGCACACGTCGCCAGTGGCGGCGCCGCCACGATAACTCCGCTCCACGGAACGCTGTCAGGGAATACCCTCGTACGTGCTGCGCCCTGGAGCTGCAAACAGCTCCGATACGATCAGCCGGATGCAACGAACTCTCGCGAAGGCTCGGCCAGTGGGCCGCCGGCTGGTGATGCGCCTGCGGCTTGCGCAGGGCGCTGGTGTGCTGGCAGCAGGGCTCGCTGCCCCGCTGCCAGCTGCCGCCGAAGCCCCGAAATCCTGCCCAGGTGGAGCGGTGCGAATCATCGTGCCGGTGGCCGCTGGTGGGCCCATGGATCACCTGGCGCGCAGCTTGGCGCAGAGGCTGAGTTCCACCCGTGGGCTGGCGCACGTGGTGGACAACCGCTCTGGCGGCATGACCATTCCGGCGTGGGACGCCGTGGCCAAAGCCGCGCCCGACGGCTGCACGCTGCTGATCGCCAGCACCAGTGGGCGCACGGTGCTGCCCTTCCAGGCCCGCCCGCCCTACGACCCCGCCAAGGACCTCCTGCCCGTCACACCACTGGCCGATGTACCCCAGCTGTTTGTGGCGCATCAGTCCAGCGGCCTGCAATCGCTGGGCGATCTGGTGCAGCGGGCACGCCAGGACCCCAGAGGGGTGACCATGGCCATTCCCAGCCCGGGTGCCTTGACACACCTGGCCGCCGTGGCGCTGCAGCGCGCTGCAGGCATCCGACTGGTGGAGGTGCCCTACCGCGGCGGCGCGCCTGCGGCACTGGCGGTGCGCTCAGGCGAAGTGGCCGCCATGTCAGCCGATGTCGGGGCCGTGCTGCCGATGGTGCAGGCAGGCGAATTGGTGCCCCTGGCCACCGCCAGCGCAAAGCGCCTGCCTCAACTGCCTCAGGTGCCCACGGTGGCGGAAGCTGGTTTCGGCGACATGGAGGCCGTCAATGTCTACGCCTTGTTCGCCCCAGCGGGCCTGCCGCCTGCCATGCTGCGTTCGTTGCATGCCGAAGTCGAAGCCGCCTTGCGTCAGCCCGAGATTGCGCGTCCGCTGTTGGCCATCGGCATGGCGCCCCGCACGGCTTCCCCGGCAGCCTTCGCCGCAGAACTGACTGAACAGGTGCGCCGCCTGGAACCGCTGGCGCGCCAAGCGGCGCAACTCGCGCCCTGACCGCCCGGAACCGCAGCGCGGGCGGGAGGGCCGTAGGTCGGCAGGTGCGCAGCCCCAGCAGCGCGAGGCGCGGCTCGCGCCTCTTCAGATGGGGTACGCCAGGATGCGCCGTGAGGTCTTCAGCTTTCCGCGGTGAAGCCGATCGTCTTCACGATCGGCCCCCAGCGCTCGGTGTCGGCTTTCAATAGCGCCGCCAGTTCCGCCGGGGTGGAGGACTTCGCCTCCAGCCCCATCAACGCCAGGCCGTCCACCGTTTCCTTGTCGGCAAGCGCCGCACGCATCGCGGCATTGGCACGCTGAACCACGTCGGCAGGCGCCTTGCCCGGCAGGAAGAACCCGAACCACTCGCTGAAGGCCATGTCGCGCATCCCTTGCTCCACCAGCGTGGGCGTGTCGGGCGCAAACCGGCTGCGCGTGGCTCCCGTGGCCGCCAGAAGCCTGCACTTGCCCGCGGCCACGTGCTGCGTGAACTCCCCGATCGGCCCCGACACCGCCTGGATCTGCCCGCCGATCATGTCCAGAATCGCCGGCTGAGTGCCGCGGTACGGCACGTGCTTCAGGTCCACGGATGCGCTGCGGCCCAGCAACGCGCCGATGAAGTGCGGCACCGAACCGGCCGCGGGCGAACCGAAGTTCGCCTGCGCCGGGTTGGCCTTGCACCAGGCGAGGAACTCCGCGACGTTGCGCACCGAAGCCGGCACGGCAGGGCCGACCGCGAAGCCGAAGTCGAAGGTGCAGCCCAGGGTGACGGGCGATAGGTCAGCCACCGGGTCGTAGGGCAGCTTGCGATAGATGTGCGGGTAAACGCCCAGCATGGACATCGGCGTCTGCAGGATCGTGGCGCCATCAGGCGGCAGGGTGCGCACGCCCTGGATGGCGATCTGCCCGCCGGCACCGGTGCGGTTCTCCACCACCACGCTGCGGCCGTAACCCGGCGCCAGCTTGGCCGCCACGCGGCGGCAGATGGTGTCGGAGGTGCCGCCTGGGGGGAAGCCCGTGATGATCTTCACGGTCTCGAAGGCGGCTTGAGCGCGCAAGGTACCGGCCAGGGTGGGCAGAACAAAGGCAGCTGAGGCCTGGATCAGGCGGCGACGGTCGATGCTCATGGGCAAAGCTCCGGTGGAGGGTTTCTGGGTTGCGGGAACCCGCCGTCCGACACAGGCTGGAAGGGTGGCCAGGATGTTATCCATGCCCACCATCGGCCGTCCATGGTGGAAGTGCGCATCCCCGGTGTTGGCAGAGTCTTGGCAACGCGGGCCGAGCCGCAATCGCGCGACTGTCGTGTTCTTGCCATGGTCAGGCCCCTTCCAGCGGACTACAAGGTCGTTCCTTCACAGGAGAACCCAGTTGATCAAGGCACGTCCCTTCGACTATCCCTACGACGGCGGGCTCGACCCCGCGCGGACGGCGGTGCTCGCCATCGACCTGCAGGTCGAGTTCCTGTCCAGCGACGGCTACTTCGCGCGCAAGGGCTACGACCCCGCACCGCTGCGCGCGGTGATCGAGCCGGTCAAGCGCCTGACCGACGCTGCGCGCGATGCGGGCTGCCTGGTGGTCTGGACGCGCCAGGGCTACCGCGCCGACCTGGCCGATGCCAGCGATTACGACCACTGGCGCGCCAGGCGCGCGGGCATCGACCTCAAACGCGGCGACGTGGGCTCGGTGCTGCGCGGCAGCCCGGGCTATGACATCGTGCCCGAACTCACACCATCGCCCGGCGACGTCATCGTCGACAAAACCGCCAACGGTGCTTTCTACCAGACCGACCTCGAACTCGTGCTGCGCGCGCAGGGCATCACCCACCTGATCTTCTCTGGCTGCACGACCGACGTCTGCGTGCACACCACGCTGCGCGAGGCCGTGGACCGCAAGTACCAGTGCCTGCTGGTGCAGGATGCCTGCGCCAGCGCAGACGCCTATGCGCACGCCGCAGCGCTGCACATGGTCACGGTGGAGGACGGCGTCTTCGGTGTCGTGTCGACGCTGGAGGACGTGCTCCGCGGCCTCGCGGCGTGCCGAGCGGGTGCCCGCTGATGGACCGCAGCGCCGAGCCGTCGCAGGCGCACGCCTTCCCAGGCAGCCTGTACAGCCGCAGGCAGGCCATCGCCGTGCTCGCGGCGATGGTGCTGGTCACGATCGGCTTGAACCTGGTCGTGCTGCCGATGAACCTGATGGTGGACCCGATCCGCAAGACGCTTGGCATCAGCGACGTTCAGATCAGCCTGCTGCTTGGTGCCGTCGGAGCGGGGCCCTTCGTCGTGATGAGCCTCGTGGGCGGCTGGCTCACCGACCGGATGTCAGGACGGTGGCTGCTGATCGCGGCCATCGCCACATGGAGCCTGGGCGCAGCGCTGTGCGCGACGGCCCGCAGCTACGAGACCTTCATCCTAGGGCGCGCGCTGATCCACGTCGGCGCCGGCCTGAAGTTTCCGGTGGCGATGACCTGGATCAACGATGCCTTCCCGCCCGAGCAGCGCGGCCGAGCCGTGGGGGCGTTCTTCGTCGTCCTCGGCACGGCGCCTTCGCTTTGCGTCGCGCTGTCCGGCATGGCGCAGAGCGCGGCGGAGGGCGGCGCCTTCGCCTCCTGGTCGGCCGTCATCGGTCCCGAGCCCTGGCGCGCCGCCACGCTGGTGCTGGCGGCCCCGGGCCTGCTGACCCTGCTTGCGGTCCTGGGCCTTCCGGACCGGCGCGGTGCCCTGGCCTCTGAAGCCGAAGGCGCCAGCGTGGCGAAGACTGCGGCGCTGCCCCTGGGCCTGCTGGTCACCCTGGTCGCCGCGGCGGCCCTGATCGTCATGGTCGACGGCGCCAACCTGGCCTGGATGGCGACGGTCTTCACGCGCGACTACGGCTACGACGCTCAGCAGGCCGGGTTCAGCTTCGGCCTCGTTACGCTGCTGGCGGGCAGCATGGGTCCGCTGATCGGGGGGTGGCTGGCCGACTCGCTGTATCGACGCCACGGCGCAGTGGGGCGGGTCTGGCTTGCCGCCGCCGCCTGCCTGTGCTGCGCGCCCCTGCTGGCGGTGTACGTGGTGAAGGCTCCGGTCTGGCTGACGCTCGCGCTGACGCTCAACGGCATTTGCACCGTGGCCGCAGTGTCCATAACCTACATCAACGCCCAGGCGCTGTTGCCCGACCGGATCCGCGGCTTGGGCACGGGCATGATCGCTGCCACCACAGCGCTCGTGGGTTCGGCCGGGCCGACGCTGGTGGCCCTGTCGTCGGAGCACTGGTTGGCCGGACCGATGGCGCTGCCTAGGTCCATCGCGCTCGTCGGGGCGTGTGGCAGCCTGCTGGCCGCTGGCGTGCTGGCCGCCGGCGCCCTCCGGCTGTCTCGGGCGCGTGCGAGCCTGGCACCCGCCAACCGCGTCAATTGAGCCAGCGCCCCACGGCGTGCGACCGCGGTCCGGCGGCCCGGCGGGGCCACACCTGGCAGCGCACGAGCGCCGATGGGCAGCTTCAGACCATCGTCAACGTGCGCAGGAATCGGTCGAACAACTGCGCCTGCGAGTGTATGCCGAGCTTGGCATAGAGGTTGCGCTTGTGATTCGTCACCGTGCCTTCCTCGATGTCGAGCGTGCGGGCCATGGACTTGGCCGAGTGGCCCTTGAGCATCAGCTCGATGATGTCGGTTTCGCGGGAGGTGATGTCGCCGGCGTGCATGGCGCGGATCTGCTCGCGCAGCTCAAAACCCGGGCGCAGGGGTTGCGCCGGCATGTGCTGGGCCTCGCGCCAGGCGAAGTGGCGCTCCACGAAAGCCCGCACCAGGGGCTCGAAGTCGCCGAAGCGGGTTCGCTCCACCTCGTCGAAGGCCGTCAGCGGGGCCTCGCGCTCCACGAAGATGTGCACCCAGGTTCCCGACGCCAGCGGGACCACGTAGCGCAGTTCGTCCACGACCCCTGTGGCCTGGTAGTGGCGCAGGAAGTACTCGGACTGCCGGAAGTCCTCCGGCGCGATGTCGTCCATGCGAACCAGTCCTGCACGGCCATCGACCACCTTGCGCCAGAATGGGTCGAGCAGGTAGAGGCCGTCGCAGTAGGGCGCCATAGCCGCCTGCATGTAGTCGCGCTCGTAGTTGGAGTCGATCAGCACGGGCCGACGTTCGCGCGCGTACTCGACCACGATGAAGTTGGTCACCGAGGCCAACGCACCGAGGAAGCGATGCAACTCGTCCAGTGCGTCGGTACCGTGGCATGCGGCCAGCAGGCGGGCGGCCCAGCCCGAGGCCCAGGCAAGGGGCCGGTCCAGGGGCTCGGGGGTGACGGTCTTCATGCGCATGGTGGCCGCAGCAGTATGTCAGCTGCGCAGACGCCTGCCGCGTCAGGGTCTGGCGAGCGCCTGGCGCAGCCGCACGAGGTGTCCCTCGATCACCGCCTGGGTGGCGGCGATGTAGCCCTCGCGCAAGGCCCGCGTCGCCGGCCAGTCCATGCCGGGCTGCGGCAGGTCCAGCCAGAACAGGTTCAGTTCCAGCAGGCAGCCTGCGGGCAAGGGCTGCAGGCGCCAGTCGATGAAGGCGGTCGTGGCGCCCTCGGCCAGGGTCTCCAGTCGCGCCACCAGGCGGCGCCCGGGCTCCAGGTGCAAGATCTCCTCCAGCCGCGTGTGGAGGCTGCCGTCGGCGCCTCGGCTCGCGAAGTGCGCCCGTTCGCCCACCGCATCCTGCGGGCCATCGACCCAGGCCTTGCCCGCGAAGCTGGGCATCCAGGCGGCACGGTCGAACAACAGTGCCCACACCCGCTCGCAGGGCGCCTTCATTTCCGCGCGGGCCACGTTGAAGGCGCCGAAGGTGTGGGCGCCCAGGCTGGGTGTGAGAGCGGGGACAGCGTCTGGTGGGGTCACTGCAGGGCCTCCTGTGCCGTCGCCATCCAGCGGGCGATCTGAGCCTGCAGCACGGGCAAGGGGTAGCCGCCGTTTGCCAGCAGCGCGTCATGGAAGCCGCGCACTTCGAAGGCAGCGCCCATCTGCTGTTGGGCATCCTGCCGCCACTGGCGGATGGCGATGTGACCCATCTCATAGGCCAGCGCCTGCGCGGGAATGTCGGCGCTGTAGCGGAGCAGCTCGCTGTCGATCACCGAGGGGCTCTCGATCGTCTGCTCCCGCAGAAAGGCGCGGGCCTGTTCCAGCGTCCAGCCCAGCGCATTCAGGCCGGTGTCCACCACCAGCCGTGCTGCCATGAAGCTCTGCATCTGGGCATGGCCGTACAGGTCGAACCCCGAGATCACGCCCATCTCGCAAGCCAGCGAGGAGGCATACACGGCCCATCCCTCGATGGTGGCCGTCGACATCAGGAAGCGCTGCAGCGCGTGCACCGCGGGTGCCTCGTCCTGCAGCGACACCTGCAGGTGATGGCCCGGCAGCAGCTCGTGGCAGATCAGGTGGGCCGCGCCGATGAGCGAGCGGCCGCCCGGGTCACGCCCGTTGTAGCGGTAGCGGCCCACGGGCTCCGCAGGCGTGGCGCGCTGGAAGTAACCGAAGGTCATGCCCGCCTCGAACGCGGGGTCGGCCCGGGTGACTGCCCAGGGTGTCTTCGGCAGCCGGCCGAACCACTGAGGCAGCAAGGGCTCCGCGCGCTGGACGTGGGCCACGAAGCAGGCCTCGATGTCGGCGGGGGTGCCGGCCTTCCAGCGGGCATCTGCCTGCACGAAGCGGTCGAAGTCCTCGGCCGACATGCCGGGCATCAGGCGCGCGCGCAGCGCAGCCTTCTCGCCGCGCAGGCGCTCCAGCGCGTCCAGGCCGAGGCGGTGGACTTCCTGCGGCTCAAGGGCGCTGTCAGCGTGGCGGCGTACCAGGTACCGGTAGCAGGCCTCGCCACCCGGGTACTGGTGCAGACCCACGCCCACCGGTGCTCGCCGCATGCAGTCCTCGCCCAGCAGGTCCAGCAGGCGGTGCAGCGGCGGGAGCAGTTCCCGCTGCACGGCAGCGCTGACCGCTTCAAGCAAGCCCTGGCACTGCGCGGGTGACAGGGCCGCCAGGCGGTCCTCGCCCGGCGTCACCGCTACCGGCAGCGACTGGATGACCCCCTGCAGTGCGGCGCGCGCCGCGGGCAGCGCCGCGGCTGCCGGGCGGATGGACCGCGCCTGCTGCGTGGCGGTGTGCGTCAGCATCTCCCGGGCTAGCCGCGCGTAGTCGCGCAGCAGTTCGAGGTAGCCCTCGCGGTCCTCGTCGGTCGACAGCGGGTGAGCGCGCAGCGCCTGTTGTGCCTCGGCATGCAGGTCGCCGCCCGTGTAGGGCGCGACCACGAAGTCCAGGTGCCGAAAGGCAGCGCCCTCGGCCCGGTGGCCCAGGTCGTTCACCAGGGCGAGGCGAAAGCTCTCCTGCTCGGCGCTGAGCTCTTCGGCTCGAAGGGCAGCCAGGCGCATCCGGGCCCGGTCGAAGAACGCCGCGTCTGCGTGCAGCCGCTTGGGGTCCAGCGTGGCCAGCCCGCGCACCGGAGCACCGCAGCCCAGGGCCAGTGCCGGCTCCACCGCCTCGCGCTGGGCGAGCACCGCATCAGCGGTCGCGATCAACTGCGCCAGGGCGGTCATGCAAGGGCCTCGTCGAAGAAGTCGCGCAGGGCGCGTTGGTGGAAGCGCCGGGCGGCGCCCTCGAAAACGTGTTCCTGCTCGGCGAAGGTCAGGGTCTGGTGCGAGATGTCGGCTTCCACCAACAGCTGCGACATACGCTGCAGATTCCACTGCTGCGGCGAATCCAACGTGCCGGCCATGAGCAGCACTCGGGCCCGCTTGTCGATGCGCTGAGGCAGCGCCCAGGGCTCCGCCTTCCGGTACGGCTCGGGGTCGTCCTGCGGCAGGCCCAGGTAGGGCTCGGAAATCAGGCCGCCATACGGGTCGAAGCCCGGCACCGTGCAGGCGGCGGCGCGGTACAGGTCGGGGGCCGCCGCCAGCAGGTGCAGGGCGAAGCTTGCGCCCCAGGAGCGGCCGAGCACGCCCATGCGCTGCGGGTCGATCCAGGCGTGCCGGGCCAGCAGTTGACGCAGCGCGCCAGCCTGGTCGGCGACGACGTGGTCGACGAAGCTGCGCCAGACCACGTCCTGGAAGGCTTTGGACCGCTGCGGCGTGCCGCGCGCGTCCAGCACCAGAACCAGGTAGCCCGCATCCGCGAGCGCGTGGTGAAGGAGGTCGGTGTCGCTGCGCGGCGCAAACGCCTTGGGGCCCACGCGCATCTGCGGCCCACCGTAAACCCAGTGCAGCAAGGGGTAGCGCCGGGCCGGGTCGAAGCCCGGTGGCCGAAACAGCGCGCCGTGAAGCGGGGTCTTGCCGTCGGCTGCGGTGACGACGATCTCCTCGGGCGCTGTCCATCCAGGCCCCAGCAGCGGGCTGAGGTCCGCCAGATCCAACTCCGCAAGGCGGCTGCCGTCCGCACGGCGTAACACGCTGTGGGGTGCCACGGCGGGCGTCGAGCAGGTATCGACGAAGAGCGACCCATCGGGTGAGAACACGGCCTCGTGCTCGCCGTCGCCGGCACTCAATCGCTGCACTGGACCGCCCGCCAGCGGCACGCAGTACAGGTGCAGGTCGTAGGGGCGCGGGCCGTCCTCGCAGGCGCGAAACCAGACGCGCTCGCTGTCGAAGCGCACGATGTCCTGCACCACCATCGCGCCCCGCGTCAGCTGCAACAGCGGCGCGTCGGGGTCAGCATCGAGTTCGCCCAGATAGAGGTGGTTCCAGCCCTCACGCTCGGACTGCCAAAGGAAACGGCGGCCGGGCAGCAGCTCGCAGCCCGTTGGCCCGGGCCAGATGATGGAGTCCAGGCGCAGGAAGGTCGCGCACTGCTCGCGAAGCACCCGCCGGGCACGGCCGTCGGCTGCGTCCACCAGAAACAGCTCCGCCCGGTCCAGGGCGCGCGGAAGCCGCAAGAGCACCACCGCGCTGGCGTCGGGCAGCCAGCCCACCAGGCGCAGGAAGTGGTCGCGCATCTCGCCCAGGTCGATGCGGCGCACCGGGCCCCCGTCGGCGGGCACCAGATGCGGCAGCGCGATGTCGATGGGTTCGCCGGCCCGCTGCACGCGAGGGTGATCGATGCGGACGATGCCGTCCGCGCGGTCGAAGCGCGTGCGCACGTCGCGCCACACGCTGCGCCGGTCCATCTGCGTGGCCAGCAGCCAGCGGCCATCGGGCGACCAGGGATCGACGCCGACGGTCTCCAGGTCCCAGGCGAGATCTTGCGTCGCGCCGGTCGTCAGCGTGCGATCGGGCTGCCCGCCCGCGCTGCGCAGATGCAACTCGCCGCCTTGCAAGCCGGCGAACCATCGCCCGTCAGGCGATGGCGCCTCGGGCATCGGGACCTCCGGCACCAGGTAGAGCTCGCGCGCGAAGCTTCGAGCTGCGGAAGTTGCGCTGACCTCAGGCCGTGCCGGCTCAACCCCGATCAGGGGCTCTCCGGCGCCCACCCTGCAGACCCGCTGCTGTTGGCCTTTGCCGGCTAACCATCTCAGTTCAAGCCCATCTGCGGACCACCGAAACCCCGGCTTGCATGCGTGACGCAAGGCCTCAAACCGGTCCAGTGCAGCGTAGAAAGCGTGCGGGTCTCTCAGGGGCATGCTGTGGGGAGCCGGGGCCCGGTCTAGAACCGCGTCCCGAGCCGGACCTCGATCGTCCGAGGCGGCGCAAAGCTCTGCAAGTCGTAGAAGCCCCCGTAGTAGACACGGTTGGACTGGTACAGCTTGTCGGTCAGGTTGCGGCCGATCAGCGACACGAAGGTCTTGCCCCCCGCGAAGCTGTAGCGCAGGTTGGCGTTGACCAAGGTCACCGGCCCCTCGCGCTCCTTGGCGGTGTCGATGAATGCCGGGAAGATCACGGTGCTCTGGTGATTGACCTCGGCCCTCATCGTCAACATGGCGCCACCCAGGGCCATGCGGTACTCGGCGCCTGCGGTTGCCGACACCTTGGGCGCCATCGGCATCGGCGATCCGCTCATGTCGACCTTCGTGTAGGGTGAGATGTAGTTCTTCAGCGCGCTATCGACGTAGGCACCATTCAGGTCCAATGTCAGGTCGCGCGATGGCCGCGCGACGAGGGTGAACTCCGCGCCCTGTATTGCGGCCTTCGACGCATTGGAAACCGTCGTCTGGTTGTTGGCCACGTTCACGGTGCGCAACTGCAGGTCGGTGTAGTCGTAGAAGAAGAGCGCCGCGTCCAGCTCAATGCGACCACCGGCAGCGCTCATCTTGGTGCCAATCTCGTAGGCTTTGATCTTCTCCGGCTGGTACGCGGCTACTGGCGGGTTGGGGTTGAAGCCGCCGCTCTTGAAGCCGGTTGTGGCGCTGGCGTAGACCATCGCGTTCTTGTCCAGGCGATGCTGCAGCAGCACCTTGGGCGTGAAGCGACTGGCACTTATGTCGATGTTCCCGGAGAACGGGACGAGCTGGAAGGTAGCGAAGTCCAGCAGGCCGCCGCTGGCGCTGCCCCGCTGGCTCTCGCGGGTCTGGCGTGCGCCCACCAGCAGCGCGGTCTTCTCAGCGAACTGCCAGGTCACCTCGCCGAAGGCCGCGACGTTGCGTGCGGTCGATTCGTAAACACCCTGGAAGTAGGTAAAGGGAGTCAGGTCATCAGGGTAAAAGTTCGAGTCCTCGGTCAGGCCGTCGCCCGATGTCCGCTCCCGCGAGAAGTACAGGCCCGAGGTCCAGCTCAGGCTGGAGCCCAACCTTCCGCTGAGCTGGAACTCCTGCGACACGAAGGTGGACCGGTCGGAGCCTGTGGTGTTCTCGATGAACCCGCCCACCCCGTCGCCGTCCAGCGCGAAGCGTCCCTTGTAGCCCACGTACCCGGTGATCGACTTGAACTCGAGGTCGCCGCCCAGGTTGGCGCTCAGCGCAGCCGAAACGATGTTGCCGCGCTTGGACACGTCCATCGGCGTGTCCAGGCGGATGCGGCGCTCCGACGCCCGCACCGGTGCCCCGGACTGGAAGACGAAGGCGTTCGTTGTGGCCGGGTTGTGACTGGCGCCATAGCCAAGCGTGCCACCGTCGTCCACGCCCTGGACCATGAGCTTGAGCTGCACCGCCGGGGTGAGCGCGAAGACCCCCTTGAGCCGCACGGCGGTGAAGTCGCGGGCGTCGACGTCACCGCCCCCGGTGCCGATGTTCTTCGTGTAGCCGTCGTCCTTGCTGCGCACGGCACTCACGCGCATGCCACTGCCTTCACCGAGCTGGACGTTGAACCCGGCCTGGGCGCGCTTCAGTCCGAACGAGCCGGCGCCGAGGAAGCCGTCGAAGGTGGTGCCTGCGCGCGGGTCGCGGGTCAGGTAGTTGACGACGCCGGCCGTGGCATTGCGCCCGTACAGCGTGCCCTCGGGACCCTTGAGCACCTCGACGCGGTCCAGGTCGAAGACCTCCGATAGCGCCAGCACCGGGCGCGGCAGGTAGACGCCGTCCAAGTGCACGGCCGACGACGGGGCCCCGCCACGTTCGCTGGCGTTGTTGCTCACGCCGCGGATGGCGAGGTTCGACAGGCCCACGCTGTTGACGACCTTCAGGCCTGGGATGCGGTACTGCAGCTCCTCCAGCTGGGTGACGCCGGCGTTCTCAAGCGCGGCGCCGGAGATCACGTTCAGCGACTGCGGCACGTCCTGACCGCGTTCCTCGCGCTTGCGGGCGGTGACGGTGACGGTCTGGGTGGATGCCGATTCTTCGGCGGCTGCTGCGGCAGGCGCCGCCGGCGCAGTAGCGCTCTGGGCCCAGGCCGCGAGCACGGGAGCGAAGGCCGTCATGGCGCAGACCAGGCGTGCGGCCCGCGCCACGGCGGATGCAGAGTGCTGGGTCGGGAAGGCGTGGGTCATGGTAACTGTCCCCTCGTTGGTCGGATTGGTCGTGCCGGTGCACCCGGCGGTCCTGCCAGCGTAGACAAGGCCGGATCACCGTGCCATATCAAGAACGTGCTACGGCGCGGGCCGTCGGCCGGCCGGCGCGGTTCAGGCATCGATCCGCTCGAAAACGAGCCGGCGCACGCGGGCCGTGGTCCACGCGATCTGGTCCACGCTCGGCGCGTCGGGGTCGTAGCGCCAGAGGGCGCCGCCGGGAAGATCGTCCAGCCAAGCCCGCAGCAGCCCCGGGGCGACCGGCGCGGCACCGGCTACCCGGCATTCCGGGCCGTCCAGTCGCAGCACCGACAGGCGGTCGCCTTCGGCGACGAAGCGTAAGGTCACGCCGGCTTCGTCGCAGCGGTAGACACCTGTCAGCTGCGCCGCGACCTCGGCAACGGTCGGCGCCCGGGCGTCGAGTCGCACGGCGGTACGCCAGGCGCCGGATTCGCCGATCGCGATCGCGGCCACGCCTCGGCCGTCTCGGGCCACCACCCCGAGGTGCAAGGCCCGGTCGCCCTGGCCGACGGTGAAAGGCAGCCGCCCGCCAGCCGGTTGAGCCACAGGCCGGCTCTGGGCAGAGGCAGAGTCGAGCGGGCACGCAGGGCCCGCCGGCGCTCCCATCCGGTGCACCACGATGCGGGCCGCCTGGCCTTCGCCCTCGGCCACGAAACGCAGCAAAAGGCCGGTCTCGGGCTCGAGGAAGTCGCGGTCGAGCAGGTCGGCGTGGTCAGCCGCAAGCGGTTCAGCAGTCGCGGGCTCGATCCGGTCGCCGAGCACGGCGGCCGCGGCCTGCAGCGCGACACCCTGCACGTCAAGCGGGCGGTTGGCCAGCACGACGACGTCGAGGTCATGGTTGGGCAGCATGGCCAGGAAGGCCGCCGCGCCCATCACGGCGCCACCGTGACTGACCAGGCGGGTGCCGCGCCAAAGCTCGTCGACCAGACCGCGCCGGTAGCCCGGTACATGGCCGTTCAGCAGGGCCTGCGGTGCCGTCAGGGCGGCCAGGTGGATTGGCCCCTGAGCGCCCTGACCGCGCCGCAGCGCGGCCGCCCAGCGCACCAGGTCGGCAGCCGTCGACTGAACGCACCCGTCGCCGAGGAAGTCCTCCTCGAGCGGCAGCCCGCGGCGCCAACCGCCTCGGTACGGAACGTAGGGGCAGGCCAGCCCCGCGTCCACCCGCCACACGTCGGAGGGCGCCACGGTGCGGGCCAGGCCGAAGGGCTCGAAGACGTGCTCGCGCATGAGCTCGTCGAACCCGCGTCCGGTCGCGCGCATCAGCGCCACGGATGCCAGGTGGTAGCCGCCGTTGCAGTACACGGTGGCAGCGCCCGGAGGGAAGTTCACCGCCGTCTGCCGGCACTGCGTGGCCAGCACCGTGCCAGCGGGCAGCGTGGACAGGCCGCCCGACACCGAGACGTCGAGGTAGCAGCGCAGCCCTCCGGACATGCGCAGCAGCTGGTCCAGGGTCGGCGCGTGCTGCGGCTCGCTGAGCTCGGGCACGTGGCGGCCGATCGGGTCCTGCAGCGACAGCAGCCCACGGTCCTGCAAGGCCAGGACGGCGGCCGCGGTGAAGTGCTTGCTGATGGACCCGATCGCCATGCGGTGGTCGGGCCGCAGCGCCACGCCGTGCTCCAGGCTGGCCAGGCCTGCCGCAGCGGCGTACTCGATGCGTCCGCCTCGGCCGACGGCCAGGATGAGGCCCGGGGCATCGCTGCGGCGCCAGGGGTCCAGCAGGCGTTCCAGGCGGGCACGGGTTGGGTCGTCGATCATCGGCAGGGCGATGGCAAGGCGAGTGGCAAGGCAGGGGAGAGGTCAGCGTAATCCAGCAGTCGGACGGGTGCCATGTCAAGAACTGGACATGCCGCACGCGGATCCGCTTGGGTAACCTCCCGCCATGACAACGGCGACCCAAACCCTGGACCTCCACGCGCTGGCCCTGGGCCGCGACTACCGCATCACCCTGCAGCCACCTGCCAGCGGCGCCGAGCCGCGCGCGGTGCTGTTCGTGCTGGACGGGGACATCTACCAACCGGTCATGGCGCAGATGACGCTGCTGCGCTCGATGGGGCACGAGATCGTCCCGGTGCTGGTGGTGGGCATCGGCTACCCCGAGGACGACCCCGAGGCCTGGATGTCACGCCGCACCCTGGACCTCACACCCTGCGCACCCAGCCAGTTCAGGCCGCACGATTCGCAGAACCCGGCCGACTGGGGCGGCCTTGACCGCTTCCTGGACTTCATCGACGAGCAGGTGCATCCGCGGGTGCGCGAGGCTTATCCGCTGGCAGCGGCCCATCGGGTGCTGTTCGGCCACTCGCTGGGCGGGCTGGCCGTGACGCGGGCGCTGCTGCGGCGGCCCACCTCCTACGAAGGCTGGTTCGCGGTCAGCCCGTCGGTGTGGTGGGAGAACCGCATGGTGCTGGAGGATGTGGAGGCCTGGTCCGAGGCGGCCTGGGAACGTCCGGGTATGCCGCCGCGGGTGTTCATTGCCACGGGCGGCCTCGAGGAGACCGCACAAAGGCCCATGCCCCGCTGGCTTGCGGAGATGGGCGTCACGCCCGAACAGGAGGCCGCCCTGATCGCCAGTGCCCGCATGGTCGGCAACACCCACGACCTGGCTGCGGCCCTGGCGCCGACCCTCCAGCGACTGGGGGGCGAGGTGCAGTGCCGCATCTACGAGGGCGAGACACACCTGAGCATCGTGCCGGCCTGCCTGACGGCGGCCTTCGACCTGCACTTCCGACCGCCGGCCGAGCCGGCAAGCCCGTAGAGCCGCCCTGGAGCGACACCGATGCGCGCATTCACCGCCACACTCGCCACCGAGACCAACACCTTCGCCCCGCTGCCCACGGGCCTGTCGGCGTTCCATGCGCCGGGGCACTACTTCAAGGCGGGCACGCACCCGCCCGAGCCGACCGCACTGTCGTCCTGGATGCTGGCGGCGGTGCGCGAGCGCGCCCGTCGCGAGGGCTGGACCCTGGCGGAAGGCATGATGGCCTTTGCCGAGCCCGCCGGCGTCACCACCCGCGAGGCCTGGGACACCCTGCGCGAGGAACTGCTGGCCGACCTGCGCGCGGCAATGCCGGTGGACCTGGTGCTGCTGGCGCTGCACGGCGCGATGGTGGCCGAGGGCTGCGACGACTGCGAGGGCGAGCTGCTGCGCCAGGTGCGCGGGATCGTCGGGCCCGCCGTGGTGGTCGGCGCCTTGCTGGACCCGCACAACCACCTGAGCGAGGCCATGGTGCGGCACGCGGATGTGCTGGTCGAGAGCAAGGAGTACCCGCACATCGACTTCCTTGAGCGCACCGTCGAGCTGATCGACCTGTGCGTGGCCACGGCGCGCGGCGAGATCCGCCCGCAGGCGGCTGTGGCGGACACCGCGATGGCGCTGGTCGTGCACACGACCCGGGAGCCGGGCCGGGGTTTCGTCGCGCGCATGCAGGCCCTGGAGGGCCGCGACGGCGTGCTCTCTGTATCGCTGACGCACGGGTTCGAGTGGGGCGACGTGCCGGATATGGGGACCAAGGTGCTCGTCTACACCGATGCCCGGCAGGACCCCGGCGGGGCCCGCGGCCGCGCCCTGGCGCAGGAACTGGCCGACCACCTGCGGCGCCTGCGCGAGCACTTCTCCCCGGCCACTTTGGGCATTAGCGTGGACGCGGCCCTGGACGCCGCGCTGGCTGATCCCGGACCTGCGGCGGGCCGCGGGCCCGTGGTGCTGGCCGACGGGTCGGACAACCCGGGCGGCGGCGCCGCAGGCGACTCCACGTTCATCCTGCGGCGCGCACTGGAGCGCCGCCTGCAGGGCGTGGCCTTTGGCCCGCTGTGGGATCCCCAGGCCGTGCGCATCGCCTTCGACGCGGGCCAGGGCGCACGCCTGCCGATGCGGTTGGGCGGCAAGGTGAGCCCCCTGTCGGGCGACCCGGTGGACGCCGAATGCGAAGTGCTGGCGCTGCGGCGCGGGATGACGATGAGCGGGCTCGATGGGCTGCCGATACCGCTCGGCGACTGCGCGCTCGTCGAGACGGCGGGCGTGAAGATCGTGCTGGCGACCCTGCGCACCCAGGCCTTCGGGACCGACCTCTTCTCCGGCCTGGGCCTGGACCCGCGGCGGGAGCGCATCCTGGTGCTGAAGTCCTCGCAGCACTTCCACGCCGCCTACGCACCCATCGCCTCGAGCGTCGTCTACGTGGATGCGCCGGGCTCGTGCAGCGGCCAGTTGGACGCTCTGCCCTATCGCAGGATCCGAAGGCCGAAGTGGCCGCTGGACGAAGTCGGCGGCTCTGCTTGACCCCCGCCACGGCGAGCGGCATGGCCGCCACGCCTACACCGGCAGCGCCGTCTCGTACTTCAACTCGCGCAGCACCACGCTGCTCTTGACGCTGGCCACGCCTGGCTGGCGGAAGAGGTGCTCCTGCAGGAAGCGGTCATAGCCCTTCATGTCGGGCACCACCACCTTGATGAGGTAGTCGCTCTCGCCCGTGGTGCTGGCGCACTCCATGATCTCCGGGCGCGCGCGGGCCATGGCCTCGAAGGCCTCCACCGCGCCCTCGTTGTGGCGCGTCAGCGTCACGTGGGCCAGCACGCAGATGGCCAGGCCGACCTTCTCCCGGTCCACCAGGGTCACCCGCGCGCGAAGAACCCCCGCAGCCTGAAGCGCCTTCAGGCGCCGCCACACCGGCGTGGTCGACAGCCCCACGGCTTCGGCCAGTTGCTGCACCGACAGCGTGGCATCGCGCTGCAGGTGCTGAAGGATCTGCCGAGTGACCTTGTCCAGCATGATTGTCTCCATCGAAGCTCTCTCTTGAGTACATACATGCTCATTTTGAGGGAAAACGAGGGCTCGTTTGGCAATGCATCTGCTCAGGCCGCCGTCCTACGATGCCCCGGGTGAACGGCCCTGCCCTGCGCCCCTACGAACTCTCCGACAACCTGCGCGCCAACTCGGGCACGGTGTGGCTCACCGGCACGCAGGCCCTGGTGCGGCTCATGCTCATGCAGCGCCAGCGCGACGCCGCCGCAGGGCTGCGCACTGGCGGCTTCGTCAGCGGCTACCGGGGCAGCCCGCTGGGCATGGTGGACCAGCAGATGTGGAAGGCCCGGCCGCTGTTGGAAGCCGCGGGCGTGCAGTTCCTGCCCGCCATCAACGAGGACCTGGCGGCCACCGCCTGCCTGGGCACGCAGCGCGTGGCGCTGGACCCCGCGCGGCGCGTGGACGGGGTCTTTGCCCTCTGGTATGGCAAGGGCCCGGGGGTGGACCGGGCCGGTGACGCGCTCAAGCACGGCCACATATTCGGTTCCAGCCCGCTGGGCGGCGTCCTTGCGATCTGCGGCGACGACCATGGCTGCGTGTCCTCCTCCATGCCACACCAGAGCGACCTGGCGCTGGCGCACTTCGGCATGCCGGTGCTGCACCCGGCCAATGTGGCGGAGTACCTGGAGTTCGGCCTGTACGGCTGGGCGCTGTCGCGTTACTCGGGCGCCTGGGTGGGCTTCAAGGCCATCAGCGAGGTGGTGGAGTCGGGCATGACGGTGGACCTGGATGCGGTGCCCATCGACTTCGCCCTGCCCGTGCCGCCCGAGGTCTTCAGCCCCACCCAGGACCTGCACGTGCGCAGCGTGGACCTGCCCTCGCTGGCGCTGGAGGCGCGCGCGGCCGAGAAGCTGGACGCCGTGCGTGCCTTCGCGCGCTTCAACGCGGTCGACAAGCACGTGGTCTCAAGCCCGCGCGCCACGCTGGGCATCGTCACCGTGGGCAAGGCGCACTTCGACTTCATGGAGGTGCTGCGCCGGCTCGATCTGGACCCCAACGCGCTGGCCGCTGCCGGCGTGCGCGTCTACAAGGTCGGCCTGGTGTGGCCGCTGGAGCCCACGCGCATCGTGGAGTTCGCCCAAGGCTTGCAGGACATCCTCGTCATCGAGGAGAAGGCACCGGTGGTGGAGCGGCAGATGAAGGAGCTGCTCTACGCCCTGCCCGACGGCCAGCGGCCCCGCATCGCCGGCAAGACCACACCCGAGGGCGCGCCGCTGATCTCGGCGCTGGGCGAATTGCGCCCCTCGCGCCTCATGGCGGTGGTGGCCGACTGGCTGGCCCGACTGAACCCCGCGCTGGACCGGCGCGACCGGGTCGTGGACTTCACCATGCCCACCCTGCTGAGCAACGCGGCTGACGCCGTGCGGCGCCAGCCCTACTTCTGCTCGGGCTGCCCGCACAACACCAGCACCCGGGTGCCCGAAGGCTCTCGTGCGCTGGCCGGCATCGGCTGCCACTTCATGGCCAGCTGGATGGAGCGCCACACCGAGGGCCTGATCCAGATGGGGGCCGAGGGCGTGGACTGGGTGGCCGCCTCGCGCTTCACCGACGCGCCGCACGTCTTCCAGAACCTGGGTGACGGCACCTACTTCCACAGCGGGCTGCTGGCCATCCGCCAGGCCATCGCCGCCGGCGCGCGCATGACCTACAAGGTCCTGTACAACGACGCGGTAGCCATGACGGGCGGTCAGCCCGTGGACGGCCAGCTCTCGGTGGCCGAGATCGCGCGCCAGGTGCAGGCCGAGGGCGCGAAACGTGTGGCCATCGTGTCCGACGACATCGCGCCCCACCAGGCCAGGGCGCAGGACTTCCCTGCCGGCACCACTTTCCACGACCGGGCCGAGCTCGACGCCGTGCAGCGCGAATTGCGCGAGTGCCAGGGCGTCACCTTGCTGATCTACGACCAGACCTGCGCGGCCGAGAAGCGCCGTCGGCGCAAGAAGGGGCAGCTGCCCGACCCCCCGCGGCGCGTTTTCATCAACCCTGCGGTGTGCGAGGGCTGCGGCGACTGCGGCGTACAGAGCAACTGCCTGTCCATCGTGCCGCTGGACACCGACTGGGGCCGCAAGCGCGCCATCGAGCAGAGCTCGTGCAACAAGGACTTCAGCTGCATCAACGGCTTCTGCCCGAGCTTTGTCACGCTGGAGGGCGCAGAACTGGCCCGGCCGGCCGCGCGCCGCTGGAGCGCCGAAGACCTGGCGCGCGAGGTCACCGCCCTGCCCTCTCCCGCGCTCTGGGCCTGGAGCGGGCCCTTCGACATGCTGGTCACTGGCGTGGGCGGCACGGGCGTGGTGACCGTGGGGGCGCTGGTCACCATGGCCGCACACCTGGAGGGCCACCAGGCCTCGGTGCTGGACTTCATGGGCTTTGCGCAGAAGGGCGGCTCGGTGCTGTCCTTCGTGCGCGTCGCGCCCACGCCCGACCTGCTCAACCAGGTGCGCATCGACACCCAGCAGGCCGACCTGCTGCTGGCCTGCGACCTGGTGGTGGGAGCGAGCGCCGACGCCCTGGGCACGGTCAAGCATGGCCGCACGCAGATCATCGCCAACCGGCATGAACTGGTCACCGCCGCCTTCGTTCGCCAGCCCGAGGCCTCGGTGCAGGCCCCCGGACTCATGGCCAAGCTGCAGCACGCCGCGGGCGCGGACCGGGTGCGCACGCTGGACGCCCAGGCCATCGCCGAGGCCTTGTTGGGCGACACGTTGTCTGCCAACGTCGTGATGCTCGGTGCGGCCTGGCAGGCAGGCCTGGTACCGGTCAGTTTGGCAGCGCTGGAGCGCGCCATCGAGCTCAACGCTGTGTCGGTGAAGCAGAACCTGCAGGCCCTGGCGCTCGGGCGGCTGGCGCTGTCCGCGCCACGAGCGCTGCAGCGCCTGGCGGGCGAAGAGAAGCCCGCCCTCGATCTGGACGAGCTGGACGGGCCGCAAGGCCTGATCGCGCGTCGCCGGCGCTTCCTCGTCGACTACCAGAACGAAGCCCTGGCCAGCCGTTACGAGGCCCTGATGCAGCAGGTGCGCGCGGCTGAGGAGGCGCTGGGAGGCGAGGCGGCGCGCCAGCTCGACCTGACTCGGGCGGTGGCCCGGCAGTACGCACGACTGCTGGCGGTTAAGGACGAGTACGAGGTGGCACGCCTGCACCTGGACCCGGCCTTCGACGCGGCGCTGCGCAAGCAGTTGGGACGTTGGGACCGCATCGTCCACCACCTGGCGCCGCCCCTGCTGTCACGGCCCGGGCCCGAGGGCCGCCCGCGCAAGAGGCCTTTCGGCCCCTGGGTGCGGGTGGCCTTCCGGGTGCTGGCGCGGATGAAGGGCCTGCGCGGCACGCCGCTGGACCCCTTCGGCCACACCGAGGAGCGGCGGCTGGAGCGCGAGCTGGCCCATGATTACGAAGCCCTGGTCGAGAAGCAGTTGCTGCCCGCCCTCAAGGCCGACAACCTGGCGCTGGCCGTGCGCCTGGCCGAGGTGGTTCAGCAGGTACGCGGCTTCGGCCCGGTGAAGCTCGCTAACTTGGCCAAAGCGCGGTCAGAGTGGCATGACCTGCTAGAGGCTTGGCAGGGCCGGGCAGGCAAGCCCGTGGTCTCCACGCCGCTGGAACGCCCGGTCATCCCGCTTCGGGTGATCTGAGTGCCAAAGGAGCCGTCACGGTCACTGCCAGTTCAGCTCTCCGCCGTGAACCCGATGGACTTCACGATGGGGCCCCAGCGGTCGGTGTCGGCCTTCAGCATGGCTGCCAACTCGGCGGGCGTGGAGGACTTGGCCTCCAGACCCATCAGCGCCAGGCCGTCCACCGTCTCCTTATCGGCCAGGGCCGCACGCATCGCGGCATTGGCACGCTGAACCACGTCGGCAGGCGCCTTGCCCGGCAGGAAGAACCCGAACCACTCGCTGAAGGCCATGTCGCGCATCCCTTGCTCCACCAGCGTGGGCGTGTCGGGCGCAAACCGGCTGCGCGTGGCTCCCGTGGCCGCCAGAAGCCTGCACTTGCCCGCGGCCACGTGCTGCGTGAACTCCCCGATCGGCCCCGACACCGCCTGGATCTGCCCGCCGATCATGTCCAGAATCGCCGGCTGAGTGCCGCGGTACGGCACGTGCTTCAGGTCCACGGATGCGCTGCGGCCCAGCAACGCGCCGATGAAGTGCGGCACCGAACCGGCCGCGGGCGAACCGAAGTTCGCCTGCGCCGGGTTGGCCTTGCACCAGGCGAGGAACTCCGCGACGTTGCGCACCGAAGCCGGCACGGCAGGGCCGACCGCGAAGCCGAAGTCGAAGGTGCAGCCCAGGGTGACGGGCGATAGGTCAGCCACCGGGTCGTAGGGCAGCTTGCGATAGATGTGCGGGTAAACGCCCAGCATGGACATCGGCGTCTGCAGGATCGTGGCGCCATCAGGCGGCAGGGTGCGCACGCCCTGGATGGCGATCTGCCCGCCGGCACCGGTGCGGTTCTCCACCACCACGCTGCGGCCGTAACCCGGCGCCAGCTTGGCCGCCACGCGGCGGCAGATGGTGTCGGAGGTGCCGCCGGGCGGAAAGCCGGTGATGATCCTGACACTCTCGAAGGCGGCCTGCGCCCGGGAGGCGCTGGCCAGGGCGGGCAGCAACAAGGCCGCGGAGGCTTGAATCAGTCGACGACGGTCGTTTCTCATGGGCATGGCTCCTGTCGAAAACTCGAGGATAGTGCGGGAAGCCCCCCTGGTCGACCCTTGACCCCAAAGCGCGCTGGGCTTCGTCAGTGATGATCCCGGCAGCACGGCGCCCGCACCCCTGGCTGCGCTGCGCGTGACCCGGTGGCACCAGGCCACCTGTGAACCCGCCCAGCTCGCGCCCCTCGTGCCGGCAGATGCGCAGCAGCCTTCTGCGCCGGCAGGTCGGCCGGTATCATCCGCGCCAGCGTGAAATTCGCACGCTGGCCTCAACACAGCAACGCCCACCCACTGACGCGCTGACCGGAGATCCTTCATTGAGCGCGCCAGCGGACCCCAGCCCCGTTGCACAAGCCGGCACAGGCAGCATCGCCTCGATCCCGCGCGCGGCAGCCTGGATGGCGGGCTGGCTGCTGACGATGACCGCCATCGCCGTGGCAGGGCGCGAGGCCACCCGGGAGCTCTCGGTGTTCCAGGTGATGCTGCTGCGCTCGCTCATCGGCCTGGTGGTGCTGGCGCCCTTGGTGCGGGCGGCTGGCGGGCTGCGGGCGATGCGTACCAACCGGCTGCAGGCGCATGGCCTGCGTAACGTGGTTCACTACGCCGCCCAGGCCGGCTGGCTGGCCGCACTGGCCTTGATCCCTCTGGCCCATGTGGTGGCGCTGGAGTTCACGATGCCGATCTGGACCGCCCTGCTCGCCTACGCCTTCCTGGGCGAGAAGCTCGATACGCGTAAGCTGGCAGCCATCATGCTGGGCATGGCCGGTGTGGCCCTCATCGTGCGGCCCGCCCCAGGCGCCACTTTCAGCGCCGGGCACTTGATCGCCCTGGTGGCGGCCGTCGGCTTCGCTGTCTCGGTGACCATGGTCAAGTCGCTCACCCGCACCGACTCGGCCACGCAGATGATGTTCTGGATGCTGGTGCTGCAGTCCGTGATCGGTGCCGTGCCGGCCATTGCCCACTGGCAGAACCCGGTGGGCATGCAGTGGACGTGGATCGTGGTGGTCGGGCTTTGCGGAACCTGCTCCCATTACTGCATGGCGCGCGCCATGTCCCACGCGGAGGCCACGGTGGTCGTGCCCATGGACTTTCTGCGCCTGCCCCTGACCGCCGCGGCCGGCTGGGCGCTGTATGCCGAACGCTTCGACCTGGCCACGCTGATCGGCGCGGCGCTGATACTTGGCGGCAATGCAATGAACCTCAAGCGCCGCTGAATGAGGCCTGAGCACCTTGAAGGTTGAAGGAAGAAACACCCATGTCCACGCCCACCCATGAACCGCATACCGACCTCATGAGCGGAGCGAGCGGAGCCCTTGACCACACCGCCGCAGCCCGGCTGCTGTGGCAGCACCGGGAAACCGGAAAGTCCCTGGACGCACTGCCCGCGCCGCTGCGGCCGACTGACCAAGCAGCGGGACACGCCATCCAGGCGATGCTGCCCGCCGTGACGGGGCGCGGCGTGGCGGGCTGGAAGATTGCCGCCACCAGTGCCGCCGGCCAGGCCCATATCGGCGTGTCAGGCCCCCTGGCCGGGCGGGTGCTTGAGGGCCTGGTCGATGGCGACGGTGATGTGGTGTCACTCTCAGGCAACCTGATGTGCGTGGCCGAACCTGAGTTCGCCTTCCGTTTCGGCCGCCCGCTGACCCCAAGGCCATCTCTCTACACGGTGTCCGAGGTGCTGGAGGCGGTGGATGCGGTGCTGCCGTCCATCGAGGTGCCGAACTCGCGATTCCACGACTTTGCACGCGCAGGTGAGGCCCAATTGATTGCCGATGACGCCTGCGCCCACCGGTTTGCGATCGGGTCACCCACGGCCACCGACTGGCGGGCCATAGACCTGCGCATGCACCGCGTGCACGCTGAGGTTCGCGGCGCGGATGGCAGCTTGCGCGACACACGCGAAGGCGACGGCACCGCCGTGCTGGGGGACCCGCGGGTGGCCCTGACCTGGCTGGTCAACGAGTTGTCAGCGCTGGGCGTCGCGCTCGAGCCGGGGCAGTTCGTCTCCACCGGCACATGCATGGTGCCGCTGGAGGTGCAGCCGGGCGACCAGGTCGAGGTGAGTTACGGCGCACTGGGCAGGCTGTCGCTTCGGTTCAGGGACTGAGCGTGGACGACCCTCAGGCGTTGCCAGAGATCGACCGCGCCCCCCACGCGCCCCACATTGGGTTTCTCGGATTGACGACTGCGAGCCTGGGCACGGAAACTGATCCGACAAGGAAGCATCCCGCCCATGTCATTTCTGGTTCTTGAGGGTCTGAGCAAGTCCTACGGCAGCGTGCATGCCCTGGTGGACATGCAACTGTCGGTGGAGCGTGGCGAGTTCATCGGCCTGCTCGGCCCCTCGGGCTGCGGCAAGACCACCACCTTGCAGGCGCTGGCGGGTTTCGTGCAGCCCACGCGCGGGCGCATCATCCTCGAAGGCAGAGACATCACGGCCTTGCCGGCCAACCAGCGTGGCCTGGGAATCGTGTTCCAGAGCTACGCCCTCTTCCCGCACATGACGGTGGATCAAAACGTGGCTTTCGGGCTGGAGATGCGGAAGGTCTCCCGCAGCGAACGACAGACTCGGGTGGGCCGCATGCTGGAGCTGGTGCACCTGGGCAACCTGGCAGCACGCTACCCGCGAGAGTTGTCGGGCGGTCAACGCCAGCGCGTGGCCGTGGCCCGGGCCTTGGTGATCGAGCCTCCCGTGCTGCTGCTGGACGAACCGCTGTCGAACCTCGACGCCAAGCTGCGCGAGGCCATGCAGTTCGAGCTTCGCCGCATCCAGCGCAAGTTGGGCACCACCACCCTCATGGTCACGCACGATCAGGCCGAGGCCCTGTCCATCAGCGACCGCGTGGTCGTCATGCACCAGGGCCGTGTGCAGCAGATCGACGCGCCACACCGGCTGTACGAGCATCCACAGAGCCGCTTCATCTCCAGCTTCGTGGGCAAGACCAACCTGGTGCAGGCCACTGTGCGCGGTGCCGGACTCGAACTGGCGCCTGGCCTCCGGGTGCCGATGCCCGAACAAGCCGCGGCCGAGGGCAGCACCCTCACCGTCTGCCTGCGCCCGGAGAAGCTGGCCTTTGCGGACGAACACGACGGCCGGCTTGCCGTGCGCATCGAGGAGCGCTTCTTTCTCGGAAGCCAGTGGCTGTACCGTGTCAGCAGCCCACTGGGCGAGCTGGAGGTGGCCTGTGCCAACGACGGCCGCCCGCCCCGGCCTGAGCAGGCTCAGGCGCAGTTGACCTGGTCCGATGACGTGGCCCGCGTGCTGCCGCCGGAGCCCGTGCCGGACGCTGCGGCATGAGTTCCAGCCGCAGCCTGCCCTATGCGCTGAGCACGCCGGCGCTGGCGCTCTTCGGCTTGATGGTGCTGCTGCCCCTGTTGCTCACGGCCACGCTGTCGTTTCAGCGTTTCAACCATGAACATGGGGTACAGGGCGGCTTCACCCTGGCCGCCTATGCCGCCGTGCTGGGCGATGGCTACTACTGGGAGGTGTTCGCACGCACGGGCTGGGTGGCACTGCTGACCACGCTGCTGTGCGTACTGATCGGTGCACCTGAGGCCTACATCCTGAGCCGCATGCGTGCGCCCTGGCGCTCGGTATTCCTGCTCATCATCCTGGCGCCACTGCTGGTGTCGGTGGTGGTGCGCGCCTTCGGCTGGAGCCTGGTGCTGGGGCCGGCAGGCTTCGTCAACCAATTCTTCGAATGGGTGGGCATCGGGCGGGTTCGCATGCTGTACACGCCCATTGCCGTGGTGGTGGCGCTGGTCCACGTCATGATGCCGTTCATGGTGATCCCGGTGTGGACCTCGCTGCAGAAACTGGATCCCCAGGTGGAGAACGCCGCGCTGTCGCTGGGCGCCTCTCGCTGGACCGTGCTTCGCCGGGTGGTGCTGCCTCAGGTCACGCCGGGGCTTTTGTCGGGCGGGCTGATCGTCTTTGCGCTCAGTGCCAGCGCGCTGGCCATCCCCGGTCTGCTAGGGGGCCGGCGCGTCAAGATGGTGGCCACGCTGATCTACGACGAGTACCTGCACGAGCTCAACTGGCCGCTGGGCGCGGCCATCGCACTGGCGTTGCTCATGGTCAACCTGGTGGTCATGCTGGCCACCAACGCCATTCTCGAAGGCGGCTACCGCAAAAGGATGGGCGCATGAGGGCTGCCCCCGTGACGCCGGTGGGAAGCACCTTGCCTGCCCTTGGGAGCCATACCCCGTGAGAAACGGCCCGCTCTCCCTGGCATTCCACGCCCTCGTTGTGGCCTTCATGCTGGCCCCGCTGGTGGTCGTGTGCCTGGTGGCATTCACACCGGCCGACACATTGCAAGTGCCCTGGGGCGCCTACTCGCTGCGCTGGTTCCGCGCCGTCTTCGAGCATGCTGACCTGGTGCAGTCCTTCTGGAACAGCCTGGTGGTGGCTTGCGTCGCGGCCACCCTTGCAGTGCTGTTGTCAGTGCCGGCAGCACTGGCCATCGCGCGGCACGAGTTCCCCGGCCGCCAAGCGCTCAATGGGCTACTCATGAGCCCGCTGATCGTGCCGCACCTGGTGCTGGGCGTGGCGATGCTGCGCCTTTTCTCGCTGCTGGAAGTGCGCGGCTCGTCGCTGTGGCTGACGCTGGCCCACGTGGTCATCGTCATGCCCTACGCGCTGCGCCTGATGGTGGCGGCGCTGACGGGGGCAGACCGCAGCATCGAGCAAGCGGCGCTGTCCTTGGGAGCGAGCCCCTGGACCGCGTTTCGGCGCGTGACGCTGCCACTGATGCTGCCTGGCGTCACCGGCGGCTGGATGCTCGCCTTCATCAACAGCTTCGACGAGGTGACGATGTCCATCTTCATCACTTCACCGCAGACCGTGACGCTGCCAGTGCGCATGTACATGCTGGCCACCGAATCGATCGACCCCATGATGGCTGCAGTGTCGGCGCTGATCGTTGGTCTGACGGCCGTGGCGATGCTGCTGCTGGACCGCCTGTACGGGCTGGACAAGGTGCTGGTGGGGCAGAGATGACCACTTCTCGACCCCTGCTCGTGCGCCTGCGTGGCGGCACAGCCACCGCGTCGATCCCGTTCACGCTGGACGGCAGGTCGTGCAACGGCCGGGCTGGCGACACCGTATTGACAGCCGTCCTGGCCCAGGGCGACCGGCTGCGCCACGCCGAATTCAGCGGCCGTCCGCGTGCCGGCTTTTGCTTGATGGGGGCCTGTCAGGACTGCTGGATGAGCCTGGCCGACGGACGCCGGCTGCGCGCCTGCAGCACCGAGCTCCAAGCCGGCATGCAGTTACTCACAGGAGGCCCGGTGTGAGCGGGGGGACCGCCCAGGGCACGGTCCGGGCCACGGTGGCCATCGTGGGCGCCGGTCCGGCCGGCCTGCGCGCCGCCGCCGCGCTGGTGGAGGCCGGCCTGCACCCGGTGCTGATCGACGAAGCGCCGCGCGTGGGCGGCCAGGCCTACCGACAGCCGCCGACATGCCGTCCAAGGCCGCTCAAAGCCTTGTATGGCTTTGAAGCCGGCAAGGCGAGTGCCCTGTTCGAACGCTTCGCAGCGCTGCAGGGCCGGATCGACCATCTGCCTGACACGCTGGTGTGGCAAATCGAGGACCGCACCCTGCACCTGCTCCAGGACGGCAGGGCCAGGTCACTGAGCGTGGACGCCCTGATCCTGGCCACGGGCGCTGCCGAGCGCGTGCTGCCGTTCCCGGGCTGGACCTTGCCCGGCGTGTTCACGCTGGGCGCTGCTCAGGTGGCGCTGAAGGCCCAGGCCACTCTGCTGGGCCCTCGCATCGTGCTGGCGGGCAGTGGGCCCCTGCTCTACCTGGTGGCCTGGCAATACCTCAAGGCCGGCGCGCAGGTGCTGGCAGTTCTGGACGCTGCGCCGTGCGACGCGCCGCGGCGCGCCCTGCCAGGCCTGCTGGCGCGCCCGGCCATGGCGGCCAAGGGGGCGTGGTACCTCGCGCAGCTGATCCTGGCCGGCGTGCCCGTGAAGCGCGGCGTCAGCGGTCTTCGCGCAGAAGGCACTGACCGCTTGCAGCGGCTGCACTGGCAGCAGGCCGGGCCTGAGCAATCGCTGGACTGCGATGCCGTCGCCTTCAGTCAAGGTTTGCGCAGCGAGACACAGCTGGCGGATCTGGCAGGCTGCGCCTTCGACTGGAATGCCCTGGACCAAGCCTGGCTGCCCCGCCAGGACGCGGCCGGGCGCAGCAGCGTGCCCGGCGTCTACCTGGCCGGCGACGGCGCTGGCATTGGCGGGGCCGACGCCGCTGAGCTGGCTGGTGAGCGCGCAGCCCTGGCGCTGCTTCAAGACCTGGGGCTCGCCGCAGGTTCCGCCCGCGCCGATGCGCTGGAACGCGCATTGCAACCGCACCGCCGCTTCCGCCAGGCGATCGAGGTGCTCAGCCCGCCGCCCGCCGATTGGGCAGCCCAGGTGGACGATGGCCTGGTGGTCTGCCGCTGCGAGGAAGTCACGGCCGGTGAGCTGCGCGCCTGCGCGCGCGACACCGGCACGCGCGAGATCAACCGGCTGAAGGCCCTCACCCGCATCGGCATGGGCCGCTGCCAGGGCCGCATGTGCGCCGCCGCCGCGGCCCAGTTGCTGGCCCAGGCCTGCGGGTGCACGCTGCAGGAGGTGGGCCGCCTGCGCAGCCAGCCGCCGGTCAAGCCCGTGCCGGTGGCGGTGCTGGGCGCCTCGCTGGCGCAGGCCCGACCCGTGCCGAAGGCACAGCGCGATGACTGAGCAACTGCGGGCCGACGTCGCCATCGTGGGCGGCGGGATCGTGGGCTCGTCAGCGGCGCTGTTCCTGCGCCGCAGGGGCTTGTCGGTGGTGCTGATCGAACGCGGGTTGTGCGGCGCCGCCGCCAGCGGCGTGAACTACGGCGGCGTGCGCGTTCAGGGGCGCTCACCGGCACAGCTGCCGCTGGCGCTGCGCTCGCGCCAACTGTGGGAGCAGTTGCCGGACCTGGTGGGCACCGATGGCGAGTACGTGCGCTCGGGCCACCTCAAGCTCGCACGCTCCGAGGCCGACCTGGACTCGCTGCGGGCTTACGCGCAGCGAGTTGACGGTCTGGGACTGGAGATGCACCTGATCACAGGCAGTGCCTTTCGCAACGCATACCCCTGGCTGGGCTCCAAGGCGATAGGCGCCTCCTGGTGCCCGGCAGATGGCCACGCCAACCCGCGTCTCGTGAGCCCCGCCTTCGCCCGCGCTGCGCGCGCCGCCGGCGCACGGGTGATCGAGCACTGCGAGGTCACTGAGATGACCCACGACGGGCAGCGCTTCGTGCTCGGGAACGGCCGCGGTCTGAGCTTGAGCGCGCCCTGGCTGCTCAACTGCGCGGGGGCCTGGGCCCTGCAGGTGGCCCGCACCTTCGGCGACGACGCGCCCATGGAGAGCATCCACCCGGGCATGGCCGTCACCGAACCCCTGCCACGCTTCATGGAAATCAACATCGGCGTGGAAGGCGGCGGCATCTACGGCCGCCAGACCGCGCGCGGCAACTGCGTGATGGGCGGCAGCCGTGGGGCTGCGAGCAACCCGCTGCACGCTGCGCCCCGCGCGCAGGCCATCGCTGAGCTGTGCCAACGCATGGCCGAGCTCTTTCCGCTCCTGGCGCACGCGCAGGTGATCCGCTTCTGGAGCGGTGTGGAAGGCTCGCTGCCCGACCACCAGCCGATCATCGGGCCGGCCACCCGGCACCCGCAATTGCTGCATGCCTTCGGCTTTTGTGGAGCGGGCTTCCAGACCGGCCCTGCCGTAGGCGAAGCGCTGGCGCAGTGGGTGGCCCACGGCCACCCTGGCGTGCCGCTTGACGCCTTCGCCATCCAGCGGTTCACTTCACGATCCCCCGCAACCTCCTGAAAGGAGCTTCCATGAGCAGACCCCGCCTGGCCACCATCTCCCTAACCGTCTCACTGCTGGCCGCCGCTGCGGCACAGGCGCAGACCAAGACAATCTACATCGGCATGAACGGCGGCGTGATGGAGCAGTCGTACACCAAGTACGTGTTCCCTGCCTTCGAGCGTATCCATGGCGTCAAGGTGGTGGTGGTGCCTGGCACCTCCTCGGACATCCTGGCCAAGGTGCAGGCCAGCAAGGAGAAGCCACCCGTGCATGTGATGTTCCTCGACGACGGCGTGATGATGCGCGCCGTGAAATTGGGGCTGTGCCAGAAGCTCGCCGACTCACCTGTGCTCAAGGATCTGTATCCCAGCGCCCGCATGGCTGGGGGTATGGCAGCGGCGGTGAACGTGGGCATGACGGGCATTGGCTACAACAAGAAGATGTTCGACGAGAAGAAGTGGCCCGCGCCCACCTCCTGGATGGACTTTGCCGACCCCAGGTTCAAGGGCAAGGTGGTGTTCCAGTCCCTGCCCTCCAGCAGCTTCGGACTGCACGGCTTCCTGATGTTCAACCGTATCCAGGGCGGCAGCGAGAAGAACGTCGAGCCGGGCTTCTCCAAGTGGCGCAGCACCATCGGCCCCAATGTGCTGGAGTACATCCCCAGCTCGGCCAAGCTCAGCGAGATGGTGCAAACCGGTGAGGCCGCCCTCTTCCCACTCACACCCACCAGCGTGGCGGTGCAGAAGGCCAAGGGCATCCCCATGGAGTACGCTCAGCCCAAGGAGGGCTCGGTACTGCTGATGGTGGCGCAGTGCGTGACTGCAAACAACGACGCCCCCCAGTTGGCCCAGAAGCTGGCCGAATTCCTGCTGACGCCGCAGGCGCAGGCCGCGGCCCTGGAGTTTGGCAGCCAGATCCCCAGCAACACCAAGACCCAGGTTTCATCGCCTCAGGCGCAAGCCACGGTGGACCAGTTCAAGGTCTACATGAAGAACGTGATCACGCTGGACTGGGACGCGATCAACCAGGTGCGGCCGGACTGGAACACCCGATGGAACCGCTCGATCGAGCGTTGAGGGATACCAGGCTGACACGCACGTGGCGTGTGAGCAACCCCGGCTGTGCACAGATTCTCAAAGTCAGCCCCCGGCCCCTGATCAGTTACCGCCGTACTCTCGATCTTGGGCGCTTGAATGGAAATCGTTGTTCCTGAGCAATCCGAGGTGGTGCTCGCGCAGCGATAAAGCGGGGGCAACTTTCGCATCCACACACCGGAGTTCGTCCATGTCAACTTACATGATTGAGGCGTGCTACAGCCCCGAAGCCACCGCCGCCATGATCCACCACCCTCAGGACCGGGCGGCAGCCGTGGGGGCGATGATCCAGCGAGCGGGAGGCAAGCTGATCGGGCTTTGGTTCTGCATCGGCAAGCATGACATCGTCGCCATCGCCGAGATGCCCGACAACACCTCGGCCATGGCGATGTCCATGGCCATCGGTGCCAGTGGCGCCATGCGCAGCTACCGATCGACCGCCTTGTTGACCAGCGATGAGGCCCAGGCGGCCATGAAGCTGGCCTCGGCGGTGGGCTACCAGGCTCCAAAGTAAACAGTCTGCGAAGGGGTGCGAGCCCAAGTGCTTTCACTCATTGATCCGGCGTCAATGTTCTTCAAGGTCCGGCGGGGCCTGGCGAATGAACTCCCGCTCGGGCCGGGAGCCTGTGAAGCATTGCCGCGCACCCGATTCACCACCAAGCTCACCGGCCTGTCCCTTGACAAGGCCATCACCATGCACGGGGAGCCCGAGAGTCGTCCGGGTAGTCACGCCGCATGGGTGGCCGACGCCGGTGCGCAGACCAGCTTCGACAACGCCTCCAGGCCGATTGGCGGCCTCGTCAGCCACGGCAGTGCATACAGGCGCTGGGCGAGGCCTGCGGCGATGCGCTCGATCTGCTTGCGCTCACCCGCCAACCGGGCCTGCAGCAGCGGGTCGTGCGTGCCGGCCGCCAGCACGCTCTGGTTGAGCACCCAGGCATAGGGCTCGATGTGGGCACGCCGCAGGTCGTCCTGCAACGCGGCGGCCTGGGAGACCGGCGTCACCTCGGGCAAGGTCACGAGCACGATCTTCGTGTACACGCCATCCTGCAGCCGCATGAGCGGCGTGACGATACGGGCTGCACCACGGCCTTCGAACTCGCGGGTCATCTGCCGGTGGTACGCGCCGGTCGCATCCATCAGCAGCATCGAGTGCCCGGTGGGTGCGGTGTCCAGCACGACGAAGGCGCTGCGGCCTTCGCTGACGATGCGCGAGAACGCATGGAACACCGCCACCTCCTCGGTGCAGGGCGACTGCAGGTCCTCCAGCAGCAGCGCTTGTTCCTGCGCGTCCAGCCGGGGGGACCTGGCCGCCATGACCTTGTCGATGTAGCGCTGCGTCTCGACCTTGGGGTCGATGCGGCTCACCTTCAAGCTCGGCAGGTCGCCCTCCAGCGTGCCGGCCAGGTGCGCCGCGGGGTCGGTGGTGCTCAGGTGCACGGTGTGGCCCCGTTGCACCAGGCCGATCGCCAGGGCTGCGGCGATGGTGGTCTTGCCCACGCCGCCCTTGCCCATCACCATGATCAGGCCGTGCCCGGCCGCGGACAAGTCATCGGTCAGCTGCGCCAGGCCGGGAAGCGGGTCACCGGGCGTTGCGGGGGGCGCTGTGTGGAGGGCCAAGGGCGCGGGGCCGGGGGCCAGCAGCGCGCGCAGCGCGGGCAGGCCGACCGTGTCGAACGGGCGCAGCGGCACCTGATCCTGCGGAAGTGCGCGCAAGGGCGCGGGCATGGCCTGGAGCGCTTGCTGTCCTCGGTCTTCGAGGGCGCAGGCGACGGCATCGCTGCGGTCGCTGGCGTGGAAGACGCCGTTGACGGCCAGGCGCTGGTTGTCCAGACCCAGTTCGCGCAACTCGGCCGAAGTGCGCGCCGCCTCCTCAATGGCGCCGCGGTCGGGCCGCGTCACCAGCACCACAGTCGTCTGCGCCGGATTGCTCAAGGCCTCGAGCGCAGCCTTGAAGCGCGCCTCCTGCATCTTCAGGCCCGAATGGGGCCCGAGACACGAAGCACCGCGATCGTTGCCGTTCAGGAAGCCGGTCCAGGCCTGGGGCAGGCTGAGCAGGCGCAAGGTGTGGCCGGTGGGCGCCGTGTCGAAGACGATGTGGTCCCAGGACGCGGCGCCGTCGGCCAGCAGGGCCGAGAACTCGTCGAAGGAGGCGATCTCGGTGGTGCAGGCGCCCGACAGTTGCTCACGCACCGTCGACAGCTCCTCCGCGGTGGCGCCCGCCTCCATCTGCGCCAGCACCCGCAGGCGGTACGCCTCGGCGGCGTTGTCGGGGTCGATGTTGAGCACTGACAGGCCGGGCGCGCCAGGGACCTCAACGGGCATGTTGCGCAGTTCGACGCCGAGCATCTCGTCCAGGTTGGAAGCTGCATCGGTGCTCACCAGCAGCACCCGCTTGCCGGCATCGGCCAGCGTCAACGCCGCAGCGCTGGACAGCGAGGTCTTGCCCACCCCGCCTTTGCCAGTGAAGAAGAGATACCGCGTCGGGTGGTTCAGGAACCCGAGCCCCGCGGGCTCGAACCAGGTGCGAACGCTTTCATGCGACGGAATGCCACCACTGTGAACCACCCGGTCTGCGATGACCACGGCGGGTGTGCCGTGCACACCGTAGGCCTGGATCTCGTCGGGGCTCTGGACCTTGATGATCTCGACCGCGATGCCCGCATCACGGGCGGTGCGCTCGATGAGACCGATCGTGCTGCGGCACTTGCTACAGCCCGAACCCAGAACCCTCACTTCCAGCGGCGCATTCATCCGCACAAATGTGCATCGGCCAGACCATGTTGTGTTTGCGTTGACCCGCGCCCGCCCTTGACCTGATTGCGCACGCGCACCTGGAGTCGGTACTCTCGACCCCTCAACCATCAAGGGCGGTACCGAGCCCGCGGCGCAGCCGATGCACTCACGCCTCCCCAAAACCCGGGGCGGTTCACATAGTTGCCGCCGCCCCGAAGTGCCCTACCATGACGTCCGCCATGCCCGCCCCCACCGCCACTGCCAGCCTGCCGCAAGGGGACTTCGCCGGCCACACCCCCATGATGACCCAGTACCTGCGCATCAAGGCCGAGCACCCGGACACGCTGGTGTTCTACCGGATGGGGGACTTCTACGAACTCTTCTACGCCGACGCGCGCAAGGCGCACCGTCTGCTGGACATCACGCTGACCACGCGAGGCGTGTCGGCGGGCGAGCCGGTGGTGATGGCCGGGGTGCCGGTGCACGCCGTGGAGAGCTATCTGTCCAAGCTGCTGAAGCTCGGCGAGTCTGTGGCGGTGGCAGAGCAGGTGGGCGACGTGGCCACAGCCAAGGGGCCGGTGGAGCGCAAGGTGGTGCGGGTGGTGACGCCCGGCACCGTGACCGACTCTGAGCTGCTGGCCGACCGGGCCGACAGCCTGCTGCTGGCCGTGCACCGGCAGCGCGTGACCTGGGGCCTGGCCTGGCTGGGGGTAGCCAGCGGCACGCTGGGTGTCACGGAATGCGGCGAGCGCGAGCTGGCTGGCTGGCTGGCCCGACTGTCACCTGCCGAGTTGCTGCACGACGGCAGCGAAATGCCCGAGGCCCTGCGTGGGTGGAGGGGGCCGAAGACCACGCGCCCGGCGTGGCAGTTCGAGACGGCCCTGGGCGAGCGCAAGCTTTGCACACAGCTGAAGGTGGCTTCGCTGGCCGGCTTCAACGCGCAAGACCTGCCGGCGGCGCAGGCCGCCGCCGCCGCGCTGCTGAGTTACGCCGAGCACACCCAAGGCCAGGCGCTGAGCCATGTACAGGGCCTGACCGTGGAGCGGGCCTCAGACCTGATCGACCTGCCTCCCAGCACTCACCGCAATCTGGAGCTGACGCAGACGCTGCGGGGCGAAGACGCGCCCACGCTGCTGTGGCTGCTGGACACCTGCCGAACCGGCATGGGCAGCCGGTTGCTGCGGCACTGGCTGACGCATCCCAGCCGAACACGCACGGCAGCCACCGAGCGGCACGAGGCTGTGACGGCGCTGGTGGCGGCCGGCTTCGAGCCCCTGCGCAATGCCCTGCGGCAGGTCAGCGACGTCGAGCGCATCACCTCGCGCACGGCCTTGCGTCAGGTGCGGCCGCGGGAGTTGGCGGGGCTGCGGGCCACGCTGGCGCAGTTGCCCGCCTTGCGTGGCCTGGTGCCCAGCCTCAACGCCACCCCTCTGCTCCAGAGCTTGTTGCAAAACCTCACGCTCGATCCTCAAGTGGCCGCGCCGCTGGCGGCGATCGCCGACGAGCCCGCGGTGCTGCTGCGCGACGGCGGCGTGATCGCGACCGGCTTCGACGCCGATCTGGATGAATTGCGCGGCATCGCCACCAACTGCGACGCCTTTTTGGTGGACCTGGAGCAGCGCGAGCGTGCGCGCACCGGCATTGCCAACCTGCGGGTGCAGTTCAACAAGGTGCACGGCTTCTATATCGAGGTCACCGCCTCGGGCCTGGACCGCGTGCCCGAGGACTACCGGCGGCGCCAGACGCTGAAGAACGCCGAGCGCTTCATCATGCCCGAACTCAAGACCTTCGAGGACAAGGCCTTGTCAGCGCAGGACAGATCGCTGGCGCGCGAGAAGTGGCTGTACGAGCAGGTGCTGGATGCCCTGCAACCGCATCTGGCCGTCCTCGGCGCGCTGGGCCGGGCGCTGGCGGGCCTGGACGCGCTGTGCGCCCTGGCCGAGCGTGCGACGACACTGGGCTGGAAGCGTCCGGAGTTTGTCAACTACCCCTGCGTCGAGATAGAAGACGGCCGCCATCCCGTGGTGGAGCAGCGCCTGCGCGAGATCGGCGGGCCGGACTTCATCGCCAATGACTGTCGCCTTGATGCCCGCACCCGCATGCTGGTGATCACCGGCCCGAACATGGGCGGCAAGAGCACCTTCATGCGCCAGGTGGCGCTGACTGTGCTGCTGGCCTCCATGGGCAGTTTCGTGCCGGCCCGGGCCTGCCGCCTGGGGCCGGTGGACGCCATCCACACGCGTATCGGCGCGGCGGACGACCTGGCCAACGCGCAGTCCACCTTCATGCTGGAGATGACCGAGGCCGCGGCCATCGTGCACGGGGCCACCGAGCACAGTCTGGTGCTGATGGACGAGATCGGCCGCGGCACCAGCACCTTCGACGGCCTGGCCCTGGCCTCGGCCATCGCCACCCACCTGCACGACCGCTGCCGTGCCTTCGCCCTGTTTGCCACGCACTACTTTGAGCTGACCGAGTTCCCGGCCCGTCACGAACGCGCCACCAACGTGCACGTCAGCGCCGTGGAAAGCGGGCACGACATCGTCTTCATGCACCGCATCGAGCCCGGCCCGGCCAGCCGCAGCTACGGCGTGCAGGTGGCGCGCCTGGCGGGCATGCCCGCCTCGCTGGTGCGCCAGGCCCGGGCCACGCTGGAGGCGCTGGAAGGCCAGCAGCTGGCCCAGGCCGCCCAAGTGGACCTGTTCGCCGCGCCCCCGGCCCCGCCCCCGACGGCTGCGCCCAGCCCAGTGGAGGACGCGCTGGACACGCTGGACCCTGATAGGCTCAGCCCTCGCGAAGCGCTGGAAGCGCTGTACCGACTCAAGCACCTTCGACAGCAAACTTCGTCATGACCTACTGCGTGGGCATTCGCCTGGATGCCGGCCTCGTCTTCCTGTCCGACTCGCGCACCAATGCGGGGCTGGACGCCATCAGCACCTTTCGCAAGATGATGATCTACGAGCGGCAGGACGACCGCTTCATGGTCATGCTGTCGGCTGGCAACCTGAGCATCAGCCAAAGCGTTCGCGAGATCCTGCAGGTGGAGAAGATCGACCGCGGGTCCCACGAGGAGCCGCTGACCATCTGGAACGCCCCCAGCATGTTCGACGCCACACGGGTGCTGGGCAGCGCAGTGCGCCGCGTCTATGACCAGGATGGCCCTTCGCTGCGCGCCTCGGGCATCGACTTCAACACCAGCATGATCTTCGGCGGCCAGATCAAGGGCGAGGCCATGCGCATGTTCCTGGTCTATTCGGCTGGCAACTTCATCGAGGCCACCCGGGAGACCTGCTTCTTCCAAGTGGGCGAAAGCAAGTACGGCAAGCCCATCCTGGACCGTGTGCTGACGCCCGCCACGCCGCTGGACGAGGCGGCCAAGTGCGCGCTCGTGTCCATGGACTCCACGCTCAAGTCCAACCTGTCCGTGGGCCTGCCGCTGGACCTGCTGATCTACCGCGAAGGCGAGTTCCGCAGCGACCGGGTGGTGTGCATCGATGAGCACAACCCCTACTTCGGCATGATCCGCAACACCTGGGGCCAGCGCCTGAAGGAAGTGTTCGAGGGCATCGAGGACCCTGCCTGGGACGGCGGGCAGGCCCGGCACCCTCTGATGACAGGTAGCGAGCGCTTCGAGCCCATGCGCAAGATCGCCAACCCGTCAGAGCGAATCGTGTGATCGGCGCGTCTGCTGCGGGTGGCGTCATCGACAGCCCGCCCGACGCCCTGCCGAAGGGTACCTTGGTCTTCAGCCACGCCAACGGGTTCCCGGCAGGTACCTACACGCGCCTGTTCGAACGGTGGCGGGCGGCGGGTTGGCGGGTCATCGCCATCGAACGTTTCGGACACGACCCGGCCTTTCCCGTCACCAGCAACTGGCCGCGCCTGCGCGACCAGCTCATCGCCTTGGTGGATGCCCAAACCGACAGGCGCGGACCGCTGTTTCTCGTCGGCCATTCGCTTGGCGGCTACCTGAGCCTGCTGGCAGCGTGCCGCCGTCGGGATCTGGCCCAGGGCGTGGTGCTGCTGGACTCACCCGTGGTGGCCGGCTGGCGTGCCCACGGCGTGCAGGTGGCCAAGGCCACCGGCCTGATCAAGCGGGTGTCGCCGGGCCGGATCTCGCGCACCCGGCGCCCGCACTGGCCTTCGGCCGAAGACGCCTGGCGGCACTTCGCGGCCAAGAGCGCCTTCGCACGCTGGGAGCCCGAGGTGCTGCGGCACTACATCAGCGCCGGCACGGAGCCCGACCCGGAGCAAGGCGGCGTGCGCCTGGCCTTCGATCGCGCCATCGAGACCCGCATCTACAACACACTGCCTCACCACTTCGGCGCGTTGCTCCAGCGCCACCCGCCCGCGTGCCCCGTGCACTACGTGGGCGGCACGCGGTCCAGAGAAGGCCGGCAGGTGGGCATGGCCATGACGCGGGCGCTGACCCACGGACGCATCGGCTGGATAGAGGGCACCCACCTGTACCCCATGGAGCGGCCCGACGAGACGGCACAGGCGGTGCTCGATGCGATCAAGGCCATGGGGGCCGAACCCGCGCCGCAACCCGCGCCAGGTCAGGCCCGCTCGTAACGTCCCAGCCGGGCCATGGTGTTGCCCGGCTTGAGGTGATTCATGCCGGGCATGACCAACACACAGTCGTCGTAGGGCGCATGCCAGAGGTGGCTGCCATCCTGGGCGATGGGCGTGCCTGCCGGGTGCCCGTCTCCCAGGGACACCACGGGCACCAGGAAGCGGAAGTCCGCCGAGCGCGCCACCACCGGCTCGGTCACGCGCACCGTGCGCTGCACCGCCGGCGGCTGCAGGCGCAGGCGTGGCGCTGCCCAGGCCTCGTCCACGATGCCTGTCATGCGCAGGAAGCGCACCAGCGTATCCCAGGCCACCTCAGCCGATGACCGCTCCCAGTGCTGCCCGCATTCGATAAGCAGCGCCCGCTTGGGGCTTGCCGGGTCGCTGAAGGCGCCTCGCTCCACCATGCGCAACCCGGCCGGGTGGCCGGTGTCCAGCAACAAATCACCCGGCACGCCCAGTTCCCGTGCATAGGACGCATTCTTGTCAGCCGTGCCGCACACCATGATGGGGCGGCAAGGCTCGCTCATCGAGTGGATATCCAGCACGAAGTCGGCCACGTCGACGAAGGGCTGCAGTTGGCGCGCCCGCCGCAGTTCCACCGAATCCCCGGCGCCAAGCAGCCGGTCATCGCCCCAGACGCGGTTGAGATCCTCGTCCACGAAGCGTGAGGCATGGGGGTTACCGGGATCGAAGCGATGGTAGGACTCGACGTTTGCAAAGACCAGGATGAGGCGACCGCAGAGGGGTTGCAATCCCTCTCGCAGCAGGGCATCCAGGGCGATGGCCCCGCAGATCTCGTTGCCATGCGTCAAGGCTTGCACCAGCACGGTAGGCCCAGGCCGGTCAGAACTGAACTGATGAACCCAGTCCACGCCAGTGCTCCCGTCCCGCCAAGCGGTGATGTCGGGCGCCAGAAGTTCGACAACGGGTGGTGGCATGGACGGGATTCCTTTGGTTGTGGGCAGTGCAGTCAGGCGAAGGCCCCGTGTATACACGCTACGAACCCCCACTCTGATCCGGGCGGACCCCGATGGCCCTGTGTCAGGAAACGGATAGCATCCGGGCACGGTTAGTGCATGGTGCACTGCAGCACGCAGCTTCAGGAGATCTGATCATGAGCATGAACGAGCGCGATATCAGGAACCTCGTCGAAGAGGTCCGCGAGGGCAAGCTCCCCCGTCGCAGTTTCATCCAGCAGATGGTGGGTGTGGGCCTCACGGCGCCCATGGCCTCCATGATGCTGATGCATTACGGCGTGGCCAACGCGCAGACGGCCATCCCCTACAAGCCCACCAAGCGAGGTGGCGGCGGCACGCTCAAGCTCATCTACTGGCAAGCGCCGGTGCACCTGAATCCGCATTACGCCGGCGGCACCAAAGACCAGGACGCCAGCCGCATCTTCTATGAGCCGCTGGCGGGCTGGGACACCGAAGGCAACCTCGTGCCCTTCCTGGCCGCGGAGGTGCCCACCCGCGCCAACGGCGGCCTGACGGCCGACGGCAAGACGGTCATCTGGAAGTTGAAGCGCGGCGTCACGTGGCACGACGGCCGGCCCTTCACGGCCGACGACGTGGTGTTCACCTGGCAGTACGCCGGCGATCCGGCGGCGGCCATGACCACCGTGGCCACCTACCGCGACATCAAAGTCACCAAGGTGGACTCGCACACGGTACGCGTGGAGTTCCCCAAAGCCACCCCCTTCTGGGCCGAGCCCTTTGTGGGCAGCGTGGGCCTGATCCTGCCAAAGCACGTGTTCGAAGGCTTCATGGGAGCCAAGTCGCGGGACAACCCAGCCAACCTCAAGCCCGTGGGCACGGGCCCCTACAAGGTGGTGGACTTCAAGCCGGGTGACTCGATTCGCGCCGCAGCCCATACCGAGTACCACATCGCCAACCAGCCCTTCTTTGACGCGTTGGAACTCAAGGGCGGCGGAGACGCCACCAGCGCCGCGCGTGCGGTGCTGCAGACGGCCGAGTTTGACGTGGGCTGGAACCTGGCGGTGGAGGACGTGATCCTCAGGCAGCTGGAGGGTGCAGGCAAGGGCAAGATGAGCTTCCACGCCGGAAGTGACATCGAGTTCCTTCACCTGAACGTCACCGACCCCTGGAACGAGGTGGACGGCGAGCGCGGCAGCATCAAGAGCAAGCACCCCGCCTTCCAGGACAAGGCAGTGCGCGACGCCATCAATCTGCTGGTGGACCGCAAGGGCATTGCAGAGGTCATCTACGGCCGCGGCGCCATCGCGACATCCAACTTCCTGAACAATCCGCCGCGTTTCCGCAGCCCCAACACCAAGTTCGAGCCCGTCAACATTGACAAGGCCAACCAGATCCTGGAGGCCGCTGGCTGGCGGCGGGGCGCCGATGGCATCCGTGCCAAGGGCAACGTCAAGCTGAAGTTCGTCTACCAGACCTCGGTAAGCGGCCCGCGCCAGAAGTGCCAGGCCATCATCAAGGACGCGTGCACCAAGGCCGGCATCGACCTGGAGCTCAAGAGTGTGGTGGCGGCGGTGTTCTTCGGCAGCGACTTTGCCAACCCGGACACCTACCAGAAGTTCTGGTCGGACATGCAGATGTTCACCACCACCATGACCCAGCCAGACCCGCAGACCTTCATGGAGCAGTACACCTCCTGGGAGCTCTCGCAGAAGGCCAACAAGTGGGCCAGCCGCAACCTGTCACGGTGGTCGAGCAAGGAGTACGACGACGCCCACAAGGCCGCGCAGGTGGAACTGGACCCGGCCAAGCGCGCCGCGCTGTTCATCAAGATGAACGACCTGGTGGTGGCCGACGGCTACATCATCCCGCTGTTCGCGCGGCCGCGTCCCGTGGGCACCGTCAACAAGCTGGTGACCACCATCTCGGCCTGGGACAACCTCACTTCGTTCATGAACTACTGGTACCGCGAGGCCTGACCAGGGCCTGGCACCCAGAGGCGCCGGTGATGCCGGCGCACGGGCCTCGCGGTGAAATGCCTCGCCGCGAGGCCCTCTCTTCCTCCACCACCCCCACGTTCCAAGGGCCCTGCCTTGCTGAACTACATCCTGCGCCGGCTGATGATCGCCTTGCCCAGCCTGTTGGGCATCAGCGTCGTGCTGTTCACGGTGCTGGCCTTGGCGCCGGGCGACCCTTTCGAGGAGCTGGCCAACAACCCCAACGTGCCCGCCGAGGTGCGCATGCAGTTGCGCGCACAGTTCGGCCTGGACGATCCAGTGTGGCAGCGCTACATCCACTGGCTCACCAGCATGCTCAGGGGTGACTGGGGCTTCTCCTTCGTCAGCCGCATCAATGTGGACCAGTTGATCCTGCAGCGCCTGCCGACCACCATCATCGTCATCGGCCTGTCCCAGGTGCTGGCCATCATGGTGGCGCTACCGGTGGGCGTTCTGGCAGCCGTCAAGCCCTACTCATGGTTCGACCGCATCGCCAGCACCATCGCCTTCATCGGCTTTTCATTGCCCACGTTCTTCACGGGGGTGATGTTCATCCTGTTCTTCAGCATCTATCTGGGCTGGCTGCCCTTCGTCTACCGCAGCGACATCTCTGCCACCGGCTGGCAGTTCCTGTGGGAGCACTTCAAGCAGTCCATCATGCCCATCACCGTGCTGGGGTTGTTCCAGGCCGCCAGCATGATGCGATACGTGCGCTCGGCCGTGCTGGATGTCGTGCGCCTGGACTACGTCACCACGGCGCGCAGCAAGGGGCTGTCAGAGAACAAGGTCATCCTCAAGCACGTGGTGCGCAACGCCCTCATTCCGGTGGTGACGCTGGTGGCGCTGCAGATGCCGGCCGTCTTCGGCGGCGCCATCGTCACGGAGCAGATCTTCCGCATTCCCGGCATCGGTTCGCTGCTCATCGACGCCATCCTGCGCAATGACACACCCGTGATCATGGCCGTGACCTTCGTGTTCAGCTGCCTCGTGATCTTCTTCAACCTCGTCGCGGATCTGCTTTATGGCTGGCTCGACCCCCGTATCAGCTACCGCTAGCGCGGGGCCCCTGGGCAAGCCCACGGCCAGCGTCTCCCCCTGGAAAGAGGCTTGGCGCCGCTTCAAGCGACACCGCCTGGCCTACTGGAGCCTGTGGGTGCTGGGCCTTCTGGTGCTGGCGGTGCTGGTCGGCCCCATGTTCTACAAGGTCGGCGTCAACGACGTCGACTTCCAGTCGCGCCTGGCCGGGCCGTCCTCCCGGCACCTCATGGGCACGGACGACCTGGGCCGTGACATCCTGGCGCGCATGCTCTACGGCGGGCGCATCAGTCTGGCCGTGGGCTTGGCTGCCATGTTGATGGCCATCACCGTGGGCGTGCTGATCGGCGCGGTGGCCGGCATGGTTCGCGGCTGGGTTGACGCCGCCCTGATGTGGGTCACCGACCTGTTCCTAAGCCTGCCTCAGTTGCCCGTGCTGCTGCTGCTGATCTTCCTGTTCCGTGAGCCGCTCAAGCAGGCCTTCGGGCTGGAGCTGGGCATCTTCCTGCTCATCGTCATGGTGATCGGCGGGTTCCGCTGGATGCCGGTGGCGCGACTGGTGCGCGCGCAATTCTTTTCGCTGCGAGAGAAAGAATTTGTGGAAGCCGCGCGCGCGCTGGGTGCCAGCACGTCGCGGCAGGTGGTTCGCCACATCCTGCCCAACAGCCTGGGACCGGTGATCGTGGCCGCCACCATCGACGTGGCAGCAGCCATCATTGCCGAATCAACCCTGTCATTCCTGGGCCTGGGCTTCCCGCCGGACATTCCCACCTGGGGCCGCATCCTGTACGACGGGCGGGACTACATGGATCTGGCTGTGCACTGGGCGTTGTTCCCAGGCCTGGCCATCTTTCTGACGGTCCTGACGATCAACTTCATCGGTGACGGCCTGCGCGACGCGCTGGACCCGCGCCGCGTGCTCTGAGGTCCTGCCCCGTGGCAATGCTCGAGATCAAGGGTCTGAAGACCCATTTCAAGACCGACGACGGCTGGTTGCACGCCGTGGACGGCGTGGACATGACGCTGGACGCCGGCGAAACGTTGTGCGTGGTGGGCGAGTCCGGGTGCGGCAAGAGCGTCACCGCCAAGACGGTGATGAAGCTCATCGACATGCCGCCAGGCAAGATCGTCGCTGGCCAGGTGCTGTGGCAGGGGCGTGACCTGGTGCCGCTGTCATCGCAGGAAATGCAGGCCATCCGCGCCAAGGAAATCGCCATCATCTTCCAGGAGCCGATGACGAGCCTGAACCCGGTGTTCACGGTGGGCGAGCAGATCGCCGAGTCGCTGCGCCTGCACGAGGGCCTGTCGCGCAAGGACGCGATGGACCGCGCGGTGGAAATGCTGCGCTTGGTGCGCATTCCCACACCCGAGCGGCGCGTCAACGACTACCCGCACCAGTTCTCCGGCGGCATGCGCCAACGCGTGATGATCGCCATCGCCCTGGCCTGCAAGCCCAAGCTGCTGATCGCCGACGAGCCCACCACAGCGCTCGACGTCACCATACAGGCCCAGATCCTGGACCTGATGTCGGAACTGAAGTCGACCATGGGCATGGCGGTGATGCTGATCACCCACGCCATGGGCGTGGTGGCCGAGGTAGCGCAGCGCGTGGTGGTGATGTACGCCGGCAAGGTGGTGGAAGAGGCCACGGTGGAAGAATTGTTCGCCAACCCTCGTCACCCCTACACGCAGGGTTTGATCCGCTCCATTCCTCGCATCGACCTGGCCGCAACCCACAAGACGCGACTGGAGGCGATTCCCGGCACCGTGCCCAAGCTGATCGAACCGGCCGAGGGCTGCCGTTTCGCCGGCCGCTGCCGCCACGCCACGCCTGCGTGCAGCATGGCCACGCCGCCGCTGCGCGTGGTCTCGCCCGGGCACAAGGTGGCCTGCATCCTGGAGGTCGCATGAACACCCCGCTGCTGCAGGTCAAGAACCTGGTCAAGCGCTTCCCCGTCAAGGGCGGCTTGCTTCAGCGCGAAGTCGGCCGTGTGCATGCCGTGGACGGCCTCAGCTTCGAACTCACCGCAGGCGAGACCCTGGGCGTGGTGGGCGAGTCAGGGTGCGGCAAGAGCACGATGGGCCGCTGCCTGCTGCGCCTGATCGAGCCCACGTCGGGCGAGGTCTGGTTCGAAGGCAAGAACGTCACCTCGATGGGCAAGAACGATCTGCGCGCCATGGCGCGCGACATGCAGATCATCTTCCAGGATCCGTACGCCTCGCTCAACCCGCGCATGACCGTGGGCGCCATCATCGGCGAGGCCCTGACCATCCACAAGCTGGCCCCCACCAAGGAGGCCTATCAGGCCCGTATCGTCGAACTGCTGGAGACCGTGGGCCTGAGCGCCGACCACATGCGACGCTACCCGCACGAGTTCTCCGGCGGGCAGCGTCAGCGCATCGGCATTGCGCGCGCCCTGGCGGTGAGCCCCAAGCTGGTGGTTTGTGATGAGGCCGTGTCAGCCCTGGACGTCTCCATCCAAGCCCAGGTGATCAACCTGCTGGAAGACCTGCAGGAACAGTTCGGCCTGACCTACATCTTCATCGCGCACGACCTGTCGGTGGTGGAGCACATCAGCGACCGCGTGGCGGTGATGTACCTGGGCCGCATCGTCGAGATCGCCCCGGCGCGTGACCTCTACGTCACGCCGCGCCACCCGTACACCGAGGCCCTGCTGTCGGCCGTTCCCATCCCGGACCCGACGATCAAGCGCAAGCGCGTCATGCTGCAGGGGGACGTCCCCAGCCCGATCAACCCGCCCACGGGCTGCCACTTCCACACACGCTGCCCCAAGGCACAGCACCCGCGCTGCAGCACCGAAAAGCCCCAGTTGGAGCAGGCGGCCGACGGCCACTGGGTGGCCTGCCACTTCCACAACTAGGCCACAACTGAGCCACAACTGACCCACACCCGAGGCGCAAACGCCCATCACGACACGCAGTCGTGCCTGGAACAACACCGGCATGATCGACCTCAACAGCGAATATCAGGTCATGCAATACCCTGATGACTCACTGATCGCAGGCGCAACCGAGGCACGACCAAACCGCACCCGCTTCGTCCGGCAGGGCACCGCGCTGGTCTGACGAGAAGACACCGAGCTCCATCGGCCGCAGACGAACAAACTGAACCCCGACCATCGCTGGAAATAAGCCCCTGCTCGGGGCCTTTTCCTCAAGTTACTGCCGGAGCCGTCGATACACAGCTGACGCGGCCGAGAAAAGTTGCCTTTGGCCAGCGAATCAAAGGGGTGCCATGCTGCCGATAAAGCTTGCAAGCCTCGTCCTTGTCATCGCTCTGATCTTTGGGGTGGTGCAAGTCGAGCATGGATACGACCATCTTGGCGGACAACGCTGGGTGAAGTTCAGCGTCAAGGAGCGCACGGTGATCGCTGTGCGTGAGTTGCTGGCCCAGGCCGTCGAGGCCTCCAGCGATCGGCTGGCGGCCGATCGACAGTCGAGCGGCCCGCAGCCGCGCGCCGGGCCTTTGCCTGCAAGACCACAGGGAGAGGCCATCCTGCGTTGAAACTCATGGCCTCAAGAAGCCGGTGGGCGATGACGGGTTCAGGACCAGACGCGCGAGGTCTCGCATTGGCGAAGGCGCTGGAACCTCAGTTCACCTGAGGCAGCGCCATCCATCCAGGGCCCGTTGGCAGAATGCGGATTGCTCCGTCGAAGACAGCCTCCAGGCAGCGGTGCAGCGCGGGATCACCACGCGGGCCATCAGCCACAGCGTGCCCCGCCTGCATCACGAGCAGCCGGTCAGCCTGCAGCGCGAGGTTGAGGTCGTGCAGCACGCTCACCACCACGCGCTCCTGCGCCAGAGCCCGGCACAGGCGCACCAGCGCCACCTGGTGCGGTGGATCGAGGTGCGCAGTGGGCTCATCCAGCAGCAACACGGGCGCCTGCACTGCCAGCGCGCGCGCCAGCAGCACCCGCTGACGCTCCCCGTCACTCAACTCCGACAGCCGGCGTCGCGCCCAGTCTGCGCACTCGGTGGCGCGCATCGCGGCATCCACTGCGGCATCGTCCTGAGGCCCGGGTTCGCCCACCAGGCCCAGGTGGGGAATCCGCCCAAGCATCACGACATCGCGTGCGCTCAGGTCTGAGGCCGCATCCATGGACTGGGCCATCCAGGCAATGCGCCGGCCCCGCTCGCGCACGGGCCATTCGGCCAAGGTACGCCCTGCCAGGCGTACGCCACCGGCGTCAGGCACGAGCAGGCCCGCCAGCGCGCGCAACAGCGTGGACTTGCCCGCGCCATTGGGCCCTACGACCGCGGTCCAGCCTACCGAGAACGCCGCGTCCACCCCTTGCAGAACGGCGCGCCGGCCACGCTTGACATGCAGGCCGCGGGCCTCGATCACGGGTGGCCTCCGCGGCCCTGCAGCAAGCGCAGCAGGTAGCCGCCGCCGATCACGGCGGTCAGCACCCCCACAGGCAGCTCCTGTGGCGCGGTCACGGTGCGCGCGGCCAGATCGGCAGCCAGCAGCAGCACCCCTCCAGTGGCGGCGCTCGCCAGCAGCAGCACACGGTGTGACACGGTCACGCTGCGCCTCACGATGTGCGGCGCCACCAGTCCGACGAAGGCTACCAACCCTGCCTGCGAGACCGCCAAGCCCGTTGCGAGCGCCAACAGGCCAACCAGGATCAGGCGCAACCGGCCGAGATCCAGCCCCAGGCTGAGGGCACCGTCCTCGCCCAGGGTCAGGGCGTCGAGCACGCGCGCGATGCGCCAGGCCAGCGGCAGCGCCACCAGCAAGCCCACCGCAAGCCAGGCCACGCTGGACCAGCCCAGGTAGGCCGTGCTGCCCAACAGGAAGCCTTGCCGGGCGCGTAGCGCCTGCGGGAAGGCCGTGATCAGTACGTCGCCTACAGCCATCAACATCACCCCGACGACCACGCCTGCCAGCAGCAAGCGCTGCGTGTGGCGCGCCCCGCGGGCCAGCGAGAGTGTGAGGCCCATCCCGAGCAGCGCCCCGGCAAAGGCAGCCACGACGATGCCCACATCGGACAACGCGCGCAGCGCACCCGCAAACTCCGTAGCGCCACCGAACGCCGTGCCCGCCGTCACCGCCGAACCGGCGGCCAGCACCGCCACCACCGCCACTGAGGCGCCCGCCGCGGTGCCCAGCAGGTAGGGGTCCGCCAGCGGGTTGCGGAACAGGCCCTGGGCGATTGCCCCGGCCAGCCCGAGCAAGGCGCCTACCAGCCACGCACCCAGCGTGCGTGGCAAGCGGATCTCGAACACGATGAGGCGAAACCCGTCGTCGGCCGCCCAGCCGCCCGGCCAACGAAAGCCCTCGCTGCCCGCGGCCAGCCCCGCGGCGAGCGCCGCCACCCCAAGCAGCACCAGCGCGACAGCTCCCAGGCGTCTGCGACGCCGTTCGGACTCAGGCACAGGCACGGACACGGGCATCCTCAGTGCAGGGACGCCGGCGGCAAGGCCGCCAGGCAGCGCGCTATCGCCAAGGCGGCCTCGCCCATGCGGGGGCCGGGGCGGATCAATAACTCGTAGGTCGGCTCGTCGAAGCCGCAGACCTGGCGCTCGCGCAGGGCCTTCACTGATGCCCAGCCGGGCCGGCCAGGCATCTCCAGGACATGCCGGCGCGTGGCCAGGATCACGTTCGGCTGCGCCCTGACGATGAACTCCGGGCTCAGCTTGGGAAAGGCGCCCAGCGATGCCGGGGCCACATTGCGCAGATGCAGTCGCTGCAGCGTCTGGCCGAGAAAGGAGGCCTCTCCAGCCGCGTAAGGGGTGGAGTCGGCCTCGAAGTAGACGCTGCGACCCTTGAGGCCTGGCGGCACCTGCGCCGCTGCGCGCGTGATGTCAGCCTCTATGGCGTGCCAGGCGGCGTCCGCCGCCAGCGCCGAGGCGAAGAGCTGCCCCAGACGAAGCAGCGTCGAGTGCACCTGCTCGTGACGGTCGGAGTCAAAGCTCAGCACCTTCAGCCCCAGCGCCTCCAGCCGGGCAAGCGCCCGCGTGGAAGAGGCTGCCAGCACCACGTCGGGCCGCAGCGCCACGATGCGCTCGATCACTGCGTCATCCAATCCGCCCAGCTTGGGCAACTGCACCACGCTGGCGGGCCAGTTGGAGTAGCGATCGGTGCCCACCAGCCGCGCACATGCACCCACTGCGCAGACCGCTTCGGTCAGGCTGGGCAGCAGGGTGACCACCCGCTGCGGCGGGGCGTCGAAGCGGTATTCGACACCGCGATCGTCTCGCAGGGCCACCGGCCCAGCCAGGGCTGGTGCCGATCCGGCACCGATCAGCACCGTGAGGACTGCTGCAGCCCGCCAAACCCAGAACAGACCGGCCAGGCACCGCGCTGCATGGCGGGTGGCGCGGCGCAATGAACTCAAAGCTCGACCCCTCGCCGCAGGCTGCAACGGCCCGGCGCACAACGCCGGGGCCGCCAAGTCAGAACGACCCGGCATGCCGCAGCACCAGCCAGGCCTGCCGGCCCAGCCCCTGGTAGTCGCGCACCGGCTGCAATTCGCGGTCGGTGGCGTTGAGCAGCTTGGTCTGCAGCGTCCAGTGCCGGTTCAGCCGCCACTGCGCGGACAGGTCCAGGGTGGTTTCAGCCGCCAGCATCACGCCACCATCCGGACGGGCCCCCAGCTGCAGCAGGTGGGCGCCCCAGGTCCACTCGCCCTGGCGCCAGTCGGCGCTCCAGTGCGACTGGTGCGCCGCACGCCGGTTGAGCCGCTGGCCGGTGGAATCGCCCTTGGCATCGACGAACTCCAGGCGGGCCTTGAGCCCGAGCGCACCAAGCTGGTGCTGGCCCGCGAGCGAGGCGCCCTGCAGCGTGGCCCGGGCAATGTTGCGGGCGCAGCCATAAGCATAGGCCGGGTCCGCCGGGCACAGCGCGGCGTCGGCCTCGTAGCCGATCAGATCGCTCACGCGGTTGCGGTAGACCGTCAGCGCGGCGGACGAGGCCCCGCCGCGCCAGTCCAGGCCGGCCTCCACGCTGCGCCCGCGCTCCGGGCGCAGCGTGGCCACGCCGTAGCCCGGGTAGTACAGGTCGTTGAAGCTGGGCACGCGGAACGTGCTGCCGGCCAGCGCACGCAGCCGCCAGCCGCCGGTCAGTGCACGCGTGAGGCCGGCGCGCCCGGTGGTGACCGGGCCCACGTCCGACGGGTCGTCGCGGCGCAGATCGGCCTGCCAGGACCAGCTGCCCTGCCGGCCGGCCAGCGCCAGCACCGCGGCCGTGCTCTGGCGCTGCGGGTCGAGGGCGAAGCCGCTGGCCTGGGCCGACTCGTCCAGGCGCTCCAGCGCCACGGAGGCGTCCAGCCCCGTGCCCAGCCGGTGGTTCACCTGCAGCGACCGCTGCTGGCGCACCGTCTTGAAACGGTCGATCACCTGCCCGCCCGTGCGCAGGTCGTCCACGCTGTGTGATGCGCGAGCCGATGCGCTGAGGCCGGGGCGGATCGCGCCTTGCCAATCGAGGGCGGCCACGTCGGTGGCCAGGCGGTTGCGGAAGTCGCCGCTGTTGTCGGGGGCGTAGGTCGGCGGCAGGTACTCGCTGCCGTCGTACTGCGCGTCCAGGCGCGAGCGCATCAGCACCAAACCGATGCGGTGACCGGGCGCGAGCGCGAGCCCCACGCGGGCCTGGGCGCTGTCCAGCGCATAGCCATCGGCGTCGGGGTGGTGATTGCCAAAGCGGTCGTTCGGGCGAACGGCCGAGACACCCCGGCTGCGTTCATGCTCAGCCGAGACCGTCAGGTCCCACGGGCCGGTGCGGCCGCCCACGGTGAGCGAGGCTTCCCGGCTGCCGTAGCCGCCCGCCGCCACCGCCGCCTCCAGGCCGGGCTGCTGCGGCCCTTGCCGCGTGAAAACCTGCACCACGCCGCCCACGGCGTCTGCACCGTACAGACTGGAAGCCGGGCCACGCAGCACCTCGATGCGCTCCACCTGGGCCAGGCTCAGGCCGTCGATCTGCGCAAAGCCCAGCGTGGCCGAGCCGATGCGCACGCCGTCCACCAAGACGATGGTGTTGACCGCGGCGGCACCGCGCAGCAGCGCGCCTGTGCTCTGGCCGGGACCACCGTTGCGGGACAGCTGCACGCCGGCCTCGCGGCGCAGCAGATCCGCCAGGGAGTCGGCGGTGGAGGCCTCGATGTCTGCACGTTCGATCACCACCACATCGGCGGCCAGGAGGTCCTGCGTCATGGGCAGCCGGGTGCCGGTGACGACCAGGTGCGCATCTGGTGCGAAGGTCCCCGCAGAGGGCAGCGACTGGGCATGGGACGGGCCTGAAGCCACAACACCCACAGCAGACAAGATCAGGGCCGCACGGCGGTGCCCACGACAGGAGAAAGAAGGAAGACGCATCGCGAAAAACTCCAGCCGCACACCCCGCGCGGCCCAGGGGAACACCCGGCAGAGGTTGCGAAAGCTGGTCGTGCCGGCGCGCGTGATGCTGCGGCAACCTGCCGCCCGACACCTCCCACGCCAGACACCGCCCTCCGCGACGTCAGCCACCCGTGCATCAGGCCGGTATCCGGGCTCGCGAGTGCCGAGCCATCCTTGCGGAAGACCCGAAGCGCGCGACGCCTTCCCAGGCCTTCAAGACCCAGTGGCTGCGTTGTCACGCGCTCCTCGCTGACCGTTGCGGGGGCAGCGCCGGAATCGTCAGGCCCAGAGCGTGTACGTTCACGCCCAGGCACCTCACCCACCGGCTTCCCGTTTAACCCACCGCTGCGGGCGCAGCAGCAGGCACCTGGTGCAAGCGCCGACATGTTACCGCCCGTGACTCTCACGCGGATTTGCGTTCGTTCGACAACAAGCAGAGCCATTCGCCCTGAAGTCGTCGAAGGGATTCGAAGGGCCTGTCCTGAGCCAGGTCGAAGGGCCTGTCCTGAGCCAGGTCGAAGGGCCTGTCCTGAGCCAGGTCGAGGGGCTCGGCCAGACCCCCGGCCGGTATACTTTGGCTTTCCCACTGGGCAGTCTCCGGCGCGTTCTTCGCCACCCGGGCTGCCACCCAGAATGACCAAGTTCGTCTTCGTCACCGGCGGCGTGGTGTCCTCCCTCGGAAAGGGCATCGCCGCGGCGTCCCTGGCTGCGATCCTGGAGTCCCGCGGCCTCAAGGTCACCCTCGTCAAGCTCGACCCCTACCTCAACGTGGACCCGGGGACCATGAGCCCGTTCCAGCACGGCGAGGTCTTTGTCACCGACGACGGCGCCGAGACCGACCTGGACCTCGGCCACTACGAGCGCTTCATCACCACGCGGATGAAGCGCACCAACAACTTCACCACCGGCCAGATATACAAGAGCGTGCTCGAGAAGGAGCGGCGTGGCGACTACCTGGGCAAGACGGTGCAGGTGATCCCGCACGTCACCAATGAGATCCAGGAGTTCGTCAAGCGTGGCGCGGCCGATGTGGACGTAGCCATCGTGGAGATCGGCGGCACCGTGGGCGACATCGAGTCCCTGCCCTTCTTGGAGGCGGTGCGCCAGTTGAGCCTGAAGCTGGGCCCCACCAACACCGCCTTCGTGCACCTGACCTACGTGCCCTGGATTGCTGCGGCAGGCGAGCTCAAGACCAAGCCCACGCAGCACACGGTGCAGAAGCTTCGTGAGATAGGCATCCAGCCCGACGTGCTGCTGTGCCGAGCCGACCGGCCCATCCCGGACGATGAGCGCGAGAAAATCAGCCTGTTCACGAACGTGCAACTGCACGGTGTGATCTCGATGTGGGACGTGGACACCATCTACAAGGTGCCCCGCATGCTGCACGAGCAAGGGCTGGACGAGTTGGTGTGCATGAAGCTGCAGTTGCTGACCAGACCGGCCGACCTCAAGCGCTGGGACTCGCTGGTGCACGAGGTGGCCCACCCGGCGACGAATGTGAAGATCGCCATGTGCGGCAAGTACACGGACCTGTCGGACTCGTACAAGTCGCTGAACGAGGCGCTGCGCCACGCCGGCATCCACAACCATGCGCGAGTGGACATCGAGTACGTGGACGCCGAGACGCTCAACGTCTCCAACGTGTCTCAGCTCGGCCGCTTCGATGCCATTCTCGTGCCCGGCGGCTTCGGCAAGCGCGGCATCGAGGGCAAGATCTGCGCGGTGCAGTACGCCCGCGAGCACCGCATCCCCTACCTGGGCATCTGCCTGGGCATGCAGGTGGCCACCATCGAGTACGCACGGCATGTGGCGGGCCTGGAAGGCGCCAACTCCACCGAGTTCGAGCCAGAGTCCCCCCACCCGGTCATCGCCTTGATCGACGAGTGGCAGGACCGTGACGGTTCCATCCAAAGGCGTGATGCGAGCTCTGACCTGGGTGGCACCATGCGCCTGGGCGCGCAAAGTTCCGATGTGAAGCCCGGCACGCTGGCGCATGACATCTACGGCCCGGTGGTGACCGAGCGCCACCGCCACCGCTACGAAGCCAACGTGCGTTACCTGGATCGGCTGCAGCAGACCGGCCTGGTGATCTCTGCGCTGACGCAGCGCGAGAAGCTCACCGAGATGGTGGAACTTCCGCGCGATGTGCACCCCTGGTTCGTGGGTGTGCAGTTCCACCCCGAATTCAAGAGCACTCCCTGGGGCGGGCACCCGCTGTTCAGCAGCTTCGTCAAGGCGGCGCTGGGCCACAAGCAATCGCTGCAAGCGGCTACCTCGTCTGCGCCGGCAGCCGCGGCGGCCTGATTGAGGGGCTACCCGATGAAGCTGTGCGGCTTCGAGGTCGGCATCGACCAGCCCTTCTTCCTCATCGCCGGCACCTGCTCCATCGAGGGGCTGGAGATGTCGCTGGAGGTGGCGGGCCGGCTGCAGGAGGCCTGCACCCGGCTGGATATTCCCTTGATCTACAAGGGCTCCTTCGACAAGGCGAACCGGTCGTCCGGCACCAGCAAGCGCGGCGTCGGCCTGGACGCCGGCCTGAAGATCCTGGACGAGGTGCGCCGGCAGACCGGCCTGCCCGTCATCACCGACGTGCACGACGAAGCGCAGATCGCGGAAGTGGCCAGCGTCGTCGATGTGCTGCAGACGCCGGCCTTCCTGTGCCGGCAGACCGATTTCATCCGTGCCGTGGCGCAGTCCGGCAAGCCCGTGAACATCAAGAAGGGCCAGTTCCTGGCGCCTTGGGACATGTTGAATGTCATCGACAAGGCCCGCGCGGCTGCGAGCGAGGCAGGCCTGTCCGAAGACCGCTTCCTGGCCTGCGAGCGCGGCGTGAGCTTTGGCTATAACAACCTGGTGGCCGACATGAGCAGCCTGGCCGAGATGCGCAGGTCCGGCGCGCCGGTCGTGTTCGATGTCACGCACGCGGTGCAAAAGCCCGGCGGCCTGGGCGCCAGCAGCGGCGGCGCGCGCGAGATGGTGCCGGTGCTGGCCCGCGCAGGCGTGGCTGCAGGCGTGGCGGGGCTGTTCATGGAAACCCATCCGCGCCCCGCCGAGGCCTGGTCGGATGGCCCCAATGCCGTGCCCTTGAAACACATGGCGGCCCTGCTGGCGCAACTCGTGGCGCTGGACCGTGTGGTCAAGTCCCGGCCGTTGCTGGAGAACGATTTCACCGCCTGAGGGCAACGCCCCGCAGCGCCGCGCCTCCTTCCGATTCACCACCCTTCAGAGAACCGATCACATGAGTGCCATCGTCGACATCGTCGGACGCGAGATCCTCGACAGCCGCGGCAACCCCACCGTGGAGTGCGACGTCCTGCTGGAGTCCGGCACCATGGGCCGCGCCGCGGTGCCCTCGGGCGCATCCACCGGCAGCCGCGAGGCCATCGAGCTGCGCGACGGCGACCAGGCCCGCTACCTGGGCAAGGGCGTGCTGCGCGCGGTCGAGCACATCAACACCGAGATCTCCGAGTCCGTGCTGGGCCTGGACGCCAGCGAGCAGGCTTTCCTGGACAAGACCCTGATCGAGCTGGACGGCACCGAGAACAAGAGCAAGCTCGGCGCCAATGCCACGCTGGCCGTGAGCATGGCCGTGGCACGCGCCGCGGCCGAGGAGTCCGGCCTGCCGCTGTACCGCTACTTCGGCGGCATGGGCGGCATGCAGATGCCCGTGCCGATGATGAACGTCATCAACGGCGGCGCGCATGCCAACAACAGCCTGGACCTGCAGGAGCTGATGATCATTCCCGTGGGCGCGCCGAGCTTTCGCGAGGCGGTGCGCTGGGGGGCCGAGACCTTTCACGCGCTGAAGAAGATCATCGACGGCCGCGGCATGCCCACGGCCGTGGGCGACGAGGGCGGCTTCGCTCCCAATGTGGAAAGCCACGAGGCCGCGATCCAGATGATCCTGGAGGCCATCGACAAGGCGGGCTACACGGCGGGAGAGCAGATCGCCATCGGCCTGGACTGCGCGGCCAGCGAGTTCTACCGCGACGGCCTGTACGTGCTGGAAGGCGAAGGCGGCCTGAAGCTCACCGCCGAAGCCTGGACCGACATGCTGGCCACCTGGGTGGACAAGTACCCCATCATCAGCATCGAGGACGGCATGCACGAGGGCGACTGGGCGGGCTGGAAGCACCTGACCGAACGCCTGGGCCGCAAGGTGCAGCTGGTGGGCGACGACCTGTTCGTCACCAACACCAAGATCTTGAAGCGCGGCATCGACGAGCGCATCGCCAACTCCATCCTCATCAAGATCAACCAGATCGGCACGCTGACGGAGACCTTCGCGGCCATCGAGATGGCCAAATGCGCGGGTTACACCGCAGTCATCAGCCACCGCTCGGGCGAGACCGAGGATTCCACCATCGCCGACATCGCCGTGGGCACGAACGCCGGGCAGATCAAGACCGGTTCGATGAGCCGCAGCGACCGCATCGCCAAGTACAACCAGCTGCTGCGCATCGAGGAAGACCTGGGCGACGTGGCCCGCTACCCGGGCCGCGCGGCCTTCTACAACCTGCGCTGAGGGCCATGGCAGCGCACAGCGGCTTTTGCCAGCCACCTGAGTCAAGCGGCCAGGGGTGGCACGGTATGCGCCGCGGGACCTGACACGCAATGCGCTGGGTCACCATCGCCCTGGCTGGTCTGCTGCTGCTGGTGCAGGCTGACCTGTGGCTGGGGAGGGGCAGCCTGCCCCAGGTGTGGAAACTGCAGCGCGAACTCGCGGCGCAGAAGCAGTCCAACGAGCGCGCTCGCGAGCGCAACGTCCGCGTCACCGCCGAAGTCACCGACCTGAAGGAAGGTCTGGAGATGGTGGAGGACAAGGCCCGCAGCGAACTGGGCATGCTCAAGCCCGACGAGGTCCTGGTGCAGGTGTCCAAGCGACGCTGAGCGGCCGAGCGCGCCGCGCCCCTGCGCTTTTCCCCACCCGGTTCCGGCCCTTATGGACACGCTGCGGCCTATCTTCGGACCCCTGCTGTACCCTGCCTTCGCGCTGTGGGGCAGCCCTGTCGCCTGGGGCGAGATCCTGGCCTTCGCACTGGGCCTGTGGATGGTGGAGCGCAACATCCGGGTACACCCCCTGGGCTGGCCGCTGGCCATCGCGAGTTCAGCGCTGTATGCCCTGCTGTTTGCAGACAGCCGCCTGTACGGCGAGGCCGGTCTGCAGGGCTTCTTCATCGTCGTGTCGGTATGGGGCTGGCGCCAGTGGCTGCGGGGCACCGAGCCGGGCGGAGCCCCGCTGCAAGTGCGCACGGCTCCAGGGCGGGAGCGCTGGCTCGCGGCGCTGGCCACACTTGCAGCCTGGCCCGCGCTGGCGCTGCTGCTGACACGCGCCACTGACAGCGATGTGCCCTGGCTGGACGCCCTGCCCACCGTGGCCAGTGTCACCGGCCAATGGCTGCTGGGCCGAAAGAGGGTGGAGGCCTGGGCCGTGTGGCTGGGCGTCAATGTCTTCAGTGTCGGGCTGTTCGCCTACAAGGCGCTGTGGCTCACCGCCTTGCTTTACGTTGTGTTTGCAGTGCTGTCGGTGGCCGGTTGGCAGGCTTGGCACCGGCTGGCGGCTGCGGGCCTGGGACCAGGTCCAGGCCCAGGCAGCGGGAGATGACCGTGGCGACCAGTACGCCTGCGGCCGCGCCGCAGGGCCACCCAAGCACCGGCGGCGGCGCGCTGCTGATCGCCGTGCTCGGCGCGGAAAGCACGGGCAAGACCTGGCTGGCACAGGCCCTGAGCGAGCGGCTGGCGCAAACCACCGGACTGCGCTGCACCTGGGTGCCGGAGTGGCTGCGCCAGTGGTGCGCCACCCAGGGCCGTACCCCAAAGCGTGACGAGCAGCACCTGATCGCGCAAACCCAGCAGGCGCACATCGCGGCCGCCGCGCGCAGCCACGACATCGTGGTGGCCGACACCACCGCGCTGATGACCGCCGTTTACAGCCTGCAGGTGTTTGGCGACGACAGCCTGCGGACGGCTGGGTTGGCACAGCAGGCCCGGGTGCACCTGACCCTGCTGACCGCCCTGGACCTGCCCTGGGTGGCCGATGGCCACCAGCGCGACGGACCGCATGTGCGCAGACCCGTGGATGCCACCCTGCACCAGTGGCTGACCCAGGCGCAGTTGCCATTTGTGAGGGTGTCCGGTCTTGGGGCGGCCCGCCTGGACTGCGCCGCGCGGGCTTGCGAAGCGCCGCTGCGGACGCTGCGGCCGCGACCCTGCATGCAGGCCGGACCGTTGGGTGATCAGTTCAGCGAGCCCGAACCCGGGGGGTGATCCACTGGCGCGGTGAAGAGCTCACCGACGTCCACCGTGTCGAAGCGGTACTGCTGGCCGCAGAACTCGCAGCCCACCTCGACGTCGCCGCGCTCGGCGACGATGGAGTCCACCTCCTGCCGCCCCAGTGACAGCAGCATGCCACCCACGCGCTGGCGCGAGCAGGTGCAGGCAAAGCGCGGCGCCTGGGGCTCGAAGCGCAGCACGCGCTCCTCCCAGAACAGGCGGCGCAGCACGGTGTCGGCGTCCAGCGACAGCAGTTCCTCGCGGGTCAGCGTGGCCGCCAGGTGGGCGATGCGGTTGAAGCCTTCGCTCAGGCCGATGTCGTCTTCGTTGCGGCGTCCTGCCTGGCCCTCCAGATTGCCCTCGCCCTGCACGGGCAGGCGCTGGATCAGCAGCCCGGCGGCCATGTCGTCATTGGCGGCCAGCACCAGGCGGGTGTCCAACTGTTCGCTTTGCAGCATGTAGTGCTCAAGCACCTGGCTCAGCGCCTGCAACGGCTCGCGTTGGTCGCCGTGCAGCGGCACCACGCCTTGGTAAGGTTGCTGGCCGGGCAGCCGGTCCTGCGGGTCCAGCGTGATGGCGCAGCGCCCCTTGCCGTGCACGTTCAGAAGTGCCTCCAGCTGGGCGCCCTCGGGCACTTCGCCTTTCACGGAGGCCGTCACCCGGAAGCCCAGGTCCGGCCGTGCCTCGGCCACGGCCAGCTTCACCGGACCGTCGCCCTGCATCTGCAGGATCAGCGCCCCGTTGAACTTGATGTTGGCCTGCATCAGCACACTGGCGGCGGCCATCTCACCCAGCAGATGACGCACGGGTTCGGGGTAGGCACCGTGGCCGCCCTGGGCCGGGTCGCGCCGGGCCAGCAGCTCACGCCAGCTGCCGGTCAGGCGCACCAGCATGCCGCGCACCGGCAGGCCCTCGAAGAGGAACTTGTGCAATTCACCCATGCCACTGGCGTTGCTTATGTCGCTCATGTCGCTCATGTCGTTCATGGCGCTCATGCCAGCCGGCGCAGGCCGTCGCGATGCAGGGCCGCATGGGCTACATAGCGCTCGGCGCTCAGGCGCATGCGCTGCGCCTGCTCGGGGCTCAGCTCGCGCACCACCTTGGCTGGCGAGCCCATGATCAGCGAGTTGTCGGGGAACTCCTTGCCCTCGGTCACCAGGGCGCCCGCGCCTACCAGGCAGTTGCGGCCGATGCGGGCGCCGTTGAGCACCACGGCCTGGATACCGATGAGCGAACCATCGCCAATGGTGCAGCCATGCAGCATGACCTGGTGGCCTACGGTGACGCCCTGGCCCAGCGTCAGTGGAAACCCGTGGTCGGTGTGCAGCACGCTGCCGTCCTGCACATTGCTGCCCTGACCAATGGTGATGGGCTCGTTGTCCCCGCGAATCACCACGCCGTACCAGACGCTGGCATCAGCCCCGAGCCTGACGTTGCCGATGACGGTGGCGTTCTCGGCCACCCAGGCCGTTTCGTGAACCTGGGGAACAGTATCGTGCAGCGCGTAGACGGCCATGGAAACCTTGCAGATTGAGCAAATTCGAAGGAAGATAAAGGCTTGCGAACCTGGACGATTCTAGGGATGGACCTGCGCTGCTTGGCCTTGGACGCCTTGGCCGAACCCGACCCGGCCCGAAAGCTCGCCTCGGTGGAGGCGGGCTGGGCCTTGGCCCAAGCCGGTTGCGAGGCCGACGAAACGCTGGCGCTGACATCGCGCCTGCCGCTGCCCGGCCGGCCTGTGACGCCGCTGCTGGTCGATCCCCCCCAGGTGCCGCGGCGCAGCCCCTTCACCCCCGAAGGCCGAGCGGCCCTGCTGCACGCCGTGGCCCACATCGAATTCAACGCGGTCAACCTCGCCCTGGACGCGGCTTGGCGCTTTGCCGAGATGCCACAGGCGTTCTACCGCGACTGGTGGTTCGTGGCGGCCGACGAGGCCCGCCACTTCAATCTGCTGCGTGCGCACCTGCAGTCCCTGGGTCATGATTACGGCGATTTCGAGGCGCATGACGGGCTGTGGAGCATGGTGGAGAAGACCGCCGACGACATCGTGGCGCGCATGGCGCTGGTGCCGCGCACCCTGGAGGCCCGCGGCCTGGACGCCACACCGCCCATGCAGGCCCGCCTGGCCCGCGCCGGTGACCACCGCGCCGTGGAGATCCTGGCGGTGATCCTGCAGGACGAGGTGGAACATGTGGCCATCGGCAACCGCTGGTACCGCTGGCTGTGCAAGGGCCGCGGTCTGGATCCGCAAACCCACTACCCGGTGCTGGCGCATCGCTACGGTGCGCCGCGCCTCAGAGGCCCCTTCAACCTGGAGGCGCGCAGCCGCGCCGGCTTCACCGACCAGGAACTGCTGGCGCTGCCGACGGATTGAGCTCCCGCCCTCCCGCCTCACCGAACGCGCGCCCCTCAGCCTCTGGGGTGGTGCTTGGCATGCAGCTGGCGAAGCCGTTCGCGCGCCACATGGGTGTAGATGGTGGTGGTGGAGATGTCGGCATGCCCCAGCAGCATCTGGACTGCGCGCAGGTCCGCCCCGTGGTTCAACAGATGGGTGGCGAAGGCGTGGCGCAGCGTGTGCGGCGACAGCGGCACCTGGATGCCCGCCACCAGCGCGTGGCGCTTGATGAGGCGCCAGAACATCTGCCGGGTCATGGGGCCGCCGCGCGCGGTGACGAACAGCGCGTCGCTGGCCTGCCCATGCAGGATGCCCGCGCGCGCTTCGGTCAGGTAGCGCCGGATCCAGCTGTGCGCTTCCTCGCCGAAAGGCACCATGCGCTCCTTGGCGCCCTTGCCCGTGACGCGCAGCGCCCCTTCGCTCAGGCCCACATGCACCGTCTTCAGGCCCACCAGCTCGCTCACGCGCAGGCCGCTGGCGTACAGCAGCTCGATCATGGTGCGGTCGCGTAGGCCCAGGGGGGTGGCGGTATCCGGGGCCAACAGCAAAGCCTCCACCTGCGCCTCGCTCAGCGTCTTGGGCACCCGCAGCGGCTGCCGCGCCGCCAGCAGCTTGAGCGTGGGGTCGGCGCTGCACAGGCGTTCGCGCAGCGCCCAGCGGAAGAAGCGCCGGAACACCGTCAACCGCCGGTTGGCCGTGGTGGCGCGCGTGGCCGCGTGGCGCGCGCTCATGTAGCCCAGCAGGTCAGCCTCGCGCGTGTGCTCCAGCGTGCGCTGCGCTGTCTGCTCCAGCCAGGTGGCGTACAAACCGAGGTCGCGCCGGTAGGCGGCCAGGCTGAGCGCGGCCAGGCCGTCCTCCACCCACAAGGCGTCGATGAATCGGTCGATGAGGGCGACGCTGCGCATGGGCCCGATTCCAGGTGATGCCAGGAGAGGTCTGGTTCGAGGTGGGTTGGGCCGGGGCTGCGAAAAGGCCACCCGAAGGTGGCCTGTCCATCGCCATGCCGACGCAGCCTCAGTCCAGCGAGAGCTTCTGCTGGGCCACCACCTTCTTGTAGACGTCGAACTCGGCACGAATCTGCGCGGCGAACTCATCTGGAGAATTGGCCACGATCAGGGAGCCTGTGTCCTCGATGCGCTTCTTCACGTCGGGCATGGCCACCGTGGCCTTGACAGCGGCGCTGACCTTGTCCACCACTTCCTTGGACAGGCCCTTGGGGCCATAGATGCCGTAGTAGGCCATGCGGTTGACCGGCTCCAGCCCTACCTCCTTGAAAGTGGGCACGTTGGGCAGTTGGGTGAGACGCTGGGGCGCGGCCACCACAATGGGAATCAGGCGGCCGTCACGGATGAAGGGCAGTGCCGAGGGCATGTTGTCGAAGATGATCTGCACCTGGCCCGCCACGGTGTCGTTCAGGGCCGGGCCGGCGCCGCGGTAGGGGATATGCGTCATGAACACGCCCGCCAGGTTCTTGAAAAGCTCGGTCTGCAGGTGGCCGATGCCGCCTGTGCCGGAGCTGGCGTAGCTGTACTTGCCGGGGTTCTTCTTCAGCTCGGCGATGAAGCCCTTGTAGTCGCGCGCTGGAAAGCTCGGGTGCACCGCGATGACGTTGGGCGTGGCCGCGATGTTGATGATGGGCGTGAAGTCTGTGAGCGGGTTGTAGGCGATCTTCGGGTTGATGGCCGGGTTGGCCGCCGTGGTCGAGACCGTGGCCATGCCCAGGGCGTAGCCGTCAGGTGCGGCCTTGGCGGTCTCGGTCGCGCCGACCGAACCACCGCCGCCGGCCTTGTTCTCCACGACCATCTGCTGGCCGAAGGGGCCGCCGATCTTTTCGGCGACGACACGGGCCACGATGTCGGTGGTGCCGCCTGGGGCGAACGGGACCACCAGCCGCACGGCCTTGTTGGGGTATGACTGGGCCTGGGCCAAGGGGGCAACCAGCACTGCGGCACTCACCATGGGCAGGAGGAACTTCAGCTTCATAGGGGGGTCTCCAAGTCAGTTCGGGAGGGGCAGATCTGAGAAAGTGCAGAGTGTGCCTTGGCCGGGGCATCCCCAGGGCCGTCAAGGGATGCTTGGTGGCCACCGATTTGTCTATGGGCACATTGGCAGTGGGGTGAGGGCCTCGGCTCAGGGCTCGGCCTGCGCCAGCGCCCAGTCGATGTGTTCGCGCACCAGGGCATTGGCGTCAGCCTGCCCGGCGCCAAGCGCGGTCCGCAGGTCCGCAGCCGAAGATGGGTCACAGCCCTGGGCCGAGGCATTGCCCAGCGCCACCGCCAGGTTGCGCCGCCAGCGCGCCCAGCCGATGCGCCGGATGGCGCTGCCCTCGGTGCGGCGCAGCCAGGTGAGCTCATCCCAGGCCCACAGGGCCAGGAGGGTGGCGTCGCCCAGGCCTTCGCGTTCGTCGAAGTCTGGCAGCACCGCGCGCTGCGCGTACTTGTTCCAGGGACAGGCCAGCTGGCAGTCGTCGCAGCCGTAGACGCGGTTGCCCATGGCGCGGCGGAACTCCAACGGAATCGGCCCGTCATGCTCGATGCTCAGGTACGACAGGCAACGCCGCGCGTCCAGGCGGTACGGCGCCACGATGGCCTGCGTCGGGCAGACGTCCAGGCAGGCGCTGCACTGCCCGCAGTGCGCGCTGACCGGCGGCGTGGGCGGCAGCGCCACATCGACGAAGAGCTCGCCCAGGAAGAACATCGAGCCGGCCTGCCGGTGCAGCGCCAGCGTGTGCTTGCCGCGCCAGCCCAGCCCGCTGCGCGCGGCCAACTCCACCTCCAGCACGGGGGCGGAGTCGGTAAAGGCGCGGTGGCCGAAAGGGCCGAGCCAGGCGGCCATGGCCTGCGCCAGCTTCTGCAGCCGCTGGCGCAACACCTTGTGATAGTCCCGGCCGCGGGCATAGACCGAGACCACGGCCTGGGTCGGGTCGGCCAGGCGGGCCTGTTCATGCGCCACCCAGTCCTGCGGATCGGCCTGGCCGCCGGCGCCCGACAGCCGCCGCGGCAGGTAATCCATGCGTACGCTGATCACGCTCACCGTGCCCGGCACCAGCTCGGCCGGCCGGGCCCGCTTCAGGCCGTGGGCCGCCATGTAGCCCATGGAGCCGTGGAACCCGGCCGCGAGCCAGGCGCTCAACCCCGGCTCGGCCGTGGACAAGTCGATGCCCGAGACCCCGATTTGGGAGAATCCCTGGGCGCGTGCCTCCTGGCGGACGCGTGCCAGCAGGCTTTCGGCCTGCAGCCCCTCACCTTCCGGCCGATGCACATCGCTCATTCACCGATTCTAGAAAGCCGGGTCCTGCACTGGGCCGACGAGGCCGCCTGCGCGGCCTTTGCGGCGCAGCTGGCGCGGCAACCCGGGCTGGCGCAGGCCTTCCTCACCCTGCACGGGCCGCTGGGGGCGGGCAAGACGACTTTCGTGCGCCACCTGCTGCGCGCCCTGGGGGTGACCGGGCGCATCAAGAGCCCGACCTACACCGTGATGGAGCCCTACCATGCGCATGGCCTGGACATCGCCCACTTCGACTTCTACCGCTTCAACGACCCGCGCGAATGGGAGGACGCGGGCTTTCGGGACGTGTTCGCGCAGCCGGGGCTGAAACTCGCGGAGTGGCCCGACAAGGCCGCCGGTGCGCTGCCCACCCCTGACCTCGCGCTGCACATTTCGGTGGAAGAGTCTGCACAGGCGGCCAGCAACGACGCGCAGCCGCCACGGGTGGTCTGCGTCCAGGCGCTGACCCCTGCCGGTCAACGGCTTCTGAACACATTCGCAAAGGCCGCGTGACCGTGCGCGACAGACCCTCGCAGCCCCGACCCACACGGCCAGCGCGCACAACTGCACGGGGTAACTCCCGCCGTCAGGCCTTGGCGCGCCTGGGGGCGCTGGCCGTGGCGGTGACGCTCAGCGACATGGCCCGCGCGGTGGCCATCCTGGCCGTGCGCGTGTGGCCGGCGACCGATTACACGCGGGTCACGCTCGAGAGCGATGCGCCCCTGGCGGCGCGGCAATTCCTCACGCCCGAAGGGCCGCCCCGGCTGGTGATCGACATCGATGGGCTGGAACTGGACGGCGCGCTGCGTGAACTGGTAGGCAAGGTCAAACCGGATGACCCTTTCATTGCCGGCGTGCGCGTGGGCCAGTACCAGCCGCGCACCGTGCGGCTGGTGTTCGACCTGAAGCAGGCCGTCGCCCCGCAGCAGTTCATGCTGGCACCCGTGGCGGCGTACCGGCATCGGCTGGTGCTGGACCTGTTTCCGCAGGTGGAGCGCGACCCACTGCTGGCCCTGGTGCAGGAACGGGAGCAGGCCGCCCAACAGGCGGCCCAGGCCGTGAAGGATGCCCTGGGCGAGTTCATAGGGCGGGTGGAGCGACCCCTCGCCACTGCGCCGGCTGCAGGCAGCGCCCCGCTGGGGCCGATGCCTGGCCCCGCCGCCGCCCCGCCACCCGCCGCCATGCAGACACCGGCCCCGCCTGCAGAGCCGGCGGCCTCCCTGCCCGAGACCATCGACCGGCTGGTCATCGTGGCGCTGGACCCCGGCCACGGCGGCGAGGACCCCGGCGCCATCGGGCCCTCCGGGCTGCGCGAAAAGGACGTGGTGCTGCAGATCGCCCTGCAGCTGCGCGAACGGCTGAACGAGCAGCGCGGCATGCGCGCCATGCTGACGCGCGACGCCGACTTCTTCGTGCCGCTGCACGAGCGGGTGCGCAAGGCGCGGCGCGTGCAGGCCGACCTCTTCGTCTCCATCCACGCCGACGCCTTCATGCGGCCCGAAGCGCGCGGGGGCAGCGTGTTCGCGCTGTCCACGGGCGCGGCCAGCAGCACCGCCGCGAAGTGGATGGCCGACCGCGAAAACGCCGCCGACCTGGTGGGCGGCGTCAACGTGGCAGTCAACGACGCGCAGGTGCTGCGGGCCATGCTGGACATGAGCACCACCGCGCAGATCAAGGACAGCCTGCGCGTGGGCCAGGAAGTGCTCACGCGTCTGGGCCGGGTGGGCCGCCTGCACAAGCCGCAGGTGGAGCAGGCGGGCTTCGCCGTGCTCAAGGCGCCGGACATCCCCAGCATCCTGGTGGAGACCGCCTTCATCTCCAACCCGCAGGAGGAAGCGCTGCTGCGCGACGCCGCCTGGCAGGCCCGCCTGGTGGAGGCGCTGGCCGAGAGCATCCGCCGCTACTTCCTGAAGAATCCGCCCCTGGCTCGGCAGCGTCGGGTGTGATCCTGCGCCCGAGACCGCCCAGCCCTGGCAGCGATCAGCGACAGATCAACACCAGATCAGCCGCAGTGATGCGCCAGGTCAGAGGCTGGCCCGGCGCGCGCGCCAGGCCCCAAACACCGCGATCAACCCCGGCACCAGGATCAGCGCCCAGATGATCTTGCTCAGGTGCTGCTGCACCAGCGGCAGGTTGCCGAACAGGTAGCCTGCCAGCGTGAGGCCCACCACCCAGATCAGCGCGCCGATGACGTTGTAGCTGCTGAAGCGGGCCCGGTCCATCGCCGCCACGCCCGCCACGAACGGCGCGAAGGTGCGTATGAAGGGCATGAAGCGAGCCAGGATGATCGTGATGCCGCCCCAGCGTTCATAAAAGGCGTGGGCCTGCTCGAAGGCGCGCTTGTTGAAGAAGCGGCTGTGCTCCCAGGCCCAGACCCGCGGCCCGACATGGCGGCCGATGAGGTAGTTGGTCTGGTCGCCCAGCACCGCGGCCAGGATCAGCAGGCCCATGGCCAGCGGCAGGCTCATCAGCCCGGCACCGCACAGCGTACCGACGACGAACAGCAGCGAGTCGCCGGGCAGGAACGGCATGACCACCACGCCCGTCTCGACAAAGACGATCATGAACAGCAGCGCGTAGACCCAGGGTCCATAGGCCTGGACGAAAGCCGCCAGGTGCTTGTCGACATGCAGGATGAAGTCGACCAGGAAGACGATGAGATCCATGGGCAGGATTATCAGGACCTCGTTCCTACAATGAGGGCGATGGACCTCAATCCCCCTGTCGGCCTGCGGCGCCCCATCCTGGCGCTGCCTGACGAACTGGTCAGCCAGATCGCCGCAGGCGAGGTGGTGGAACGGCCCGCCTCGGTGGTGCGCGAACTGGTGGACAACGCCTTGGATGCCGGCGCCACCCAGGTCACGGTACGGCTGTCGGCCGGCGGGGTGCGCAGCATCGCCGTGGAAGATGACGGCGGCGGCATCCCGGCGCAGGAGTTGCCGCTGGCCCTCAAGCGCCACGCCACCAGCAAGATCCGCGACCTGCTCGAACTGGAGCGGGTGGGCACCATGGGGTTTCGCGGCGAGGCCTTGGCGGCCATCGCCAGCATTGCCGATCTGTCACTGACCAGCCGCACCGCCGACGCCCCGCACGCCTGCCGGCTGGATGCACGCAGCGGCGAGTTGCAGCCCGCCGCACGCGCCACCGGCACCACGGTGGAGGTGCGTGAACTCTTCTTCAGCACCCCGGCCCGGCGCAAGTTCCTCAAGACCGCCGCCACCGAACTGGCCCACGCGCTGGAGGCTGTGCGCCGCCACGCCCTGGCGCGACCGGACGTGAGCTTTGCCGTATGGCATGAGGGGCGGCTGGTGGCGCAGTGGCGTGCCGGGGCGCGTGACCAGCGCCTGGCCGACGTGCTGGGAGCGGAGTTCCTGCAGGCCAGCCGGCCGGTGGACAGTGCGCAAGGCCCGATGACGCTGACAGGCCGCGCGGGCCAGCCTGAGGCGGCGCGCAGCCGCGCCGACCAGCAGTTTCTCTTCGTCAACGGCCGCTTCGTGCGCGACCGCCTGATCTCGCACGCCGTGCGCGCAGCCTACGAAGACCAGTTGCACGGCAGTCGCCAGCCGTCCTACGTGCTCTTCCTGCAGATGGCGCCGGAGCTGGTGGACGTCAACGTCCACCCCACCAAGATCGAAGTGCGGTTTCGCGACGGGCGCGCCATGCACCAGGCCGTTCAACGGGCGGTGGAACAGGCGCTGGCGCCCACGCGGGCGGGGCTGCCCAGCACGCCAGGCATTGCGCAGGCGGGCATGGCCGGAGCGCCCGAGCCTGCTGCACAACTCACCGCCGGTCCCGATGCAGCAGTGCAAGGGCCCGCGTCTTCCGGCACAGCGCCCGCTTGGGCACCCCGTCAGCCCTCATTGCTGGTGCGTGAGGCCGCGCCCCCTTGGCCGCGGCCCGACCGCCTGGCCGGCAGCGGCGGTCTGCCCACCTGGGCAGCGCTGCGGCACGGCTTTGCGGGCACCCCTGCAGACGGCAAAGCCGCACTGGGTGGCTCATCGCTGCCCGGCCCAGCGACCACGGACGATGCAAACCCGGTGCCCGGTGGCTTCGCCGCAAGAGCGGGCGGGGACAGCACGGCTTGGGTCGCGCCGCCCCCTGCCATGGCCGGGACCGCGGAAGCCGTGGCAGCCATGAAAGGTGTGGAAGGGGACGACCAGCCCTTGGGCCGCGCCATCGCTCAGGTGGCCGGTGTGTACGTGCTGGCGGAAAACGCCCACGGGCTGGTGGTGGTGGACATGCACGCCGCCCATGAACGAATCGTGTACGAGCGCCTGAAGCAGGCCGCCGATACTGGCGGACCCCTGCCCTCGCAACCGCTGCTGATTCCACACACGATGTCGGCCACCGCGGCCGAGGTAGCGGCCGTGCAGGACGAAGCACAGGCCCTCACCGACCTGGGCCTGGAGGTGGATGTACTGGGGCCGGCCACACTGGCGGTGCGCAGCCGCCCGGCCGCCTTGCCCCATGCCGACCTCACCGAACTCACCCGCTCGGTACTGGCTGAGTTGCAGCAGGTGGGCTCCAGCCGCGTGGTGCAACGCGCCCGTGACGAACTGCTGGCCACCATGGCCTGCCACGCCGCCGTGCGAGCGAACCGCCGCCTGACGCTGGCCGAGATGGACGCATTGCTGCGCGACATGGAAGCCACCGAGCGCGCCGACACCTGCAACCACGGCCGCCCCACCTGGCGGCAACTCACGCTGCGCGATCTGGACGGGCTGTTCCTGCGCGGGCGCTGAGTCCCGCGGGGATGACCAGCCTGACCAAAGGCTTGGAATTCGGGGGTGGAGCCCTCAGGCCCTCAGGCCCTCAGGGCTTGGTCGCGGGCTTGGCCTCAACTTCGCCATGTGGCAGGGTGCCGGCCTTGTTCGCCGCTGCCGCTTCTTTCTTGACTTCGGCTCGCTTGACAGTGCTCTGCCCAACCTTGGTCTTGTCGTATGGGGCAGCACTGTTGTCCTGACCGGCTTCACCATGTTCGCTGCGGTGCGCCTTGTTGGCGGTGGCGGCGTCCTTTTTCACCTCGGCGCGGCTGACCGTGCTCTGGCGGGCCTTGGCCTTGTCGGGAGGAACAGCGCTGTTGTCCTGGCCCGCCTCGCCGTGCTCAAGCCGGTGGGCCTTGTTGGCGGCAGCAGTTTCCTTGCGGATCTGGGCTCGCTCCGGGGACGATGCCCCCTGAGGAGCAGCCGCTTTGTCCTGAGCAAGGGCTGGAGGTAAGTTCAGCAGTGCAACCGCTGCCAGCGGCAGAGCGGCAAGATACAGGGGTTGAAGATGCTTCATGTAGGACCTCTGACGGTTGATGGGCCGGAGAACCGTCCCCGTCCGCAACGCATCTTCCGACCGGGGCTCAACTGGACGATTGAGTGCGCGCAAGGCCCGTCACCCTGGCATCAGCGTGCTTCGCACCGACCCGGAAGTGCAAGCCGGGAAGCACGCTGACAGGACTGGCGAGGCAAGCCCGTCGCCCGTGCTCCAATGCTCTGTATGAAGGACCGCCCCCGTCTCGGCCTGAAACCAGACTCCCCACCCCGAGACCCCCGCCGCCCCGCCGTCCGGGGCCAAGCCGCCCCCCGGGGCCGCACCCCCGCGGCTGTTGCACCATCGCCCCCAAGACGGGTGCCGTCAGCAGCCACACCGCAGCCCCAGGTCGCCGCCAGCGCTGAAGGCATCCGCCTGTCCAAGGTGATGGCCGAGCGCGCCATCGCCTCGCGCCGCGAGGCCGACGAGTGGATCGAGGCTGGGTGGGTGCGCGTGAACGGGCGCCTGGCCGTGCTGGGCCAGCGCATCCGCGGCGACGAGCGCATCGACATCGACCCCGCAGCGCGGCAGGAGCAGGGCCACCGCGTGACCATCCTGCTGCACAAGCCGCTGGGCTTCGTCAGCGGCCAGGCCGAGGACGGGCACGAGCCCGCCGCCGTGCTGGTGACCGTCGACCGCCGATGGGCAGAAGACCGTGGCCGGTCCTGGCATCCTGGGCATGGGCGCGGGCTGGCACCGGCTGGCCGGCTGGACCTGGATTCCACCGGGCTGCTGGTCCTCACGCAGGACGGCCGCATCGCGCGCCACCTGATCGGCGAGGACTCCGATGTCGAGAAGGAGTACCTGGTACGCGTGGCGCCCATGGCCCCCGGCTCATTCCGCGAGAACGGGCTGGACCTGTTGCGCCACGGGCTGGAACTGGACGGGAGGCCGCTGCTGCCGGCCAAGGCGAGCTGGGCCAACGAGGACCAGTTGCGCATCGTGCTGCGCGAGGGCCGCAAGCGCCAGGTGCGGCGCATGTGCGAACTCGTGGGGCTGAAGGTGCTGGCGCTTCGGCGCATGCGTATCGGCAGCGTGCTGCTGGGCAAGCTGCCCCCCGGGCAATGGCGCTACCTGCGCGATGACGAGCGCTTCTGACTGCGCCATCTCGCCGCGCGTGACCACAAGAGGCCTTGAGAGATGACGCTTGCCACGGGTGCCCCCGTGCGTCCCCGCCCCACGGATGCCCTCGTCGCGGTGACTCTGGCGCTGCTGCTCGGTCTGCAGCCGGTGACCACCGACCTGTACCTGCCGGGCCTGCCGGCGCTGTCGGCCGAGTTCGGTGGCGCCGTGGGCCGGGCCCAGCTGACGCTGTCTGGGCTGATCCTGGCGTTTGGCTTCGGCCAACTGCTGCTGGGGCCGGTGTCCGACCGCTTCGGGCGCCGACCGGTGCTGCTGTCTGGCCTGGGGCTGTACGTGGTGGGCAGCGTGTGCAGCGCGCACGCCAGCAGCCTGGAAGTGCTGATCTTCGGGCGCGTGCTTCAGGGCGTGGGGCTGGCCGCCGCAGTGGTGTGCGGCCGGGCCATGGTGCGCGACCTGTACGACCCGCGGCACGGCACGCTGGTGATGAGCCGCGCGCAGTCGGGCCTGGGCCTGTTCGCGCTGGGCAGCCCCATCCTGGGCGGCGTGCTGGCCGGCACCCTGGGCTGGCGCTGGACGCTGGCGGCCACCGGCATCGTGGCGGCCGTGGCGCTGGCGCTGGTGGTCTGGCGCCTGCCCGAGACCCTGCCCCAACGCAACCCACGCGCACTGGAGCCGGCCCGCATGGCCGGCACCTGGGGCCGGATGCTGCGCCACCCCACTTTCCTGGCGTGGTCGCTGCTGTTGATGTGCACCTACGGCGGGCTCTACACCTTCCTGGCCAGCAGCGCCTTTGTCTACATCGAGGTGCTGGGGAGCTCCAGGGCGGTGTACGGCCTGTTCCTGGCCAGCGCCTCGGTTTCGTACCTGGCCGGCACCTTTGCCTGCCGGCGCTGGATCGCCCGCCACGGCATCGTCCGCACGGTACGGCGCGCTGCGGCCTTCAGCCTGGTCGGCGGCGTGGCCATGGCCGCCCTGTCGCTGGCCGGCCTGACCAACCCCTGGGCCATCTGTGTGCCGCAGCTGGTCTTCAACTTCGGGCACGGCATCCACCAGTCCTGCGGCCAGGCCGGCGTGGTCGGGCCCTTCCCCCAGGCCGCCGGCGCCGCGTCGGCGTTGTCGGGCTTCATGTCCGCCGCGGCCGCCTTTCTGATCGGGCTGTGGCTGGGCTGGGCCATCGACGGCACGGTGTTCCCGCTGACGCTGACGCTGGGTCTGTTCTCGGTGCTCACCGCTGCGGTGGGCTGGACCCTGGTGCAGCGCAGTGGCGACCCAGCTGCGGCGACACGCTGAGACCCACGCCCCGCACGCCCCACACATCCCACAAACCAAGCCTCCAGCCACCCGGCTGCACCTGCGAACCGCCAGCCCCTCCCCAAGCCCGCCACCGAAGATGCCCACCCTGGCCCTTGCCGGACCCACTGCCAGCGGCAAGAGCGCAGCCGCGATGGCGGTGGCGCGCGCCCTGGCGCCGCAGCGCCGGGTGGAGATCGTCAGCGTGGACTCGGCGCTGGTCTACCGCGGCATGGACATCGGCACGGCCAAGCCGAGCCCGGCCGAACAGGCCGAGGTGCCCCACCACCTCATCGACCTGATCGACCCGACGCACGCCTACTCGGCGGCGCGCTTCGTGGAGGACGCCCGGCGCGTCATCGCCGAGATCGAAGGCCGGGGCGCGCTGCCGCTGCTGGTGGGCGGCACCATGCTGTACCTGAAGGCGCTGCGCGACGGGCTGGATGCCATGCCCGCGGCCGACCCCGCGGTACGCGCGGCACTGGACGCGCAGGCCGCCGAGCAAGGCTGGCCGGCCCTGCACGCCGAACTGGCACGGGTGGACCCCGCCACCGCGACGCGCCTGGCCCCGCTGGACGCGCAGCGCATCCAGCGCGCGCTGGAGGTCTGGCACCTGACGGGGCGCCCGCTGTCGGCTTGGCATTCGACGACCGGGGCGGGTCCGGGTGGGCTGGCGCTGCAACTGATCGCGCTGGAACCGACCTCGCGCGCGTGGCTGCACGAGCGCATCGCGCAGCGCTTCGACACGATGCTGGCCAATGGCTTCGTCACGGAGGTGCGCACCCTGCGGGCCCGGGGCGACCTGCACCCCGACCTGCCCTCGATGCGCTGCGTGGGCTACCGCCAGGCCTGGGCCGCTCTGGACAGCGACCCCGCGCTGGCACCGGGTTCGAGTGGCTGGCAGGCCTTTCGAGACGCGGGCATTGCCGCCACGCGTCAACTGGCCAAGAGGCAACTGACCTGGCTGCGTTCCATGCCCGGTCGGCAGATCGTGGCCTGCGACGAACCCGACGCCGCACAACGCGTGACGCGGCTGGTGATGTCATTGACTTGAGGCCGATGCAGCGGCCCCCGCTCAGGGCTTGTGAAGTATTCCGGCGCGCCCGAGCGGGTGTGTGGGGATATTTCACAAGCTCTCAGGGCTGCACCGGCGTGGACCGAGGCAGCGGGAGGCCGCGCCGGGCCATCTCCTCGCGCAACAGGTCGGGCCGGTCGGAGACGATGCCGTCCACACCCATGTCGATCAGGCGCGCCATCTGGGCGCTGTCGTTGACAGTCCAGGCCAGCACGGTCAGGCCCAGGTCCTTGGCCTCCTTCAGCCCTGCGGGCGTCAGGTCGCCGAAGTAGACAGACCAGATGCGTCCACCCGCCGCGCGCACCATTTTCGGCACCGAGCCATGGTCGGCATAGCGCAAACCGGCGGTCCAGGGTGAGGGCTGGGCGGACCCTGCCCCAATGTTGTCCAGCCAGCGCTGCTGCGCGCTCAGGTACACGGTACCGATCTCGGGCGCCTCGGCCTGCACCACCTTGAGGGATCGCCAGTCGAACGACAGGATGGTGGTGCGCGTGGCCACGCCGGCCTGGCGCACGGCGGCAATCAGCGCGCGGGCAAAGGGCTCGGGCGCCAGCGTCGCCTCGGGGGCCAGAGGAGAGACCTTGGTCTCCAGCGCGAAGCGCACCTCGCGGTTGCCGGACTTCTGCACCAGCGCGAACAACTCAGCCAGGGTGGGCAACCGGGTGCCATCCACGGCTTGCTGAGACGAGAAGGTCTGGGCGTAGCGGCTGGTCGGGTTGATGCGGCCCACATCAAAGCGCTGCAGGTCAGCCCAGTCGGTCTGCACGATGAGGGGCCCCCGACCGGTCAGAAAGGCGCCGTCCGGCCCGCGCGTGATGTCGGGGTTCAGCGAAGGGTCGTGGGAGATCACCAGCACGCCGTCGCGCGTGATGGCGATGTCGGTCTCCAGTGTGGTCACCCCGATGGACAAGGCCTTGGCGAAAGCCGGCAGCGTGTTCTCCGGCAGCAGGCCCCGCGCGCCGCGGTGGCCCTGCAGATCCAGGCCCCAGGCCAGGGAAGAGGCCAGGAACGAGGCCAGGCACAGCGCGAGCACCCCGAGTCGCTTGCATCGCATGTCGTGATTTCCTTTGAATGGTGGGCACAGGGGGCGAAGCGTCTGCGCCCGCCGCAGCCGCCCGATCATGACCCGCCACAGGCGCAGCCCAGCCCATGCGGGCATCATGCACCCATGATGCTGGATATCCAAGGCCTGTCCAAGCAATACGGGGACAGCTGCGTCTTCAGCCAGGTGAGCCTCCAGGTCGCCCCGGGCGAGTTCGTGGCCTTGCTGGGCGAGTCCGGGGTGGGCAAGTCCACGCTGCTGAACTGCATCGCCGGCCTGGATGACGCCGACGCCGGGCGCATCACGCTGGCGGGGGTGGACGTGGGTGCACTGAGCGCCGATGGCCGTGCCCGCCTGCGCCGCGAGCGCCTGGGTTTCGTCTTCCAGGCCTTCCACGTGCTGCCGCACCTGAGCGTGGCAGAGAACGTGGCACTGCCCCTGCGCCTTCTGGGCCGAACGGGCCGCACCGGCGGCATGGGCTGGACGGGCCGCAGGGGCGCTGCCGCAGGGGGGTCTGGGTCGGCCGGGGATCGCGTGCAGACTCTGCTGGACGCGGTCGGCCTGGAGGGCCTGGCTGAGCGCCTGCCGTCCCAGCTCTCGGGCGGGCAGTTGCAGCGCGTGGCCATCGCCCGCGCCCTGGTGCACGAGCCGGCGCTGATCCTGGCCGATGAGCCCACCGGCAACCTGGACCCGACCACCGCCGCGCGTGTGCTGGACCTGCTGCTGGACCAGGCGCGCAGCAGCGGGGCGGCCTGTCTGCTGGTGACCCACTCCCAGGCCGCCGCCGCACGGGCCGACCGGGTGCTTCGGCTCACGCCGCAGGGCGTGGAGACCGCGGCCCCGATCAGCCCATGAGGCCCGGCGCCGCCCCAGGCCCAGGCCCCGGCGCAGCCGCCCTGCTGCCGCTGTTCCCGCTGGTGCTGCGCGAATGGCGCCACCACCCCTGGCGCCACGCCATGGCGGCGCTGGCCGTGGCTCTGGGCGTGGCGCTGGCCTGGTCGGTGCACCTGATCAATGTCTCGGCCCTGGCCGAGTTCTCGGCCGCGGTGCGCTCGGCCAACGGCGAACCCGACGCCGTGCTGCGTGGCCCACGCGAGGGCTTCGACGATGCCCTGCTCGACGCCGTGGCGGCCTTGCCGGGTGTGGCCCTTGCCAGCCCGGTGGTGGAGGTGGACACCTATGCCATGGCGGGTGGGGCAGCCAGTCGGGCAGCGTCTGAAGGGGTGTCCCCTGGGGAAGAGCGGGCCCCCACGGCCCCGAGCCCCGAAGCAGCCGCGACGTCGGCCTCCGCCTCTGCACCAGGTGCTTTGCCCGCCGCCCGCCTGCCGGTGCGCTTGATCGGCCTGGACGCGCTGGTGGCCGCCACCTTGACGCCCGGCGCCCTGCCCCGCCCCGCCGAGGCCCAGGGCCGACTGGCCGCCCTCGACCCCGGTCTGGCCTTCGTCAACGCCACGGCGCGCGACCGCCTGGGCCTGCGCGACGGGCAGGTGCTGCGCCTGCAGGCCGGCCTGCGCTGGCACACGCTGAAGGTAGGCGGCAGCGTGGCCGCCGGGGGCACGCCGCTGGTGGTGGTGGACATCGCGGCGGCGCAGGCCCTGTTCGGCCTGGAGGGCCGCCTCACGCGCATCGACCTGCGCCTGGAGCCCGGTGTGACCACAGCCTCGCTTGAAAGCCGCTGGCCACCGGGCCTCACATCGGTGGCGGCCAACGAGGCCGAGCAGCGCGTGTCGCACCTGTCGCGCGCCTACCGCGTGAACCTCACCGTGCTGGCACTGGTGGCGCTGTTCGTCGGCGCGTTCCTCGTGTACTCGGTGGTCAGCCTGTCGGTGGCCCAGCGCACGCCCGCGCTGGCGCTGCTGGGGGTGCTGGGCCTGACCGCCGGCGAGCGGCGTGCCCTCGTGCTGGCCGAGTGCGGGCTGCTGGGCGTGGGGGGCAGCGCGCTCGGCCTGGCACTGGGCAGCGCCATGGCCGCCGGGGCCCTGCGCTGGCTGGCGGGCGACCTGGGCGGGGGCTACTTCCCGGGCATAGCCCCGCCGCTGCGGGTGGACGGCTGGGGCCTGGCGGGCTTCGGCCTGCTGGGGGTGGCTTCGGCGCTGGTGGGCGGCTGGGTGCCGGCGCAGCGCGCTCAGCAACTGCAGCCTGCGCTGGCGCTGAAAGGCCTGGGCTCACCGCACGCGCGGCCCCCACGCGCCGCGCCGGCCCTGGCGGTGGTGGCAGCGGGCGTTCTGCTGGCGCTGATGCCGCCCATCGGTGGGCTGCCGGTGGCGGCCTATGCCAGCGTGGCCGCCCTGCTGCTGGGCGGGGTGGCGCTGGTACCCGTGGCGGTGCACGCGCTGCTGCGCCTGATGCCGGCACCGTCGGATGCGCTCGCGCTGCTGGCGCTGCAGCGCGCACGCTTTCAGCGGCACACGGCCACCGCGGCCGTGGCGGGTGTGGTGGCGAGCCTGGCCTTGTCGGTGGCGCTCACGGTGATGGTCACCAGCTTCCGACAGGGCGTGGCCACCTGGCTGGACAGCGTGCTGCCGGCCGATCTGTACGCCCGCACCGCCGCCAGCAGCGCCGCCAGCGAGCAGGCCTGGCTGGACGCCGGCTTTGTGGCGCAGGTGCAGGCCCTGCCCGGGGTGCGGCGCGTGGAGGCCTCCCGCACCCGGGCCCTGCAACTGGCGCCCGGGCGGCCCGCCGTGGCCCTGGTGGCGCGGGAACTGGACGACCCGGCCGCCGCCCTGCCACTGTTGCAAGCCCCCCTGCCCCCGCGTGAAGGAACGGTGGGCGTCTTCGTCAGCGAGGCCATGGTGTCGCTCTACGGTGCGGAGCCGGGCACCCTGCTGCTGCTGCCCCTGCAAGGCCGGGTGGTGAGCACCCAGGTGCGCGGCGTGTGGCGCGACTACGCCCGGCAGTTCGGCGCCGTGGTGATGAGCCGGCAGGACTACCAGGCGCTGACGGGCGACACCCGGCTCAACGACCTGGCCCTGTGGCTGGACGCGCCCGCCGGGGCGGGACCATCACAACAGTCGCAGCAGGTGCAGCAAGCGCTCAGGCGCCTGGCGCCCGACCCGGCCATGCTGGAGTTCGCCTCCACGCCCGAGCTGCGCAGCCTGTCCATGGCCATCTTCGACCGCAGCTTTGCCGTCACCTACTACCTGCAGGCCGTGGCCATCGGCATCGGCCTGATTGGCGTGGCCGCCAGCCTGTCGGCCCAGGTGCTGGCGCGGCGCAAGGAGTTCGGCCTGCTGTCGCACCTGGGGCTGACGGGGCGCCAGGTGGTGGCCGTGGTCAGCGTGGAGGTGCTGGCCTGGCTGGCGGCCGGTGCCGTGGTGGGCCTGTTGCTGGGCCTGGCCATCAGCGTGGTGCTGGTGCATGTGGTGAACCCGCAGAGCTTTCACTGGACCATGGACCTGGTGCTGCCCTGGGCCCGCCTGGCGCTGCTGTGTGCGGCCGTGGTGGCGGCCGGGGTGCTCACCGCGGCCTGGACCGCCCGGCGCGCCGCGTCGCGCAGCGCGGTGCTGTCGGTGAAGGAAGACTGGTGAAGCCGCCCGGCCGCGCCTTCCCCGCCGCCCGCCGCGCCTGGCTGCTGCAGGCGAGCGCCGGGCTGGGATGGGCCTTGGCGCCGGGAGGCGGACGAGGGGCTGGCCCCGCACCTGCCACCCCTGCCACCCCTGCCGCCCTGGCTGCCGGCACCGCACCTGGCCCTTCCCCCGCACGTCCCGCCGCGCCTGCGCCTCAGCCAGACCCCGTCCGCCGGGGCCGGGCGCTGGTATTCCCGCGTGACCATGGCGCGCACCCGGGCAGCCAGATCGAGTGGTGGTACGTCACCGGATGGCTGCGTGAGGGTGGGCCCGCGCGGGGTGCGGACACCCCGCCCACCGCAACCCCGGGCCCCCGTAACCTGCCCACAGCGGACCCGTCGACACCCGGCCTGACGGGCTTCCAGATCACGTTCTTCCGCAGCCGCACCGGCCTGGCCGAGGGCCTGGGCGGGCGCTTTGCGCCGCGGCAGTTGCTCTTCGCCCACGCCGCGCTCACCGACCCGGGCGCCGGCACCCACCAGCACGACGCCCGCCTGGGCCGCTGGTCCGGCCAGGACGAACCCGAAGCGCGTGTGCGCGCCGCGCTGCACGATGCCGACATCGCCGTGCACGGCTGGCGCCTGCGGCGGCAGGAAGGGCCGGCGCGCTGGTCCGCCGACATCGACACCCGCAGCTTCACGCTGCGCCTGGACATGGCCCGCACCCAGCCCCTGCTGCTGCAAGGCGAGGCCGGCTTCTCACGCAAGGGGCCGGAAGAGGCCCAGGCCAGCCACTACCTCAGCGAACCGCAGCTGGCGGTCGGCGGGCAGTTGCGGCGCGACGGCCGCACGCAGCCGGTGGTCGGCCGGGCCTGGCTGGACCACGAGTGGAGCGACGAGCTGTTACACCCGCAGGCCGTGGGCTGGGACTGGATCGGCATGAACCTGGACGACGGCTCGGCCCTGACGGCCTTTCGCCTGCGGCGCGCCGATGGCAGCGCACTGTGGGCCGGCGGCAGCTGGCGCCGCGCCGGGCAGGCGCAGGCGCAGGACTTCGCGCCCGGTGCCGTCACCTTCCGGCCCGGCCGGCGCTGGCGCAGCGCCACCTCGGGCGCCGACTACCCCGTCGTCTGGACGGTGCAGACCCCCGCCGGCCGTTTCACCGTGCAGGCCCTGCTGGACGCGCAGGAACTCGACAGCCGCAGCAGCACCGGCACCGTCTACTGGGAAGGCCTGTCCGCCCTGCTGGACGATGCCGGACGGCGCGTCGGCCTGGGCTACCTGGAGATGACGGGCTACGCCGGACGGCTGGTGCTGTAAACCGCTCGGCACTGGGGGGGAGCGCGCCGGTCACCTCCTGTGACCGCAGCTGGTGTCTGCTTATGCAGACCACAGCTTGTGTCCACAGTTTGCGCAGACACAGCCTCGGGAGCACGCCGTTGCGGTCTGATCCACCGTGTGCTGCTACCGGACTTTCTTCGCTCGCCCGAGGCCTACCGGGCCCTGGGGCTGCAGGGTGAGGCGGTGCAGACTATCGAGACCCACCATGCCTGGGTATTCCTCTTCGGCGAACGCGCCCTGAAGCTGAAGAAGCCGGTGCGCAGCCATTGGTTGGACTTCTCCACCCCGGCCCTGCGCGAGGCCGCCTGCCATGCCGAATGGCGTTTGAACCAGGCGTTGGCGCCCGGGGTCTACCTCGGTCTGGTGCAAGTGAGGGTGAACACGCAAACCGGGGGCTGGGTGCTGCAGCACGTTGACGTCATGTTGCAACGCGATGACGGCCTGGCGGCACCCGCCGAGGGCACCGCAGCGACCGTGGGCCACCGCACGCACGCCAGCGCCACGGCGGCGGACTGGCTGGTGCTGATGCGCCGTCTGAGCGCCGAGCGCATGCTCGTCCACCTGATCGAACACGGCACGCTCGGACCCGAGGCGGTGGACCGGCTGGCCCGCGCGCTGTGCGGCTTCTGGTCGTCAGCGCAGCGGGTGCCGGTGGACCCTGGCGCCTGGTGTGAGCGGGCCGCGCAGGCACTGCAGGAGCACGCTCGTGGACTGGAGCACGCGGCCTGGGTTCTGCCCAAGGTCAACGCTGCGCCGTGGAGGGCCGCAGCCCTGCAAGCCCAGCAAGCCCTGGCGGGATGCCGCCGGCTGCTGGACGGCTGCGCGCGAGACCTGGCCCAGCGGGCCGCGCAGGGCCGCATCGTCAACGGCCACGGCGACTTGCGGCCCGAACATGTGTACCTTCCGCCAGCACCTGGCCGGCCCCTGGTCATCGACCGCCTGGAGTTCAACGAGGCGCTGCGCCAGGTGGACCCGTTCGAGGAACTGTCCTACCTCGCCGTCGAGTGCCGCCGCCTGGGTGCCGCCTGGGTGGGGCGCCGGCTGTTCGCGCAGTGTGGCCGCTTGCTGGATGACCGGCCACCCCACCGCCTGCTGCGCCTGTACGGCGTGCAGCGCGCGTTGCTGAGGGCCCGGCTGTGCCTGGCGCATCTGCAGGAGGCCAGCGTTCAGGAAAGCCCGCGCTGGCGCGACCGGGCCGCCTGGTACGTCGCCTGCGCGTCCCTGGCCACGGGTTTGACGGGCGCGGCCGGGGGAGCGGGCGCGCCGGACCAGCCCTGACCGGCCTTGACCGCATCTTTTCAAGCGTTGGAACCTCGTCAAAACCCGGGGCGGTTCATGAGCGAGGGGTAAGGCGTCGCTTCGCGCCAGTGGCGGGTGGCCTGCTTTCAGCCAACTTGCCAGTGACGTACTTGTGCAGGACGCTTGCGATGAGGGTTTGGTACGGCATCCCTTCTTCGAGGGCCTTCGCCTGGATATCGAGCAGGTCAACCGAAGACAAGCGGATGTTCACACGTTTGTCTTTGATCGCGGTGGCGCGCGCGGCGGCACGCAGGCGCTGAAGTTCGGCCTTCCCCGCACTGGGCTTGAGCTTGCCAGCGTCGTAGGCTTGGAGCACTTCAAGTTCATAAAGATCCAACTTAGACATCGTCTGACTCCTGCGCGATGAAGTCTCGCGTGGCCTTTCGGCTGGGGATGATCGTTTTCAGGAAAAAGTGATCCTCTTCTTCGACGAAGGGAACCAAATACGCGTAGCCGAAGACTTCCACCACCATGATCTTCTGGCGAGGGTACTGCTTGGGTTTTGGGTGCGGGACGACATCAAGCAGCGCCCCGGCTTCTACAGCGACGGTGATCTCTTCAAAGGAGATTCCGCGCTCAGCTTTCAAGAGCTCATTCTTGTCCGGCGGCCACCTGAAAGGCTTCATGGCCGGCATGGTAGCCGACTCGTGTGCCGATTGTCTTCAGCAGCGGCAGAGAGCCAAGATGTTCGTCCTGCGACGCCTAACGTTCGAGGGCCGCTGCCCGTAGCAGCACATAGCTGCCTGCTTTGAGGTTTGCCAGCGCCTCCTCCAGTGCGGGAACAAGCGGCAGGAGATACGGCAACTCGTTTGACGCTGCATCCAGCACCAAGACCGCCACAGGGAGGTTTGACGTGTTCTGCTGGTATGGAAGGTTCTTGTCGACTGTGATGAAGGCGTCGAAGCTTGCGGCGGTGAATGCCAGTAGCTTGCCATTCTTGATGCCCGACCAGCCTTCTTGGACAACTGTGGAAACCTGATGTGAGGGCAGTGCTCTCCCCAAGCGCGCGGGCACGCACTCGTCAAGCAGCAGGCGCATCAGTGGCGAGGCTCTCGCGAGCAGCTTCAAGTACAGCTACTGCGCGCTCGCGCGACACAGTAGGAAAGTCTTCAAGGAAGTCCTCGAGTGAAGACGAGCCTTCAAGGTAGTCGAACAGGTTCTTCACGGGCACGCGCGTACCTGCGAAGCACAGCGCTCCGCTCATGATTTCTGGGTCCCGCTTGACGAGTGCAGAGTCCATAGACACCTCCGAGGCGTCGAGTCTAGCGCGGGGCGCCTGAGGGCTGACCGAGCCGGCGGCGGAGTCGGCATATACCGGCCACCTCGCAGTCGGCGTATGCCGGCCAGCACGGCGCCCAGGATCGTCTCGAAGCTTGATCTACTCCCACCGCTACCCTCGCGACTCTTTGTCGCGGAGGTGGCCTCTGTGGGTCGCAGGAGATTCGAGATGTTCCAGTTGATCGGCCCGACCAGTTTTCGGTGTCTGACTTCACGTACGTCTCGACCTGGCAGGGCTGGCTGTACGTGGCCTTCGTCATCGACGATTACGCCCGGCAACCCGACAGGGACCGACTGGTTCACCATCCGGATCGCGGCTCGCAGTACGTCAGCATCCGCTACACCGAGCCGCTGGCCGAAGCCGGTATCGAGCCCTCAGCGGGAAGCCGCGGCGACAGTTGCGACAACGCGCTGGCCGAGACGTTCAATGGGCTGTACAAGGCCGAGTTGATCCACCGGCGCGGGCCGTGGAAGTCGCGCGAGGCGGTGGAGATCGCCACGCTGAACAGGGTGTCCTGGTTCAACCATCATCGATTGATGGAGGGCCTGGGCTACATCCCGCCAGCAGAACCCGAGGCAAACTCCTACCGGCAACTCACCGGGCAACCCGCCTCGGAGAGCTGACCACTTACCCCAAGCAACCGCCGCGATTCCCGGGGCGGTTCACGCTGGTGCAACCTCGCCAGGCGCTCAGTGCCCGAGCTGGTGCACTTCGGCGATGGCCCGCCCCAGCAGGGGCGCGGCCGAGACCACTTCCAGCCGGGAGGCGAAGGCAGCCGAGTTCGGCATCCGGAACGCCGGCACGCTGTCGCTCACCACCAGGCGGGCCAGGTGAGAGGCGGTCAGCGCCCGGTCGGCATCGTCGATGAACAGGCCGTGGGCCGCGAAGCCCTGCACGGTGGCGGCGCCGGCATGGTGCAGCGCCGCCGCGGCGTGAACCAGCGTGCCGCCGGAGGCCACGATGTCGTCCAGCAGCAGCACGGTGGCGCCGTCCACGTCGCCGGCCACCAGTTGGTTGCTGGTCACCAGGCCGCCCACGCGCCGCTTGTCCACCATGGCAAAGCCCACCGGGTGCTGCCAGCGGGCCTGAAGATGCTCGCGCCAGCGCAAGGCGCGCTTGACGCCGCCCGGGTCGGGCGCGGCCACCACCACCGGGCCGCCACCGGCCATCAGGGCATCCGCAGGCACGTCGAACGCCGGCCAGGCGTCCAGCGTCAGCACGGGGCAGCGAAAGGCGTTCTGCACCGCGGCCGGCTGGTGCGGCTCCAGCACGATCACCTGGTCGGCGCCCGCGGCTTCCAGCCAGCGCGCCAGGGCTTGCGTGGCCAGGGGGTCGAAGGGCTGCGTGCGCACGTCCTTTCGGGCGTAGGCCAGGTAGGGCAGCACGGCGGTCACGCGATGCGCGCCGTGACCGCGCAGCGTGTCCAGCATGAACAGCAGGCGCACCAGCTTGTCCTGCGGGCTGTATTCGTCGTCACCATGCAAGGCGGCCAGCACGAAGACGTCGCAGCCGCGCGGGTCTTCCAAGGGCCGCCACTTGTGTTCACCGTCATGAAACGGCCGGTGCTCCACCGGCGCCAAGGGCTCACCCAGGCGCTCGGCCACACCTTGCGCCAGCGCCGAAGCGCCGTCCAGCGAGAGAAGCATCATCGCGCGGCCAGCTCCTGCACCAGTTCCTTGAAACGCGGCCAGGGCATGGCCGGCCAGATCTCGGTCTGCGCCTGGCCGACACTGCGCACCAGCACCGACACGCGCGTGGCCTCCTCCAGGTCTGGCGCTTCGATCACGTCCACGTAATCCCAGGGCCCCAGCAGGGCCCAGCTGTGCAGCCACTTGACCGTGGGGCAGTGGTGCCGCACCTGATCGGCCACATGCCGCTCCAGCGTGGCGTAAGAGCGGGCCTGGTGCAGCGCCTGCGGCGACAGGCGGGTCAGGAGCAGAAATTGCGGCATGGCGGGCCAGCCCTTTCAGGCGCAGGTGGTGGCGATGGTGGCGGTTGCGGGGGTCTGCGGCTTGAGGGTCAAGACATCGCAGCCTGACCATAGGGGCGCGCCCGCGCCCGGGCATGCGCGGGCTCAACCCAGGCTCAACCCAGGCGCAACGCGGCCAGGACAAACCGTGCCCGACAGACACCTGAGATCACCACAGCGCATGACAGGGTTCGCGGCCAAGCCCGGCCTTGCGCACCCTCAAGCACCCCCCCGACCTGCACCCACAACATCCAGCTTCACCCGGTGGCCTGCGAGCCGCCAGTCCCTGAACCCTTCACCCGATGACGGAGAACCTCATGAACGAATTGCGACTCATGGATCCCTTTGCGATGGATCCCCTGGAAGACACCTTCCGCAGCCTGATGCGCCCCTGGCGCTTGGAGCAGCCGGACGCAGCGCCCCGCATTCGCCTGGACGTGGCCGAGCAGAACGGCACCTACGCCGTGCGCGCCGAGATCCCGGGTGCGCGCAAGGAAGACATCGACGTGCGCATCGAGGGCAATCTGGTCACGATCAGTTGCGAGATGAAGAAGGAGTGGGACGACCGCAAGGAAGGCCGCCTGCTGCGCAGCGAACGCCAGCACGGCTACGCCACCCGCAGCTTCACGCTGGGCAGCCCGGTGGATGAAACCAAGTCCGAAGCCAAGTACGAGAACGGCATTCTGGAACTGACGCTGCCCAAGAAGTCGGCCTCGACGACCAAGCGCCTGGCCATCCATTGACGGGCATGTCGCTTGCCGTGGTCACGCCGCTCGGGGTGACCGGACAACACCGCGCATGACGTCAGAACCTTGAGCGCAGCCCTGGGTTCGGCAGCGGCGCCCGCACAGGCAGGGGCGACAGCCCTGTTGGCGTCGCAGCTCGTCACGCGTTGCGACGCGGCCTCGCTGGGGTTCGATACCACCGCTGACCTGCCCGACGGCCACACGCCGTTCGGTCAGGCCCGCGCGGTCGATGCCATCGAACTGGCCCTGGCTGTAGATGGGCCGGGCTACCACCTCTTCGTGGCCGGGGAGCCCGGGGTAGACCACCACGGCTTCGTCCAATACCTGCTGGAGCAGCACGCGGCCGCCCAGGCAGCGCCGCCAGACTGGTGCTACCTCTACAACTTCACCGACGCCAACCGCCCCCGCGTGCTGAGCCTGCCGCCCGGCGAAGGGCACCGGCTGCGTCAGGCCATGCAGCGCTTCGTGGCGGAGCTGTCCAAGGCCGTGTCTTCAGCCTTGGAGAGCGACGTCTACCGCTCCCGTCTGGATGCCATCCAGAAACAGGACAAGCAACAAGAGGACGGCGCCCTACAGGCCTTGGGCGAGAGCGCCGTCAGCCAGGGCGTGGCGCTGATCCGCACCCCGCAGGGTTTCGCATTCGCCCCCATGGAGAAGGGCAAGCCGCTGCCTGCCGAGCGCTTCGAGAAGCTGGACATCCAGGAGCGCGAACGTCTGGCCGAGGTGATCAGAACCTTGAGTGAGCGGCTCAAGCAGGTGCTGCACGAATTGCCGCACCTGCGGCGCGAGATGCAGGAACGCATCCGTGAGGCCACGCGCGACGCCATGGCCATGGCCGCAGGGCACCTGGTGGACGAGCTCAAGGCCGACTTCGCGCAGCACGCACAGGTCAACACCTTCCTGGACGAAGTGCGCCGCGACATCATCGAGTCCGGCGAACAGTTGCGCGAGCAGCCGGGCACAGACGACGAGGATGTGGGCGCGCTGGCCGGCAGCCTGGCCCTGCACCGCTATCAGGTGAACCTGCTGGTGGGCGATTCGGCGGCCCCCATACCCCGAGCCGCACCCGTGCTGCTGGACGACCACCCCACCTATGCGAACCTGGTAGGGCGCATCGACCACGTGGCCCACATGGGCACGCTGCTGACCAACTTCACGCTCATCCGCGCCGGGGCGTTGCACCGCGCCAACGGCGGCTACCTGATGCTGGATGCGGTGAAGGTGCTGAACGAGCCGCTGAGCTGGGCGGGACTGAAGCGTGCGCTCAAGTCCGGGCGGGTGGTGATCGAGTCGCTGCCGCAGGCGTTGGGCTGGGTCAACACCCTGCCGCTGGAGCCGGAACCGGTGCCGCTGAAGCTCAAGATCGTGCTGTTCGGCGACGTGCCGCTCTACCACCTGCTGCAGGCGCTGGACCCGGAGTTCGATGACCTGTTCAAGGTGGTGGCCGACTTCGAGGACGAGCTGCCGCGGCAAGCCGAGTCCACCACGGCGCTGGCACGCTGGCTGGGCGCCACGGCCCGCGAACAAGGCTTGCGGCCGCTGACGCGCGACGCAGTGGCGCGCCTGGTGGACCACGCCGCCCGTCTGGCCGACGACAGCGCCAAGCTCAGCACCCACACCCGTGCACTGCGCGATCTGCTGCACGAAGCCGACGCCCAGGCCAGGCGCGCCGGCCGCGCCGTGATCGACCGCAATGACGTCATCACCGCCCAGGCAGACCGCGTGCGCCGCGCCGACCGCCTGCGCGACAGCGTGCACGAGGAACTTCTGCGGGGCACGCTGCTGGTGTCCACGCAGGGCGAGCACATCGGCCAGGTCAACGGCCTGGTGGTGGCGCAGCTGGGCGAATTCCGCTTCGCCTATCCGATGCGGATCACCGCCACCACGCGCCTGGGCGAGGGCGAGCTGGTGGATATCGAGCGCGAGTCCACGCTGGGCGGCCCCATCCACGCCAAGGGCGTGATGATCCTGGCCGCCTTTCTCGGCGCACGCTATGCGCAGGAGGTACCGCTGTCGCTGGCCGCCAGCCTGGTCTTCGAGCAGAGCTACGGCCAAGTGGAGGGCGACAGCGCCTCGCTGGCCGAGCTGTGCGGGTTGCTTTCGGCGCTGGCCTTCGCACCGGTTCACCAGGGCCTGGCCATCACCGGCTCGATCAACCAGTTCGGCCTGGTGCAGGCCATCGGCGGGGTGAACGAGAAGATCGAGGGCTTCTTCGACCTGTGCCGCCAGCGCGGCCTGGACGGGCGCCAGGGCGTGCTGATCCCGCGCGCCAACGTCCAGCACCTGATGCTGCGAGACGACGTGGTGGCCGCCGTGGCCGATGGGCGCTTCCACGTGCACGCGGTGGACGATGTGGACCAGGCCATCGAACTGCTGACCGGTGTGCCCGCCGGCGCACCCAACGCCAAGGGCGAGGTGCCGCCCGGCACCATCAACCACCTGGTGGCCTCTCGCCTGGTGGAGCTGTCGCTGCTTCGCCAGGCCTGGAGCGGCGGGGGGCAGGCACACGCCCTGAGGCGGCCCCAGGGGCACCGGCAGAAAGTTCGCCACCGCGCGCGGCGGCCCGCCCGCGAAGCTTGAGCGGGCTCAGCGTCCGGCCGGCGGCAGGCCCGGATCATGGATGCCCAGACTCCAGGCCCCAGCGGAAGTTCTCATGAACCCGAACCCCCACCCCCTCTCACTTCGACGCAGCGCGCAGGGACGGACACCGGCGGCTGCGCCGAGACGGGTGCCCACACTGGCCACGGCCGTGTGCGCCCTGGCTTGCGCCGCCGTGCTGGTGCTCACGCTGGCGGGCTGCCAAACCTCGCCCAGCCAGCAGCAGTCCGGCACGGTGATCGGCGGCGTGCTGGGTGGGGCGCTGGGCTCGCAGATCGGCCACGGCAGCGGGCGCGCCGCCGCCACGGTGATCGGGACGCTGATCGGCGCCACCATCGGCGGCAACGTCGGCCGCTCCATGGACCACACCGACCGGCTGAAGACGGCGCAGGCGCTGGAGTCGGTGAACACCGGGCGCTCCAGCTCCTGGCACAACCCCGACACCGGCGCGCATTACACCGTCACTCCCACCCGCACCCGCCAGACCCCGGAAGGCCCATGCCGCGAGTACACGGTGGACGCCACCGTCGGCGGCCAGCCGGAACGGGTCTACGGCCAGGCCTGCCGGCAACCGGATGGCAGTTGGCGCGCCATGCCCTGAATCCCAGCCCGATGTGCCTTGCGCAAGCCCCAAGTGGCGCCGCGCCTCCCCTTGAACCCTCCCCCAAGCCAGAAGGAAGTGTCGTGAACCTCGGAACCATCTGCCAACGCCACGTCATCACCGTGGACCGCAACGACTCGCTGCAAAGGGCCGCCCACCAGATGCGCGACCAGCATGTGGGCGCCCTCGTGGTCACAGACGACACACCGGAGGGCCGCCGCGTGGTGGGCCTGGTGACCGACCGCGATCTCGCCCTGGCCGTGCTGGCCGACGGCAGCGCCGCGCCGCAGCAGAGCGTGGGAAGTCTGATCGACGGCAGCCTGATCAGCGCCAGCGAACAGGCCGAACTCTCCCAGGGCATCGAGGTGATGCGCGCAGCCGGCGTGCGCCGGCTGCTGGTGCGCGACGAGCAAGGGCAACTGGCCGGCATCGTCTCCTTCGACGACCTGATCGAGGCCTGCGCCAGCCAGCTGGCCGGCCTGGCCGATGTCGTGCGCAAGGGCATCCAGCGTGAGGCCCTGGAGCGCGCCCAGGCCGCCACCATGGCCACCACGCTGAGCCTGCATGTGCCGGCCCTGGGCACGGCCGGCTGGCAGATGTCGTCCACGGCAGTGGCGGCGAGTTGAACCGACTTTGTCCCAGGCCGCAGCGGAAGGGACGGTGAAACGGGTGGCCGAGGCGGCGCCGTGCAAGCGCTGGGCTGCAGGAGTGGCGGCGGCCGTGATGGTTGTGGGCACGAGAGCGTAGCCTCAGGGCACGGGGGCCGGCCTGCAGGTGGGATCCGGCGGTGTGGTCATTGAATTTCGTTGCCTCGGCACCTGGCCGATTCGCTACATTCGCGCATGGCATCGGCAGACCCGCCCGTTCCCGCTTTTCCTCCCTCGCTCCCCCCTGCGCTGTCGCCACCCACGCCCCCCACGCTCCCCACACCGCTGTCGCCCCTGCCCGCTGCGAGGCCGCCACCGGAGCTACGTTCTCCCAGTGCGGTGAAGGGTCTGGTGGCCATCGGGGCTTCGGCCGGGGGGCTGCCAGCACTTCAGGAGTTCCTGGCGCACGCGCCCGGTGACGCCGGCCTGGCCTGGGTGGTGGTGCAGCATCTGGACCCCACGCGCAAGACGGCACTCGTGCAAGTGCTGCAGCGTGACACCCAGATGCCCGTACGCGAAGCAATGGACAGCGCGCGAGTGCAGCCGAACACCATCTATGTGATCCCACCCAACGCCACGCTCACGGTCATCGACGAGCACTTGCATGTGGCAGTGCCTCGGGAACCCCGGGGGCGGCGCCATCCCATTGACGACATGTTCGAGTCCGTCTCCCGGGTGCTGGGCGCGCGGGCCGCAGGGGTGGTGCTGTCGGGGACGGGGTCGGACGGCACACGCGGCCTGCGGTCGATCCACGCTGCCGGAGGTTTATCGGCCGTGCAGCAGCCCGACACCGCGCAGTTCGACGCCATGCCCCGCAGCGCCCTGCAGACCGGCGTGGTGGACCTGGTGGCCGCGCCCGCCAGCCTTCCCGGTGCGATTGCAAAGGCCCTGGCCAGGCGGGCACCACCTGCCGGCGCGGTGACCGCACAGGCTGCAGCCCCTGCGGCGCACGAAAGCTTCGCCGCCCAGAGCACTTCCCTGATGCCCGCCATGGCCGGGCCTGCCGGCCTGCCCTTGGCAACCGCGGGTCCGATCGACGATGACGAAGGCCTGGAGTCTCGGCAGGACCGGCAGCACCTGGTGACCGTCCTGCGCCTGCTGCAGTCGCGCGGTTGCCATGACTTCTTCCTGTACAAGCGCAGCACCTTGCTGCGGCGCATTCAACGCCGTATGGGCATCCACCGCATCGCCACGATGCAGGCCTACGCCCATCTGCTGTCCCGCGACGCCGCCGAACTCGACCTGCTGGCCAAGGAACTGCTCATCGGCGTGACCGCCTTCTTCCGCGACACCCCGGTATGGCAAGCGCTGAAGACGGAGTTGCTGCCGGGCCTGCTGAAGGCGCGCGGCGACGGCTGGCACATGCGCGCCTGGGTGGCGGGCTGCTCTACCGGCGAAGAGGCCTACTCGCTGGCCATCACCTTCCGCGAGGTGGTGGAGACGCTGCCTGACCTGGCCAACTGCACGCTGCAGATCTTTGCCACCGACCTCAGCAAGGACGCCATAGAGCGCGCGCGCCGCGGGGTGTACCCCGCGTCCATCAGCGGCGAAGTGTCTGCCCAGCGCCTGGCCCGCTTCTTCACCGCGCAGGGCGGGGGCTGGCGCATGGCCAAGGAGGTGCGCGAGATGGTGGTGTTCGCCCCGCATGACCTCAACGTAGACCCGCCTTTCACTCGCCTGGACCTGTTGAGCTGCCGCAACCTGCTGATCTACCTGACCGCGCCGCTGCAGCGCCGCCTGCTGCCGCTGTTCCACTACAGCCTGCGGCCGAAAGGGGTGCTGCTGCTGGGGAGCTCCGAGACCATCGGCCGCTTCGACGATCTGTTCGAAACCACCGACGCCCGCTTGCGTCTGTACCGCCGCCGCGCCGTGGCCAAACCGCTGCCCGTGCCTGGTTTTTCCTTCCGGCCCGTCTTCCCGGCGCCGGACCCCATACCCAAGGAGCCTGTCTTGCCGCCCGAAGAACCCAGCCCACCGCCCAGCCTGCAGGTACGTGTGGAGGGCTACCTGATGCAGCAGTGGGCACCGCCCTCGGTGCTGGTGAACGAGCGTGGCGACATCCTGTACGTCAACGGCCGCACGGGCCGCTACCTGGAGCCTGCCGCCGGCAAGGCCAACTGGAACGTGCACGTCATGGCCCGCGAGGGCCTGCGCGCGCCCCTGGTGGCTGCCATGCAGCAGGCGGCCTCCCAGCGCACGCCGGTGGAGGTGAACGACGTGCCGCTGGAAAGCCCCACGGGGCCCCCTGCCATGGACCTGCGCGTGCAGGCCATGGACGAGGCGTCCGGCCTGAAGGGCATGCTGCTGATCGTGTTCCTCGATCTGGCCTTGCCCGCCAAGGGCCGAACCCGCCGCCGCACGCGCGGCGCGGTCCATCAGGAGTTGGAGAGCGAGTTGCAGCGTGCGCGCGAGGAGGCACAGTCGCTGCGCGAGGAGATGCGCGCCTCGCAGGAGGAACTGCAGGCAGCCAACGAAGAGCTGCAGTCCACCAACGAGGAACTGCAATCCACCAACGAGGAGCTCACCAGCTCCAAGGAGGAGATGCAGGCCATGAACGATGAGCTGCAGGCCGTGAACGCGGAGCTGCAGGCCAAGCTGGACGACCTGGCCATCGCCCAGAGCGACATGCGCAACCTGCTCAACAGCACCGACATCGCCACGCTGTTTCTGGACAAGAACCTGCTGGTACGGCGCTTCACCGAGCGGGCACGCAAGGTCATCAGCCTGCGGGACGGCGACGTGGGCCGCCCCCTGGGCGACCTGACCAGCAGCCTGGACTACCCCGCGCTGGAACAGGACGTGCGCGACATGCTGCGCACGCTGGTGGTGTCGGAGAAACAGGTGCGCAGCCGCGAAGGCCACTGGTACGCTGTCCGGATCATGCCCTACCGCACCCAGGACGACGTGATCGACGGGGCCGTGATCACCTTCGTGGACGTGAGCGCGGCCAAAGGCACAGCGCCCGCCTGACGCGCGTCAGGCCCTGCATCGGGCCCTGTCTCAGGCCGCCGGCTGCACCATGCCGCTGCAGGAGCCCAGGCCGATGCGCCGGGCGCCGGGCTTCTCGCCCCAGGCTTTGAGGGTGAGCGTGTCGCCGTCTTGCAGGAAGGCCCGCGTCTCGCCGTTAGCCAGCGTCAGGGGCGACTTGCCGCCGCCGCTCAACTCGAGCAGCGAACCAGCCTGATCTGGTCCGGGGCCGGAAAGCGTGCCGGTGCCCAGCAGGTCACCCGGCTGCAGATTGCAGCCGCCCAGGGTGTGGTGCGCCACCAGCTGGGCCAGCGTCCACCAGGCGGCCTCGGTCCAGCGGCCGTGCGACAGGCGGTGCGGCGGCAGGCCGGCCGCGCGCATGGCCGCGGTCTGCAGCGTCACTTCCAGCGTCAGGTCGAAGGCGCCCGCCCGGCGGTTGGCGTCACCATCCAGATAGGGCAAGGTGCCGGGGTCGCCACCCTCGACGCTGGGGCGGACGAAGGCGGTGCGAAACGGCGCCAGCGCCTCCATCGTCACCACCCAGGGCGAGACCGTGCTGGCGAAGTTCTTCGCCAGGAAAGGCCCGAGCGGCTGGTACTCCCAGGCCTGCACGTCACGCGCCGACCAGTCGTTGAGCAGCACGAGCCCGAAGAGGTGGTCTTCCGCTTGCGCCAGCGGGACGCGCTCTCCCAGCGCGTTGCCGGTGCCCATGACCGCACCCAGCTCCAGCTCGTAGTCCAGCCGCTGGCAGGGGCCGACGCTGGGTGTCTCGGCGGTGGGGGCCTTCAGCTGGCCCAGCGGGCGGCGCACGGGCGTGCCGCTGACCACCAGCGACGAGGCCCGCCCGTGATAGCCGATGGGCACCCACTTGTAGTTGGGCAGCAGCGGGTTGTCGGGGCGGAACAGCTTGCCCACCGTGGTGGCGTGGTGGATGCCGGTGTAGAAATCGGTGTAGTCACCCACCCGGCAAGGCAGCTGCATGGCGCAGTCGGCCTGCGCGCGCAGGCAGGGCTGCAACGCGGGTTGCAACGGGCTGCCCTCGGCAAGCGCCACGCTCAGCCAGGCGCGCAGGCCGCGCCGGGCGGCCGGGCCCAGGGTCATGAACGCGTTGAGGTCGCCGGCGGCCAGGGGGGCCAGCCAGGCCGCCAGCTCCGACGGCGTGCCGCCGAGGGTGCGTTGTTGAAGTGTGGTCGCCACCGCCTTCAGGTCCAGCACCTCGTCGCCGATGGCGATGCCCATCTGAAGTTGCGAGTCGTCAGCCGTGTGGAAGCGCCCGAACGGCAGGTTCTGCAGTGGAAAGTCGGTGTCGTCGGCGTTGGCCGAGTCCACCCAGCTGCGCAGTGCGGGGTCGTGGGTGGCGTCGAGGAAGTCCATGGGAGAAGTGATCATGCGCGGTCAGTCTCGGCTGGCAGGGCAACGCAGCGCGAGGGCTTCGACAGGCATGTCCTGAGCGAAGTCGAAGGGCTCAGCCCGAACGGGAACCCATATGCCCGTTCGCCCTGAGCAGGTGTTCCACCGTTCGTCCTGAGCTTGAGTTGTGCCGTTCGCCCTGAGCTTGTCGAAGGGCTCAACGCGAACGAAGGGCAGCCTCGTGTGCACAAGGGGCTCATGTGAGGGCCTGCTCCGGCTGCGGCGTGAACTCGCGGCGGTGGAAGAACTCGGCGTGCTTGGGGGCTTTCTTGGTCTTGGACCAGTCTTCCAGCATCTTCCACTTCACCTCGTCCATGCGACGCAGCATGTTCGCTTCGTCCGGGTCAGGACAGGCCAGTTCCAGCCGGTGGCCGTTGGGGTCGAAGAAGTAGATGGAGTGGAAGGCGCCGTGGTCGGTGGGGCCCAGCACCTCCACGCCCTGGGCTTCCAGGTGCGCCTTGCAGGCCAGGAGTTCCGTACGGTCCTGCACGCGAAAGGCGATGTGCTGCACCCACACGGGCGTGTTCTCGTCGCGGCCCATGGGCGCCTTGGTGGGCAGGTCGAAAAAGGCCAGCGTGTTGCCGCCGCCGGCGTCCAGGAAGATGTGCATGTACGGGTCCGGCTCCTTGGTGGAGGGCACCTGGTCTTCGGCGATGGCGAGCTGGAATTCCATGTTCAACATGCGGCCGTACCACTCGACGGTTTCCTTGGCGTCGCGGCAGCGGTAGGCCACGTGGTGAATGCGATCGATCTTCATGGGGGGTGTCTCCGGATGGCTGGCGGGCGTGTTGGGCGGGCCGTTTGAGAGGCTGTGACGGGTGGTGTGCGGTTGACCTGGTACGATGTTGTGCGCAGGGGGGCGCTGCGAGTTCTATGCGCTCTACGCCCCTTGCCGCGCAGCCTGCAGCGCTTCGCGCAGCACGCGCAGGTCACCGATGTGATTGGACAGCAGCAGCACCAGGCGGGCATTGAGTTTGTGGCTGGCTTCGTCGTCCAGGCCCTCGTGGGCGGCGATCAGCATCTCGTAGAAGGTGTCGCCGGGCGTGTAGGCGCGCAGATGGCGCTCGCCCGGCACGCCGAAGTTCGGCTGGGTGTTCAGGTGTTCGAAGGCCATGGGCGTGTCCGGTTCAGTGCGGGGCGGCGGGCTAGGCGGCGGGTGCCTGCGCCGGCGTGGCGTGACCCAGGGCGCGGTGCAGCGCGGCGCGCACCGCCGCCGCGTCCCCCCGTCGCCAGCGCGCAGCCACGTGCTGGTCGGGCCGCAGCAGGTAGGCGGTGCCGGGCTGGGCGTCCAGCCGTTTGGCGATCATGCCCCGCACGTCCTCCAGTTCACCAGCCTCGGCCTGGCCGGCAGGCTGCACGCGCAGCAGGCGCACCGGCACCGGCAGGGCGGCAAGGTCCTGCGGCGTGAGGCCGCCCGGGCCGAACACCAGCAGCGTGAAGGCGTCGATGTGCCGCAGCAGCCAGCCCTCGCGGCCGTCCAGGCGCACCGGGGCATCGTCCAGCGGGGCGCCGGGCGCAATCCAGCCGGCGAAAGCAGGACCGTCGGTGTCCGCGGTATCCCCATCCGGCGTGTTCAGCGGCGAGCCGTCCAGGTGCGTGGCCACCGACAGCCGGCCCGAGTTGACCAGCGCGCGCGCGAAGGGCAGGTCGCGCGCCATCTCCAGCACCGCGTTGCGAAAGCGCCGCGACATGGCTGTCTTGGGCGTGATGAAGTCAGTGGAGCGAGTGGAGTTGAGGAGGTTCTCGTCGGCTGCGGCCACGCGCTCGGCGTCGTAGCTGTCCAGCAGCGCTTCGGGCGCCTGCCCCTGGAGCACGAGCTGCAGCTTCCAGCCCAGGTTGTCCACGTCCTGGATGCCGGAGTTGGCGCCGCGCGCGCCGAAGGGCGACACCTGGTGGGCGGCATCGCCGGCGAACAGCACCCGCCCGTGGCGGAAGCGCTTCATGCGCCGGCACTGGAAGGTGTAGACGCTGACCCACTCCAGCGTGAACTCGCGCTCCGGCCCCAGCATGGCCTGGATGCGCGGGATCACGCGCTCGGGCTGCTTCTCGGCCTCGGGGTCGGCGTCCCAGCCGAGCTGGAAATCGATGCGCCAGACGTTGTCCGCCTCGCGGTGCAGCAGCACGCTCTGTCCGGGGTGGAAGGGCGGGTCGAACCAGAACCAGCGCTCGGTGGGGAAGTCGGCCTTCATCACCACATCGGCGATGAGGAAGCGGTCCTGGAACACCTTGCCTTCGATGTCCAGGCCCAGCAGGCGGCGGATGGGGCTGCGCGCCCCGTCGGCCACCACCAGCCAGTCGGTGCGCAGCGTGAAGCTGCCGTCCGCCGTCTGCACGCTCAGCGTGGCGCCGTCGGCGTCGGGCTGCACCGCGGTGACCTTGTGCTCCCAGCGCATCTGCAGGGCGGGCAGCGCCTGCGCCCGCTTCACCAGGTACTCCTCCAGGTAGTACTGCTGCAGGTTCACCATGCCGGGCCGCTCGTGGCCGGCCTCGGGCAGCAGGTTGAACTGGAACACCTCCTCGGTCTCCAGGAAGGTGCGGCCCACGTTCCAGGTGACGCCCTTGTCCACCACCGGCTGGCCGCAGCCCAGGCGGTCCAGCACCTCCAGCGTGCGCTTGGCGTAGCACAGCCCGCGCGAACCCACGCTCACCGTCTTGTCGTCGTCCAGCAGCAGCACGGGCGTGCCGCGCTGGGCCAGGTCGATGGCGGCGGCCAGGCCCACCGGGCCGGCGCCTACTACCACCACGGGGTGCCGGCGCATGGTGCCGGGGGAGTCGTCCAGTTCCGGTGCGCGCCCGGAGCTGTAGCGGGGGTAGGTGTAGGTCGAGAGCATGGTCGAGTACGCCGCGCGTTGGGTTGGGGTCTGGTGGGCGTGGCCTGGGGGACTGCGCCGGCCGCGTCTCAGCGCTCCAGCGCCTCCCACATCGCCACGTCGCGTTCGGCGGTCCAGATGCGCGGGTCGGCGAACTGCGTGGCCTCGTCATAGGCGCGCGTCACGTCGAAGGGCATGCAGTGGTCAAAGATCACCCAGTGGCCGTACTTCGGCTTCAGCGCCGCGTAGGTCTCCTGGTACACGGTCTTCAGGTCCTTGCCCGCGGCGGCGCCGGCTTTGACACTGGCATAGACGTCGCTCACGAACGAGCCTGTCACCTCCAGTCCCTTTTGCACCATGGCCTCGCCCTTGAGCGCAGGGCCGCGGCCGGGCACCAGCGCCAGCGGGTTCAGTGCCGCGATGTTCTTCAGCGTCTGCGGCCAGTGGGTGAAGTAGGCGTCGCCCGCGTAGGGCGTGGCATCGAACTCCACCAGGTCGCCCGACAGCAGCGTGCGCTCCTGCGGCAGCCACACCACGGTGTCGCCCTTGGTGTGGCCCCGGCCGAGCTGCAGCAACTGCACTTCCAGCTTGCCCAGCCACAGCGTCATCTTGCCGGTGAAGGTGATGGTGGGCCAGGTCAGCCCCGGCGGCACGCTCTCCACGTTGCGGAACAGGCGCGGAAAGCGGCCGATCTCGCTGGCCTTGTCGGCCTCGCCACGCTCGACGATCAGGTCGTAGGTGTCCTGGCTGGCCAGGATCTGCTGCGCGCCGTAGGCCGAGGCGCCGAAGACGCGCACCGCGTGGTAATGCGTCAGCACCACGTACTTGATGGGCTTGTCGGTCACCTCGCGGATGCGGCGGATGACATCGGCCGCCATGGCCGGGGTGGCCTGGGTGTCGGCCACCAGCACGGCGTCGTCGCCGATGATGATCCCGGTGTTCGGGTCGCCCTCGGCGGTGTAGGCCCAGGCGTGCTCGGAAAGCTGCTCGAAGGTGACCTTCTTTTCCTCGAGGTCGGCTTGGCTGGCGAAGGCCTTGGTGCTCATGGGGGGTGTCCTGTGGTGTCGATCCGTGGTGTCGTTCCTGCCGGGAAAGTGTAGACGTCCCGATGCGTCTATGTCAAACTCGTTTGCATGGAGCGAAATAAGGTACCTCGTGGAGATCGAGCTAATGCAGCGGTGGCGCTGGTCCAGGATGAGCCGGGTTCAGGGGTGGTGGCGGGTGACGCCACCGCACAGCGCTCGGTGCAATCGGTGGAGGTGGGCGGGCGCCTGCTGCTGGCCCTGGCCGACAGCCGCAGTGACCTGTCGCTGAAAGACCTGGCTGCCCGCGCCGGCTTGACGCCCTCGCGAGCGCACCCCTACCTCGTGAGCTTCACCCGACTGGGCCTCGTGGAGCAGCGACAGGCCAGCGGGCGCTACGCGCTGGGGCCCGCGGCGCTGCAGATCGGCCTGGCCGCGCTGCACCAGTTGGACCCGATCCAGGCCGCCGCCCCGGTGGCCGAAGCCCTGGCCGCTCGTACCGGGCACGCGGTGGCGCTGGCCGTATGGGGCAACTTCGGGCCCACGGTGGTGCGCCTGATCGAGGCCCGCCAGCCCCTGCACGTGACGCTGCGCGCCGGCAGCGTGATGTCGTTGACGGCCACCGCCACCGGCCGCGCCTTCGTGGCTGCGCTGCCGCTGGAGCGGCTGGAGCACGCCAGCCCGGCGGCGCTGGGCGAAGGGCCCGGAGCCCGTCCCTGGCAGGAGCGGCGTGAAGAGTTGCAGGCCATTGCCGAGGAGTCCCGCGCACACGGTGTTTCCCGTGCGGCGGGACGCCCCATCCCCGGCGTCAATGCCTTCAGCGCCGCCGCTTTCGACCACGAGGGCGAGCCCGCCATCGTCATCACCGCGCTGGACCACGAAGACCGCCTGGACAGCCGCTGGACCTCCGCCACCGCGCGGGCGGTGAGGGACGCCGCGGCTCAGATCACGCAACGGCTGGGAGGCGAGTCCCTGCCCTTGGTCTGACGCTCCGTGAGGGCATTCGGGTCATTTCGGCATGGACTTACGACCACCCTGAGCGCGGGGCCCTCAGCCCGGCGTGATCAAGGCGATGGTCTTGCGGCCGTGGCGCCGGTAGATGCGGAAGTCGCCGTCCAGCGTGAGGATGCGCGACGGCTCGTGCAGTTCAGCCAAGCGGATGAGGCACGCGTCGGCCAGGGAGGCCGGCACGTTGTCGTAGCGTTCGAACAAGGCGCGAACGGGTGTGATCTCGTCCTGAAGTCTCATCGCTACCTGCACCGCCCCACGTTCGATCATCATCAGAGCCTTCGCCGGATCAAAACCTCCCCGGGCCAGCAGAAAGCAGGTTTCGGCCACCACGGCCTCACAGGTCAAGAAGGGGCCGGGATGGCTTGCGAATTGCGTGCGTGCCCAGGCGTGATAGCTGTCGTCACGACACATCAGCGCCACCCAGGGCCCGGTGTCGAGCAGGATCTTCATCGCCCGGCGTGCTTCTGAATCGCGTCAGATGCGGCCGAAGCCGGCGAGGTGCTCAGGGTTGGACGAAAGATCCTGTGGGCCTCCAGCGAAGCAGCCGACAAGATCTCCCACGCGGTCCAGTGCGGAGACAAACGGCCGTTCCTGCTCGCGCTCCCGCAGGTAGAGGTCCAGCGCCCGACGAACCAACTCCGATTTGTTGATGTGCGTCCGCTCGCTGGCCTGGGCAAGCGCCTCGTCCAGACTGGGCGGGATCTTGACGGTGAGCGTGTTCATGAGCGCGGATCATACCGACGGGCGGGCGGTAACACCATGCCTTCTTCAACACCTGAACGGCAGGCCTCCCAGCGCCACCTGGGGCCGCACGTGCTGACCCACCTGTCGATGCTGCGCGTGGGCTGGCCACCACTTCATGATGGTTGCGCGGGGCTGCGGCAGGTGATGATGCGCTGATGACAGACTATGAACACTCAGCCTCGTGGCATCGATACCGCGCCGTGCTGGCGCAACGCTTTGGCGTGACGCTTGCCCGGGAACCGGTCGAGACCTGGCAGACGCTGCGCGGCCATGAACTGCATGTCGACGACTGGCGCCCTGACGCCGGCCCGGCAAACGGCACCGTCGTTCTGGTGCACGGGGGTGGCGGCCATGGGCGCATCCTCGCGCCCTTGGGCGATTTCATGGCGGGTCTGGGCTGGCGGCCGCTTGCGCCCGATCACGCAACGGCTGGGGGGACGGGTGCAGGCCCTGGCTCGGTGAGTTCACCCAGTTCGAGCGGGGGCGGCCTTCCGGGGCGTGCACGCACGCCCTGTGCAACGAAAACCCCCGCTGAAGAAAGGTTACACGCGACTCGCCCATGTCGTTACCATGGACTTCAGCGGTTGTTCTGCCAGTGGCACCGTGAACCTAGGCCATTCGACGCGATGCAGGGCCTATTCAGTCACTTGTCACACACCCCAGGTCAGAATTCAAGTGATGCTGAATCCACTTCCCGTCCTGGTGCTGGCTGCCAATTGCTGATGCCTCAGATGGCCCCGTGACCCCCTCGCTCAATACGCTCCTCGCACCCATGCCGCAAGACCAGACCGCGCCAGGCGCCAACACGGCCCCTGTCGTGGAGAGACGGGCCCCGCTTGCGGCGGGTGCGCCCAGCCCCGGAACATTGCGGGCCTGGGCCGCGAGCCTGCTGGAGGCGCGTGAGGAAGAGCGGCTGCGCATCGCGCGGGGCATGCACGACCAACTCGGGCAACTGCTCACCGCGCTGCATCTGGAGCTCGCCAGCCTGGCCCTGTTGGCCCGCGAACCCGCCCAGGCGGAGCGCATCGCTTCGATGAAGGCGCTGATCGACGAGACCATGGTGGCCGTGCGCCGCATCTCCGACGACCTGCGGCCGCTGATGCTGGACGATCTGGGCCTGAACGCAGCCGTGGAGGCGCTCGCGCGCACGGCGGCCGGGCGCATGGGCATCGAGGTCACCGTCCGGCATGACGAAACCGACCCCCCGGTCCAGCCGGGCGTGGCCACGGCGCTGTACCGCATCGTGCAGGAGGCCCTCACCAACGTGGCCCGCCATGCCCACGCGACGGACGTGAGCATCGACCTGCGGACAGAAGGAACCGAGGTGGTGCTGAAGGTGGAAGACAACGGCATCGGGCTGCCGGAGGACGCGCTGCACAGGAACGACTCCTGGGGCTTGCGCGGCCTGCTAGAGCGCGTGAACCTGTGCGGTGGCACCCTGGTGCTGGATAACGCTCCGGGCAGTGGCGCCCGGATGGTGGTGCGCCTGCCCTTCGACGCGAGTGGGGGCACCGGATGACGGCGCCCTTTCAGGTGCTGGTGGTGGATGACCATGCGACAGTGCGCGAGGGCCTGATCCGCATCCTGACCAGCGCCGATGCGCAATGGCAGATCCACAGCGCGCCCAACGCCGAGGTCGCATTGGAGCTCGTGGCGCAGCAGACCTTTGACATCGGCATCGTGGACATGTCCATGCCCGGCATGAACGGCATCGAGCTGGTGCGCACCCTGCGCGCGAAAGGCCAGCGCATGCCGCTGCTGATGCTGAGCATGCATGCCGAGGAGGCCTACGCGCTGCGCGCCTTCAAGGCGGGGGCCAACGGCTACATCGCCAAGGACCGCGCCGCCGAGCAGCTCGTGGCCGCCGTACGCCGGGTGGCCGCCGGGGGCACCCACGTGCCAGCGGCGCTCACCGAACGGGTGGTTCTCACCACAAGCGGGACGGTGGCCGTGCCCCCGCATGCACGGTTGACGGAACGCGAACTGGACATCCTGCGCCGACTGGCCTGCGGGCTGGACGTGAGCGTGATCGCCGAACAGCTGGGCATGGGGCGCGAGGCCGTGACGAACAGCCTGGCACGCATCCACGAAAAGCTGGCCCTGCCCAACGTCCAGGCCTTGACCGCCTACGTCACTGAGCACGGCCTGATTCCCTCAGCTTGATCCGCGCGCGGGCCTCAGAAGCTGACGTCCTCCAAGCCCTCGGGCAGGGCTTGCCCTGAATCTCTGCCACGGTGGCGTGCGCTGCGGCTGCCAGGCCGGGTGACGATGCAATCCGTCATCAGGATCAGGCCGGCGATGGAGCCTGCGTTCTGCAAGGCCAGACGGGTGACCTTGGCGGGATCGATCACCCCCATGCGCAGCAGATCGCCATAGCCGCCCGTGGCAGCATTGAAGCCCCAGGCGGTGGGGTCGTCCACGTCCACCACAACTGCCGCGCCCACGCTTGGCGAAGGCGGCGGACCGGCCTCCACGCCCTCCACCACCACCGAGGCCTCCAGCCCGGCGTTGGCCACGATGCGCCGCAGCGGTTCCTCCAGCGCCCGATACACGATGCGCAGGCCCGAGTCCTCGTCCAGCGTGGCGCCCTTCATGCCCGCCAGCACGCGCCGCGCCCGCAGCAGGGCCAGGCCGCCGCCCGGCACGATGCCCTCCTCCACCGCGGCGCGCGTGGCATGCAAGGCGTCGTCGATGCGGATACGGCGCTCCTTGAGCTCGGTCTCGGTGGCCGCACCCACCTTGATGACAGCCACGCCGCCACTCAGCTTGGCAATGCGCTGGTCCAGTTGGCTGCGGTCGTGTTCGACGGTGGCCGACTCGCGCTCCTTGCGCAACTGGGTCACGCGCGCGGCAATCGCCTCCGGGGCCCCGGCCCCACCCACCAGCGTGGTGGTGTCCTGGGTCACTTCCACGCGGCGCGCCCGCCCCAGGTGCGCGAGCGTGGCCTTGGCCAGGGGCAGGCCGGCGTCCTCGCTGACCAGGGTGCCCCCGGTCAGCACCGCCATGTCCTGCAGCAGCGCACGCCGGCGGTCGCCAAAGCCCGGCGCCTTCACGGCGCAAATCTTCAAGGTGCCGCGCAGGGCGTTGATCACCAGAGTGGCCAGGGCCTCACTGTCGGCGTCCTCGGCAATCACCAGCAACGGCCGCCCGGCCTTGACCACGGCCTCCAGCAGAGGCAGCAGGTCCTGCACCGAGGACAAGCGCTTGTCGAACAGCAGGATGGCCGCGTCCTCCAGGACGCAGACCTGACGCTCTGCCTCGGTGATGAAGTAAGGCGACAGGAAGCCCCGGTCGAACTGCAGACCCTCCACCACGTGCAACTCGCTGGCCAGGCCCGAGCCGTCCTCGATGGTGATGGCGCCGTCGCGGCCCACGCGGTCGATGGCGCGGGCCAGCAGTTCGCCGATGGAGCGGTCGTTGTTGGCCGAGATCGCCGCCACATGCGCCATCTCGATGGAACCGGTGCAGCGCCGCGCCAGCCGGCGCAACTCGCCCACCACGGCCTCTACGGCCTGGTCGATGCCGCGCTTGACCTGCACCGGGTTCAACCCCGCGGCTAGGTAGCGCTGGCCCTCCAGCAGCATGGCGTGCGCCAGCACGGTGGCGGTGGTGGTGCCGTCACCCGCCTGCTCGCTGGTGCGCGCGGCCACCTCGCGCAGCAAATGCGCCCCCAGGTTCTCTGCCGGGTCTTCCAGTTCCACGGCGCGCGCCACGAGCACGCCGGAGTTGACGATCTGCGGGGCGCCGAACTCACGCTCCAGGATGACCGTGCGCCCCCGCGGCCCCAGCGTGACGCCCACGGCCCGCGCCAATTGATCCGCCCCACGCAGAATGCGCTCACGCGCGTCGTCGTGAAACAGGAGGTTCTTGCCGGGCATGCGCCAGATGGTGGTGGCAGACCCATGCCCAACGGTTGAGGGCCCTCAGCGCTTGTGGCGCGGGCATCAGGGTGCGTAGACTTCTGATCAGCCTGCGCCCCTTCCGTTCGGGCTGAGCCCTTCGACAAGCTCAGGGCGAACGGTTCAGATTGAACCGTGCAGGCTCCACAGCAAGGCGCACGCCCCACACAGCAAGGCGCACGCCCCACACAGCAAGGCCGCACACCTTCAATGGCGAGGCCGCACACTGGCAAAAGGGGGGCCCCAGACTCCGTTCGGTCTGAGCCCTTCGACTTCGCTCAGGACATGCCTGCCGAAGCCCTGGTACAGAATCAGGGCGAATGGCTGAAGTTGTTCAAGCAATCCCAGTACACCGCCATGCACATCGAGACCGACGACCTGAGCCGCGCTGCCGTGCACGCGCTGTTGCAAGAGCACCTGGACGACATGTACGCATGGTCGCCGCCCGAAAGCGTGCACGCGCTGGACCTGGACCGGCTGCGCGCGCCCGGCATCACCTTCTGGACAGCCTGGGAGGGCCCCTTGTTGCTGGGATCGGCGGCGCTGAAGGACCTGGGCGCGGGCCACGGCGAGGTCAAGTCCATGCGCACCCCGCGCCACCTCCGACGCCGAGGTGCAGGCCGCGCGCTGCTGGCGCATCTCATCGCCCATGCGCAACTGCGCGGGTACTCTCGCCTGAGCCTGGAGACCGGCACGATGGAGCCGTTCAAGCCTGCACAGGTGTTGTACGAAAGCTTCGGCTTCGCGACCTGCGGCCCGTTTAGCGACTACACGCTCGACCCGAACAGCATGTTCATGACCTTGGACCTGGCCGACACAACGGTGGCCGGCTGAACCCAGCCAGCCAAGCGACAGCCACAACGCGCTCAAGCTGCGAGATCCACCAGCTTCAAGCGCTGCACCTTCCCCGACGGCCCGCGCGGCAGTTCGGTGACGAAGCGGAAGACCCCCGGGGTCTTGTAGCGGCCGAGCTTTTCCAGGCAGAAGGCCCGCAGATCGGCCTCGGTGCAGGCCATTCCCTCACGCGGCACGATGCAAACCAGGATTTCCTGGCCGTAGTGGCGGTCGGGGATGCCCACGGCCGCGGCCTCCAGCACGGCAGGGTGCTGCAGCAGGGCCTCGTCGATCTCGCGCGGGGCGATGTTCTCGCCGCCCTTGATGATCAGTTCCTTGATGCGACCGGTGACGAAGAAGAAGCCGTCGGCGTCGCGGTGGCCCAGGTCGCCGGTGCGCAGCCAGCCGTCGGGCGTGAAAGCCTCGGCCGTGGCCGGGTCGTTCTTGTAATAGCCGCGCATCACGTGGGGACCGCGGATGACGATCTCGCCCGTGGTGCCGTCGGCCACGGGTTGGAGCGCGCTGTCCACCACGCGGGCCTGGCCACCGCTGGCACGGCCGACCGAGCCGAGCTTGCGCTGCGCGGCCTGCAGCGGGTTGGAGAACGAGGGCGCCACGGTCTCGGTCAGGCCCATGGTCTCGATCACACCGATGCCAAACCGCTCTTCGAACGCGCGCAGGTGCTCCGGGGGCAGCGCCGAAGAGGCCGACCGGCAGAAGCGGATGGCCAGCGTGCTTTGGCGCGGCGGCGCCTCGCCTTCGAGCAGGTAGCTGATCATCGTGGGTACCACGTTGATCCAGGTGCAGCCTGCATCCACGGCCTGCTGCCAGAAGGCGCCGGCGGAGAACTTGGGCGGCATCGCCAGGCTGCCGCCGTGGGCCAGAGGGGCCAGCATGGTCACCGCAAACGCATTGATGTGATACAGCGGCAGCACGGCCAGCACACGGTCACTCGGCACAAGGGCGTGCTCGGCACTGATGGCCCGCGCATTGGCCGCCAGGTTGGCCTGCGTGAGCATCACGCCCTTGGGCACGCCCGTGGTGCCGGAGGTGTACATCAGCAGGGCGAGGTCATCTGGGGAGGGGGTACGTGCAGGTTCGCTTGTCGAGAGGTTTGAGTTCGCGCGCGGGGCTTCGACAGGCTCAGCCCGAGCGGTCTCCGCGCCATGCCCAGCCTCTTGTGCGTTCGGCAAGGCCTGGTCATCGGGCGCCGTCACCACCAAAGTGACAGGCCGGGGCAGCCCCTCCAGCACAGCCTGCACCCGCTCAGCCCACTCCGGGCTGGCGAACACGACGCGGCAGTCCGAGTGGTCCAGCACATAGCGCATCTGCTCGGGCTGCGACAGCAGGTTCACCGGGTTGACGCACCAGCCGCCGTGCATGGCGCCCAGCAGCACGCGCAAGGTCTGCAGGCCGTTGGGCATGACCAGCGACACCGTGTCGCCGGGAACCGAACCCGCCGCCCGCAGCAGGCTCGCCACCTGGGCACACGCCGCGCGCAGCTGGGCGAAGGTGACGTGCTGCCGGCCTTCCACATCGCAGGCATAGACCGCCTGCGGCCACCGCTGAGCCGCCTGCTCGATGAGCGCGCGGACCGTGTTCGGCGCAGTCGCCGCCAACTCGCCTGTCACCACCTCCTGCTGCCCGCCGCCGCCGTCCTTCCCGACCTGCAGGCCAGCCTCAGCCACGACCGAACTTCCCGAAGTACGCGCCGAAGATCTCGTCTTCGCTGGGCACCAGCTCGGGAATGGGCCGCGAGATGCGGGTGATGTTGAGGTAGTGCCGGTAGTTCATGTTGTCCGAGAAGTTGTTGCGGCCCCAGGTGCCGCAACCCATGGACAAGGAGAACGGCAGGCCGTTGTCGAAGCTGCCGCCCGTGGCAATGCAATGCGCCTGGTTGACGATGACACGCGAGACCGGCAGCTGCAGGCCCAGTTGCAGGGCGCGGTCGGCACGCGTGCTGTGCAGGCCCACCGAGTGGCCCGCGCCCTGCCAGGCGTAGACATCCTCCACGATGGCCATGGCGTGCTCGAAGTCGCGCGCCCGGTACAGCGTGAGCACGGGTGCAAGCTTCTCGCCCGAGAACGGGTGCTCGGGCCCGAATCCGCTCTCCTCCACCAGCAGCATGGAGGGCTGCAGGGCGGCCACCTCGTGCAGACCGGCGCGCTGGGCCACCACGGTGGCGCTCTGCCCCGTGGCCGCAGACGAGAGCTTGCCGTCAGGCCACATCAGGGCCTGCAGCCTCTGCTTCTGCGAGCCGTCCAGCAGCACGGCACCCTCCCCTTGCAGCGCCTGCACCGCGGCGTCATAGACGCTGTCCAACAGCACCAGGCTGTTCTCGGACGAGCAGCTCGTGGCGTTGTCGAAGGTCTTGGAGCGGCGCACCCGGTCGGCCACCAGGGCCAGATCAGCCGTCTCGTCCACGATGCCGGCCACGTTGCCGGCACCCACGCCAAAGGCCGGCGTGCCGCTGGCGTAGGCCGCGCGCACATTGGCCTGCGAGCCCGTGGCCACCACCAGGTCGCACTGGCGCATCAGCGCCAGGGTGGAGGCCTTGTCCACGGGCGCGGGCAGGATCTGCACCAGGTCGCGCGGAGCGCCGATGCGGTCGAACTCGGTGTGCACGAACTGCAGCAGCCGCTCCCCCGTGGACCAGCCCTTGGGCGACGGCGCCACGATCACCGCGTTGCGGCCTTTCAGCGCGTTGATGATCTTGTTGGCCGGCGTGGCCCCCGGGTTGGTGGAAGGCGTCACGGCGCAGACCACGCCCACGGGACGAGCGATCTCCACCAGTCCCATGGCCTGGTCTTCGGCGATCACGCCCACCGACTTCGCCCCCTGCAGATCACGCAGCAGGCCCAGCGTCTTGCGGTGGTTCTTTCGGACCTTGTCCTCGACATTGCCGATGCCGGTGTCCAGCACCGCCAGTTCGGCCAGCTCGCGGTTGCGGCCGGGCTCCATGATCGCCCAGCCGGCCGCGGCCACGAGTTCGTCCACACGCGCCTGGCCGTAACCGTCGACGATGCGCTGGGCGGCCCGCGCGCGGCTCACCAGGGCGGCCACCGTCTGCTCCGCCACCGACGCCATCTGTTCCCGTGTCGTCGCACCCATGCCGTCGCCCTTCAATCTGCCTTGATGTTGGCGTCCTTGGCCAGTTTCGCCCACTTGGGCAGTTCGGCCGTCACCACCTTGCCCAGGGCCTCGGGCGTGCCGCCCACGGCGTCGGCCCCTTGCGCCAGCAGCTTCTCCCGGATGGCCGGCTCGGCCAGCACGGTGTTCAGCGCACGGTTGAGCCTGTCGATCACCGGCCTGGGCGTCTTGGCGGGCACGAACATGGCGTACCAGGAGTCCACCTCGAACTCGGGATGGCCGGACTCATGCACCGTGGGCACGTCGGGGAAGGCCGGGGTGCGCTTGAGCGTGGACACCGCCAGCGCCTTGAGCTTGCCGGTCTTGACGAACTGCGCCGCCGCGGGGATGGACACCCACAGCAGCGGCACCTGCCCGCCCATCACATCCGTGACAGCCGGACCGCCCCCGCGGTAAGGGATGTGCGTCATCTGCACACCGGTGCGCAACTTGAACATCTCGCCGGCCAGATGCCCGGGCGAGCCGTTGCCCACCGAGGCGTAGGAAAGATCGGCAGGCTTGGCCTTGGCCAGCGCCGTCAGCTCGGCCAGGTTGTTGGCTGCCACCTTGGGATTGGCCACCAGGATCTGCGGCAGCGAGGCCACCGTGCCCACGGGCTCGAAGTCCTTCACGGTGTCGAAATTCAGCTTGGGATAGATGGCCGGGTTGATGGTGTGCGAGCTCAGCGTGAACAGCACGGTGTAGCCGTCCGGTGCGGCCTTGGCCACCGCCTCCGAGCCCACCGAGCCGCCCGCTCCACCCTTGTTCTCGATGACGATGGGCTGGCCCAGGGCGGCCTGGAAGCGCTCCTGCACGATGCGCGCAATCACGTCGGTGCCGCCGCCCGGCGGGTAGGGCACCACGAAGCGGATGGGCTTGTCAGGGTAGGCCGTCTGGGCCCGGGCGGGCAAGGCGGTGGCCAGCAACACACCCGCAAGAAGGGCCAGGGCCAGCGCCAGCCGGCGGTCGAGGTCCAGTGTCATGGTCAGGACTCCTTTGATGGGTCAGCCTTCACACGTGAGGCGCAATCAGCCTCCGGGGGGACGAGTCTAAGGCTCCCGTCGGGGGCGGCCGGTTCCGAAGGGGGTCGTATCGGGTGCCACGGTCCTCTGGGGGGGGCACGGGACCGCCAGGTCAGGGGCGTTGCACCCGCTCCAGAAAGCGATCGACGTCGGCCCTGGATGGCGCCCCCATCACGCCACCGGGCCTCAGGCACTTCAGGGCCGCGGCCGCTGCCGCAAAGCGCAGGGCGTCCTCGTCGGCCCGACCCTCGCCCAGGGCCACCGCCAGGGCGCCGTGGAAGGTGTCGCCGGCCGCCGTGGTGTCCACCACCGGGTGCACGTCGAACACGGGCAGTTGCGCGAGCACAGCGCCGCGCCGCTGCCACCACAGCGGCTGCTCGTCCTGGGTCAACACGGCCACTTCGGCGCCAGCAGCCAACGCCGCCGCCAGCCCTTCATGCGGCGGGCCGGGGTGAAAGGCTGCCAGCCCCGGGCGGGAGAACACCGCCCAAGTGCTGAGACCGACCAGACGCTGAAGGTCTTGATGCGGCGCGGCGTCGCCATCCAGGATGGACAGGCGGCCCAGCGCACGCGCTCGAAGCAGCGCCGCCTGCGCCCAGGCCGGGCAGCGCGGATCGGTCAGCAGCACATCCGCCGCATCGACTTGCGTGACGTCCAGCGGCGGAGCCAGTTGCAGGGCGTCGCCCCGGTGGTTGACGATCAGGCGTTGCCCTTGAGCATCGACGATGACAGCCGCCACCGAGCTCTGGGCTTGCGCCACGCGCACCAGGCCGCCAGGGTCCACGCCCTCGCGCCGGAAGTGCGCCTCGAAGAACGGCACGGCGGCATCGCCCCCCACAGGGCTGGCGATGCGCACCCGCGCCCCCAGCCGGGCTGCGGCCACGCAGGCATTGGCCGTCATGCCGCCCACGCCGCTGCGGTAGCTGTGCGCTGGGGTCTTGGTGGGGTGCTCGGGGAAGGCCTGGATGGCGAACTGATGGTCCCAGGCCACATGGCCCACGCCCAGGATGCGCACGGGCGCGGCCACGGCGCTCAAGCCACCGCCTGCGGGCCGGCCCGCAGGGGCCCCTGCCACTGCGCCACCAGCGCGTCGGCCACCTCCAGGCCCTCGGCCTGCGCGCGCAGGCGCAAGGCCTCGCGGCGCTCGCCAGGCAGGCGCACGCCGTCGTCGCGCAACATCTCGGCCACCAGCACCTCCACCCGGTCCAGGAAGCGGTCGCGCCCGGCCAGGGCGCCGGGGTCCACGACGATGAAGGCCTGGCCGATGCCGGGGCGGTTGCCCTCGTCGATGAAGAAGCTGGAGGCCTCGAAACCGAACTGTGCCCCGATCACCGCCGTGACCAGCAACTCCACCACCAAGGCCAGCATCGCGCCCTTGGGAGAGGACACCGCACCGATGGGCAGCATCGAGCCGTGCATGCCAGCCAGGGGGTCGGTGGTGGGCTGACCCTGCGCGTCCAGCGCCCAGCCCTCGGGAATGGCACGGCCCTCTTTGGCGGCCACCATCAGCTTGCCGCGCGCCACCTCGGACAGGCTCAGGTCGATCATCAACGGGCCCGCCGCCCGGCGCGGGAAGATGGCCGCCACCGGGTTGGTGCCGAAAATCGGATGCCGCCCGCCGGCCGCCGGCATGGCCGCAGGCGAATTGGCAAAGCCCAGGCCCACCATGCCGGCCTGCGCCACCGGACGCAGGTGGTCCACCACCACGCCGCAGTGGTGGCTGCGCATCACGCCGGCGAAGACCACGCCATGCTCGCGCGCGGCGGCGATGGCCTCCCGCACCGCCAATTCACAAGCCGGGAAGGCCAGGCCCTGCCCGGCATCGATCAGCAAGGCGCCGCCCTTGCGGCGCACCACCTCCGCCTGCGCCGCCCCGTCAGCACGCCCGTTGGCCAGGTGGGTGAGGTACTGGTTGACACGGCCCAGGCCATGCGAGTTCAGGCCCTGGGCCTCGGCCAGCACCAAAGCGCAAGCGCTGCTGTGCGCCATCGCCGCGCTGGCGCCGGCACGCTGCAGGGCGCCAGCCACCAGGGCTTCGGCTTGCGCGATGGTCAGGCGCATCCGGCCGGGTCCCGGGATGTCAGGTCACAGGCCGGCAGAAGGCCCTGCATGAGGGCTGACCCGCCGTCATGCCGATTCGTACAGCCTTGTCAGCACGAACTCCCGGTGCCCCAGGGCTTCTGCCGCCGTCAGCCGCCCGTTGGCCGTGCGCAGCATGTTCTGCAGCAGCAGGTCGCCGGCCTGGTCCAGCGTGATCTCGCGCTGCAGCAAGCCCGAGCTGTCCACGTCGATGTGCTCGCTCATCAGGCGCACGGTGCGGGGGTTGGCGCAGATCTTGATCACCGGCACGATGGGGTTGCCGATCACGTTGCCCTGCCCCGTGGGGAAGAAGTGCACCGCGTAGCCCGAGGCTGCGCACAAGGTCACCATCTCGGCCGCGGCCGAGGACGAGTCCATGAACCACAGCCCCGGGTGGGTGGGCATTTCGGCTTTGTCGATCACGCCGTCCACCGTGCAGGTCTTGCCGATCTTCTGGATGTTGCCCAGTGCTTTTTCCTCGATGGTGGTCAGGCCGCCCGCGATGTTGCCCTTGGTGGGCTGGCTCTCCGAGAGATCCGAGGTCTTGTGGCGGTTCACCACGTCCTGGTAGCGGTTGAACATGAACATGAACTGCTCGCGCACGGCGTCGGTGGCGCAGCGCGCGGCCACGATGTGCTCGCCGCCCGTGAGTTCGGTGGTCTCGCCAAAGCACAGCGTGCTGCCCAGGGCGTGCAGCTTGTCGAAGGCGTTGCCCACGGTGGGGTTGGCGCCGCAGCCGCTGGTGGTGTCGCTTTCGCCGCACTTGGTGGACACCCACAGCTCGTGCAGCGGGCAGACCTCGCGCTGCTTCTCGCTGGCCCACTGCACGAACTCGCGCGCGGCCTTGCTGGCGCGCATGATGGTGTCGTGGTCGCCGTGGCCCTCGATGCCGAAGCCCACCGCCGGCTTGCCCGTGGCGGCGATGCCGTCCACCACCTTCTTGGTCCAGCCGTCCTCGATGCCGATGACCACCACCGCAGCCACGTTGGGGTTGCAGCCCGTGCCGATCAGCGTGCGGAAGTGCAGGTCCAGGTCGGCCCCGAACTGCAGCCGCCCGTACGGGTGCGGGATGGCCATGGAGCCCTTGATGTTGTGGGCCACGGCCTCGCTGGCTGCGTTGGACAGGTCGTCCAACGGCAGAATGATGACGTGGTTGCGCACGCCCACGCGGCCGTTCTCGCGCCGGTAGCCCAGGAAAGTGGTGTTCTGGTCGATGACGTTCATGGGCTTACCACCGCTTGGTCTTGATGTTGTGGACATGGGCGTGCTCGCCCGCCTTGATGGGCGCGACCACGCGGCCCATGTCGATGCCGTACTTGACGACGGTGTCGCCCGGGCTCATGTCCTTGAGCGCCACCTTGTGGCCGATGGGGATGTCCTGCTGCGCCTGCAGCGTGACCATCCGGTCCTCGTCCATGATCCAGCCGTTCAAGGCCATGCCGGCCTTGACCCCTTCCACGACCACGACTGCCACGCAGTCGTTCGCGTCGTGCAACACGAAGTGATTCATTCCAGGCTCCTGTTCCCAACCGCCCGCCACGGGCGATGACGGCCTGCAGTGTCGGCAGACGCCGCCCCGAGCGTCAATCAGGTCATACACCTGTACCGGACCGGCTTCGGCATCACCGTGGCCCGCGCACAGGCGCGCCTGCGCAGTGATGGCCGGCGCCCGGCACCACCAGCCTTCGCCCGCTTGGCGCTGTCACAACTCCATACCTTGAGCGTTCTCAGGGCGGCGCCCTGCGTGCGCTGGAACACTGTATCTGTGGGTGGTTCACTCATCAGCATCTGCCTACCGTGCCGCCGTTCTACAGGGTCGCACGCCCTCCATCACTTTGAACTGACTGAAATGACGCGAACTGCTGGCCGGCGTCTATGCAACGGGCCAGCCGACAAGGAATCCGGCCGCATTCGGGTTCCGGGGGAAGGTGCCAGCGGGCACCAGAACCATCACAGACTTCAGGAGTGGTGCATGCAAGTGATTCGTTTCGTTCGCAATCTGGCTCAAGACGAGGACGGAGTGACCGCCATCGAGTACGGGCTCATCGCCGCGCTCATCGCCGTCGCGATCATCGTGGCCGTCACGGCGGTCGGCGACGGCATTTCAGCAACCTTCTCCTCGGTGGCTTCCAAGTTGGTTGCACCTTGACCTCAGAGCTTGTGAAGCATTCCGGCGCGCCCGAGCGGACGTTCCAAACGGTGCCGATCAAGGCGCAAGGCAAAGCCGTAGCTCGCGCTACGGCGAGCATTTGCAAAGACTAGCGGCGCCGTTTGGGGCGTACGAGCAGGTGTGAGGGGATAGTTCACAAGCTCTCAGAGGGTGTAGACGTAATGTTTTATGTTGCCAGCCTAGTGGCAAGGATACGC
>JBAXYD010000001.1:0-304187 GCA_037127635.1 Betaproteobacteria bacterium | reverse complement strand
CCTCGGTCTTCTTGCCGATGTTCTGCACCCGGCCGTGGCAGGGGATGTGGTAGCTCACCTTGCCCAGCGCGGCCTTGAAGTCCGTCTTGAGCAGGCCGTCCTTGTGACGCGCCACGAAGTACTCGAAGGGGTCGAACATGGCCTTCTTCACTGCCTGCGTGTCGGCACAGTCGGGGAACATCAGCGGAATTTCCTGCTTGAACATCAGGGTGCAGCTGGGCACCGCGCTGACGATGGCGTAGCCCTCCTTGGCGTAGCGTGCCAGCACCGGGATGTTGGCTTCCTTGCTCTTGCCCACCGAGTCCAGGTCGCCCAGCTCCAGCTTGGGCATGCCGCAGCAGCTTTCCTTGTCGACGATGACGTAGGGGATCTCGTTGTGGTCGAGCAGCTTGATCAGGTCCTCGCCAATGCCCGGCTCGTTGTAGTTGACATAGCAGGTGGAGAAGATCGCCACCTTGCCCGGGGTGCGCTGGCCGTTGACCGCGGGGAAGGTGGAGTTGCTCATCGCCCGGCCCCAGCGGAAGCGCTGGCTGGCCAGACTGGGCATCCAGGCATCGCGGTGGACGCCGAGCTGGCTGTCCATCACCTTGCGTGCCATCTTGGTCTTGTTGATCGCGTTGACCGCCTGCACCACGATGGGAATGCCGGCAAAGCTGCCATGCAGGTCGGTGGAGGCCAGGAACTTCTCACTGGCCTTGAACTCGCCCTTCTTGTGCTTGATGGCCTTGGCGCGCAGCATCAGGTGCGGGAAGTCCAGGTTCCAGGCGTGCGGCGGCGTGTACGGGCACTTGGTCATGTAGCACAGGTCGCACAGGTAGCACTGGTCCACCACTTTCCAGTAGGCTTCCTTCTTGACGCCGTGCACTTCACCGTCGTCGGTGGCGTCCACCAGATCGAACAGGGTGGGAAAGCTCTGGCACAGGCTCACGCAGCGACGGCAACCGTGGCAGACGTCGAACACCCGTTCCATCTCCTTCATCGCGGAGCCTTCGTCGTAGAACTCGGGGTTCTTCCAGTCCAGCGGGTGGCGGGTCGGAGCTTCGAGGTTGCCTTCGCGCATGGTTGGTGCTCTCGTCAGATAAGGTTGAAAGGGGCGGGGTCCGATGGAAAACAAGGGGCGCAAGGCCCCTTGTTCTCAGGCGCAAGCGGGAGGTCAGTCGACCAGCGCGTCCAGGGCCTTCTGGTACCGGTTGGCGTGTGAACGCTCGGCCTTGGCCAGGGTCTCGAACCAGTCGGCGATCTCGTCGAAGCCTTCTTCGCGAGCGGACTTGGCCATGCCCGGGTACATGTCGGTGTACTCGTGCGTCTCGCCAGCCACGGCGGCCATCAGGTTCTGACGGCTGGAGCCGATGGGCAGGCCGGTGGCCGGATCACCAGACCCGTTCTCCAGAAACTCCAGGTGGCCGTGGGCGTGGCCGGTCTCGCCTTCGGCGGTGGAGCGGAACAGCATGGCCACGTCGTTCTGCCCTTCCACGTCAGCCTTGTTTGCGAAATACAGATAACGGCGATTGGCCTGGGATTCGCCGGCAAAGGCGTCCTTCAGGTTCTGTTCGGTCTTGGTTCCTTTGAGTCCCATGGGATTGGCTCCTGTGAGTTGGGGTTCTGCGAAGGGTTGCGGTCTGTCTGTTGCTGTCTTGGACAACCAACAGCTGACACGTTACCAAAGCCCGGCCGGTAGGGCCAATCGAAAGCTTCAATCCATGTGATTGACTCAGGCAATCCCCTGCGTGATGCTGATAGGCGTCAATTCTTGGCGCGGCCATGGCCGGCGGGGCTTCAGCGCGTTGTGGCCAGCCCCAACATCTGCAGCGCCAGGTTATGCATGCGACTGCCCTTCTGGGCCAGGCCGTCCAGCACCGTGAAGTGGTCCGCCCCCGGGATGCCTTCGCATACCGGCACGGCCCGCGCTCCCCAGCGTCGGCGGATCAGGCGGTTGTGTCGCAGGAACTCCTCGCTCTCCAGCGCGCCCGCCACCGCTCGCAGCGTGCCCGCCGGGGCAGGGTACGCAGCCGGGCTCAGGCGCTTGACCGATTGCGGGCTCAGGCGCAGGTCTGCCTGCAGGAAGGGGGTGCGCCGAATCGGGTCCAGATCGAAGACGCCCGAGACTGACAGGGCGGCCTTCACCAGATCTGGCGGCAAGTCATCCCCGAGCCGCGGCCACAGTGCGCTGAGCATCATGGCGGCCAGATGACCGCCTGCGGAGTGACCGGCCACCGTGATGCGGCCCGGGTCGGCGCCCAGCTCCGTGGCATGGCGCCAGCACCAGACCAGGCTGCGCGTCATCTGCAGGGCGATTTCCTCGATACCCACGTGAGGGCACAAGGCGTAGTTGGGTACCACCACCACGGCGCCAGCCGCCGTGAGCGCGGGTGCGACAAATGAGTGATCGTCCTTGTCCAGGGCACGCCACCAGCCGCCGTGAATGAACACCAGCAGCGGGGCGCCGGGCGTTGAGGGCCGAGCAGGGCCCCCGGACGAAGGCGGGCTGAAGATGTCCAGGCGCTCGGCAGCGGATGCTCCGTAGGCCACCTCCAACCGGCAAGGCCCCGCAGCACGCGCGCCCTGCGAGTCCCGAGCCCAGCGCGCCAGGATCTCCCCATGGTTGGGCACACGCGCCCGGTTGTTGTACTGGGTCTCCAGCCAGGTGGCGTCTTGCGTTCGTGCCATTGGGTCATCTCCTGGGTGATGACAAAGTATGCCCGGGCCCGGGGCTGGCTTGCACTGCCTCAGGACGTGCGCTGGTCCTGGACAGGGTGTGCTGGGTATGTGCGCGATGAGTGCTTGCGGTGATTGCGCGATTTGTGCGCCGGTTGTGTGTGGTTTGCGCGCGGTCGCACGCCAGCGAGAATCCCCACGCCACCCCCGCAGGATGCCGCCTTGACCTTCACACCCAAGCCCGACGTTTGCCAGCCCACCGGTTCGGCCGATTTGCCGATGCTGGACATCTACATGCCGATGATGAAGTCGGCCGCTATCGTGGCGGCCGCCCGGCTGGGGCTCTTCGAGGCCCTGGCCCAGGGGCCACTGGATGAGTCAGCGCTCGCGCAGCGCACCCGCTCCGACGCGGTCGGCGTGCGCACGCTGGCCGACTTCCTGGTCGCGCTGGGCTACCTTCAGCGCAGCGGCGCGGCTTACGCCAACACCGACAGCACCCAGCGCTGGCTGACGAGCGCCGGGGCCATCGACTACACGCCCGGTGCGCTGTGGACGCACGAAGCCTGGGCCATGATGGGCGAACTGGACCGCGCCGTGCAGGCCGGCCGGCCGGCGCAGACCTTGTGGCAGCGCATGGCGGTGGAGCCTCACCTGGGGCCGCTGTTCTCACGCTACATGAATGCCTTTGCGCAGGACCTGGGGCCAGACCTGGTGACGCACACCCCCGTAGAGCCTCGCCACCTGCGCCTGCTGGATCTGGGCGGCTCACATGGCCTGCATGCCATGCGGTTTTGCCGGCACCACCCGCAGTTGCATGCGGTCATCGTCGACCTGCCCAGTGCCCTGACCGATACGCCCGCGTCGATTGCGGCAGCCGGTCTGTCCGAGCGCATCAGCACGCGTGCCGGCAACGTGCTGGACCTGGGCTGGGGCGAGGGCTACGACATCGTCCTGTACCTGTCGGTGGGGCACAACCAGCAGTCCCATGACAACCGCCGCGTCATCGCCGAGATTGCGCGCTGCCTGCGCCCTGGCGGGCTCTTGGTGGTGCACGACTACCTGGCAGGTACACCCTTGAACGCCTTCCACGCCGCCTTCCGTCTCACACTGCTGTTCGAGACCGGTACCCGCACCTACAGCCGGGACGAGTACCAGGGCTGGATGGACGAGGCAGGCTTTTCAGGCACCCAGCGCATCGACCTGGACCCGCTGGAAAAGGGCTCCTTGCTGATCGCGCGGCGCTGAAACCTGACCGATGTTCCCGGCCAAGCCCCAGCGCCGGCAAGAGGAATCGACGGTCGCTAGCATCTGCTCCTTCTGATTCACTCCTTTGCACTGTAAGGCGGACCCCCATGAGCGACACCTTGGTCTACGACTTCTCTGCCGACACCATCGACGGGCGGACTCAGCCCTCGGAGGCTTATCGCGGCCGCTTGTTGTTGGTGGTCAACACCGCCAGCGCCTGCGGGCTGACGCCTCAGTTTGCGGGGCTGGAGGTGCTGTGGAAGGACCTGCAGGGCCGCGGCCTGACGGTCATCGGCTTTCCCAGCAACGAGTTCGCCGGGCAAGACCCGGGCAGCAACGACGAGATCGCCGCCTTCTGCCAGAAGAACTACGGCGTCAGTTTCCCGATGATGGCCAAGGTGGAGGTCAATGGAGTTGGCGCGCACCCGCTGTGGCAATGGATGCGCCAGCAGGCGCCTGGACCCGCCGCCGACGGCGCCATCCAGTGGAACTTCACCAAGTTCCTGATCGGGCGCGACGGCAGGGTGCTGCGGCGTTTTGAGCCCACCGAGAAGCCCGAGGCCATGCGCTCGGCCATCGAGGCGGCGCTGTAGCCCTGGTTCATCGGTCGTACCCGGCCGCCGCCTGTGGTCTCAACCGGGACGGTGCTCCGCCAAGTCGTTCCACACGTCCTGGCGCTGCAGCAGGCCGTTCTGCACGACAAAGCGGTCGATGAAGCGCACGCCCTCGAAGGGGCTGCCATCTGGCCACTGCCCTTCCAGCGTGCCGTGGCAATAGACGAGCGTGCCCTCCGAGGACCAGCACTCGTCGAAGCGCTCGAAGCGCTTGGCCACGTGCTGGTATCGACGGCGTCCCCACGCCAGCAGATCCTCCAGTGAGACGAAGCGCGCGCCGCCGGGAGAGCTCATTGAGAAATCGGGGGCCAGGAAACCTTGCGCGCGGGACAGATCTCGCGACTGCATGGCCTCCAGGAATGACGCAACCACCTCGCTGGCCACTGGGTGCGCTGCGCCACCGCCCGCGAAGACTCGCCCATCGCGCCGGTACGTGGAGACCTCCTGGATGAAGGTGGTGGTCCCCGCCTCGGCGCTGTTGATGACTGAGCGAACCGCATCGCTGACGCGGTTCACCAAGCGTTCCTGCACCTTGCGCTCATAGCCGGGCAGCAGGGTGATTTGGGTCACGGGCATGGGGCGGGCTTCCTTGTTGGATTCAAGAGGGCCGATTGGGCAGAGGCCCCCCGAGGGTGTGAGGGGCAAGAACAGGGGGTGCGAACAGAAGCAAGCAAGGCATTTCCTCAGCCGGTGATTGTGTGCGAGCCTGGATGAAGGCTTGCCGCTGATAGACTTGCTGATCTGATGGGGGCGTAGCTCAGCTGGGAGAGCGTCGCGTTCGCAATGCGAAGGTCAGGAGTTCGATCCTCCTCGTCTCCACCATAGCGCTAAGTGTCAAGTCCCGGCTGATTGGCTGCTGCAAGCTCTGCGATCGCTGCTCTTGGAACGCGACGTCCTGAAGGCAGTCATTGCAGCATTCGATCCCGGGAGCCGCTTTGCCGCCAAGTCAATGGGCGGCGCGCGCCCCAGCCGGGAAGGCCCGGGTCAGACGGTTCACACGCCCTTTGGTTTGAATTCAATCTCGGCGTAATCCGCCTCATGGTTGTGCGGGGTTTCTCTCCTACCCTTGCGGGGCCCCATCGCGCTGGGATTGCAGGGCCTGCAGGAAAGGGTCCTGCGCACCGAGAATCCGCCTGGCGTTGAGCAAGGTCTCCTCCAGCCACTGGGCCTGCAGCAGGAACATCCGCTGGGCCGATCGCGGATTGGGTGGCGTGGCACGTCCGCCATCGCTCATGTCGCTTTGGGGGTGCTGGCCCTGTCCGCACGGGTTGGGCCCTGAGGCCACTTGATCGCGAATTTCGTCAAGCATTTATCGGCCTGCTCAAGACAAAAGGAAACCCGCCACCTCTTGCGAAGTGGCGGGTCCGGCGAGGACCCCGGTTCACGGCATTTCGGCCGACGAGCCGTCTGAGTTCTGTCCTCGTCCCTCTGGAACTGGCCCGAAGGCCGCCGCAGATCGCCCGTTACCGGGCGCCTCAACTTCACCACCTGAGGACTTGGCATTTCCGTCGATGGCGCAGACAAAGAATAGGTCCGGGCGCGATTCAGACATTGCCGTTGCGCAAGAGCCGTGCGTCGGCCCGCAGAATGGTGTTTTGCCAAGGCTTGGCTCAGCAGACAGGCGCTGGCGAGGCGTTTTCTTCAAAGGCACCGAACATGCAGTCGCTTCCCGAGGGTTTCCGGGCTCTGGTCGTGGGCGCCAGTGGTGCGCTCGGCGCGGCCTTCACAGAGTGTTTGCAGGCTGACCCGCGCTGCGGCGGTGTGCTCTCTTTGGGTCGGCACACCGCGGTGTCGATCGACTTGGCGCGCGAGGCCAGCCTCGAGCAGGCGGCGGTGCAGTTGCACGAGCAGGCGCCACTTCACCTGATCATCGTCGCCACGGGCGCACTGCACACCGCCTCCGCGCAGCCCGAGAAGCGCCTCGCCGACCTGTCCTTCGGCGCCATGGAGGAGATCTTTCGCCTCAACACCTTCGGGCCCGCGATGGTGCTACGGCACTTCGCGCCCTTGCTGGACCGCCGGCGCAGCCTGATGGCGTTGCTGTCCGCCCGAGTCGGCAGCATTGGCGACAACCGCCTGGGCGGCTGGTACAGCTACCGGGCGTCCAAGGCGGCGCTGAACATGATGGTCAAGACGGCAGCCATCGAGATGCGTCGCAGCCATCCGGGGGCGGTGCTGACTGCCTTGCACCCCGGTACGGTGAGGTCGGCGTTGTCCAGGCCGTTTCGGGGCGACGAGATCGGACGCGACCCGCTGGAGGCGGCCGCGGACATGTTGCGCGCCCTGGACGGCGTGGGTGCGCAAGACAGCGGCTGCTTCCTGGCCTACGACGGGCAGCGTCTGCCCTGGTGATCGGGGCAGGCCGTTTCTGGCTATGCCTTTGGCATCCGGAACAGCCCGCAGATCTTGTTGCCGTCCGGGTCGCGAAGGTAGGCCAGGTAAAGCTTGCCAGCGGCACCCTCACGTACGCCCGGGTCGTCTTCGCAGGTGGTGCCGCCATGGGAGACGCCAGCGGCGTGCCAGGCCTGCACTTGCTCGGCTGACGCGCAGGCGAAGCCCAGGGTGCTGCCGTTACCCACGGTGGCGGGCTCGCCATTGATGGGCAGCGATACCGAAAACACGCCCGTAGGGGTGCGCCAGAACACGCGGTGGCGGTCCACGTGGCCGGCAGCCACGCCCAGGGTGCTCAGTACCGCATCGTAAAAAGCCTTGGCCCGGGTCAGGTCGTTGGTGCCGATCATGACGTGTGAAAACATCGCTGGGGTCTCCTGGTGGCAGTGGGGTGTGGTCTTGAGGCCGTCGGTCATCATTATGGAGACCGGGCCCGCGGCCATGTTCCACTGCGCTTCATTTCAGGCCACGCTTGCCGCACGGGAGGATGCATGACCGAGGGTTCCCAGATCGTCGTGCCGCCGAGCTTCGTGGCGCTGTTTGTCGCCGCCGGACGCCTGCGGCCGACCGAGACTGCGGCCCGCGTCGAGGAGCGCTACGAGCTGTGCGAGGACTTCGCCCAGATGCTGCTCGGGCAGGCGCAGGTGCGCCAGTGGGAGCTGGGCATCACCCAGGACGATGTGCTGCAGCGCATGGCCCAGGGGTTGCAAGGCTCGGACGTCTTCACGGTGGACGAGGCCCAATGGGTGCTGTCGCGCTTGGCCGAGCTGTTGTCATGCTGATACCCGCGAGGCTTGCAGCCAGGATGTTCTCTGATATGCTGTATGAAACCACAGTATCGGTACTCGGAGTTCACCATGAAGCACGACTTTCGACAGTTCTACCAGCCGCAGACCAGCCACCCGCCGCGTTGGTTGCGCCGCATCTGGCTCTGGTTCTGAATCGGGACTCAAGGGCATGACCCTCGTCGACTTTGCCCTGCGGGGCGACCACATCACCCTGGATGCCCTGCTCAAGGCCACTGGCCTGGCCGCCAGCGGCGGTGGCGCCAAGGCCCTGATCGCCGCAGGCGAGGTGTTCGTCGATGGTCAGGCGGAGATGAGACGCGGCCGCAAGCTGCGCGCGGGCCAGGTGGTGACGCTGGGCGACCACCGCATCCAGGTGCAGGGGCCCTGAAACGGGCGCCGGCGCCAGATACCCGGACAATCGGCGCCTTCGCCCCTGCAGGAACGCCCGTGAAGACTTACGACATCGAAGTGCAGCGCCTGAAGTCGATGCGGCACGACAAAGGCCTGCTCGAGATTGGGCTGGACGTCCTGGTGCTGGCCCGCCCGGTGCGGGATGAAGCTTCGTCTGCCAGTTGTCTGCGCCTGCCCGTGGAGCACGCGCGCACGCTGCTGGTGCTGCTCAAGCAGCAGATTGCCGATCTGGACAAGCAGCAGCCTCGCAGCCGTCGTTCTGGTCGTTGCTGAGGCGAAGCGGGCTCACCACTGCTGTCCGTCAACGTACATCCAGGCACTTGCCACGCGCTCGAAGCGGCTCAGCTCATGCAGGCGCTGGGCACGTCCGCCCTGTTTGTGGCGAGCAACGAACTCCACCGTCGCGTGGTCGTCGTCCAGGAGGCGGTGCGCCTTCAGCTCCAAGCCCAGCCAGCGCAGGCCTGGGGGGGCGGGCTCGATCGAGGCGGGCCGGGTGCTGGGGTGCCAGGTGGCCAGCAGGTAGTCATGCCGGCCGAGCACGAAGGCGCTGTAGCGCGAGCGCATCAGCGCCTGCGCGTCCGGGGCCTGCAGGTGCTGCGGCCCTTCGTGCCAGCGGCCACAGCACGCCACGTACGGGCGGGCCAGCCCGCAAGGGCAGGGGCTGGCGCGGGAGGCGCTGGCGGTGCTGCTCGTGCCATGACTGCTCATGCCGGCATTCTCGCGGGCTCCGGCGGCCCTCCCGCTGTGTTCTGACCGGGTTCCGGGCCCGGAGGGCATGCCCGGGACCCGGTTGCGGTCGATACACTGAACTTCCCCGGGCAAGCGGCGCACCCAGCGATGCGGGCAGCTTCTTGTACACCGTGTATACCGGCACATTTGACCCGAAGGAAGCTCCATGCTGGACCCCCAGGCCCGCGCCCTCATCGACCTGATGATCGAGAAGGGGGTGCCGCCCACCCACACCCTGACACCGGCGCAGGCCCGTGCCTTCTACCGTGAACGGCGCGGCTTCACGCAGCCCGACCCGCCGGCCATGGCAGAGGTGCGTGACCTGTCAGCCGGTGCCGTGCCGTTGCGGCTGTTCCGCCCTCGCGCGTCGGCCCAGGCGCTGCCGGTGCTGCTTTACCTGCACGGCGGGGGCTGGACCATCGGCGACCTGGACACGCACGACGTGCTGTGTCGGCAACTTGCCACCGAGGCGGGTTGCGCGGTGCTGTCGGTGGACTACCGGATGGGCCCGGAGCAGCGTTTCCCGGCGGCCGTGGACGACTGCGTAGAGGCGTTTGGCTGGGTGCTGGCCCATGCGGCCGATCTGCAACTGGACGTCAGCCGCACAGCCGTGGGCGGGGACAGCGCAGGTGGCAACCTGGCTGCCGCGCTTTGCCTGGTGCAACGCGAGTCCGGCCAGCCTCTGCCTGGGTTTCAGCTGCTCATTTACCCGGCCACGGACATGCGGGCGGTGGCGCCCTCGCACACCACCAACGGCCAGGGCTACATGCTCACCAGCGACAGCATCACCTGGTACCGCGGCAACTACATCGCTACCCCGGCCGAATGGACCGACTGGCGTGCCTCACCCTTGCTGGCCACCAGCCACGCCGGCCTGCCACCAGCCCTGGTGCTGACCGCCGGGTTCGACCCGCTGCGCGATGAAGGCCTGCAGTACGCCAATGCGCTGTCGGCCGCGGGCGTGCCCACGCAGTACGTGTGCTTCGAGCGGCAGATCCACGGCTTCATCACCATGGGCCGGGTGATTGCCGAGGCCCACACGGCGGTTGCGCTGTGCGGGGCGGCGCTGCGCCACGCCTGGAGCGCCTGACGCATACCCGGCCCGTCAGGAGACCCGCCCCCATGACCTACCTGCTGGCCCTGGACCAGGGCACCTCCAGCTCCCGCAGCATCGTGTTCGACGCCCAGGGTCGAATCGTGGCCATGGCGCAGCGCGAATTCCGCCAGGTTTACCCTCAGCCGGGCTGGGTGGAGCACGATGCGGACGAGATCTGGCACACCCAACTGGCCACCGCACGTGAGGCGTTGGCCCAGGCGGGCGTACCCGCTGCGGCAGTGGCCGCCATCGGCATCACCAACCAGCGCGAGACCACGGTGCTGTGGAACCGCCGCACCGGCCAGCCGCTGCACCACGCCATCGTCTGGCAGGACCGCCGCGGCGAGCCGATGTGCGCACAGTTGCGCGCAGCCGGGCTGGCGCCCCACATCCGCCAGACCACGGGGCTGGTGGTGGACTCCTACTTCTCCGCCACCAAGCTGCGCTGGCTGCTGGACCAGGTGCCCGGGGCGCGCGAGATGGCCGGGCGCGGCGAGCTGGCCTTCGGCACGGTGGACAGCTGGTTGTTGTGGAAGCTGACAGGCGGTGCGGTGCACGCCACCGACGTGACCAATGCCTCGCGCACCATGCTGTTCGACATCCGGCGCCACGCATGGGACGAGGCTTTGCTGAACGCGCTCAAGGTGCCGGCCAGCGTGCTGCCCGCCGTGCATGCATCCAGCCACCTGTACGGCACCACTGAGCCCGGCCTGCTTGGTGCCGCCATTCCGGTGGCGGGTATTGCGGGCGACCAGCAAAGCGCGCTGTTCGGTCAGGCCTGCTTCGAGGCTGGCCTGGCCAAGAACACCTACGGCACCGGCTGCTTCATGCTGATGCACACCGGGGGCGCGATGCTGGAGTCGGCCAACGGGCTGATCGCCACCAGCGCGGCGCAGGTGGGCTCGCAGGTGGCTCCTGCTGCTCAGGGCGGGGCCTTGGGTGCGGCATTGGCTGGCCCGGCCCAATACGCGCTGGAAGGCAGCGTCTTCATCGGCGGGGCCGTGGTGCAGTGGCTGCGAGACGGGCTGCAGGCCATCCGCGCCAGCAGCGAGGTGCAGGCGCTGGCCGGGTCGGTGCCCGACACGGGCGGCGTGCATTTCGTGCCCGCGTTCACCGGCCTGGGCTCGCCCTACTGGAACCCAGAGGCGCGGGGCGCCATCGTCGGCCTGACCCGCGGCAGCACCACGGCGCATATTGCGCGGGCCGCTCTGGAGAGCATCGCCTTCCAGAGCGCGGCCCTGCTGCAGGCCATGGGCCGCGATGCCGCGGCCTCGGGTGCCGCGCCCGTGACGGAACTGCGGGTGGACGGCGGCGCCTGCGTGAACGACTTGCTGATGCAGTTCCAGGCGGATTTGCTGGGCATCTCAGTGGTGCGCCCCACGGTCACCGAGACCACGGCGCTGGGGGCCGCCTATTTGGCCGGCCTGGCCGTGGGCGTGTGGCCGGACACGGCCGCCCTGGCGGCGCAATGGCAGGTGGAACGCCGTTTCGAACCCGCGATGTCGCGCGACCAGGCGGCCGAGCGCATGGCCGGCTGGGAGCGGGCCGTCGGTCAGGCGATAGCATGATCCCGAGCATGCTTGCAAGCCCTGCAGCCATCCTCTTCGACCTGGACGGCACGCTGCTGGATACAGCGGGCGACATCGCGCTGGCGCTGTCGCGCGCCTTCGCAGACCATGGCCACCAGGGGCCGCCGCCTGCCGCCGTGCGCCAGATGATCGGCAAGGGCGCCCCGGTGCTGGTGGAGCGTGCGGTGGCGGCGCAAGGCCTGTACCTGGCCGCCGCAGGCCAGGCTGCGTTGCTGGACCGTTTCTTTCACCACTATGGCCGGTTGCAGGAACTGGACGAATGCGCCGCTGAGCCATACCCCGGCGCCCGCGAAGCCCTGGCTGCGCTGTATGAGGCCGGGGTGCCACTGGCGGTGGTGACCAACAAGTACCATCGCTTTGCCACAGGCCTGCTGCAGCGTCTGGATCTGGCCCGCTACCTGCGCGTGGTGGTGGGCGGCGACACCTGCGAGCGCCGCAAGCCCGACCCCATGCCCCTGCACCACGCCTGCGCCCATTTGGGTGTGGCGTCAGTCCATGCGCTGATGGTGGGCGACTCCGCCAACGATGTGGAGGCGGCCCGTGCCGCCGGCATGCCGGTGGTGCTGGTGCCTTACGGCTATACCGAGGGCCAGGACCCCCGGTTGTGGCCCTGTGACCACATGGTCGAGAGCCTGGCCGAGTTGCCTGGGCTCCTCACGAGATAGAGGACAGATTCGATGGGACCCCTTTACGGCCTGCGTGTCGTTGAACTCGCCAGCATCGGGCCAGGGCCCATGTGCACCATGTTGCTGGCCGACATGGGAGCCGACGTGATCCGCATCGACCGCCTGGAGCCCAGCGGCCTGGGCGTGCCCATGAATCCTCGCTTCGACGTCAACGCGCGCAGTCGGCGCTCGGCCGCCCTGGACTTGAAGGCCGATGCCGGTCGCGACGCAGCAATGCGCATCATCGACCGGGCCGATGTCCTGATCGAGGGCTTTCGTCCTGGCGTAGCCGAGCGGCTGGGCCTGGGCCCGGCGGACTGTCATGCCCGCAACCCGCGCCTGGTCTACGGGCGCATGACCGGCTTCGGCCAGACGGGGCCGCTGGCGCAGGCCGCCGGGCATGACCTGAACTACATCGCGCTGACAGGTACGCTGGACGCCATCGGGCCCGCGGACGGTGCCCCCGTGCCGCCGCTGAACCTGGTGGGCGACTACGGCGGCGGCGCCTTGTACCTGGCCTTCGGCCTGATGGCCGCGCTGTTCGAGCGCCAGACCTCCGGCCGGGGCCAGGTGGTGGACGCGGCCATGGTGGACGGCGCCGCCTCGCTGATGTCCATGTTCCACGGCATGCGCGCGGCTGGCGGTTGGCCCGGCCCGCGTGGCACCAACCTGCTGGACGGTGGCGCGCCCTTCTACGGTGTGTATGAGACGGCCGATGGCAAGCATGTCTCCCTGGGTTCCCTGGAGCCCAAGTTCTACGCCGAGATGGTCAGGCGCCTCGGACTGGACGAACGCTTCCTGCGCCTGCAGGGGGACCCCGCGCAATGGCCCGCCCTGCGCGAGGCCATTGCCGCAGCCGTGCGCAGCCGCACCCGTGACGAATGGAGTGCGCTGCTGGAAGGCACAGACGTCTGCTTCGCGCCTGTGCTGGCCCTGGACGAGGTGCATCGCCACCCGCATGCCGTGGCCCGGGGCACGTACGTGGAGGTGGCTGGCGTGGTGCAGCCCGGCCCGGCGCCGCGCTTCGACCGCAGCGTGCCCGATCACCCCCGGCCTGCCCCGGCGATTGGCGCCCAAACGGCCGAGGTGCTGGCCGAATGCGGCCTGGGGACCGAAGACATCGAAGCGTTGCGCGCCGCAGGCGTGATCCGCTGAACCGTGGCCCCTTCACGGTGCCACCGCTTCCCGACACCCATCTGCACGGCCCCTTCTCTGCCGCGCATCACTACGAACTCCAGCACCATGATCGAACCCCTGTACGACCCCTTTGCCGATGCCCGCAAGGCCGCATCCGTGATTGTGCTGCGCGACCTGCCGGCCGGTGGCGTGGAAGTGCTGATGCTGTGCCGCGCCGAGCGTGCTGGCGACCTGCGCAGCGGCGCAGCCGTCTTCCCGGGCGGGGTGCTGGACGCGCGCGACCGCGAGGCGCACCGCCACTGCCTGGGGTGGGACGATGCGGCGGCCAGCCGCGCGCTCCAGCTGCCCGCCGGCGGACTGGACTACCTCGTGGCCGCGGCGCGGGAATGTTTCGAGGAGGTGGGGCTGCTGTTTGCCCATGAGGCCCATCCGGACGCGATGGGCCAGGCCCATGCGCAGTGGCGCGAGCCCATGCAGCGCGGTGAGCGCCCTATTGCGGCGTTGTGCGATGCGCTGGGCCTGCGCATTGACCTGCGCGAATGGGCCTACTTCAGCCATTGGCTGACGCCGCCCGGAGCGCCCAAGCGTTTTGACACCCGCTTCTTCGTCTCACGCGCACCACAAGGGCAGACCGCCGAGGCCGATGGGGGCGAGGCGGTGGACCTGATGTGGCTCACGCCTGCCCAGGCGCTGGAGCCTTCGCGCGGGCTGAAGCTGCTGCCCGTGACGCGCCGCACGCTGCAGGTGCTGGCCGGCTTTGCCAGCGCGCAGGCCGCCCTCGACCATGCGCGTGCCCAGCCAGAGGTGTCGCTGACCATGCCACGGCGGGCCGAGTCCACCAAGGGCCAGCGGGTGGTGCTGCCTGACGAGCATGCCTGGGCCGAGATCGGGCGGATCGATCCGTCAGGCCAGCTCACGGCCCACGCCGACATCGTGCCCGGCCGGGTGGTGCGCCTGTCACCCCGGGTGATCCGTGTGACCGCGCCCAACGCCGGCATGATGACCGGGCCGGGCACCAACAGCTACCTGGTGGGCTGCCCGCAGGCCAACCGCTGGGCCGTCATCGACCCCGGCCCCGCCGACCCGGCGCATCTGCAGGCGTTGCAGGCTGCCGCGCCCGGACCCATTGAGCAGATCCTGGTCACCCACACCCATGTGGACCACTCACCCGGTGCGGCCGTGCTGTCGGCCATGACCGGCGCGCCTGTGGCCGGGCGCCAGGCCGATCACCCGCAGGGCCAGGACTCCAGCTTTGCGCCGCAGCGGGCATTGGCCGGCGGCGAGGTGCTGGCGCTAGGCCCCGACACTGCGCTGCAGGTGCTGCACACCCCTGGCCATGCCTCCAACCACCTGTGCTACTTGCTGGGTGCGGAGAAGACGCTGTTCACGGGTGACCATGTGATGCAGGGCAGCACCGTGGTCATCAACCCGCCCGACGGCAACATGGCCACCTATCTGGGGGCCTTGCGGGGCCTGCTGGCGTTGGACATCGAGTGGCTGGCGCCGGGCCATGGGTTTCTGGTGGCGCGGCCGCACGACGTGGTGCGCGCGCTGATCCAGCACCGCTTGTCTCGCGAAGCCCGGGTATTGCAGGCGCTGCAGGCCGTGGCGGCGAGCGTGCCCGTGCCGCTGGACGAGCTGCTGCCCATCGTGTACGCGGATGTGCCGCCTGGCCTTCACCCGGTGGCGCGGCGTTCTTTGCTGGCCCACTTGCTGAAGCTGCATGCCGACGGCTTGGCGAAGGTGGAAGGCGAGCGCTGGGCGCTCAGCGGCTGAGCCCGACGTTCCGGTCAGAGGAAGCGTCGCGCGCCGCCGCTTCTGGACCGGGCGTCCATTGGCCGTCCACCAGCATCTCGCAGGGCCGGAACTGGCTCTTGTAGACCATCTTGGGGCTCTGGGCGATCCAGTACCCCAGGTAGACATGCGCCAGCTTCAACTGCCTCGTCTGCTCGATCTGCCACAGCACGCCATAGGTGCCGTAGCTGGCGCCGGGTTCCGGGTCGTAGAAGGTGTAGACAGCCGACAAGCCGTCGTTCAGCACGTCCAGGATGGACACCATCTTCAGCTCTCCGGGGCGGCCTTCCCGGCCCGGCTCGCGGTATTCCACCAAGCGGGAATTGACGCGGCTTTGCAGCAGGAACTGGGTGTACTGGTCCACGCTGTCTTGGTCCATGCCGCCGCCACTGTGGCGGCCCGACTGGTAGCGCAGGTACAGGGCGTAGTGCTCCGGCAGGAAGCCCAGGCGCAGCACCCGGGCCTGCAGGTGCTGGTGCGCCTTCCAGGCGCGGCGCTGGCTGCGTGTGGCCTTGAAGCTGTCCACCGGTACCCGCATCGGTACGCAGGAGCGGCAGCCATCGCAATAGGGCCGGTAGGTGAACATGCCGCTTCGACGGAACCCGCCCGCTACCAGCCCGGAATACACATCGGCGTTGATGAGGTGGCTGGGCGTGGCCACCTGGGAGCGGGCCTGCCGCCCCGGCAGGTAACTGCACGGGTAGGGCGCCGTTGCATAGAACTGCAGCGACGAAAGCGGGAGCTCCTCGGGATGGGTCACGTCAGCGCGGGGGGTACAGGGCAGGGTGGCTCTTCATCCAGTGCCGGCAATTGCGCCCAGGCGGAACGATGATAGGACCAATCCTGCAGATCGGGCAGGGGCGTGGTCTGAGCGAGGTGCTGTTCGAAGGCTTCCCGCGTGATTTCGTGGGCTCCCAGGCTGGCCAGGTGACGGGTGTTTTGCTGGCAGTCGATCAAGCCCACACCCCGGCTGCGGCACCACGCCACCAGCGCCGCCAGTGCGATCTTGGAGGCGTCGGTGCGGTGCGCGAACATGGATTCGCCAAACACCATGCGCCCGATGCCCACGCAGTACAGGCCTCCGGCCAACTCGCCGTCTATCCAGGTCTCCACGCTATGCACGTGGCCAGCGCGGTGCCAGGCGGTGTAGGCCTGCACCATGGCCGGCACGATCCAGGTGCCGGACTGGCCCTCGCGTGGCGTGGTCGAACAGGCCTGGATCACCTGCTCGAAGGCGGTGTCGATGCGGACCTCGCACCCCGGCGTGGCGATGAAGCGCCGCAAGGTCTTGCGCAGCGAACGCGACACCTTGAAAGCCTGCACCGGCAGCACCATGCGCGGCGAGGGTGACCACCACAGCACGGGCTGGTCGACCCCAAACCAGGGAAAGATGCCGCTCCGGTAGGCCTGCTCCAGCCGGGTGTTGGAGAGGTCACTGCCGGCGGCCAGCAGGCCGGGGGCGTCGCTGTCCGGGCCCAGGGCCTGGGACGTGCGGGGCAGGGGGTCGTGTGTCTCGATCCAGGGGACCATGGGGGCATCCTAGCGGGTGCCCGGTGATCCCGGTGATGGCTGCGCCGCAGACGTTTAGTGATCCTCCAGGCGTACGGGCGTGTCCTCGGCCAGCATGCCGGTATCGGGGTCGATCCAGTCGGCCAGGCCCATGACCCGTTCGGTCTCGGCCAACGTCTGCCCGGTGTCGGGTCCGGCGTCGGCGATGTCCATGTCGGCCAGCACGGCCTCCATGCTTTCGAAGGGGCCGAACTGTTGGCGCCCGTCGGGGGCGACCCAATACCAGCCGCCGGGGTGCTCCACCACCCGGGCCAGGCGTTCATCGACCAGGTCCTCAATGGGTGGGACGTGGGAGGGCCGCACGTGTTTCATGGCAGGGCCTGCGAGGGTTGTGTGCTGTCCACTGGCGGGGGTGGCGCTTCATCGGTGCGCTCCTCGCGGTCCGCCAGAACCTGCCCTGTGCGGCTGGCCCCCCGCTCCCAGCCCTGTTCGCGGCGGCGGCGGCCCAGGTCTTCCAGCCGGCGCGTCATGGCTTCGAAGGCCTCGCGCGCAGCCACCTTGAAGTCGGTGTCGTGCTGGCGGTTGACGGTCAGAGCGTGGCCTGGGACGTGCGCTTCCACCTGCACAGCCACCGGCCGGCCGAGCTGGTTGTGCTTCTGCGTCTCCTCCACCACCACGCGGCAGGACATGAGGTCGGGGCAGAAACGTTCCAGCCGCTGTGCCCGCTCGCGCAGCAAGGCCTCGGCGCCCGGCCAGGTGTCAAGTTGATGAAAGACGATCTGCAGGGACATGGGCATGGGGCGCTTCCGTGGGGCCGACGATGTCCGCAGTCTGCGCAGTGCCCCCGGGGGGCGCCTTGCGTGGCCGCAAGGCCGGTTCGATGCCGTCCCCCGCGCATCAGGCGGGCGCGTCGGGTCGTGCCGCGCCCACTCCGCCGCGAATCCCCGGCGCCACGCTGCCGAAGCGCTGGGCGAACACGGCGGGCAGGGGCCGCGCATCGTCTGGCGCGAGCCACAGGCGCAGCAGGTGGCGTTGGCGCTGCGGCTCGGGCCAATCCTCGAAAGCAGTGCGGTCGTGCAGCAGCGTGTGGTTGTGCACCAGTTGTATGTCGCCGCGCTGCAGCGTCATCAGGAAGTTCAAGGTGGGGTCGTTGGCCAGCGCATCCAGCAGGTCCAGGGCCTCATGCCAGCGCGCGTCCAGCCGCGGCGCTTCCTCGAAGCGCTGCGCCGACTCGATGTACTGCCGCTGGTAGATGGCCGACATGCCGCCCGCGTGCCAGTTGAACACCGGGATGGTGAAGAACGGCTGTTCTCCCGCGGGCACCTCGCCGCGCCGGTCGGTTGCCACCGGTTGCAGCAACAAGGCCGCCAGGTCTGGGCGCCGGCGCCGCATCTCGTTCCAGATGGTGTTGGACGAGACCAGGGCCGAGTCACCCCCCTTGCGCGCCACTTGCAGGCACAGCAGGCCCACGATGTCGCAGGAGTCGGTGTGGAAGGTCTGGCGTTCGGCTGTCTGGTAGATGCGTACGTTCGGATCATCAGATCGCAGACCCAGGTCGCGCACATGCCCGAGCAGGTGGCCTTGGGCGTTCTGCCTGCGGGCCGCACCAAAGTGCGAGCCCAGGCCGTAGAACGCCGCCTCGCTCAAGGCCTGCGGCCAGTGCGCCACGGGCAGGCCCCGCAGGAGCGCAAAGCCGCGCCCCTCGAGCACTTCGCGGCGGATAGCCGCCAGCCGCGGCCCCAGGCGGGGCAGGGCAAAGTGGCCGGGCGTCAACGACGACAGGTCGCGCCCGGCCCAGGAGCGTGCCGCGCGCTCCACTTCCTGAATCTCCTGCGTGTCCAGCGAATACAGCCAATCCCGCCGTGCCGCCATCTCGGGGCCGTACCAGACGGACGGGCCGTCGAGCAGGGGGGGCAGGTCACCCGTGGCGTGGAACCGGGCTTGTTCTTCTTGCATGGCGCCACTATAGGGCGGGGGGGCCGCGATCCTTGCGCGTTCGGCGCCACGGCAGAATGCGGCGCCACCATGACCGTTGAATCCGTCCGCCAATTCTTTGCCGACAGAGGCGAGCCCGTGCACATCATCGAGCTCGAGGTCAGCACCGCCACCGTGGCCCTGGCGGCGCAGGCCCATGGGACGGAGCCGGGGCGCATTGCCAAGACGCTGGCGTTTCGTCTGGCCGACGGCAGCCAGGTGCTCCTGGTGGCGCGGGGCGATGCCCGCATCGACAGCCGCAAGTTCAAGGACGCCTTCGGCAAGGGCAAGATGCTGCCGCCCGATGAAGTGGCCCACATCACGGGCCATCCGGTGGGCGGAGTGTGCCCCTTCGGCCTGGCGCGGCCTTTGCCGGTGTGCCTGGACGTGTCGCTGCAGGCCTTTGAAGAAGTGTTGCCGGCGGCCGGCTCGGTCAACAGTGCCTTGCGCATCAGCCCGAGCCGCATGGCCGAGCTGACGGCGGCGCGTTGGGTGGACGTGTGCCAGCCGCCCCAGCCCGTGGCCGAGGCCTGAACTGGCCAGGCCTCAGCGCCTCGGTCAGTGCCTCAGTAGTGGGGCGGCAGTTCCTCGCGCAGGCTGCGAAATCCCGGTGCCTCTGAAGACGCAGCCTGCTGCTTCAGCCGGGCGAGTTCGCGCACCAGCAGGTCGATCTGGTCTTGCTGGCGCACGATCACCTCGTTCAGCCGCTCCGCCAGGTCTTCGGCAAAGGCCGACCGTTCTTCCAGGCGGGTGACCCGGTCTTCCAAGGCCTGCACCTGCGCCCTGGTCACCGCCCCGCTCACCAGGCGCCGATGTTGGGCATGGAGGCCCAGGGCTCGGCGGGGGGGCGTGCGCCCCCGGCTTGCAGCAGTTCGATGGAGATGCCGTCAGGCGAGCGCACGAAAGCCATGCGCCCATCACGCGGCGGGCGACTGATGGTGACACCGTGATCCACCAGTCGCTGGCAGGTGGCGTAGATGTCGTCCACCGCGTATGCGATGTGGCCGAAGTTGCGCCCGCCGCTGTAGACCTCCGCCGTGCCGTCGGCCGCGGGCCAGTTGTAGGTGAGCTCCACCTGGGCGCTGTGGTCGCCCGGCGCGGCCAGGAACACCAGCGTGAAGCGGCCGGCTTCATGGTCGCGCCGCGACAGCATGTCCATGCCAAGGGCGTCCCGGTAGAAGGCCAGGGACGTTTCGATGTCGGTCACGCGGACCATGGTGTGCAAGTACTTCATACACCCGATTGTGAACCTTGCAGTGCCTGAGCGGCGGGCCGGGGATTCGCGCCAAGTCTGACGGGCTTGTAGGAGTTTTCCTGACAAGGCGCATGGCGCCACGCCGACTCAAGTCGCGGAAAGTGGCCGATATCGGGTTCTTCTCATCGTTTCCAGAATTCGTTCCATGCCGGGTCGAGAGATCAGCGCAGTAAAGACAGGCCAGAAGAAAGGCCTCGAGGACTGCAGCAGATCACCAAACCGGCCCGATGAAATCGAATCCCGAGGCAAGGAGCCCCACATGACCACCGAACAGATCCTCAGCGAAATCCGTGAAGCCAACCTGTCGTACCTGATGCTGGCGCAGAGCCTGATCCGTGCCGACCGCGAACAGGCCTTGTTCCGCCTGGGAGTGAGCGAGGACACGGCCGACATCCTGGCCACGCTGAGCCCCGCGCAGATCATGAAGGTGGCCGGCGGCAGCACGCTGCTGTGCCAGTTCCGCATGAACGACGACATCGTGTGGAACCTGTTGACCAACCACGGCAAGGTGGGCAGCGCCGCCAACGATGGCGTCAACCGCCTGCACGCCAGCATCGTGATGGCCGGTCGCCACCAGGAAGCCGCCTGAGTCAGCGCGCAACGTCCGCCCCTGACCCCCGAAGCCCCCCACACCGCAGATTCCAGGAGAACACCATGGCCCGCACCAAGAGCATCCTCACCGAAGCCCGCCAGATCGAGACGGCGGTGGAACTGATCAAGCTCGGCGCCCGCCTGCAGGTGCTGGAGAGCGAAACCGACATGAGCTACGAGCGGCTGCTGCGCCTGTACAAGGAAGTGGCCGGCAAGAGCCCGAGCAAGGGACAACTGCCGTTCTCCACCGACTGGTTCATGACCTGGCAGCCCAACATCCACTCCAGCCTGTTCTTGAACATCCACGAGTACCTGAACAAGGCCGCTGCGATGGAAGAGATCGAGACGGTCATCAAGGCCTACAAGCTGTACCTGGAGCAGGTTCAGGCCCAGGGGTTGGAGCCGCTGCTGTCTGTCACCCGTGCCTGGCGGCTGGTCAAGTTCGTGGACAACGGCATGCTGACCATGACCAAGTGCACCTGCTGCGGCGGGCACTACGTGACGCATCCGCACGAGATTGCCCGCCATTACGTGTGCGGCCTGTGCAACCCCCCGGCCCGTGCTGGCAAGGGCCGCGCCGCTGGCGCCCTGCGCATTGGCGAGGCCGTGGCTATCGCCGATGAGGTGGATGCCGATCTCGAGACTGGCATGGACGCCGATATCGATGAGGTTGTCGATACCTTGGAGGCTTGCGAGTAGGCTGCACCCACACCCCGGGGCCCCTTGGCCCCGCGCGGGGGCATCGCCCGGGCTGGTGCCACGGCCCTGCAGCCGCGACACTTGGGGCCTGGAAGGTGCACATGGCGTGCGCCTTGAAACCCCCGCGGCCTGCCGCGATAACCCCTCATGGACTGGCGTGACCTGTTGCAACCCCGCCGCATTGGCCGCACGGCTGGCGGCGCCAGCGTGCCCGACCTGGCCGAACTGCGCACCGAGTTCTTCCGCGACTGGGACCGCATCGTCTTCTGTTCAGCCTTTCGCCGCCTGCAGGACAAGACGCAGGTGCATCCGCTGGCCAAGACCGACTATGTGCGCACCCGTCTCACGCATAGCCTGGAGGTGGCCAGCGTGGGGCGGTCCCTGGGCATGCAGGCCGGGCGCGTGGTTGGCGCCTTGGATCCGGCCCTGGGTGAAATCGCCTCACCGCAGGACATGGGCGCCATCGTGGCCGCTGCCTGCCTGATGCACGACATCGGTAACCCGCCCTTCGGCCATGCGGGTGAGGCAGCCATCCAGGAGTACTTCCGCGGCCCCGGTCGCGAGTGGTTGCAAGACCTGAGGCCTGCCCAGCAGACGGATTTGCTGCACTTCGAGGGCAACGCCCAGGGCTTTCGCACAGCGGTGCGCCTGCAGCACCCGGAACAGCCGGGCGGCCTGCAACTGACCTGGCCCACGCTGGGCGCCTTTGCCAAGTACCCCTGTGACGCTGCGAGCGGCCTGAAGGCCGACGCCGGGGTGAGCCGTCGGAAGTTCGGTTTCATGCAAGGCGAGCAAGGGCTCTTCACCGAACTGGCCGAAGGACTGGGCCTGCAGCGCTGCGGGCCTTTGGCCTGGCAGCGCCACCCCCTGGCATTTCTTGTGGAGGCGGCCGATGACATCTGCTACGGCGTCATCGACATAGAGGACGGCGCCAAGTCCGGCCACATCACGCTGGAGGAACTGCGGGCCCTGCACACGCCCTTCATCGACGCCGTTCACCGCACCCGTGCCGACACCCTTCACGACCGTCAGCACCAGGCCGAGTACCTGCGCGCCGTGACCATCGGCGTGCTGGTGGACCGCGTGGCCCGCGTCTTCAAGCACCGGCACGACGACATCCTGGCCGGCCGCTTCGACCAGCCCTTGCTGGACCACATCGAAGGGGCCGAGGATTTCCGCCGCTTCAAGCAACTGGCGGCTGACCGGCTTTACGACGAACGTTCCAAGCTCGAACTGCAGGTGGCTGGCTTCGAGATCATCGGCTGGCTGTTGCAAGCCCTGTGCGACGCCTTGGAGCACGTGGCCGCGGGTACCGGCGCTTCGGAGCGCGCGCGAATGCTCGCGGGCCTGATCCCTGCCAGCCCCAGGGCCCTGGCTGCGATCGGGCGCTACGAGCGCCTGATCATGGTGACGGACTTCGTGGCTGGCATGACCGACACCTATGCGCTGGAACTCTACCGGCGCCTGCGGGGATTCTCCGCCTGAGCCTTTTGTACGAGACCCACTTCCGTTCGGGCTCACACTTCCGTTCGAGATCCCACTTCCGTTCGGGCTCACACTTCCGTTCGAGATCCCACTTCCGTTCGGGCTCACACTTCCGTTCGAGATCCCACTTCCGTTCGAGATCCCACTTCCGTTCGAGATCCCACTTCCGTTCGGGCTCACACTTCCGTTCGAGTCCACACTTCCGTTCCGGCCCCCACTTCCGTTCGGGCTGAGCTTGTCGAAGCCTTTCTAGACTTTCCCCCAACCCCAACCCCAACAGGCCCCAGGCCCCACGCACATCATGCTCAAGTTCTTCTACAACCTCGCCCCCAACCCCATGAAAGTGGCCCTGATGCTCGAAGAATTGGGCCTGCCCTACGAGGCCGTGCCCGTGGACACCCGCAAGGGCGAGCAGCACACCGCTGCCTTCAAGGCCGTCAACCCGAATGCCAAGGTGCCAGCCATAGACGACAACGGCGTGGTGATGTTCGACAGCAATGCCATCCTCTTGTGGCTGGCCGACAAACATGCCCGTTTCGTGGCCACCGACCTGGCCTCGGCCGAGCGGGCCGACACTCTGAGCTGGCTGATGTTCATCGCCAGCGGCATCGGTCCGTACAGCGGCCAAGCTGTGCACTTCCGCGTCGCTGCGCCCGAGCCGAAGGAGTACGCGCTGAACCGCTACGATTTCGAGGCCGACCGGCACTGGAAGATCCTTGACGAGCGCCTGGCCACCCGTCAGTGGCTGGTGGGTGAGAACTACAGCGTCGTGGACATGGCCTTCTGGGGCTGGGGCCGCCTGGTGCCGTTCGTGATGGGTGACCCGCAGGCCTACGGCCGCTACCCCCACGTCAAGCGCCTGCTGGACGACATCAACGCCCGCCCCGCCGCCGCCCGCGTAGAGGCCCTGCGCCAGCGGCACAGCTTCAAGGCCGAGATGGACGACGAGGCCCGGCGCGCCATGTTCCCGCAGAACGAGCGCCTCAAGGGCGGGTGAGCTCCGGTGGGGTGAGGCGCTGGCGAACGTGGCTATAATTTGAGGCTGTATTCCTCGATAGCTCAGTCGGTAGAGCGCCGGACTGTTAATCCGTAGGTCCCTGGTTCGAGCCCAGGTCGGGGAGCCAAAAATGACGGGGGTTAGCTGGTGAGTAGCCGCTAACCCCCGTTCCTTTTCTGGCTGTCTGGTTGCCACATGGTTGCCGTAAGGGGCCGCCACCCCAGCGCGAGGAATCCTCGGGGTGGACTAGCAGGTGGTGCGCGGCGCCAACACTGCACGAGGGCACGAGGGAACAGTCCGTCTTGTCTTGCTGCGACCCCAACGCCACACTCCACCTAGGTGGCAGCCCATCTCGTTCTATCCCGTCGAGCCGGAAGCGATCTGCGACTCCTGGCGCGCCAAGCCCCGCCGCCATTCGATAGCGGCCGGCACGCAGTGCCTTCGTGACCGTCTGCAGCGCGCAGAGTTGTGCGGCTGTCGGTTCGCCTACAGACGATCCTTGAAACGCTGTGCGGTGTCGTCGGACATGGGGCTCACCCCAGTCAACTCATCAACCTCTCGATCCGTAGCTCGGAATGCCGTCTTCAACGACGCCCAGCCGAACCACAGGGGCAGCACAGCCAGCGAGCTGGTAACCCACCAACCCGAGAAGCTGAGCACAAGCCACAGGGCCAAGGCGATACAGAGCAGCCCGATGATGAGGGGTACGTGCCGGTTCGATTTCATGGGTCTTTTCTCCCTAGAGGCGGGCACCCGGTGGCAGGCATTACCTATCGTGGCGACGACTACCTAGAGGCCCTTGATTCCCAATATATCGGGAAGACTCGCGCGCCTCGACCGGGGAGATTCCCCATATGGTGGGAAAGTCCTCGGTCGAGTGCGAGATGCCGTTTGGAGCGGCGTTGCGCCGCTTGCGTCTTGCAGCGGGCATGAGCCAAGAACGTTTGGGGCTGGAGGCGGGCGTCCAGCGCAACTTCATCTCACTCATCGAGACCGGACAGAACCAGCCCACCATCACCACCATCGCCAAGCTGGCGCGGGCGCTCGGGATGCGGGCCTCCGAGCTCGTCGCAGAGGCTGAACGTCAGGAAGGCTGAACCGCTTCCTTTTGCTACGGAATCGCACTGCGCCCAGTGCGCCGGTGCTCGTGGAGCGGTACTCAGCTTGCTTGAAGCCATTCTCCCGATATATTGGGAGACCGAAACGCACAAACCATGGCAGTCACCCATCGTGCGCGACTGGATGGCGCCCGCCCGCTATGCCCTCGAAGAGCCGCAAGAGCCCGAGCACTCCCAAGAGTCCTCCCGTCCTGGACACGGTCCCGAAAGGCCGCCCTACCCTCGAAGGGTTGTGCTACCCCATCACCAGGGAGAGGATCATGCTTGGCGGGAGCGGGAGGCCGCCCCTCCCCGGTACGTACTCGCCGTCAACTCCCTACGGCGCTGACGAAGCATTTGGCGCGCGCCGCCCCGTAAAGCTGATCGCATGGTGCCCGCCGGGCGCCGACCCACATCTGACGGGCGTGATGGTGCCGCAGGGGTCAGTGGTGACGCAGTCGTTGTGGTGGGACGCCCTGGCCGACCGGGTGACGGAGCTGGTGCTGGGCGACCCGGACCCGGAGGAGGCAGCCAAGTGGGCGTGCCGGGCACTGGGAGTGCCGGGGGCTGAGAGCCCCAACCAAGCGGGGCAGTCTCTGGTGGAGGGTAATTGGGAACTGCGCCAGAACCTGTACCTCTCGATGGCGGCCTACGAGGACCCGTTTCCGGCCCTGGTCAGCGAAGAGTCGGAGGAGGCACGCAGCGCAATAGCAGACACCGACCTTGAGTTGTGGATCAACCTTGCCGAGCCGCAGATGAGGTAACGCAGCGTGAAAGCCCCAATCATTCAAGGCGGAGGGCGCGTCACCCTTCCGTCGCAAGTTGCTGATGCGGCTGTCGGACTCATGCTGTGACCTGGGCCTTCATCACGTTCGTCTGCGCCGCCGCGTTCTTCGCGGTGGGCGCGGCCTGTAACAAGGTTCCGGCCTCGTGGCGCACCGTGCGCGAGGTTGTCGAGGCTTCCCTGATCGTGGTCGTCATCGTCGGCCTCGCTACTGGGGGTCGGGGGTGCTCGACGGCCCACACGACGAGCGAAGAAGCGCGCGGCCCGTCCGTAGTGGCAAGGAGTGCCGTGTGACTGCTTTGGCTCCTAAACATGATGCATCCTGCAGAGCCCCGTGGACATGAACGCGGCTATCCCGCTTCGGCAAGTCATCGCCGCTCGCCTGCGTGAACTGATGGCGACGCGCGCGGACCTGGACACCCAGGTCAAACTGACCCGCCGCGCAGGCACTTCGCTTTAACTATGGAGGCTGATGGGGGTTAGGTTGGCCGACCTGAGGCAACGTGCTAGAACGTGCCGCGGCCCATGGTTGGATGTGAATTCACTATAGTTGTGTGTAGTTCGAAAGGCCGGCATACCGCCTACCCATCTTGCATCAGGCAAGCAGTCGTAAACAAGTTGACGGTAAGTCTGCGCATCGGGCCTATAAGTTAAGGGGGGCTCTTCTTGGACACGGACTCAACGGACATCTCGGAACTGGAATGGTACGACCGGAACTCCGGTAACTTCCTGGCGCAGGCACAAGGGTATTGGTTCTTGGTTGAGTTCGAACTCGATCCGAGCCGGCCCAACCAGAGTATCGGTATTCGGTCGATTCAGAGGTGGTCGGAAGCCGACTCGCTGGATGATGAAGACGATTACACGATGGGAGTTGCTGCAGAAGCAGTAGAGCGCATCGTTGCTGGAATCGGTGCACAGTCGCTGCTCGCTCGATTCGAGCAGCCTGTCAGCACTTTCCTCGCGACCGACGAAGAGAGACTTTGGGTCCGCGTCGATTGGGACAGCTCGCCAGTCAATGTCATTGTCGATGGCGCCGTTGCAGATCGCGGAACTGACGGCGGATCGATTGTGTTTTCCGGTTCCAAGACGCGTGCAGAGACCTTCGCCAAGAGTCTTCGGATCCTGATATCCCGATGGGCCAAGAAGAGCGGTGACCACTCTGAGATGGCGAGCCGCCTAAAGGCGACACTTCAGCCGATATCCACCTTCTACGACACATATCCGCAAGCCGAGCATCAAGTAAGTGTCGCCGAGATGATTGAGCGATGGCTGCTGCTGCGCACGGCAAAGCGCGATCAGGAACTTGAGTACGAGGTGATCAGTGCATTCCTGTTGGAGGGGGTCGCCATGGGCTGGACCAGCGACCAGATCGCTGTAAAGAGCCAAACGCGGACGACCTTCGACCTGAAAAGGTTCAAGTCTGACCATCCGCATCTATGGGCCGAGTACTCGCAGAGATCTAACTCAATCGTGCTGAGCCCGAAAACAACAAGTCGCGCGCGCTCTGCATCTGGGAACTCGTCACAGTTGCCCAAAACTGAGCACCAGGATGGAAAGGTTTTCGCCAGTTTTGCTGCTGCGAACGACTTCGCGCGCGCTCTCGCAACGCAAGGGGTACGTGCCCGTACCATGCGTGTCGAAGGTGGGTTCAAGGTAAGTGCGGATTGACCCGGAATCAGGGACCTGAGACCTGGGGAAAGAGGCCGAATGCAGACTCGCGCTAGACCACCCTAACCAATCATGAGTAGATTGACTGCGCTGAGCCTTACATGCGCCCGTCGGCTTGGGATTAAAGGTTTGGCGCTCATGCCGCGAGAGTTCGTATGCGTCCGGCCAACTCCCCTTGGCGGCCTCGAAGGGGCAGCCTACGACATCAGTCCGACGGAGTCCAGAGATGCGGCAGCAGCCCCACTATCCGGCTAGCCAGCTGCGTCGGCAACTCCCCTTTCCCAAGCAAGTCCGTGAGGTACGCGGCGTGTTCGTGCGCGTTGATGCGGCCGCCGTGCACGAGATTTGACCTGCTCCCCGTAAGGCGTACCAGCTGACGGTTAGTAGAGTCCGTTTTCTGAGGAAGGAACGGACAAGAGGAAAAACAGATTTACCAACGAGCAGATCGTCGGGTTCTTGAAGCAGGCCGAGCCCGCCAACGATCAGCCCACCTAACGGCTGACCAGTGGGTCGTCACGGTGGGTCGGCCGGGCGCTCACCTACGACTTGCCCCCCTCGAACGAGCCCGGGGCGCGTCGGACGAACGTGGTGAACTTTGACTTCTTGTGCAGGCTCTCACGTTCGGCCTGGATGCCAGCAGCTCGAATGCGCTCAAGACGGTCCAGCTCGGCCGCAGTCTCTGTCTTCCTCAGATTCTTCTCCACTCGCGCGCCTGCCGCTGTGGTCGCCTTAGCCTCTGAAGGCACCGTTGCTGCGGCGCCTCGGAGTTCCCGTTCCTTATGACGGGAGCCAGCGTCATTGCGGCTGGCGATGGCCCTAAGGAGGGTCGCCTCCTCGGTGGTCAACTGCAGCATGGGAATGGCTTGTCGCAGTAGCTTGGCTCCGTACTCGGGGATACGCAGGGGCTTCTTGCGGCTCGCCTTGCTGGCGACCTTGGGTTTCTGTGTCGTGGTCTTCAACACCATCTTGCGCTCCTTCGACCTCTGTGCTGCTTCATGGGCATCGATGGGGCGAATCCGCTGCCAACCAGAACCAGACGCCCGCCTGATCCACTACGCGGAGAAGCCCTGAGCCGGAAACCGCTCATACACATGCTCAAACACCGCCGAGCACTTCTGCGAGAAGAGCGCCCGGTCATAGGCCTGGGGCAGTTCATCCAGGGTGTCCTCGATGGCCATCTTCAGCGTGGCCCGCGCCGCGGCCTTCTGGCGCCAGTTGAGCACCAGCAGGCCTTCCAGCTTGGCCAGCATCACCTTGGCCACCTTCTTGACCTCATCACGCTCTGCGGAGCTCAGCTCCGGGGCCGGTCGGGTCAGGATGTCGAAGATGACGAGTTCCTCAGGGTTGAGGTTCTCGCGCACGTGGCGCTGCTCCTCCTCGTCCAGGCTGTTGGAGAGATTGACCAGCTCGCGGAAGAGTTCCTCGATGCTGCGACTGCCGGCGTTGTAGCTCTCGATCAGGGTCTCGAACTTCTCGGCAAAGTCGGCGCGCGCCGGGTTGGCTTCGATCATCTTCTCCAGCTGCGCGCGCACGGCCGCCTTCAGAACCTCGATGTCGGTCTTCTGGTGCTTGGACTGCTTGAACTTGCTGGCCAGGGCCTCGAAGTTGATCTTCGAGAGGTCGAGCGCCGGCACCGTACCTTCGCGGATGGCGTGGCCGGTGATGGAGTCGTCGAGCAGCGCGTTGATGCTCGCCATGACGCCGCCGATGTCGGGCGGGTTTGGATTGAGCTTGGTACGGATGGCATCCGCCAGGGTCGCAAGGCAAGCCACGCGCCCAGCGTGCGCCAGTGCCGCCAGATCGGGCTTGACCGCACGGTACAGGGTGCCCACCAGCCGCTCGTGGCCGAAGAAGTCTCGGCGCACGGCATCGGGCGAGATCAGCGCGTCCACGCCATCGTTGATCTTGTTAAGACGCTGGAAGTCACCGACCGGCAGTGCTTCGATGGCGGCAAGGTCCAGGCCGTGGCTGGCGCAGAACGCGGTGGCGCCCTCAATCGCTCTGACCAGGGCCTGGGCCAGCTCAGCCTTGTCGCGCACGGGGTTGGCGCTGCCACCGCCCTTGCCGTAGAGGGCCAGTGCCTTCTCCAGCGAGGCGAAGACGTTCGCGTAGTCCACGATCACACCGCTGTGCTTGCCGGGGAACACCCGGTTGGCCCGTGCGATGGTCTGCATCAGCGTGTGGTTGCGCATCGGCTTGTCCAGGTACACCGTCGAGCAACTCGGTGCGTCGAACCCGGTGAGCCACATGGCGCAAACGAACACCAGCCGCAGGGGGTCTGTGGTGTCCTTGAACTTCTCATCCAGCCCTGGCTGTGAGTCGTTCATCCGCTTGCGGTGTGGCTCGATATCCAGGCCCAGTGCGGCCATCTGGGCGATCTCGTTCTGGCCCGGCGACACGATCACGGCCATGTCCGTCGAGGTCAGCGCGTCCAGGCGGCGCTTGAGCTCGGCCTTGCGCACGTCGCGTCGTGCCTGCTCGGCAGACTGCTCGCTTCCCAGCGGACGCATGGCCAGCTCGCCCAGCTCGGTGCGCACATCGGTGATCGCGGCCGCCCAGTGGGCCTGCACCTTGTCGTGCATGCGCAGGGCGGTCGCCTTGTCGATGGACACCACCATCGCCTTGCCGAAGAAACCGCGGTCGAGGAAGTGGCGCACGATGTCGCGGGCCACAGCCTCCAGCCGGTCGTCGCGGGTGATGAGGTGGTACTGCCGGCCCAGCTCGCGCTCCAGCCGCGCCTCCTGGTCGGGATCGAGAGATGCGCTCTCGATGAGCTCGTAAATCTCGTCGTTGAGGTCAGCGTTGACCAGCTGCAGCTCAGGTGTGCGGTTCTCGTAGAACAGCGGCACCGTGGCGCCGTCCTCGATGGACTGCTGGAAGTCGTAGATCGACACGTAGTCCCCGAAGACCTCTCGCGTCCGCTCTTCTCCTGCAATCAGCGGCGTGCCAGTGAAGGCCAGGAAGGTGGCGCGCGGCAGCGCGGCGCGCATGTTCAGCGCCAGCGTGTCGTACTGGCTGCGGTGCGCCTCGTCGGTCAGCACGATCACGTCGCTGCGGTCGCACAGCACCTCGGTGGACTGGAACTTGTGCACCAGCGTGAAGACGTAGCGGTGGTTGCCGCCCAACAGCTCCCGCAGGTGCGCGCCGCTCACGGCGTGGCTGTCGGCCGCCTCGCCCACCGCACCCGTGGCCTTGAAGGTCTTGGCGATCTGCTCGTCGAGTTCCACCCGGTCGGTCACGATCACGAAGGTCCAGTTGCCCGGAAGCCGACGCAGCACCTTCTGGGCAAAGAACACCATCGAAAAACTCTTGCCGCTGCCCTGGGTCTGCCAGAAAACGCCGCCCCGGCCGTGGCCACGGCTGCGGGCCTCCAGCATCGAGGCGATGGCGTTGTTGACGCCCAGGAACTGGTGGTTCTGCCCAATGACCTTGACCAGCCCCGCCTTGTGCTCTGAGAACAGGGTGAAGTTCTCATGCAGGTCCAGCAGGCGCGCTCGGTCGCAGGTGCCACGCAGCATCACCTCCAGTGACACCCGGCGCGGCTCATCCTCGCGCTCGATGCGCTTCCACTCGAAGAACCGCTCCCAGTCCGCGGTGAGCGAACCAACGCGGCTGTCGGTGCCGTTGCTGGCGATCACCAAGGCGTTGAACCAGAAGAGCTGGGGAATCTGCTGCTTGTAGTGGGTCAGGTTCTCGTCGAAGGCCGCCCGCGCTGGTACGCCCGGTTTTTTGAGCTCGATCACCACCCAAGGCAGGCCGTTGACGAAGCCCACCAGATCAGGCCGGCAGGTGTAGAGCGCGCCCACCACGCTGAACTGGCTGACCAGCAGGAAGTCGTTTTTCTCGGTCCGCTCCCAGTCCACCACGCGCACCCGCTCGGTCTTCTGGCCACCTCTGAGCGGGTCAGGAATCGACACCGGGATGCCGTCCTTCAGGAGCCTGTAGACCTCTCGGTTGGCCGCCTCCACGCTCATCGCTGAGCGATCGCGTGCGAGCTCGTCGATGCCTGTCTGGATCGCCTCCGGGGGAAGGCCGTCGTTCAGCTTCACAAGCGCGGCGCGGAGTCTTTCGACCAGCACCACCTCGCCCTTGGTCTCGCGCCCGAGCGTTCCTCCCGGGCCAAAGGTCTCCTCCAACGCCGACACCGTCTGCCAACCCAGCGTACCGAACAGCCCGATGGCAGGCTGCTCGACGAGCTGGTCTTCGGTGTAGGCGTGTGCACTCACGGCAACGCTTTGACAATCGGCCGAAGGACCGCGTCCATCCTGAGCAGCCGCCGAGTGACCCAGTCCAGGTACTCGGCCCACCTCAACTCATCCTCAAGCGAGGCAGCTGGATACCAGGACGCAACCCGGCAGGCCTGGGCATCTGGAAGTTCCTGCCAGTCCAGTGGGAAGCCCAGCGCAGATTCGATGGACTGCTTCTGCGAGGACAGGTGGGCGAAGTGCTGCTTGGCCTGCGGGCCCGGCATCCACAGCTCAACGCCCAGGCGTTCATCGCGGGTGTTGGCGGTGATGTTCAGGCCGAAGCCGGAGCGGCCGATTGAGTTGTTCAGCCAGTGCTGCGGGCGCGGCTTCTGCGGGCGGATCTGCGGGGCGTCCCTGGCCAGCCGCTCGATCAGCGCCGTCCAGAACTTGAACTGCAACTGCTTGGTGGGCGAGGCGCTGGCGGCGGCGCGCGCCTGCTCGCGGCCCGCCTTGGCCCAGTCGTTGGGCTTGACCACCACCTCGAACTTGGGCGCCAGGGGCGAGTCGCCGATGCGCCAGAGCTCGATCTGCACGCCAAAGAAGCTCAGGTCATCGGTGGTGTTGTCGTTCAGGAACTGCAGCGCAGTCACATGCTCGGGGCGGAAGGACTCCGCCACCCAGATCACCTTGCGCGCGCCCACGCCCGCCGCGTAGGCCAGGATCTGGCCCAGGTGTTTGTGGTCGGTCTCGGCGAGCTGGTTCTCGATGACCACCTGCTGATCGCCGTCGGTGCACAGGATGTCGAGCTTGAAGTCGCCCACCCAGTGCTCGGTGGCCACCGCCTCCAGCTCGCTCAGGCCCAGGGCCTGCGCCAGCGCATCAAGGTTGGCGGCCTCGGCCAGCCAGGGCGTGAAGTCACCGGCCTCATGCTTCCAGGCTTCGCGCAACGGCACGCGTTCGAGCTTGCTCAGGGGCTTGGCAGGCGGCATGGCTCAGGCGGCCTCAAGTTCGTCCAGCGCCATCTGGCCGGAGAGGAGGCGTGGGAGCAGGAGGTCGCGGGTGCGGCGGAGGTTTCCCAAGGCAAAGAATGATTGTGCAAGCCGCGCGAGCATCGGCGCTACGGCTGTCTCAAACTGTTGCAATACCTCCGCCGACGGCAGAACAAGCGGCATTTCTGAAAGTGAGCCGTCCCACACCGCGTAGGGGATTGTCGCGCCCTGACTGTGGGCGTTTGCATAAGCTACGGTTGCCTCGTCAAACGCGGTCATCGTCGCAAAAGCATGCCATTCAGGCTGCACCGGTCTAAACACGAAACAGGTTGTCCGGGTAACTCCAGGGAACGGCGCTACGACAACCTTGTGGAAGTAGGGGCGCATTGCACCGAAGAGAATGTCGCCTTTCTCAAACAGTTGCAGACTGCTCTGCGCTTCTTCGATGGGCTTGGCTTCCAGCAACGCAAGGCTCCTTGGTGGCAGGCAGTCAATCGGAACGTAACGCCTTTCTTCAAGGTGTGGCCCTGGCTTCGTTGCTCGCCGGCTATAGGTGACGAGGTTGCCCAGCCTTCTCACCTCCCAACCTTCCGGAATCTCCCCCAGCGGCGACGCGACGCGCGGATGGTTCTCGTGGCCGGGGAAGCGGAAGTGGACGAACCACTCGCGGTAGAGGGCGCGGGCCATCGTCTCCAGGATCTTGATGCGCCGCTGGCTGTTTTCGATCAGGTCGTCGTAGGCCGAGAGGATGCTGGCGATGCGGCGTTGAGTCGGAATCGGAGGCAGCAAGAACTCATAATCGAGAATCTGCCTCCCACTGATATGCGGCACATTTACACCGGTGGTAATGGGTTTGACGTAAGACTCAAACCCAGGACCGCCAATAACGAATCGAAGAAATCCTTGATCAAGCTTCGGTGTATCGCTTCGAAGCCGAGAGCACCGCTGGACAAGCAAGGCTCTAGGCGCATCGCTGCGAATGTAGGCCCACTTAAGCCCGGCTGGCACCCACGGGCGGTCCATCGCCACGACCACATCACCGGTTCGAAGATGATACTTTTCAAAGGCCGACCACTCCGCTGAGGGCCAGCGTTTTGAGATGTCCCACAGGATGTGGCCCTGGCTGACGTTTTCCCCTTTTACGAGTGCAATGTCATCGGCCTTATCTGTGAATCGCTCGCTCTTGAAAGCGAACCCCGCGAGAAGGTCCACGCAGTCTCCCAATTTCGCTGCTAGGAACGCGGCCATCCTCACGCCCCCAATATCCCCGCGACATTCGCCGCAATCGTCCGCTCCAACGCCCGTGCCTGCGCGTTCAGCGCCTCCAGCTCCTCATTCAAGCCCTGCAACTGCGTTCGGAAGTCCTCATCGCTGACTTCCTCCCCCGGCGCCACGCCCACATAGCGCCCCGGGTTCAGCGACCAGCCCTGCGCCTCGATCTCTGCAATCGTCGCCGCCTTGCACAGGCCGGGCACATCGGCATACGCCGGCTGCGCGCCGAACACCTCCTTCAGCTTCACCTCGGCCTCGGCACTGCCCTGGGTGTAGTCAGGCGCCTCGCCGCGATACAGCCGCACCACGTTGGCAATGAACCCGATCTGCGCGGGCGTCCAGTCGCGGTGGGCGCGGTCCACCTGCCGGTAGATGTGCCGCGCGTCGATGAAGAGCACATGGTCGGCGTGGTGCGCGCGCTGGGCCTTCCCCCGGTCCAGGAACCACAGCGTGCAGGGCAACGTGACCGTGTAGAACATGTTGGGGCCCACGGCGACCATCACGTCCACCGAGCGCGCCTCGACGAGCTTCTGGCGAATCTCCTGCTCGCTGCTGCGCGCATCCGAGGCCGAGTTGGCCATCACGAAGCCGGCGCGGCCTTGCGCGTTCAGCGCCGAGTGGAAGAGCTGAATCCACAGGTAGTTGGCGTTGTCGGTACGCGGCAGCCCGAACGGAAAGCGCCGCGCCGGGCCGACCATGTCCTTCAGCCGCTCCTTGTCCACCGCGTTCACGTTGAAGGGCGGGTTGGCGAGCACGAAGTCGAACTGCCCGGTGGCCGCGTGAGGGTCGTCGTAGTAGCTGTTGACGTTGCCGCCGTGGCGGATGTCCCCTTCCAGGCCATGCACCGCAAGGTTCAGGCGGGCAAGGCGGCCGGTTTCATCGGTCTTCTCCACGCCGCAGATGGACAGTTCCGCGGCCGGGTTCTTGTGGTGCTCGGCCACGAAGCGGGCCGACTGCACGAACATGCCACCCGAGCCGCAGGCCGGGTCGAGGATGCGACCATGGAAGGGCTCGATCACCTCGGTGAGCAGCTTGACGATGCTGGATGGTGTGTAGAACTCGCCGCCGCCCTGTCCCTCGCTCATCGCGAACTCGCCCAGGAAGTATTCGTAGATCCGGCCGAAGGCGTCGAAGTCCAGCGTGGCGGGAATCTCCGAAACCTTCTTGAGCAGATCCTTCAGCAGGGTGCTCGTGAAGAGGTAGAAGGTCTTGGGCAGCACCCCGGCGAGTTGGGGGTTGTGCTTCTCAATCTCGCGCATGGCCGCGTTGACCTTGGCGCCAATGTCGGCGGCTTCAGGCAGGGCCAGCAGGTAGTCAAAGCGCGCCTCGGGTGCGAGGTAGAGGACGTTGTCCGCGTGATACGCGGTGGGTTCGTCGACCCGGCTTCCCCGTCGGGAGGATGCACCAGACTGCTCCAGCTTCGCCCGCTGGGCGGCAAAGCGCACCTCAGCGAAGCGCAGAAAGATCAGGCCCAGGATCGGGCCGGAATACTCCTGAGCCTTCAGGCCAGAGTTGGCCCGGAACTGATCGGCCGCGTCCCACAGGCGCTTCTCGAGGGTGGCGGAGGCGGCATCCTTCGCAGTTGGGGCAATCCAGCGCAATGAAGTCTCCCTGAATTCTCAGTCGGGTGGGCGTCTACATCGGCCATCCGGAAGCTGGCGGATGGGTACGCCAGTCGACCAGCGGCGCCGATGCGCGCCCTTGTAGCCCGTAGTTTGCCGCGTCTCAGCCTGAGGGTGTCGCTTTTAGGGCAACGGGGCCAAGCGAATTCGCGAGCTCCGGGTGGCGGCCTGGGGTACTGAGGTTTGGCAGGGTGGCGGGATATAGGGGTGGCTCTGCGCCGCGCCTGCTCGGAGAGTCACGTTTGGTGGAGCGGAAGAGAGGAATGCAGCAGCGGACTGTGCTTTCGTCCAGCGCACCTCCTGAGCTACCGCAACGATATCGTCTGGGCCCCGCTGCATGCCGCCCGCCTCAGGAGACCCAGATGACACAGCAGATTCGCGATCGCCTCGTCCTCGACGGTGAAGAGCACGCGATCCCCCCAATTGACCTGTCGAACTGCCGCTGGCAGCAGGTCAGGCGATACATCTCCTCCGTACAGAAGTTTTCGGCCTGCTGGCGCGGATACCACTGCAAGTGGGAGCTTCGCAACGGCCACTTGTTCCTGGTGGACATCACGATCATGTGGTCGGGGCGGAAGGACTGGCTGGAGTTCGAAGAGGTCTTCCCAGGCCAGTTGTCGGGTGTGCCAGGGGACTGGTTCTCTGGCGAGATCGAGGTGCCCCAGGGAGAGCGCCTCGATCTTGGGCGCGACTACTGGATGGACGAGGAGACTTTGATGCTCTCAATATCCAACGGCGTGGTGATCTCGGCACGCCGCCGGGATAACCGCCAAGATGCGGCCGATAGAGCTCGACGAATAGCTGAACGCTATGCGAGCGTTCAGGAGACTGTTGCCGCTGCCAAGTTGAACCCGCCACCTGATGAGCCCGAGGAACCCGCGACCGAGATAGAGGCGCAGTGCGATGAGTTCATGATGGCCGCGATGATGGGGACCATCGACGAGGCTGACGTGGCACGCTGGCGGCGCTTCTATGTGGCCGTGAAGGATTCAGCATCGCCTGAGGAATCCCTCTTGCTCGAGGTGGTCAACAATGCGATCCTGCGTCGGGAGTAAGTGTTAGGCCTCACGATCTCCATGTTCTCGTGTTGGCGCGAACACCACTGCTGCAGCACGATGCGTGCCCATCCAGAGGGATCACTCTCATGCCTTGTAACGGCCTGAATCATCTCCCTGATTGCAACTGCCGCTTCGGTGGTCAGTATTTCGGCTCCGGGGAACCGAGCGAATCGCCCGATTGGAGTCGGCAATCGAGTCACACAATCCCAAACGCCAAGTGTCCACACTGCCGTTCGCAGGTGTTCTTCTACCGTTCTCCAGAAGGTGGGCGGGTCTTCTTCGACTCCCTCGGGCCGCCTTGGCCAAAGCATGACTGCCGAAACACAGAGGGAGTGCAGTCACCGCCGGGATGGTGGCCCTTCCTCTTGAATGACATGACCCCCCTTCCCAAGCCGGGAGGGGTAGCGTTGTTGGACACCAGTGAGCGCATGCTGATAACCCGCGCCAAGCCAAGCAACTTTCGGCTTGACACCCCGGTTTGGGTCCAGGCCGTTCCCAACACGCGAGGCGTGTACCGCTTGTCGACACTGATCACGAAGGCAGGCGTGACGGAACAGAGGGAGTTCCAGGCGATCTCAAGCAGCCTCTTTAGTGATCCGGCCATCACGGCCGCGGGGCCTGTCTTCAAGGAGGGCAGGGCCCTGATGGGCACGCTCAAGGACTTGGCCCTGGATGCGGCCCTCACCAAGGCCGAGAACGGCAAGTATCGTGACGCGGCTGACTTCCTGACGTTGGGCTTCCCGAGGCTCGGCGTGAGCGCAGAGAAGCTCCTAGGCAACGTGTGGGGGAACAAGACGAACATAACTACGCTCGTCGCCGCGGTCCTGCGTGCCGAGGAGCCGTCTCAGGGATGGAACGATAAGCAGATGAAGAGCCGGGCCCTGGCCCGAGCGATGTTGCAGCTACCCGCCTTTGCCGACGCCGCCCCTGCTGACCAGACCATCGAAACCTAAGCCCCTACCGGTGGGGCCGTATGACACCAACCTAATCCCGATAGCAGTCGCGTCCTGGAAGCCACTCACTCGGTGGAAGCCTTTCCGCACCGCGCCGCCGAAACTTCTTCTCCATCGACGCAAAAAATCATGGGCAGGCCGGAGGTAGAGGCCAGTGCTTCGGCAGTGACGCGAGCTTCGAAGGAGTCCTGCGTTTCGGTAGCGCCGCGGGTGATGGTCCTGCCGCCGTGCAGGGAGTACGCGCTGGGCACGAACACGCGCCCGGGCCGAGCCATCGGCACGATGCGAATGACGAATCTCTCCCGTGGGGGCACGTAGATGTCTTCGAGCGCATCGATTCGCCGATCAAGCCTTGGCATTTGCGCGCTCCTCCAACGCCGCCACGCGGGCAGCCAGTTCGTCTGTTTCGATCAGTTTGGCCATCGTGGACAGGCCAGCCAGCAGCGTTGAGGCTTGCGATGGCGCCAGCTCGCCAGCCGCGACTGCTGCAAGGAGGGCGCGGCCCTGGTGGGCGAGCGGTGCTTCGGCGGTCATGTTGAGGGTAACGGTACGCTCCTCCGGGCGCAGCGCCGGGATGACCCGCTCCACGAGCAGACGCGCGGCGCCAGGGTCACCGTCCAGGGCGCGATCGACCATCGCCTTGACGATGCCCGGCACCGCATCGTTGATCTGCTCGCGCAACGTGGCCACCTTGCCCGTTCCTGGCGCACGGCCCTTCGGATTGCCGCTGACACCGGGCCGCCATGAAGTGGAGTTCGCTTTCGGCATCGCCTGCACCTTCCCTGATGAATCAGGCCCCGCACCGAGAGGCCGCAAACAGGCCTACGCTGGTGCAGGCGCCACGATCGGCGCACGGCGAGGCCACAACCCTGTCCAACGGCCCGAGAGCCGCCACCACGTCACGCAGGCTGCGCGCGACGAAGGCCACGCCTCCAGCGGCAGCCACCCGGGTAAGCACGACTTTCTGCTCCGTGCGCAACCGGCCACGCGGCCCCTTCACCTCGACCGCCAGCAGCCGACCATCGTGAAGCTGGCCAAGGACGTCGGGGCAGCCCGGGAACCCGAAGCGGACGAAGCGCCTGCCGACACGAGCGGCCCCGGTGTTGAGTCGTTCGGCCCAGCAGACCTGTGGATGCGCCCTCAGGGCGGCCAGAACCTCATGCAGGGCCGCGGCCTCGGCCAAAACAGGCCGGGCGCGTCCCCGTGGCAGCGGGTGGCCGAACAGATCGAGCGGAAGGGCGGGGCTTTCGTTCATGGCGCGTACCTTCCGACGCTTGCATCGCAACGGTCAACCACCGAGACCCCGCTGTTCCAGCAACCAGCGCGTTGCGATGTGCGCAGCCTCCGATCCCGCGTGGCGATCCGGGTGGGTCAACTGCAATAGGCGGCGCAGCATCTCCTTCGGGATTTGCTGCTGCGCGGCCGGCATGGGAGACGGCGTAGCACCGGCCCTCGTTGCTTGCCAGCAGGGCATGCAGAGTCTCTTCCAGCCGGCGTCGAATTCACGGACGAATGGGCGGATGCACTGAACGCAAGTGGCGACCTGCTTCATGACCACAGCCCCGCCGGAAATCCCGCCGAAAACGGCCCCCTTCTATAGGGGGGCCGGTGAATTTCGGCTTCAGAAACTACCGAATTCGGCAGTTTCGGTGAGTTTCGGTTCAGATGAGCCACAGCCAGCCCTCCCCGGATCCGAGCAGTCCGCGGCCTACAAGCCCGGACACAGCCTCCCGAGCACGCGACGTCCGCCGGCTGGGCTCGGAGTCCACCAACCTGCCCGCGACACGCTCGATGGCCGTGCTGATCTCGACGCATGGCCGCACGGCCGGCGCCCCGCCTCGACCGAATGCGGTGGACTCGCGGAAGGCCGGCCTTAGGGCGTCGAGGGCGATTTTCTGGTTGCCGCCCTGGGGCAACTTCGCCTTCACCACATCGGCGCCCCCGGTGTCGGCAGCCACTACGCAGGAGGTGACGCGGTCGCCGTCCTCGTCCGTGTCCAACTCCACGACGCGCAGCTTGAAGGCGTGCTTGGCATCATCCGCCGCGTCCTTGGCCTTGGCTGGCCGCCACTCCCGCCGATCACCTTCGCGCGTCACCTCGATCGCGGCGTCGAGCGCGGCGAACAGGCTGCTATGACCACGCAAACCCTTCGTGGCGTCCTTGCCGGCGTGCGCGATGAGCACGACGAGGCCACCGAGCTCTCGCTGGAGGTGCTTGGCCGCTTCGATGACCCGCCCCATGTCGGCCGACGAGTTCTCGTCCACCGTCGGGGCCGCTGCGTTCAGGGTGTCGATCGCCACAACGGCGCCGGCCGGTGCTAGCCGCTTGACCGCATCGGCGAGATCGGCGACGTCCCGCGGCTCGGTGAGCCTGAGCGGCTGCATCACGATGCGAAGGCTTCCCGGCAGCGGGCCGTGAACCAACTCGAAAGCCTGGACGCGCAGCCGGAAGCCTGCCGCGCCTTCCAGCACTACATAGACCACAGGCGCCGACCGGGTGCGATGTCCGAACCACTGGGCACCCGATGCGATGGCCGCGAACAAGTCGAGCGCCAGGAAACTCTTGCCCGCGGTTGATGGCCCGTAGATCGAGGCCAGCCCCTCGACAGGCAGCAGATTGCGCACTCGCCACGCAGGCGCGGGCATCGCGCGCAAATCGGCAGACGAAAGGAGCTTGACCCGCAAAGAAGGCTCCGCGGCCAGCGCCAGCAGAGACTCAAGGGCATCGAAGCCATGCGCGAGCGCGTAGTCATTGCAATCGAAGTTCAGACGGCTGCCCTCCGGCATTCGGGCAACCTCCGCGCCTACATCTGCAGCGATGCGCCCAGCCTCGACCTCCTTGCCGGCGTCTGGGACCAGCACCAGCTTAGCCGCCGGGTCGCGCTCGCGCAGCCGTTCGGCTACCGCGCGCATCCTGCCGAAGCCGAAGGTGACGATCGCCGCCTTGCCGGTGGCCTTCCAGCAGGCCCATCCTTGACCGACACCTTCGACGATGTAGGCGGTGCCACCGGGCTCGATCTTCCCGACGATGTAGCAGCCCGACACCGTGGCGCCCGGCAGGTTCAGCTTTGAGGGTTTGTCTTCAGCCTTCCAGGCGACGGCCTGTTCACCCCCGGCGACGAACTGCAAGCTGACGGGCTCACCCCCGGCTAGCGGCACCACCGGCACCACCAGCGCCCCTGCCATCGAAAGGCCGGCGATGCGCAGAGGATCGCCGTGGGGAACCACGCGCAGGCCATCGGGCAGGCCCTGCTTCGCGGCGATGTAGGGGTGCTCGGCCGTCGCCTGCACGCAACGGCTCCACACCTCGGCTGCGGACAGCGGCATCTTGGCCTCCTTGCGTGGCTCGCGGGCCACCCTTTGGGGCGAGCCCTCGCTCTCATCCCGCGGCGGGCGCCAGCCGGCTTTCATGGCCTCGGACCAGAGCGTGCCGGGCCCAGTACCGCCGTCGGGGCGGACGGTCCGGAAGGCAGCCTCGACGTCCCGCTTGCCCTTGTAGTTCGGGGCGCTGGAACTCCACTCGTCCAAGTCCGCGACTGACAGGCCGGCTGCGATTGCAGCCCGACCAACGCGGTGCCAATCCTCACGAGGTTGCCCCGGGTCGATCGCAAACAGGGCGCTCCGCGCGTGCTTCAGGACGATGCCGGCACTGTGCCGGTCATGGCCGTTCACGGCTGCCCCCTCAGCGAGCCCCGGCTTGGCTCTGAAGAGCTTGTAGGAGGGCGCCAGCACGCCAGCGCACGAAGCGAGGCCCGTGGCGCTCTGGGGCAGGGAGCAGCCCAGCGGCGACGTCGGCATAGAACTTTGTTCTACCGCGGCCGGTGAGTCTCATGGCCTTACGGCGGTCAGTCGCATCTCTGCGTTCAGGACTTCGGGTAACTCGGTCAGGGCAGTGCCTCGCTTCTTGGCCATTCTTCAACCTCCGTGGTGGGATCGGCGCAGCGTGCCACGCTTGGAACGGCTTAAGCAGCACTGCAGCGCGCTTCAACCTCCGTCTTGGAACGCGCGGAAGTTGACGGTCGAGAAAACGAACAAGAGATGCCAGGAAGTGCGCCCCGTCGCCCTTCCGTGGGTAGCAGGGGAGTCGTCAGGGCGTGGCGAGGGCGCTTTCAGCCCCTACCGTGAGGCATAAAGCCAAGTTGGTTCACGCAGCGGCTTTACGTTGCCGCACTGTCAGGGCTACGACCGGTGCTGGCTTGCCCTCAAGCCGACGCACCCAGGACTCTAGGGCAGCCAGCTTCTCGGCCTGATAGTCGTGGCGATCGTAGTGCCGCGCCTGCACGCCTCCAAGGCCGTGGGACTGAAGCTGGGCGCGCACGTCACGCGACACGCCGAGGGCCGCAAGGTGCGTCTCGGCTGTGCGGCGCAAATCCCGCAGACAGAAAACTCCCGCCTCTAGTTCACCAGCCGCCTGCATGGCGGAGCAGACCTCCCTCACGATTTCCGCGGCCGTTTCCTCTCGAAGCTGGACTCGGCCGGTCGATGAGAACAGCGGTGCCTCTGGGCCCGAGCAGGAAGCCCGCCGCGCGCTCAGGATCGGCAGCAGCTCCTGCACGATTGGAACCACGTGGCGCCGCGGGTTTGCCGCTCGGTTGCGTCCTTTGATGTCCCGAATGGTCACAGTCTTGGCGGTCAGGTCAACGTCCGCGCTGGTGATGCGAACCAACTGCGCCGGGCGTTGCCCGCCGAGCAGGACCGCCGCGATCACGGCGTCACGCGCTGGAGAGACGGGCGTCTCCTTGAGGCGCTTCCAGAAGGCCGTTAGCTCGGGCAGGGTCAAGGCACGGTCGAGTGCGCGGCTGTACTGCGCGAGCGAGGGTAGCCGTTCCAGCGGGTTCGCCTCGATGCCGAAGGCGCCAAACGCAGTAGGCACGGTGGGATCGAGCGACGCGCGCATAGCAAGCCCGTAGGCGGCACGCAGATAGGAGCGCAGCTTCGCGGCGGTCCGCCCCTTGCCGCCTTCGATGAGCCGCGCGAGCACGTCGCGCAGTTGTTCAGCCTTCACGGCCGCCGCAGGCATGGCCACGATCTCGGGGAAGGCGTCGATCACGTGCAGCTTGGTGATGTTGCGCACGTCGTAGGCCGACACCCGGCCGGCCAAAGTTCCAACATAGGCGTCGATCAGCGCGCGTAGCGATCCCCGCTCGCGGTCACGCTTGGCCCGCTCGGCAGCCTCCCGCTCGGCGGCACGGCGGTCGCGCTCGGCCTGATCCTTCTCGTCGAGGTGGGCTCGCAGGTCGCCCACCCCACCTTGGTGCAGCCGCAGCAGCTCGCCGACCCGGACTCGGGCCTCCGTCAAGTCGAATCCGTCTCGGCCTGTCGCGTCGTAGGCGCCAAGGGCCAACGTGTCGCGCCGACCATCGCTCGTGGTGTAGCGGTACGAGATCAGCCGGGCGCCAGAGGGCCGGCAGCGGACCAGCATCCGGCCCGCTCCGCGGGCCGCTGGATCGCTCAACCACACGTCCTTGCCGGACGTGCGCGCCCTGGTCGAAGCGGCCTCGACCTGCCTCGCCGTGATGACCCCACCCCGCTTTGAGTCCGTACCGGTTGCCATAAACGGATTACGCCTCTGGTTGCCACATGGTTGCCACAAATGGGCGACATTTGGACGATCTATGAAGAATCACCGCGAACATCATATGTTCCAAAACATTGTCGCAAAATGACTTTTTTGGATTGTGGCAACCATCTACGGACGTTGAAGATACGGACTGTTAATCCGTAGGTCCCTGGTTCGAGCCCAGGTCGGGGAGCCAAAAAAGATGAGGGCCAGCTTCGCAAGAGGCTGGCCCTTTGGCCTTTCTGGGCGCGGCGGTGCAGCGGCTTGCGAGTTGGGACCTTGGTCCGGCAGGTCAGACCAGCCAATCCTCCACAGAGAGGCCGGGCACCCGGGTCGTGGCTGCCAATGGGCGTGCCTGCGCGCTCCAGATCTGCGCGGATGTCCGCGCAGTGCTCATCAGCGGGCACATCGAACGGCAGTACGGCGATCGCTTCAAGAAGCTGCTCCACCCGCGCCGTCAAGGTGGCTGACCTACGGCGCCTGGCGCCGAAGCGCAGTTCGCAGGCCACCACCACGCTGGTGCAAATCCTTTCCGTGCCCACATGCGCCACGCGCTGTGTCAGGGGCCCTGCTGGTTTTCGGATCAGTTCCGACAGTGCATTGGTGTCCAGCATCCAGAGCGGGCCGGCCATCACAGATCTGCCCGCTGTTGCAGCGGCAGACCCTCCACCTCGGGCACAGCTTCATTCAATGGTTCCCAAGACGCCAGCAAATCCAGCAGCCGGCTCTTGCGAATCGGCGTGAGGATGAGTTGGTCACCCTCCTTGCGCATCAACACTTCGCTGCCTTCGAACTCGAATTCGCGCGGGATCCGCACCGCCTGGTTGCGGCCATTGCGGAACAAAGAGGCATGTCTTTTCATCTTGAGGGTGTCCTTCAGGAATGGGCACATGGCGAAACAGATGCCGCCTGGGACGTCAAGTCAAGACCTAACGGTTCCTCTTCGCACGGGCGTTCAAGCGTGTGGGGCTCCATCGAAGATCGTTCGGTCACCTATACCCCACGAAGCACACTGAACCTTCTGAACAGGTCAGCTGGAAGAGCATGAACAAAGCGCCAGATGATCGTCATTGGCCTGTCCCCCTCGGATGACTCCAGCAAGCAACCGGTCAACGCGATCACCTTGGAACACACCCGTATCGGCATGATCGGTGCCGAGGGTCGCCAGCAGGTGCTCAGTCACCAGCAGGTCATACAGGCCATCGGGCAGTGTCAAGAGGCCCATTGGCAAGGCGGTAAGGCGCGACTTTCTGTAACCGCGTGCTCCGGCAAGAGATATATACTGTATATATATCAATATGAGGCTCACCACCATGGCCACCGCTCCCAGCCTCTTGCTCAAGTTCCGAGCCAAGGATACGTCTTTCGGGGTCACGCGGGAGACCGTGAAGAAGATCGCGGCCCTGTATGACCTCTCCGAGACAGAGGTCGTGCACATGGCCCTGTCGCGATTGGCCAAGGACGAACTGCCAGCCTACGAGGCTGACGATGGTCCTCTGACAGCCCAAGAGGTCAGCGCGCTGCGCAAGGTGGCCGCGGCGAGCCTTCCCAAAGGCAAGGTGCTGCGCAAGGAGACCTTGTTCTGATGTCCATCGCCTGGCCGCTGCCGGCAGCAGGCGATGTGGTGTGGTGCCGCTTCCCCCACCTGCCCGGGCGGTATCCGGGGCCCAAGCCGCGCCCCGCGCTCGTGCTGGAGGTGACCGAGCGTGAAGATGGTGCCGAGGTCAAAGTGGTCTACGGTACCTCGCAGAAGGTCGACAGGCTGTCGGCAGGGGAGTTCGCCATCACACGGCTGGGCCATGCTGCAGCCTACAAGGCTGCAGGCCTTTCCTTTGACACCAAGTTCGATTTCAGACGGACCGTTGCACTGCCCTGGAATGACAGCTTCTTTGCGGTTCCGCCCGGCGCGCCCCAAGGGCAGAGGCCTCAGCTTGGCGCCCTGCACGCCTCCATGATGAGAGCCGCTGCAGCGGCTCACGCTGTGGCCTCAGCACCTTGAACCGGCCATGCGCTGTTCGTCGGCCTAAGCAGCGGCGCTTCGCGCCACGTCCCTCAGGCGCCTGACACCCCTCCGTTCTCCAACTCCACCCACAACGGCTGGTGATCCGAGCCCGTGGCGGCGTGGTCTACCCAGCAGCGGCGCACGCGGTGGGCCATCTCGGTGTTGAGCAGGCAGTGGTCGATGCGCCGGTGGCGCTGGGGTGGTTCGCAGCTGTCGCAGGTCCAGTCGGCGGGGTCGTGCTCGGCGCCGCCGGCGGCCACCCAGGCGTCCACCAGGCCGCCGTGGTGGCTCATGCGGCCATAGTCGGGCGACCAGGGACCCACCAGCCGGGTGTACAGCGGTGAGTCCGGCACCAGGTTGAAGTCGCCCAGGTAGACGGCGTCCGTAGGCATGGGCGGGGGCGGCAGGCCCAGCGTCCAGTCCGTCTCGGCGTGGGTGCCGCACCAGGCGCCACCTTCCAACGGCGCTTCACGGTGCAATTGCAGCAGGCGCTCCGCCTGCGCGGCCCGGTCGCCATCGCCCACGTGGCTGAGGTGCAGGGAATGCGCGCGCAGCGGGGCTGCGTCGGGCGGGGCGATGACGGCCTCGATCACCGAGCGTTGCAGGCTGAACTGCCGCTTGAGGCCCATCTTGGGCAGCAGGTGGTGACGCGACGACAGGATGGGCCAGCGCGACAGCACCATGTTGCCGAACTGGCGCCGCCGTGAGCCGGGGGTGCTGCCGCTGGCATCGACATCGAACCCGGGGCCATAGACCCAGTGGTACGCCCCGCCCAGCAGGCGAGCAATCTCGGCCGGTTGGTCCTGTTCGCCCGAGCGCGGCCAGTGGCGCTCCACCTCCTGCAGCGCGATCACATCGGCGCCTTGCAGCGCCACGACGATGCGGCCCAGGTCGAAGCGTCCGTCCTTGCCCTTGCCGTACTGAATGTTGTAGCTGACGAGCTTCATCGGGGGCCTCGAGGTGTATGCGGAGTGGCTCATTCTGAAAGAACTTGCTGCAAGGGGATCGGTCCTGCGTGGTGATGCGCCCCGTGTTCGCAGTGGTTGGTGGCGGCGGGGTTTCTGCCCATCGATGCAAACCACTTCCGGCTCGCCACACAGCGCCACCCGCTGGAGGCACGACCTTTTCGCGCCAATGTCTTTGCCTCATACGCGGCCAACGGCCGCATGAGTGGAGAGGTGCTGGAAGTCACGGGTTGTTGAGCTTCCGGCCCGCTGGGTGTCTAATGCATCGTCGCACCTGCTGGAGCAGCGCATGCAGACCGTGGATCTCGCCCCCCCCCCGCGCCAGTTGCGCGACCTTCCCGCCCCCAAAGGCCTGCCGCTTCTGGGTAACGCCTTGCAACTGGACCCCGCCCGCCTGCACCTCACGTTGGAGCAATGGGGTCGCGAACTGGGCGAGACCTTCAGCTTAGGCCTGGGGCCACAGCGGGTCTACGTGTCGTCCAACCCTGAACATCTGCAGACTGCGCTGCGGGAGCGGCCCGCGCGGTACCGCCGCTTTTCGCCCATAGAAGACATCATCAAGGAGCTGGGCTTCAATGGCGTGTTCTCCGTCGAGGGCGAGGGGTGGCGTCCGCAGCGGCGGCTGGTCATGCAGGCGCTGGCGCCGCACAACTTCCGCGGCTTCTTCGGGACGGTCCAGGACATCACCGAGCGCTTGCGCCGGCGCTGGCAGCAAGCGGCCGAAGAGGGGCGTACCCTGGAGATGACCGAAGAGCTGACGCGTTACACCGTCGATGTCACGACGGCGTTGTCCTTCGGGGAAGACCCCAACACCATCGACTCTGCGGGCGATGTCATCCAGGATCACCTGGCGCGCGTGTTTCCAACGGTCAACGCCCGGATCAACGCGCTTTTCCCTTGGTGGCGCTACGTCCGATTGCCGTCGGACCGCCGCTTCGATGCTTCGCTGGCAGCCGTTCGGCGCCACATCGAGGGCCTGATCGAGCGCGCGCGGCGGCGCATGCGCGAGCAGCCTGCCGATGCTCCGCGCCACCTGCTGGAGGCCATGCTCAAGGCAGCCGACGAACCCGGTTCCGGCATCGACGACGCGGTCATCTCAGCCAACGTGATGACGCTGCTGTTGGCGGGGGAGGACACCACCGCCCACACGCTCGCTTGGACCATGTATTTTGTGGCTTCGGACCCTGCGCTGCAGTCGAGATTGCAGGCTGACGCCTTGCAGTACCTCGGTGACCATCGGGTGTGTCCAGACCTCGAGACCGTCAGGATGCTGGACGTGTTCGAGGCCTCCGCCAACGAGGCCACCCGACTGAAGTCGACCGTCCCGCTGATCTTTCTGGAGACCGTCACCGACGTGGTGCTGGGCGGTGTGGCCTTGCCGGCCGGGACCCCTTTGTTTTTCCTGCTGCGGCCCGCCATGCAGGATCCCGGGCACTTCGGGCGCCCTCGTGACTTCGTGCCGGAGCGTTGGGCCGCTGGCCATGAGAACGTGCAGCCTCACGACAACCGCGCTTTCGTCCAGTTTGGAGCCGGCCCGCGCGTGTGTCCCGGCCGTCACCTGGCTGGCGTGGAAATGCGGCTTGTCCTGTCCATGCTGGCGCGAAACTTCGCCCTGGAGCATGCGGGTGATCCGGCCGAGATCCGCGAGGTGATGGCCTTCACCATGAAACCCAGCGCGATGCCGATGCGCTTGCGCGCGCGCTGAGCGGCGCCCGTGTCCGGGGCTCTCGGGCCGGCGGCGGGCTCTCGGGCATGGCAGGATGCGGGATGAGCATCGATTTCTACACTTGGAACACCCCCAACGGCCGCAAGATCAGCGTGGCGATGGAGGAAATGGGCTTGAGCTACCAGGTCCACCCCATCAACATTGGCAAGGGCGAGCAGTTTGGCGAGGCGTTTCTGAAGATCAGCCCGAACAACCGCATTCCCGCCATCGTCGACCCGGACGGCCCGGGCGGCGCGCCGATCAGCGTGTTCGAGTCTGGCGCGATATTGCTCTATCTGGGCGAGAAGACCGGGCGCTTTCTGCCGCGCGACCCGCGTGAGCGCGTCCCGGTGCTCGAGTGGCTGATGTGGCAGATGGGGGGCTTCGGCCCCATGCCCGGGCAGGTGCACCACTTCCTGACGGTGGAGAACCCGCAGGACCAGCGTTACGGCCTTGAGCGCTACCGCAAGGAAACCCATCGCCTCTACGGCGTGATGGACCGCCGTCTGGCGCAGCATGAGCACTTTGCCGGCGAGATCTCGGTGGCGGACTTCGCCATCCTGGGCTGGGCCTGGCGTCACGAGCGCCACCAAGTGGACCTGGCCACCTACCCGAACGTGAAGCGCTGGTACGAGCAGATGATGGCGCGGCCTGCGGTGCAGCGCGGCTTCTCGGTGGCGCTTGGCTGAGGCCCTGTCGCACATGCGCAGCGCCGCGCTGGCGAGGCTGGCCCAGATCAGGCCGGCCGCTTATGCCCGCACGCGCAACCACCTGGACGGGGCGGTGACGGGTTTGTCACCCTACATCACCCACGGCTTGTTGACGCTGCCGCAGGTGCTGGCGGGTGTGCTGGAACGCGGGCCGCTGGAGGTGCAGCACAAGCTGGTGTTCGAACTGGGCTGGCGCGAGTTCTTCCGCCATGCCTGGGGCCACCTGGGCGAGGGTATCCTGAGCTCCCTGCACCCCGGCCCGCGTCCTGACGACGCCTACTCCAGCGAGCTGCCCGCCGACATCCGGCAGGCGCGCACGGGCGTGCCGGTGATTGACGAGGCGGTGCGCACGCTCTATGCCACCGGCACGCTGCACAACCACGCGCGCATGTGGCTGGCCAGTTACGTGGTGCACATGCGCCAGGTGCACTGGCGCGCGGGGGCCGACTGGCTGGTGGCGCACTTGCTGGACGGCGACCTGGCCAGCAACCATCTCAGCTGGCAGTGGGTGGCGGGCACGGGCAGCCACAAGCCCTACCTGTTCAACGCCGAGAACGTGGCGCGTTATGCGCCGGCGCATTGGCACAGCCCGGGCACGGTGGTCGACCAGAGTTACGAGGAGCTGGACCGCCTGGCCCGTTCGGGGCACAGGGCGCATGTGCCGCGGTCGGTGGAGTCGGTGGGGGCGCTGCGCTCGGCCGTTCTTGCAGGTGCCGCAGGTGCCGCAATGTCGGCACACCCGGTGCAGGAGCGCCAGCGGGACGCCGCACCGTTGCAGGCCTCTCTCCTCACGCCAGAAGACACGGCCGAGCCGCCCCTGCTCCAAAGGCCCCCGGCCGACCTGGGCTTGGCCCCACCGTCACCTGTGGATGTTGAGCAGCTGCGTGGCCGGGACGTCTGGCTGGTACACCCCTGGGCGCTGCGCCCGCCGCCAGCCGACCTGCCCAAGGGCGCCCTGGTCATTGGCATGTACTTGCGCGAACACCACCAGGCCTGGCCCTGGCCCGAGGCGCGCTGGCGCTGGGTGGACGCCGCCATGTCGGCTGTGACAGCGCAGCGCTGGTACGTTGACGCCGCCGGCCTGGCCCGCGCGCTGGCCGGCGCGCCACGCGTGCGCAGCGTGGATGACCCTCATCTCAAGCCCTGGATCCCCGGCGTGGCCCAATGGGACCCCGCGCCGAACTTGTTTCCGCCCGTGGAGCGGCCCTGCAACAGTTTTTCGCAGTGGTGGACACGGGCCACGCGCGGGCTGCATCAAGCCGAGGATCTGTTGTGAACCCTTCGTCCACCCCTGAACCGCTGACCGTCCTGTACGACGGCGCCTGTCCGCTGTGCCGGCGAGAGATCGCCCATGTCCAAGGCCTGGCACAGCGGCAGGGCGACAGCGCCTTGTGCTTTCTGGATGTCAGCGCTGGGGCGCCATCCAGTGCAGCGGAAGTGCAGGAGCGTGCCACCTTGCTGGCGCGCTTCCACGTCCAGCGCGCCGACGGCACGCGCCTGGACGGGGCCGCGGCCTTCGTCGAAATGTGGGCCCGGCTGCCCGGCTGGCGCTGGCTGGCGCGTCTGGCGCGTCTGCCTGGGGCGTTGACGCTGCTGGAATGGGCGTACCGTGGTTTTCTGCACCTGCGGCCCCTGCTGCAGGCCGTGGCCCGCCGCTGGGAAGAACGACAAGGCATGCGCCACCGTCAGTAATCTGGTGCTGGCGTGTCGGGTCTGAACCTGCCGGTCCGCTTGCGTCAGTCTGCCTCGGGATCACGGGTCACGACAGTGGGCGGTCCAGGGTCATCCCCAGGCTTGCCCGAGGCACGTCCAAGCCGCATGCGCCAGTGTCGCCAGCCCCAGAGGCCCAGCCCCGAGGCGGCCATGGCCAGCAGAAACCAACCCTCGAGGTGGCGAATCTCGCCGAGCAGCCACTGCGCAGCGTGCCCGAAGAACCAGCCGATGCCGCTGATGACCGATGCCCAGAGGATGGCGCCCAAGGCGTTGAAGCCCTGAAAGCGCCAGGCGGGGATTGGCGACATCCCGATGAGCACAGGGCCGGCGATCCTCAACCCGTAGGCAAACCGCAATCCGACGATCACCCACCCGTGGAAGCGCACGGTCCAGGCGTTCAGCCGTTGGCTTTGGGCGGCGAGTGTGGGCCACCGGGCCATCACTTTCGCGCCGTGATACCGGCCCAGCCAGAAGAAGAAGCTGTCGCCGAGAAACCCGCATGTGGCCGCGATGACAAAGACCCAGGCGATGTCCAACTGGCCACGGTGCGCCGCAAACCCCGCCATCACCAGCACGGTCTCGCCCTCCAGCAAGCAGCCTACCGCCAGGATCCAATACCCGTGCTGGGACAAAAGTGCCGATAAGTCCATGGCGTCAACCCCCTTGGGGACTATAGGCAGCACGCTACCGATCTTGTCGATGTCGCAAGGCCAGCCATCGCCGGTGCCTTGAGTTGACGCCAGAATCGAATGCAATCTCACCATCCCACCCTTCGATGAACAGCACGACATGGGTCTCCTGCCATGGCACGGCCGCTTGGGGCGACTGCTTGGGCCCTGAACCGTGCCCGCGGCGGAAGATCCCGGCATGACGGCACGGGCCCATTCCTGGCATCCGGCCGGCTGGTGGCGGGCGCTGCGCGCGCGGCCGCGGCTGCTGGCGTCGCTGGGTCTGGGCGTGGCGGTGTGGTATTTGCTTCCAGGCTTCAGGGCCGTGTCCGAGCAGGCGCGCGCGCTGGTTTGCTGGAATGCCATGTCGCTGACCTACCTGGTCCTGGCGGCCCCCATGATTCTGGAGAAGGACACGCCTCGCATGCACCGCCGGGCGCTGCTGCAGGATGAGGGGCGTCTGGCGATCCTGCTGCTGGTGGTGCTGGCAACTGCGGCGGTGCTGCTGGCCGTGGGGTCACAGCTTGCGGCCGTACGCGACATGAAGGACTTGGACCTGCGCACCGGCCACATCTTGCTGGCTGCCCTGACGGTATTGAGTGCCTGGCTGTTCACCCAACTGCTGTTCGCCCAGCACTATGCCCATGACTTTTGGGTGGCGCGGTTGCGGAAAGAACCTGACCCGCTCATATTTCCCGGCACGCCTGACCCAGGGTACCTGGACTTCGTCTACTTCGCCTGCGTGATCGGCACTTCAGGCCAAACCGCTGATGTGGTGTTCAACGGTGGGGCCTTGCGCGGCGTGGGCACGCTGCATTGCGTGCTGGCCTTCTTCTTCAATGCCATCTTGATCGCCTTGACGATCAACATCGCAGCGGGCCTGATGTGAGGGCGTGTCCGGACCGGGTGTGCCCGGTCACCAGATCTCAACAGGACAGGCTTGCGCGGTGTTATCCGGTTGGCGGATGCGGGCTCAGAGACTGGCCATCACCGACAGACGCAGCGTGCGTGGGGCCAGCGGGTACAGGTAGACGTGGCCATACTGCAGGGGGGCTTCTTTCCAGGCTCGGACATCGGCCACATTGTCCAGGCTGGCACGCCAGACCACGGTGCGGCCGGGGGCCTTCTGAGTCCAGCGGGCACCCAGGTCCAGTCGCGTCCAGCCGGGGGTGGCGAGCTGGTTGTCGGGCAGCACCATGCGTTCTCCCTCGTGGATCACAAAACCCAGGAGCGCAAGCCCCGGCATGGCGTGCACGTTGTACACCCCCTGCAGCTTCAGGCTCGTGGCCGGTACGTTGACGGGCCGCAGGCCGTTGACGCTGCCGTCCAGCGCACCTTCGCGCCGGGCCTGCAGGGCCATCGCGCTGCCGCGCACCGACCACACGCCACCGCGCCACTCGGCCTCCAGCTCCATCCCACGGTGCTGGGCCGTGCCGTCCTCGCGGCGGGTGCAGCTGCCGCTGACGTCGCAGCTGCCAATGTCGCTCCAGACCGGGCGCTGGATGTTGAAGGCTGCGGCGCGCCAGTCCAGGTGTGCGCCGGACTGCTTGAAGCCCAGCTCTGTTTGCTGGCTCTTGAGCGCCGGTAACGCCTGCCCGGCGTTGGTGTAACGGGACCGCCCCGGCGCCACCTCTGACTCCACGCCCTGACCCCAGCTCAGGTAGGCCAGGGTCTGCGGGCCGAGGGCGTGGCTCAAAGCCAGCCAGGGGGTGGTGAAGGATTGGTCATAGCCTGTGGCCCGTGAGCCGTCGGTGCGCACGCTCTCGCGGAGCAGCCGGCTGTGGCGCAAGCCGGCCCAGAGGCTCCAGCGCGGGCTCAAGGTGATGGCGTCCTGCAGCCGCCACTCGGTGCTGCGCTCGTCACGCTGGGTGTTCTCGTCGGTGAGCGTCGGGTCCGCCGGCAGTTGGGTCAAGCCGTCGATGGCGCCCGAACCCGAGTAGTTGTAAGCCTGGCGATTGAAGCGGGCTTCGAAGCGCGTGAGCAACACGCCGGCCAAGAACCGATGCGTCAAACCGAGCCACTGGCTACGGCCGTTGATCGACAGGTCCATCGCATCCGACGTGCGGCGCTCGCCTTCGCTGCGGTAGTCGTAGAGGTCGAAGCGGCCGTCCGGGCAGTAGCGGTCGGCGTAGTAGACGTCGGCTGCGGCGTCGTAGCAGCCGAACGGAAAGGCTACGCGGTCGTCGCTGCGCAGCCGTTGGCGCATCGCGTGGGCCACCAAATTCACCTCGTTGCTCAGTGCCTGCGTCAGGCGCACCGAGCCGGTCTGCCCGTCCATCACCACCGGCAGCGACCAAGCCTGGTTGTTCAGGTTCGTGCGCGGATCGATGCTGCGCGCCCGGGGCAGCAAATCGCCCAGCAGGCTGAAACCCGGGGTGCTGGGTTGGCTTTGGCGGCTGGATTCGATCTCCACCTCCAGCAGGGTGCCCTTGCCCAGCCGGGCCTCGCCGGCCAGGGCGAACAGTCCGCGGTGGCCCTGGCTGCTCTTCAGGCTCGGGTCCAGCCGTTCCAGTCCTGCGTTCATGCGCCAGCCCAGCGCGCCATCGGCACCGGCGCGGTCGCCCAGGTCTGCCGAAAGTCCCAGGGTGCCATCCTGCTCCCAGCCCAGGTGCACTTGCCTGATGCGCTCGCCGGGGCGCTTGACCACCAGGTTGACCAGGCCGCCGGGCGCGCTGGTGCCGGCCTGCAGGCCGCTGGTGCCCTTGAGGATCTCCAGCGCCTGCTTGTTGCCCTGGGCGATCACCGTCTCCGCATTGATGGGCAGGCCGTCGCGCCGGTAGTTGAAGCGGTTGTCCAGCGTGAAGCCGCGCACCGCCAGTTGCCCCCAGTAGCCGGGGGCGTTGTAGGCGTCGGTGGTGCCAGCGTCCACGCGGGTGAGGTCGCCGATGCCGGAGATGCCGGCGTCCTGCAACTGCCCCAAAGTGATGACCGTGGCAGAGAACGGAGCGCGCGACAGCGGCACATCGCCAAAGCCCGCCACGCTGGCGGCATTGCCGGCGCTGCGGCCGCTCACGGTGATGGTCTGGGGGGCTGCGTCGGGCGCGGTCTGGGCCCAGCCGAGGGCGGGAAGCGCCAGCGCCATGGCAGCGGCCATGCGGGAGGGCACAAAAAGGGAACAAACGTCTTGCAATGCCATCGTGATGCTTTCAGAAGCGATGGCAGGTCGGCAATCACCGGAACGCTGCGCCCGGAGTACCCGTGCGAGCTGTCTCAGCGGCTTCCCTGCGCGAGGATTACCTCAATCAGGTTCAAAGGGACTGTCTCAGTCGACACCGGCGAGCCGGTGCCAACACCCCTAGCGGAGAGCTGGGCGACCGAAATCGCCCAGCAATGAAGATTATGACTTCGGTGGCGTCACCCCCAGAAGCTCGTGAAGACGAGGGCTGGTGGTGGTGTACTGCAGTTGCACCCGCTCCCCGGGGAAGACATAGGCGCAAGCACCAAAGGCGGCCAGTGTGGCCTCGTGAAAGCCGCACAGGATGAGCTTCTTCTTGCCCGGGTAGGTGTTGACGTCACCCACGGCGAAGATGCCGGGCTCGCTGGTCTCGAACTTCTCGGTGTCCACCGCCAGCTGCTTGCGCTCCATGGCCAGGCCCCATTCGCTGATCGGTCCGAGCTTGGGGCTCAAGCCCAGGAAGGGCAGCAGGCAGTCCACCAGCACCGTTCGGGTGCGGTCATCACTGCCCGTGACTTGGAGGTGGGTCAGCCGGCCGTGGGCGTGCTGCAGGCCCGTGATCTGGCCGGCGATGAACGTCATGGCCTGCGTCTGGCACAGCTGGCGCATGCGCTCCACGGCGGCCGGTGCTGCGCGGAATGCATCGCGCCGGTGCAGCAGGGTCACGCTGCGCGCCTGGTGCGGGCCGCCTTGCGCGAAGTGCAGAGCCCAGTCCAGCGCGGTATCGTCATCGCCCATCACCACCAGGTGCTGGCCGGCGAAGGCGGCCGGATCGCGCACGCGGTAGAACACCTGCTGTTCCGCGAACGGCTCCAGGCCCGGCACCTTGAGTGTGCGCGGCTGGAAGGCGCCCACGCCGCCGGCGATGAAGAGTGTCTGGCTCAGGAACCGCGTGCCTTGGTTCGTCTGGACCAGAAAGCGCTGGTCGGGCTGCCGCTGCACCGCCGTCACTTCCTGGTTCTGGTGGAAGGTGGCGCCGAAGGGCTTGATCTGTTGAAGCAGCCGGTCGGTCAGCTCCCGGCCGGTGCAAAAGGGCAGGCCCGGGATGTCGTAGATCGGCTTGTCTGGATACAGCTCGATGCACTGGCCGCCAGGGGCGGGCAGCGAGTCGACGACATGGGCCCGGATCTCCAGCAGGCCGAGCTCGAACACCTGGAACAGCCCCACAGGCCCGGCGCCGATGACCACGGCGTCGGTCTCGATGGGCGGTGCCTGATGTGCAGTTTCAGCGTAGGTCACAGGGGTGCATGCAAGGGGCGCAGACGGTTGCGGAGCCTGGGGCTCGCGCAAGGTGCCGGACAGCGTGGTTCGGGGCTGTGACCCCAGAGCTGACGGGTGCCGGTTTCAGCGCTGCAGTTCGCTGAGCTTGCCGGCGCGGTCCTTCCAGTCGTCGGCGTCAGGCATCGGCGCCTTGCTGCGCGTGATGCTGGGCCACTTGCGCGACAGCTCCGCGTTGAGCTTGATGAAATGCTGCTGGTCGCCAGGGACGTCTTCTTCCGGCAGGATGGCATTGACCGGGCACTCCGGGATGCACACGGCGCAGTCGATGCATTCGTCCGGGTCGATGGTGAGGAAGTTGGGCCCCTCGCGGAAGCAGTCAACGGGGCACACATCGACACAGTCGGTGTACTTGCAGCGGATGCACGATTCGGTGACGACGTGGGTCATGGCGGAGTGGTCCGGAGGCGGTGGATGCCGTGGCAGTTGGTGTGGACACGGCGTGAATTGACATCAAGCTGGTTTGACGCTTGTCGCGCCAGCCCAGACAGAACCGAATTTTACGGCGCCAGAACGACGCGGCCGGACAGGTGGACTCCCCACCTTGGCAGATCGACGGGTTTGTCGACTGCGGGGGGCCTCTGGAGCGCGCCTTCAGGCACACCCTTCGGCTCCCCCGAGCGCCCGTCAACACGCACCTCGGGCGCAGCAACCACTGCCTGCGCGCCCACGCCTACCGTCACCACCGCGGGCCGTCCACTGTGCAGCAACGCAGCCTGCGCCAAGGTGCCCACCTGGTGATCGGACGCGATCTGGTCAGGCCAGCCGGCGCGGGACACCACCGCCACTGCCGTATCGGCGGCCCAGCCAACCTCGCGCAGCCGGCGGCCCAGGGTGGCGAGCTGGCGGCCGGCCATGTAGAACACCTCCGTGTCCGCGGATCGGGTGGCCTGCAGTTCGCCAGCGCGGGTCATGGCTGTGGTCAGGCAGACGCTGCGCCCGCGGCCGCGGCGCGTCAGGGGGCGCTGCGTGGCGGCGGCGGCGGCCAGAGCCGAGGTGACGCCGGGCACCACCTCGCTGCGGATGCCTGCCCCGGCCAGGGCCTCGAGCTCCTCTTCCAGGCGTCCGAAGACGCTGGGGTCGCCACCCTTCAGGCGCACCACCACGGTCGATCGCCGGGCCTGCTGCACCAGCAGGGCGTTGATACGGGTCTGGCCTGTCGAATCACAGAAGCCGCGCTTGCCCACGTCGATCCAGCGTGCCTGTGGTGCGAGTTCGCGCAGCGCGGGGTCGGTCAGCGCGTCATGAAGCACCACTTCGGCCTGTGACAGGACCCGGGCCCCGCGTACGGTGATGAGGTCGGCCGCGCCCGGCCCGGCTCCGACGAAGATCACGCAGCCGCAGGCGGCCTGGGGGCTTGGGGCGGTCATGCCACGTCCGCAGCCACTTCTGCGCGGCGGAATACCGGGCGCGCGCCCTGCGCATCCCCCTGGTAATGCGCGGCGAAGAAGCCCAGCGCACGCTGGGCTGATTCCAGGCGTTGGTCGGCGCGCAACTGCACGGCGTCGAAGCCGGTTCGCTGCAGCAGGGGCAACATGTCCGCCAGCACCTCGCCTGTGGCGCGCACTTCGCCTTGAAAGCCCAGGCGCGCGCGCAGCAGGCGGGCCTGCGTGTAGGCGCGGCCATCGGTCCACTTGGGGAAGGCCAAGGTGATCAGCGCCAGCCGTGGCAGGTCGTGACGCAGGGCCTCCACGTCGGCCTCGTTGTCCAGTTGCAGCCCGATGCGCCTGCCTTCGGTCGTCTGCGCAGTCCAGTGCTCGCGCACAGCGTGCCACTGCTTCAAGTTCAAGAGCAGCCGGTCAGCGAGGCTGGGGTGGTGCAGGGGGCCGTCTTCGCCGGCAGCCAGGTGCCAGGGGTCTTGGTGGGGGTCGATGAAGTTCATGAGGTGTCCAGCGTTGATGCCTGAAGGCGGGCCTTTCAGGCGGCGGTGGCCAGGCGCGTCTCGTCGGCGGCGGCACGGAACGGCGCCACGCCCAGGCGGCGGACGGTGTCGATGAAGCGCTCACCCGCGTGGCGCTCGAGCCGGTAGGTCTCGATGACGGCCTCCACGGCATCAGCCACCTCTTCTGCGGCAAAGGAGGGGCCTATCACCTTGCCCGGCGTGGCGGCGCCAGACAGCGTTGAGCCGTCCGAGCCACCCAGCGTGATCTGGTACCACTCGGTGCCGTCCTTGTCCACGCCCAGGATGCCCAGGTGGCCGCTGTGGTGGTGGCCACAGCTGTTGATGCAGCCGCTGATGTGCAGATCGAGATCGCCGATGTCGTGCTGCAGGTCCAAGTCCTGAAAGCGCTCGGTGATCTCGGCCGCCACCGGGATGGAGCGCGCATTGGCCAGTGCGCACAAGTCGCCGCCGGGGCAGGCGATCATGTCGGTCACCAGCCCGATGTTGGGTGTGGCGAACCCGCCCTCCTTGGCTGCTTGCCACAGCGCGCGCAGGTCGGCCTCGCGCACCCAGGGCAGCAGAAGGTTCTGCTCGTGCGTCACGCGCAGTTCTCCCTGGCTGAAGCGCTCGGCCAGCGCAGCAGCGGCGTCCATCTGTGTGGCCGTGACGTCGCCCGGTGGCAGGCCGGGCCGCTTGAGCGAGAGGGTGACGGTACGCAGCCCGGGAAGGCGGTGGGGCTGCACGTTGCGCTGCGACCAGCGCGAAAAGGCGCGCGAGGCATCGGTGTCGCCCTGGGGATGTCGGGTTCCGATGTTCGCCTGGGCGTCCTGGTCAGGGTGTTGAACCGCCACCACGCCCTCCGGCACTGTGAAGCAGGCCGACACGCGGTCGAGCTCGGCTTGGGGAATCAGGTGCTCGGCGCCCCCGGCGTCTTCGTGGAGGAGCTTCTCGAACTCGATGTCCACTTCGTCAAAGTAGCGCTGACCCTCGGCCTTGACCAGGATCTTGATGCGCGCCTTGTAGAGGTTGTCGCGCCTGCCGAAGCGGTTGTACACGCGCACCGCCGCTTCGATGTAGACCAGAATCTGCTGCCAGGGTACGAAGGCGCGGGCCAGCGGGGCGATGACGGGGGTGCGGCCCATGCCGCCGCCCACATAGACCGCGAAGCCCACCTCGCCCTCCGCGTTCTTCACCAACTGCAGGCCGATGTCGTGCCAACGGATGGCGGCGCGGTCTTCCCGGGCGCCGCTGACGGCGATCTTGAACTTGCGCGGCAGGAAGGCGAACTCCGGGTGCAGGGTGCTCCACTGGCGCAGCACCTCGCAGTACGGCCTTGGGTCCACGATCTCATCGTGTGCCACGCCGGCCAGTGAGTCGCTGGTGATGTTGCGGATGCAGTTGCCGCTGGTCTGGATGCCGTGCATGTCCACGCTGGCCAGCAGGTCCATCACGTCGGCGCTGCGCTCCAGCGGGATCCAGTTGAACTGCAGGTTTTGCCGCGTCGTGAAGTGGCCGAAGCCGCCGCGCTCCTGCGGCGTGCCCGGCTCCTGCAGGTCGAACTCGCGTGCAATGCGCGCCAGCGCGCGCAGCTGGGTGCTGGACAGCGCGCCGTAGGGCACGGCCACGCGCAGCATGGGGGCATGACGCTGCACGTACCACCCGTTCTGCAGCCGAAGCGGGCGGAAGGCATCGTCGGGCAGCTCGCCGGTCAGATGGCGACCGAGTTGATCCCGGTACTGGGCGGCTCGAGCGTGGACGAACTGGCGGTCGAAGTCGGTGTAGCGGTACATGGCGAATGCGTGCCGTTGGCGGGGAGGGCGGCGAGGTTCAGGCCTGAGGTCACAATCCGAGCAGCACCAGCCCCGCAGGGCGCGTGCCCTGTGGCAGAGGTCTGCCGGCGGGCTTGAGATGGGACTCTAGGCATCTTCTTCATGCATGAAAACAACTGAATAGTTTGATGGTTAGTTCCATGAGTAATAAGGAGCCTGCCGCCTACTCCGCCTTGCCGTCCCGGCGCAGCGCCCTGGCGCTGCTGGTGGGGGCTGCTCTGGCAGGCTGCCAGTCGGTGCCTCCGGCATCGAGCCCGGTGCCGCCTGCGCCCCAGCCGGTAGCACCCACCCCGCCCAAGCCGCCGCGCATCGGCCTGGCCCTGGGCGGCGGCGCCGCGCGAGGCTTTGCGCACATCGGGGTGATCCAGGTGCTGGAGGAGGCGGGCATCCGGCCGGATCTGGTGGTGGGCACCTCGGCGGGCAGCCTGGTGGCGGCGCTGTACGCCGCGGGCCGCAACGGGGCGGAACTGGCCACACTGGCGCAGTCCATGGACGAAGGCGCCATCACCGACTGGGCCTTTCCCGGGCGGGGGCTCATTCGGGGTGAGGCGCTGGCGCGCTACGTGCGCGAGCAGACGGGCCAGCGCTCCATCGAACAGATGAAGCTGCCGCTGGGTATCGTGGCCACCGACCTGGACAGTGGCGCGCCCATCCTGTTCCAGCGGGGCGACATCGGCATGGCGGTGCGCGCCTCCAGTGCCGTGCCGGCGGTTTTTCAGCCGGTGAAGATCGGCACGCGCGAGTATGTGGACGGCGGCTTGGTGTCGCCCGTGCCCGTGCGCTTTGCCCGTCAGATGGGGGCCGACCTGGTGTTGGCCGTGGACATCTCGTCGCCGCCGGATGGCGCGCCCACGGGCGACCCTTTCAAGATGCTGATGCAAACCTTCTCGATCATGGGAAAAAGCATCAACCACTTTGAGCTGCGCGATGCCGATGTGGTCGTCAGGCCGCGGCTGCAAGGCGTGGGCAGTGCCGACTTCACCGCGCGCAGCCGCGCCATTGCCGCCGGCCGCGACGCGACGCAGCAGGTGCTGGCGGAACTGCGTGCGCGCATCACTGCGCTGACGCGCTAAGCCCGCTGCAACGTCAGCAGTGCCGGGCTTGAGCAGCCCACAAAAGAAAACGGCCCGGACAAGCCGGGCCGCAAGCACTTTCGAAAGGCACTTCCGTCAGCAGTGATCAGACCTCACGGAGCCACTGACCAGATTGCGCTGGCTCAAAGCCTGCCTCGGTTTCGAGAAAGACTCTGAAAGAGTCTGCCTCCGGCCGCTGCCTTCGAATTCAACGCTGACCTGCTCAGGCGGCGCGACGGGCGCGCGTCTGGGCTTGAGTGGCCTTGACGGCCGTGTGGGTCATGGCCTGGAAATTGGCTTCGGCCACGTCGGTGGCTTGCTTGGCGGCCTTCTGCACGGTCTCGAAAGCGTTGTTGGCGGCAGCCACGGCAGACTTGACCAGCGTCACGGCGTTCTCGGTGCCAGCCGGGGCGTTCTTGACCGCGGTGTCCACCATGGACATGAACTTGCTTTGCGCGTCGGCCATCTGGCTCTCGGCGACTTTGACCACTTCGCTGTTGGTGGAGGCGGCGATCTCGTACACGTGGCGGCCGTAGGCAGCAGCCTTCTCGGCGGCCGGTTGCAGCATGGCTTGCTGCAGAGCCAGCAGTTCCTGGGCATCCTTCACGGACAGGGCCGCCTTGGTGGTGTCGGACACTTCAACCATCGCGGTCTTGGCGACCTGGATGTTCAGCTCGACGAGTTTCTCGACGCCTTCGAAAGCCTTCTGGGTCAGGCCAAAGAGGGTCTCGAGGTTGGCCTTGTGTGCGGCAACCATTTGTTCAGCGGTCAAATAAGACATGGTGAGCTCCATTGAGGATGGTGGGAAAGGGAAACAGCATTGCTGCACTGCAGCATGAATTGAAGTATAGGGTTCTCCCGGGTGTTTGCAAGCGGTTTTTGCTGCATTGCAACAAAAATCTTGCGCTTCCTAGAATTCAGCCCTTCATGCGGGCCTTTCACTCCGACCACTTTGTGTTGCCCCTGCCTGCAGGGCACACCTTTCCGATGGCCAAGTACGCGCTGCTGAGGCAAGCGGTGGAGACCTCTCTGCCGCAGATCCGCTTGCAGGAGGCGCCTCCGGCAACGGATGGCGAACTGGCGCTGGCGCATGAGCCGGCCTGGGTTTCGGCCGTGGTGGAGGGCACCGTGAGCCCGGCGCAGCAGCGCGAGATCGGCTTTCCCTGGTCGCCGCAGATGGTGGAGCGTTCCCGGCGCTCAGTGGGTGCCACCATCGCGGCGGCGCGTGCGGCCCTGCTGGGTGGCGATGGCGTGGCGGCCAACCTGGCCGGCGGCACGCACCATGCCTATGCCCACAAGGGTTCGGGCTATTGCGTGTTCAACGACGTGGCCGTGGCAGCCCGGCTCATGCAGGCCGAATGGCAACGCCACCACCGCCACGGCCCTGCGCTGCGCGTGCTGGTCATCGATCTGGATGTGCACCAAGGCAATGGCACGGCCGCCATCTTTCAAAGGGACGACTCGGTCTTCACACTCTCGCTGCACGGCGCCAAGAACTTCCCTTTCCGCAAGGAGGTCAGCGATCTGGACGTGGAATTGCCCGACGGATGCAGCGATGAGGCCTACCTGGCCGCCTTGGACGCGGCCCTGGCGCAGGCGGCGCAGCGCCAGCAGGGCGCCCCGCCCGGGTTGGCCTTCTACCTGGCCGGTGCCGATCCGCACGAGAACGACCGTCTGGGCCGTTTGAAGTTGAGTGCGCAAGGCCTGGCCGAGCGGGACCGGCGCGTGCTGGACTGGTTGGGCGTCCGGCGCATCCCGGTGGCGCTGTCGATGGCCGGTGGCTATGGCCGTGATCTGCCTGTCACCGTGAATATCCAGGCCCGGACGCTGGAATTGGCCTGCGCCGCCTGGCAGCGCTGGGCGTGCTCGGCGGCACAATCAGGGGCTGTGTGAAGGCGCAGCACTTGCCGCTGGACTGCCGCGCCGCCCACCTTCATCCACCACCCTCTGAATCCTTGATGCCGGACCGCCCGTCGCCGCCCCCGCGTGAAGGCTACCGCCACTTCGGGGTGATCTCCACCCGCTGGATGGACAACGACGTCTACGGTCATGTCAACAACGTCGTCTACTACAGTTTCTTCGATACGGTGGTCAACCGCTACCTGATCGAGCAGGGCGCGCTGAACCTCCAGGAGGGCGCGACCATTGGCCTGGTTGTGGAGACCCACTGCAACTACTACAGCCCGTTGTCCTTTCCGCAACCGGTCCAAGCCGGCTTGCGGGTGGCGCATGCCGGGCGTTCCAGCGTCCGCTACGAGGTGGGTCTGTTCGCTGAAGGGGCGGCGCTTGCCGCGGCGTCAGGCCACTTCGTCCATGTTTATGTCGACCGTGCGACGCGCCGCCCGGTGACGCAGTTCCCCGAGGCCCTCTTGCGGGCCCTCCAACCCTTGATCGTTTGAAGGACACGCATGACTGTGGAATCCCCGGCCGTCCCCCAGGACGCAGCCGCTGTCGACCAGGCCATCACCTCGCGCCGCTCGATCCGTGCCTACCTGCCCACCCCGGTGCCACGCCAGACCATCGAGGAGATCCTGGCGGTGGCCGCCCGTGCGCCCTCGGGCACCAACACCCAGCCCTGGAAGGTCTACGTGCTCACGGGGGCCGCTCGCGGGCGCCTCAGCCAGCGCATCCGCGCTGCCTACGACGACCCCGCGCAGCGAGCACAGCACACCGAGGAGTACGCCTACTACCCCACCGAATGGCGCTCGCCTTTCGTGGACCGCCGCCGCAAGGTGGGCTGGGACCTCTACAGCCTGCTGGGCATCGGCAAGGCCGACAAGGCGCGCATGCACGAGCAGCACGCCCGCAACTACGCCTTCTTCGACGCCCCGGTAGGCCTGATCTTCACCATCGACCGCGTCATGCAGCAGGGCAGTTGGCTGGACTACGGCATGTTCCTGCAGAGCATCATGGTGGCCGCGCGCGCGCGCGGGCTGGACACCTGCCCACAGGCCGCTTTCACGCAGTTCCACCGTGTGATTGCGCAGGAGCTGCAATGGCCCGCCCAGGAGATGCTCGTGTGCGGCATGGCGCTGGGCCATGCCGATCCGGCCGCCATCGAGAACACCCTGGTCACCGAACGCGAGCCGGTGGCCGGCTTCGCCCGCTTCATGGAGTGAACCTATGCTGATCAACCCGACTTGCGGGCCCGCCTTGCGTGCCTGGTCCCGCGTGCCGTCGCCTGACGGCAGCCTGTCTCCGTGCCGGGGGCGTTGGGGCGGCTTGGGCGGCCTGGGCGCGCTGGCCCTGCTGGCGGCCCTGATGCTCCTGCCCTTGCCCGCGCTGGCAGCCGAGGTCGACGGGCGCAACCTGTCGGCCTGGTGGGCGCTGCCTTTCGCCGGCATGTTGCTGTCCATCGCCATCATGCCGCTGGCCCTCCCGCAGGTCTGGCATCACCACTTCGGCAAGATCGCGGCCGGCTGGGCATTGCTGCTGTTGGTTCCTTTCGCCCTCACCCAGGGCGCAGGCCTCACTGGCGGCATGCTGGTGCACGTGATCCTCGCCGAGTACATCCCCTTCATCTTGCTGCTGACGGCGCTGTTCACGGTGGCCGGCGGCATCTATGTGCGAGGCAACCTGCACGGCAGCCCCGGCCTGAACACGGCCATCATGGGCATTGGCGCGGTGCTGGCCAGCTTCATGGGCACCACCGGTGCCTCCATGCTCTTGATCCGCCCCCTCATCCGTGCCAACGACAACCGCAAGCACGTCGCCCACGTCATCGTCTTCTTCATCTTCATCGTCAGCAACGCGGGCGGCTCGCTCACGCCTCTGGGGGATCCGCCGCTGTTTCTGGGGTTCCTCAAGGGTGTTGACTTCTTCTGGACCGTGAAGACCATCTTCCCAGAGACGCTGTTCCTGGTGGGCGCGCTGCTGGCCCTGTTCTACGTCATCGACAGCTACTGGTACCGAAAGGAAGGCGTGCAGCGGGCCGACCCGACGCCGGACGACCAGCGCTTTGGCATCGAAGGCGGTGTGAACTTCCTGCTGCTGCTGGCGGTGGCCGCTCTGGTGCTGATGAGCGGTACCTGGAAGACGGGCATCGCCTTCGACGTATTCGGTACCGAGGTGGAACTGCAGCAGATCGTCCGCGACGGCCTGCTGATCGTTGTGACCTTCGCTTCGCTGGCCCTGACCCAGCGCTCGGTGCGCGAGGACAACCAGTTCTCCTGGGCCCCGATGCAGGAAGTGGCCAAGCTCTTCATCGGCATCTTCGTGACCATGGTACCGGTGCTGGCCATGCTCAAGGCCGGAGAGGGCGGGCCCTTCTCCGCTGTGGTGCGCGCAGTCACGGGCCCGGGCGGCGAGCATCTGCCCTGGGCTTACTTCTGGTTCAGCGGCATCTTGAGCTCCTTCCTCGACAACGCGCCCACGTATCTCGTGTTCTTCAACCTGGCCGGCGGCGACCCGCAGGTGCTGATGACTGCTGGTGCGGCCACGCTGGCGGCCATCTCGGCCGGCTCGGTGTTCATGGGGGCCAACACCTACATCGGCAACGCGCCCAACTTCATGGTCAAGGCGATTGCCGAGGACCGTGGCATCCGCATGCCCAGCTTCTTCGGCTACATGGCCTGGAGTGTGTGCATCCTGATTCCGCTGTTTGTCCTGATGACCTTCATCTGGTTCCGTTGAAGAGGTGCGCATGACACGACCTGCGATCCTGATGGCGCGCGCCGTCTTCCCCGAGACGGTGGCGCGTCTGCGCGAACACTTCGACGTCGAGGACAACCCCGGCGACACCATCTTCACCAAGCCGCAGCTGATCGAGCGCCTGCGCGGCAAGGCGGGCGCCTTCACCACCGGCAGCGAGCGCATCGACGCACAGGTGCTGGAGGCCAACCCGCAACTGCGCGTGGTGGCCAACATGGCGGTGGGCTACAACAATTTCGATATCGACGCCTGCACCGCGCGCGGGGTGCTGGCAACCAACACGCCCGACGTGCTGACCGAGACCACGGCCGACTTCGGCTTTGCGCTGATGATGGCCACGGCGCGGCGCATGGCCGAGAGCGAACACTTCCTGCGCCGGGGCGAGTGGACGCGCTGGGCCTACGACATGTTCACCGGCAGCGACGTGCACGGCGCCACGCTGGGCATCCTGGGCATGGGCCGCATCGGTCAGGCCATCGCGCGCCGCGGCGCGCTGGGCTTTGGCATGAAGGTGATTTATCACAACCGTTCCCGTCTGGCGCCCGATCAGGAGGCGCCGCTGGGCGCACGCTACGTGGACAAGGCCACGCTGCTGCGCGAGGCCGACCATCTGGTGCTGGTGCTGCCGTACTCGGTCAGCAGCCACCACGCCATTGGAGCGGCGGAGCTGGCGCAGATGAAGCCCACGGCGACACTCACCAACGTGGCCCGGGGCGGCATCGTGGACGACGCGGCACTGGTCGTGGCCTTGCGCGAGCGCCGCATTGCAGCGGCAGGGCTGGACGTGTTCGAGGGCGAGCCGCAGGTTCACCCCGAACTGCTGACCCTGTCCAATGTCGTCCTCACTCCCCACATCGCCAGCGCCACCGTGGCCACGCGCCGTGCGATGGCCGAGCTGGCGGCGGACAACCTGATTGCCGCGTTAACGGGCGGAACGCCACCCACGCCGATCAACCCGCAGGTGCTGCCGCTGCGCGCCGAATGACGCCGGACGCGACGACGCTGGTGTTGTTCGGGCTGATGGGCCTGAACACGGTGGTACTCGGATGGCTTGTGCTGCGTTCCCGCCGCGGGGATGGCGGTGCGCACGAGCGGCGGCACGCCGACACCCTGGCCCAGATGGAACGGCTGGAGCGCGAATTGCGCGACGAACTGGGGCGCCAGGCCCAGGCCTCGCGCGCAGACCTTGCCGGCTTTCAGCAGACCCTGCTGGCCCAGGGGGCCGAGAGCGCGCGCACCCAGAACGAGCAACTGGGTCAGCTTTCGCTGCGCAACGAACAGCGCCTGGGCGAGGTGCGCACGGCCGTGCAGGAGCAGCTCAAGGCGCTGCAGGAAGGCAACGAGCGCAAGCTGGAACAGATGCGCGCCACCGTGGACGAGAAGCTGCACGCCACACTGGAGCTGCGTCTGGGCCAGAGCTTCAAGCAGGTGGCCGAGCGCTTGGAGCAGGTGCACCAGGGCTTGGGCGAGATGCAGGGGCTGGCGCGCGATGTGGGCTCGCTCAACCGCGTGCTGACCAACGTCAAGACCCGGGGTGTCTTTGGCGAGGTGCAGCTGGCCGGGCTGCTGGAGCAGGTGTTCACGCCCCAGCAGTACGCGGCCAACGTGGAGACCGTGCCGGGCAGCGGCGCGCGCGTGGAGTTCGCCATCCGCCTGCCCGGGCGCAGTGACGACGGTGCGCCGCTCTGGCTGCCCATCGATGCGAAGTTTCCGCGCGAGGACCACGAGCGGCTGATGGACGCACAAGACCGCGCCGACGCGCCGGCTGTGGAGGTTTCGGCGCGGGCCCTTGAAGCCCGCCTGCGGCTGGAGGCCCGCTCCATCCGCGAGAAGTACATCGCCGCGCCTCACACCACCGACTTCGCCATCCTCTTCCTGCCCACCGAGAGCCTGTACGCCGAGGCCCTGCGGCGCCCGGGCCTGATGGAGGCGCTGCAGCGCGAGCACCGCGTCACGCTGGCCGGCCCGACCACGCTGCTGGCCACGCTGACCAGCCTGCAGATGGGCTTTCGCACCTTGGCTCTCGAGAAGCGCAGCGCCGAGGTCTGGCAGGTACTGGGCGCGGTGAAGACCGAGTTCGGCAAGTTCGGCGACGTGCTGGCCAAGACCCGCAAGAAGCTCGACGAGGCTGCCCACACCATCGAATCGGCCGAGGTTCGCACGCGGGCGATGGCCCGGCAGTTGCGAGGAGTGGAGAGCTTGCCTGAGGCGCAGGCACAGGCTCTGCTGCCCACCACTGTGGAGCCCGATTCACGATCCGATGCCGGCGAAGGGGACGGCGCTGCCAGTGGCTGACCATCCCCCGGGCCCGGCAGGTTCCTCGGGCGCTGAGCCCGCCATCACCGGGCGTACGCTGCTGGCATTGGTGTTGGGGCAGGTGGGCATCCACGCGGCCATGGCGGGTTTGCGGCTGGCTGCTCCGTTGCAGACCCTGCGCGAGGGCTACAGCGCCTGGTCTGTGGGCCTGCTCATGGCCCTGTTCGCAGCTGCACCGGTCCTGCTGGCCATGCCCTCCGGACGTCTGGCTGACCGCTACGGCTACCACCGCCCGGTGGGGATCGCTGTCACGTTGACCTTGTTGGGCGCGGTGTGTGCGGTGGGTTCCACCTTCCTGGACGGTGCGCTGCACTTCGGCCTTCTTTGCCTGTCGGCCACCCTGTGCGGCAGCGGCACCAACATGGGCATGCTCGCCATCCAGCGCACGGCTGGGCTGGCCGCACGCGACAACACCGAGCGCGTGCGCATCTTCAGCTGGCTGGGGGTGGCACCCTCGTTTGCCAATGTGGTGGGGCCGGTGGCCCTGGGCTTCATGATCGACTGGGCAGGGTTTGTCGCAGCCTATGCGCTGATGTTCCCGCTCATCGGACTGACGCTCTGGAGTGCACGCAAGGTGCCCCGCATGCCCCGACCGGTGCCCGTGGTGAGCCCGGTGGCGGGCAGCGGCGTGTGGAGCCTGCTGGCCGCGCCGGGCATGAAGCGCCTGCTGCTGGCGAACTGGCTGCTGTCCACCTGCTGGGACGTGCACAGCTTTGCGCTGCCCATCATCGGCCACGACCGCGGCTTCAGTGCCTCCACCATCGGCTTGATCCTGGGTACCTTTACCCTCAGCGTGAGCATGATCCGCCTGGCGATCCCGGCGCTGGCACATCGCACGGAAGAGACGGCCGTGATCCGCTGGGCGATGGTCGGCACTGGGGCGGTCTTTGCCCTGTACCCGCTGGCGGAGAGCCCGTGGCAGATGGGCCTGTGCGCCCTGGTGCTGGGCGTTACGCTGGGCAGCACCCAGCCCATGGTGATGTCCACGCTGCATCACCTGACGCCCGACAACCGCCATGGCGAGACCCTGGCCTTCCGCTCCATGGCGATCAACCTGTCCAGCACGCTGATGCCGCTTTTCTTTGGCGCTGCGGGCGTGGCCGTGGGTGCCAGCGCGTTGTTCTGGGTGGTTGGTGCTTCGGTGGCGGGGGGCTCCTGGGCTGTGGGTGGGCTCAAACGGCATCTGATGCCGTAGCCCGCCATCCCCGCCGCTGCGTCAGGCCAGGCCCTGGTGGCGCAGCAGCGCGTCGATGCGCGGCTCTCGCCCGCGGAAGGCCTTGAAGCTCTCCAGTGCCGGACGGCTGCCGCCCACTTCCAGGATGGTGCGCAGGTAACGCTGACCGGTCGCCACGTCCAGCGGATCGGTTTCCTCAAACGCACTCCAGGCGTCGGCGCTCAGCACCTCCGCCCACTTGTAGCTGTAGTAGCCCGCTGCATAGCCCCCGCCGAAGATGTGGGAGAACGCGTTCTGGAAGCGGTTGAAGGCCGGCGGTTGCAGCACGGCTACCTCGGCGCGCACCTGGTCCATGACGCGCTGCACGTCGGCCTGACTGCCAGGCTCGGCGTGAAGGCGCATATCGAACAGGCCGAACTCGATCTGGCGCAACGTGGCCAGGCCACTCTGGAAGTTCTTGGCCGCCAGCAGCTTGTCAAACAAGGCGCGCGGCAGCGGCTCGCCGGTCTCCACATGTGCGGTCAGGCGGCGCAGCACGCTCCACTCCCAGCAGAAGTTCTCCATGAATTGGCTGGGCAACTCCACCGCATCCCACTCCACGCCGGCAATGCCGGAAACGGCGAGGTCTTCCACCTGGGTGAGCATGTGGTGCAGGCCGTGGCCGAACTCGTGGAACAGCGTGATCACGTCGTCGTGCGTGAGCAGTGCCGGCCGGCCACCCTGCGGCGAGGCGAAATTGCAGATCAGGTGGGCCACCGGAGTCTGCAGCGCGCCCGCGGCGTCGGGCCGGCGCCAGCGCGACTGCGCATCGCTCATCCAGGCGCCCGGGCTCTTGCCCGGGCGGGCGTGCAGGTCGAGATAGAAGTGCGCCACGGTGACGGGGGCGGCGTCGCCCGGCTGGGCCGCCGCGCGCTCGATGCGGTAGACCTTCACGCTGTCGTGCCACACGGGTGCCTGATCCTCGACGATGCGCACGCCGAACAGCGTCTGGATGATCTCGAACAGGCCGTGCAGCACCCGCGGCAGCGTGAAGTAGGCCCGGACCTCCTCCTCGCTGTAGGCGTAGCGCGCCTCGCGCAGCCGCTCGCTGGCATAGGGCACGTCCCAGACCTGCAGGTCTGGCAGACCGAGTTCGGCCTGGGCGAAGGCCTGGAGCTCCTCGAAATCTTTCTGCGCCGATGGGCGCGCGCGCTGCGCCAGCAGGCGCAGGAAGTCCATCACCTCCTGCGGGCTGCCGGCCATCTTCGGGGCCAGCGACACCTGGGCGTAGCTGTCGCGCTGCAGCAGCCGTGCCTCCTCCTGCTTCAGCGCCAGCAGTTCCTGAATGAGGGCGGTGTTGTCCTGGGCGGGTGGCCCATGCTCGCTGGCGCGGGTGACGTAGGCGCGGTACAGCGCCTGGCGCACGCTGCGCTCGTGCACGTGCTGCATCGCGGGCAGGTAGCTGGGTGCGTGCAGCGTCAGGCGGCAGCCCGGCACGCCGGCCGCCTGGGCGGCTTGCTGTGCAGCTGCCAGCGTGTCGGCGGGCAGGCCGGCCAGTTGTGCATCGGGCACATCCAGGAAGAACGCATCGGTGGCGTCCAGCACATGTTCGGAGAATTGTTGCGACAACTCGGCCCGGCGCGCGCGGATCTGGGCGAAGCGCTGCTTGGCGGGGCCCTCCAGCAGGGCGCCCGACAGCTCGAAGTCACGCAGCGTGAGGTCCAGGGCGTGGCGCCGTGCCGGGGTGAGCGCGGTGTCCTGCTCGCGCACCGCACGGTAGCGTTCCAGCAGGCGCTGGTCCGAGGACAGCCGGGTATGGAAGGCGGTGACGGCGCCCAGGTTGTCGCTGTAGGCGGCGCGGATCTCCGGTGTGTCGGCCACGGCATGCAGATGGCCCACCAAGCCCCAGGACCGCTCCAGCTTTTCGGTAGCCACGTCCAGCACGGCCGACAAGGCGTCGTAGCCCGGCCCGACCTCGGGCCCGACCGCGCGCTCCAGCGCCGCATCCGCCTGCGTCAGCAAGGCGTCGATGGCGGGCTTGACGTGCTCGGCCCGGATGCGGTCGAAAGCGGGGGGCTGGTCGAAGGCCAGCAGGGGGTTGGGTGGGGTCATGGTGGCGGTTTTCGTGGTGAAGGGTGGTCGATCTGGCGGTGTCACACAGCCTGCAGACTGCCTTCGGCGGCCTGCACGGTGTTGACCAGCAGCATGGTGATGGTCATCGGGCCGACGCCACCGGGCACGGGGGTGAGCCAGCCTGCCACCTCGCGCACGCCGTCATAGTCCACATCGCCTTGCAGCTTGCCCTGCTCGTTGCGGTTGATGCCCACGTCGATCACCACCGCGCCGGGCTTGACCATGTCGCGTGTGACCATGTGGCGCCGCCCCACCGCCGCCACCAGGATGTCGGCCTGGCGTGTGTGCAGCGCCAGATCGGGTGTGGCGCTGTGGCACACCGTCACCGTGGCATGGGCCTGCAGCAGCAGCAGCGCCATGGGCTTGCCCACCGTGTTGCTGCGGCCGATGACCACCGCATGCTTGCCGCGGATATCGATGTCGGTGCTCTCGATCAGCTTCATGCAGCCATAGGGCGTGCAGGGCCGAAAGCCCGGCAGCCCGCTCATCAACTCGCCAGCGGACAAGGTGGAGAAGCCGTCCACGTCCTTGCGCACGTCGATGGTCTGGATGACTCGGTGTGGGTCGATGTGGCGGGGCAGGGGCATCTGCACCAGGATGCCGTGGACGGAGGGGTCGGCGTTGAGCGTGCATATGCGCTCGAGCAGATCTGCCTCCGACAGACTGGCCTCGTACTTTTCGAACACCGAGTGCAGGCCGTGGGTCTCACAGGCCTTGACCTTGTTGCGCACGTACACGGCGCTGGCCGGGTCTTCGCCCACGAGGATCACAGCCAGGCCTGGCCGCTGGCCGCGTGCGGCCAGCGTGTGCGCGCGCCGGCTCAGGTCTTCACGCATCTGCCGGGAGAGTTCCACGCCGTCGATGATCTTTGCTGTCACGCAGACTCCGCAACGAAGAAGGCCGCTGGGATCAGCGGCCTGTGGGGGGTGAAGAGGCTCAAGCCTTGGGTACGGCGCCCAGCGCGATCTTCAGCAGATCGGCCACGGTGTTGGCGTTGAGCTTTTCCATGATGTTGGCACGGTGGGCCTCCACCGTCTTGATGCTGATGCCCAGATCGTCGGCAATCTGCTTGTTCAAGCGACCGGCCACGATGCGCTCCAGCACCTGGGCCTCGCGCGTGGTCAGTCGCCCGAGCAGGGCCTCGCGGCTCACGGCCTCCTGGTGTTGGCTGAAGGCATCACGAGCCTGGTCCAGCATGCGCTCCACCAGGCCCAGCAGTTCTTCTTCCTTGAAGGGCTTCTCGATGAAGTCCATCGCGCCCTTCTTCATCGTGGTCACCGCCATGGGCACGTCGCCATGGCCGGTGATGAACACCACGGGCAGGGGGCTGCGGCGTTCGATCAGGCGGTCCTGCAGTTCCAGGCCGCTCATGCCGTCCATGCGGATGTCTGCAATCAGGCAGGCCACTTCGCGGGGGTCGAAGCGTGCCAGGAACGACTCCGCGGAATCGAAGCACTTCACCCGGTAATCCTTGCCCTCCAGCAGCCACTGCAGGGAATCACGCACCGCTTCATCGTCATCGACGACATACACGGTTCCTTTTTTCGGGATCAGGCTCATGGCGTCGTCTGGGCGGTGATTTCCAGGGGGGCGTCGGACTCTGCCGCCGGCAGGGTCGAGTCGGCGCGGACGGGCAGTTCCACAGGCAACGTGAAGCCGAACCGGCATCCCACGATGGCGCCGGCATTGTAGAGGTTCTGGGCCTTCATCCGGCCCCGGTGCGACTCCACGATGGAGCGGCACAGCGACAGCCCGATGCCCAGGCCCTCGGCCTTGGTGGAGAAGAAGGCCTCGTACAGGCGCGACAGCACTTCCTCGGGGATGCCCGGGCCCGCGTCCGTCACGCTGAACTCGATGGTGCCGCCCTCTTCACGCGTGTGGCGCGGGACCACCCGCAGTTCGATGTGGCGGCGCGAGGCGGGCAACTGCGCCGCGTCGATGGCCTCGGCCGCGTTCTTCATCAGGTTCATCAGCACCTGTTCGATGAGGATGGGATCGACCTGCAGCGTGGGCAGGCGTTGCGCGACGTAGGTGCGGATGGCAACCTGCCTGCGCCGCAGCTCGATCCCGGCCAGTTCCACGGCGTTCTCCACGATGGTGCGGGCTTGCGCCGGCTGGCGCTGGGGCTCGCTGCGTTTCACGAACGAGCGGATGCGATGAATGATGTGCCCCGCGCGCTCTGCCTGGCTGGCGGTCTTCTTCAGCGCGGCAACCAGGTCGTTCTTGTCGATGGTCTCTGCCGTCACCCGCGACACCATGCCGTTGCAATAGTTGGTGATCGCGGTCAAGGGCTGGTTGAGCTCATGCGCCACTGAAGAGGCCATTTCGCCCATGGTCATCAGCCGGCTGGTCACCGCCGCCTTGTCCGCCTGCTGCTTGGCCTGCTCCTCGGCACGCAGGCGCGCCGTGATGTCGGTGGCGATGACCATCTGGGCCAGCCGTCCGTCGGTCCACTGCAGGTAGCGCGATCGCACGTCGAACCACTTGTTCAGCGATTCCACATAGACCTCGCGCAGGTCACCTGAGGACTCCGTCAACTCCTGGACCGGCAGGCCGGACATCGGATCCAGGTCGTCCTCCAGATCCTGGTCGAACGGCGTCTGGGCATGCCCGACCGTGAGCTGGCCATGGCCGCGTGCGTCCGCGCCGAACCACAGGCGGTAGGACCGGTTGGCGAACAGCAGATCGGCTTGTTGCACCGATAACACCGAAACCGAGGCGTCCAGGCCTTCCAGCACCGTGGTGAAGCGCTCGTGCGACGCCGAGAGCTGGTCCCGGATGCGCTTGGCTTCGGTGATGTTGGTCATCGAGGTCATCCAGCCCTTCTGCTGGCCCTTCGGATCGATCAGGGGCGACACGTACATTCGGGCGTCGAACTGCTGACCATCCTTGCGTATCAGGCGCACCTCGATGCCGCCTGCGGGGCTGCGGCCCTGCATCTCCTGCTGCAGCAGTCGGTTGTTCTCGTCGATGCGGTCGGGCGGCCAGTAGGGATAGGGCGGTTTGCGGCCCAGGAGTTCGCCTTCCGAGAATCCGCTCATCTGGCAGAAGGCGGCGTTCACGTAGGTGATCCGGCCTTCCAGGTCCAGCGCGCGCATCCCAGTCAGCATCGAGTTTTCCATGGCCCGGCGGAATTGGGTCTCCTGCACCAGGGCTGACTGGATCTGGGCGCGCCGGAGCATATGCCGCCACGTGCCCAGCAGCATCCAGAGGGTGAGCACCGACAGGGCCACCACCATCCAGAACAAGGTGTTGCTGATCAAGCCGATGGAGGTTCTCCAGCCTTCACCGCGCAGGACGATGCCGTTGAGCGCCGGGGTCAGGGGCAACTCGTGGACCAGGCCGCCGCGCTCGCGCTCTCGCCCAGGCATGGACGTGCTGGTGCTGGCCAGGGCGACGGAGTCTGCGCCCAGGGCGGTGATGCGGTGGCGCAACGCCACATCGGCGGGCACCAGGCGCCATACCAGCATGGGCACAGAGTACTCAGCCACCAGGGTGCCGGCAAAGCTGCCGCGGTCGATCAAGGGCACATGCAGCTGGAAGACCGAAAGCCCGCCGGGGTCGCTGAAGGGCTCTGAGTATGCGGACTGGCGCCGGTCGCGCGCGGCCATGAAGGCCGCTTCAGTGGCTTCCTTGGAGCCCTCCTCGGGCAGCTTCAGCCCTTGCCACTGTTCGGCGGCGCCCGCCCCGGCCTGTGCCGCCGAACCCCGCAGCGTGGCCCGCACGGCCCGACGCGCGCTCAGCCAGGTGATGTGCATGATCTCGGGGCGGTCGCTGGCCAAGGTCTGCGCCTGTTGGCCGAACTCCTGGGCGCTGATCTCGCGCGTGACGAGTTCCCGGGCCAGGCGAAGCAGCTGTTCCTGGTTCTCGATCAGCCTCAAGCCCACGCGCTGCTGGGTGATTTCGGTGTCACGCACCACCGACTCCAGTTCGCGGCTGATTTCCTCTTGGCGCAAGTACCAGAAGGCGCTGGTGATGGCGGCCAGGAAGAGCAGCACCGACACCAGGGGCCCGATGGTGGCCAGGCGGTCCTGACGGGAGGGGGGCAGCCGACGCCACCACCGAGCGGCCAGCCGACCGAGCCTGGCGGGCCATACAGGGCCGGGCGTCTGTATGGTGGCGCGGGATTGCATGGGCGAATTATCCTGGTGCGCTGAGACAGGCTGCTTGGTGATCTGCTGAATTTGCTCTCTTTTCATAATGCGGAACACATGTCCACTATTTGAAAAGGTAACGAGCTGTGCGAAACTGAACGACAAGCAAGTCATCAAGACAAGGAGACGGTTTATGTCCGCTGCAACCACACCGGCCCCCGGCCTCACCCCCTACGACATCGACGCTCAGGAAACCCGCGAGTGGCTGGATGCGCTCAGCGCCGTCATCGAGGCCGAAGGCCCGGACCGCGCGCACTACCTGCTGGAGCAATTGCTGGAAGAGGCGCGGCAGCACAGCGTTGACATGCCGTTCTCGGCGAATACGGGCTACGTCAATACCATCGAGCCGGACCACGAAGAACGCAGCCCCGGCAACCTGGAACTGGAAGGGCGTCTGCGCGCCTACATGCGCTGGAATGCCATGGCCATGGTGGTCAAGGCCAACCGGCTGGACCCCGCCGATGGCGGCGATCTGGGTGGACATATCAGCTCATTCGCCTCGGTGGCGCACATGTTCGCCACGGGCTTCAACCACTTCTGGCACGCCGAGAGCAAGGACCATGGCGGGGACCTGCTCTACATCCAGGGCCATAGCGCCCCCGGCATCTACGCCCGTGCCTTCATGGAAGGTCGGCTGAGCGAGGAGCAGATGACCAACTTCCGCCAGGAGGTGGGCGGCAAGGGCCTGTCGAGCTACCCCCATCCCAAGCTGATGCCCGAGTTCTGGCAGTTCCCCACGGTCTCCATGGGCCTGGGGCCCTTGATGTCTATCTACCAGGCGCGCTTCCTGAAGTACCTCCACGCGCGCGGCATCGCTGACACCTCCAAGCGCAAGGTCTGGGTCTTCTGCGGCGACGGCGAGATGGACGAGCCCGAGTCGCTGGGCGCTATCGGTTTGGCGGCGCGTGAGAAGCTGGACAACCTGGTCTTCGTCATCAACTGCAACCTGCAACGCCTGGACGGGCCGGTGCGCGGCAACGGCAAGATCATCCAGGAGCTCGAAGGGGAGTTCCGCGGTGCCGGCTGGAACGTGATCAAGCTGGTGTGGGGCAGCAACTGGGATCCGCTGCTGGCGCGCGACAAGGACGGCGCGCTGCGCAAGATCATGCTCGACACGCTGGATGGCGACTACCAGGCCTTCAAGGCCAATGACGGCGCCTTCGTGCGCAAGCACTTTTTCGGCCGGGACCCGCGCACGCTGGAACTGGTGGCCAAGATGAGCGATGAGGACGTCTGGGCTTTGCGCCGCGGCGGCCACGACGCGCAGAAGGTTTATGCCGCCTTCCACGCCGCCAACAGCCACCAGGGCGGGCCCACCGTGCTGCTGGTCAAGACAGTCAAGGGCTGGGGCATGGGCCGGGCGGGGGAGGGCAAGAACACCGCGCACCAGGCCAAGAAGCTCAGTGACGACGACATCCGTTACTTCCGCGACCGCTTCAACATCCCCATTCCCGACAGCGAGCTGCCCAAGATCCCGTTCTACAAGCCGGCCGACGACACGCCGGAGATGAAATACCTGCACGAGCGCCGCCAGGCTCTGGGGGGCTATCTGCCGCACCGCCGCACCAAGGCCGACGAGCAATTCACCGTGCCGGCACTCGACACCTTCAAGTCCGTGCTCGACCCCACGGCCTCTGGCCGCGAGATCAGCACCACGCAGGCCTACGTGCGCTTCCTGACGCAACTGCTGCGGGACCAGGCCCTGGGCCCGCGAGTGGTGCCCATCCTCGTGGACGAGGCGCGAACCTTCGGCATGGAGGGTCTGTTCCGCCAGATCGGCATCTACAACCCCGAGGGGCAGAAGTACACCCCGGTCGACAAAGACCAGGTCATGTACTACCGGGAGGACAAGGCTGGGCAGATCCTGCAGGAGGGCATCAACGAGGCCGGCGGGATGAGCAGCTGGATCGCCGCGGCCACGTCTTACTCGACAAACAACCGCATCATGGTGCCGTTCTACATCTATTACTCGATGTTCGGCTTCCAGCGCATCGGCGATCTGGCCTGGGCCGCCGGGGACATGCAGGCTCGAGGCTTTCTGCTGGGCGGCACTTCCGGGCGCACCACGCTCAATGGCGAGGGCCTGCAGCACGAGGACGGCCACAGCCACATCCTGGCGGGCACGATCCCCAACTGCATCAGCTACGACCCGACCTTCGCGCATGAGGTGGGCGTCATCCTCCACCACGGCCTGAAGCGAATGGTGGAGAAGCAGGACAACGTCTACTACTACCTGACGCTGCTCAACGAGAACTACCCGATGCCCGGTCTGAAGGCGGGCACCGAAGAGCAGATCATCAAGGGCATGTACCTGCTGGAGGCAGGCGAGGGCGCCAAGGGCGCACCGCGTGTGAACCTCCTGGGCAGCGGCACCATCCTGCGCGAGAGCATGGAGGCGCGCAAATTGCTGGCCGCGGACTGGGGCGTGGCAGCCAGCGTTTTCAGCTGCCCCAGCTTCAACGAGCTGGCGCGCGACGGCCAGGACTGCGAGCGTTGGAACCTGCTGCACCCCACAGAGGCGCCACGTGTGTCCTTCGTCGCGCAGCAGCTCGGCGGCCATGAGGGCCCGGTGGTGGCATCCACCGACTACATGAAGAACTACGCCGATCAGATCCGCGCCTTCATCCCCCGCGGCCGCAGCTACAAGGTGCTGGGCACCGACGGCTTTGGCCGCAGCGACTTCCGCAGCAAGCTGCGCGAGCACTTCGAGATCAACCGCCACTACATCGTCGTGGCGGCGCTGAAGTCGCTGGCCGATGAAGGTCTGGTGCCGATGGCCAAGGTGGCCGAGGCGATCGCCAGGTATGGCATCGACGCCGACAAACTCAACCCGCTGTACGCCTGAGACGGCGCCGGCCCTTCAAACACGACAAGGAGAACAGGACATGGCCCTGGTCGAAGTCAAGGTTCCCGACATCGGGGACTTCAAGGACGTGGTGGTGATCGAGATGCTGGTCAAGCCCGGCGACACCGTGAAGGTTGATCAATCGCTGATGACGGTGGAAAGTGACAAGGCGTCGATGGAAATCCCGTCATCGCACGCCGGCGTGGTCAAGGAACTCAAGGTCGCTGTCGGCGATGTCGTGAACGAAGGTTCGCTGGTGTTGATGCTGGAAGCCGATGGTCAGGCGCCGGCCCCTGCGCCTGCGCCTGCACTTGAGCCTGCGCCAGCGCCTGCGCCTGTGCCTGAGCCCGCAATGGCAACCCCCGTTCGGGCTGAGCCCTTCGACGAAGCTCAGGACAGGCCCGTCGAAGCCCCAGTGGGCACTTCGACAAGCTCAGTGCGAACGGAGCTGGGCACTTCGGCAGGTTCCGTGCGAACGGAGGCGGGCACGTCGGCAGGCTCAGTGCGAACGGAAGCGGGCACTTCGACAGGTTCAGTGGGAGCTGAAATGCCCGCGCACCAGCCCACCGCCACCGCGGCGCAGGGTTTGCCGCATGCCTCGCCTTCTGTGCGCCGATTTGCACGCGAGCTAGGTGTGCCGCTGCAGGAAGTCAAGGGTACGGGGCCCAAGGGTCGCATCACCCAGGACGATGTGCAGGCCTTCACCAAGGCGGTGATGGCTGGTGCTGCGCAGACGCAGGCTCTGGCGGCCTCGATGGCGGCTACGCTGGCCAAGGCGGCGCCGGCGGGTGGTGCCGGGGCGGAGCTGGGCCTCATCCCCTGGCCCAAGGTCGATTTCTCCAAGTTCGGCCCCATCGAGCGCAAGGAACTGGGCCGCATCAAGAAGATCAGTGGCGCCAACCTGCTGCGCAACGCGGTGATGATCCCCGCCGTCACCAACCACGACGATGCTGACATCACCGAGTTGGAGGCCTTCCGTGTGCTCACCAACAAGGAGCAGGAGAAGGGCGCGAACACTGCGAACGGCGCTGGTGCCGTGAAGGTCACGATGCTGGCCTTTCTGATCAAGGCCTGCGTGGCGGCGCTGAAGAAGTTCCCCGAGTTCAACAGCTCGCTGGACGGTGACGCGCTGATCCACAAGCACTATTGGCACATCGGCTTTGCCGCGGATACGCCCAATGGCCTGATGGTGCCCGTCGTCAAAGACGCCGACAAGAAGGGCGTGCTGCAGATCAGCCAGGAGATGGCCGAGCTGGCCAAGAAGGCCCGGGACGGCAAGCTGGGCCCGGCCGACATGAGCGGGGCCACCTTCACCATCAGCAGCCTGGGGGGCATCGGCGGGCGCTACTTCACGCCCATCATCAACGCGCCGGAGGTGGCCATCCTGGGGGTGTGCAAGAGCGATATGGCCCCGAAGTGGGACGGCAAACAGTTCGTGCCGCGCCTGATGCTGCCGCTGTCGCTGACCTGGGACCACCGGGTGATCGACGGCGCCGCCGCCGCCCGCTTCAACGCCTATCTGGGCCATATCCTGGCGGACTTCCGCCGGGTGCTGCTGTAAGCGGGAGCCCAACATGTACCCCCACGCGCTCATCCATTCGCTGCCCCCCGAGGGGGCGCAAGCCTCCTTTGAGGCGGCTCTGCGGGAGGCTTGAACATGTCCCTCATCGACATCAAGGTGCCTGACATCGGCGACTTCAAGGAAGTGGCCATCATCGAGCTGCTGGTCAAGCCCGGCGACACCATCAAGGCCGAACAGTCGCTGATCACGGTCGAGTCCGACAAGGCCTCGATGGAGATCCCGTCGTCTCACGCCGGCGTGGTCAAGGAACTCAAGATCAAGCTCGGCGACATGGTCAGCGAAGGGTCGGTGCTGCTGTCGCTGGAGGTGGCGGGCGAGGTGGCTGCACCGCCAACCCCGGTCCCTGCCGCGTCCACCGTTCGGGCTGAGCTTGTCGAAGCCCCTTTGCCCGGCCCTTCGACAGGCGCAGCGCGAACGGAGTCAAGTGCTGTGAGTATCGGCCGAACGGAGATTTCGGCCGCGCAGTTGGCTGCCACCGTCTACTCAGGCCCAGCCGACCTCGAGTGCGACCTCCTGGTCCTTGGCGCTGGCCCCGGTGGCTACTCCGCCGCGTTCCGCGCCGCAGACCTGGGACTGAAGGTCGTGATCGTCGAGCGCTACGCCACGCTGGGTGGCGTGTGCCTGAACGTGGGCTGCATTCCCTCCAAGGCGCTGCTGCATGTGGCCGCCGTGATGGACGAGGTCAGCCACATGGCCGACTTGGGCGTGGACTTCGGCGCCCCCCAGCTCAACATCGACAAGCTGCGCGGCCACAAGGAAAAGGTCATCGGCAAGCTCACCGGCGGCCTGGCGGCCATGGCCAAGATGCGCAAGGTCACCGTCGTGCGCGGCTACGGCACCTTTGTCGGGCCGAACCACGTCGAAGTGGAGGAAACCGCCGGTACCGGCCAAGCCAAGACGGGCAGCAAGCAGGTTGTTGCCTTCAAGCGCTGCATCATCGCCGCCGGCTCGCAGGCCGTACGCCTGCCCTTCATGCCCAATGACCCCCGCGTGGTGGACTCCACCGGTGCATTGGACCTGGCCTCGGTTCCCCAGCGCATGCTCATCGTGGGCGGCGGCATCATCGGCCTGGAGATGGGCACGGTGTACAGCACGCTGGGCGCTCGCCTGGACGTGGTGGAGATGATGGACGGCCTGATGCAGGGCGCCGACCGGGACCTCGTCAAGGTCTGGGAGAAGATGAACAAGCACCGCTTCGACAAGATCATGTTGAAGACCAAGACGGTGGGCGCTGAAGCCACGCCTGAGGGCATCAAGGTGAAGTTCGAAGGCCTGGACGGCACGCAAAGCGAAGGAACCTACGACCTCGTGTTGCAGGCCGTGGGCCGCACGCCCAATGGCAAGAAGATCGCGGCCGACAAGGCCGGGGTGGCCGTGACCGACCGGGGCTTCATCAACGTCGACATCCAGATGCGCACCAACGTGCCGCACATTTTTGCCATCGGTGACGTGGTGGGCCAGCCGATGCTGGCGCACAAGGCGGTACATGAGGCGCATGTGGCGGCAGAGGTCATCGCTGGTGAATTGCAGGGCAACAAGGAACTGGCCGCCGCAGCGTTCAACGCCCGCGTCATCCCCAGCGTGGCGTACACCGACCCCGAAGTGGCCTGGGTGGGCCTGACCGAGGACCAGGCCAAGGCCCAGGGCATCAAGGTGAAGAAGGGTCTGTTCCCGTGGACGGCCTCCGGCCGGGCGATCGCCAACGGGCGCGACGAAGGCGTGACCAAACTGCTGTTCGACGATTCACCTGAAGCGCATGGCCACGGCAAGATCCTGGGCGGCGGCATCGTGGGCACCCACGCGGGCGACATGATCGGGGAGATCGCCCTGGCCATCGAGATGGGGGCGGATGCCGTGGATATCGGCAAGACCATCCACCCGCACCCCACGCTGGGCGAGAGCATCGGCATGGCAGCAGAGGTGGCGCACGGATCCTGCACCGACCTGCCGCCGGCCAAGCGCTGAACCGTGGGCTGAACCTGGCTTTGGTCGCTTGCACGCGGCACTGCGGAAAAAACAACGGGCCCCTCAGGGGCCCGTTGCGTTGTTCACCCCGACCCGCGGGGTCAGGAGTTGAAGGCGACGATGATCAGGCCTTCTTGACCCAGGCCGAGCACCAGCCCTCGCCGGCCACCTTCTTGCCTGCGAACAGCGGGCAAGCGCCCCAAGCATCAGCGGCTTTGCCCTGGTACAGCTGGCAACCCGTGCACTTCTGCGCGGCATTGGTCGTCTTCTCAACGTACTTCAGGCCCGTGGCTTGCGGGCTCTTGGGGTCCAGCGCATCCGCCGGCTTGGCCTGCGCCAGCACTTCGCGGCCGGCCAAGAGGGCGGCGCCAGCGACGGGGACGATCTGGATGAACTTGCGGCGGGTTTGCATCGAGTTTTCCTTGGGATTCAAGCATTGGTAACCGTTGCAATGGAGGCGCTTGGCGCGAGTGCACCCCTTGCATCCACCGAACAGGCAGGCAGGTTAGTCAGGCGCAGGCCAGCTTGCAAGCAATGCTCGTAAACCCGAGTTTGCGACCATGAATGCGAATCGCTATCAACTGGCTTGCAGCCCCACAAAACTGCGTGTTTGCTCAACGCCTGAATGGCGATGGCCGTTGACCATCGGGTGTGTCTGTCCGAGACGGTGCCTTGCGTTGCCGCCCCAACCAACTGGGTGGGGGTTGGCAATGCCCAAACGGTGAGCCACGGTCAGGACCGTGGCCCCCGGGCCTGTTGTCCGGCCGGGACTTTGACCGTGCGTTGCGGTGGCGGCTGAGCCTGACCGCGGCGTCGCCCCCTTCTTCAGTGGTCGGGTCGAGGGTGGTTGCGGCCGGTCCGCCCGTGGCGGTGATCATCTGCCGATGGCAGGCTGGCAAACCTCCTGCTGGTGTGTGGCGGGTGCCGGAACTGGTGGTGGCGGCGGCTCAGTCTTGCCTGCAGGGTTGGTCTCAGCGGGTCACAGGCAGTTGCGCGGGGCTGACGCAGCAGGGGGTTGGGCTGCTGCTCGTGCCGGTGTTCGGGCTGGCCGCTGAGACTGCGCAGGCCTTGAGCAGCCTTCTGAACGCCACTTCACATGCTGCCGTTGTGGGCGACGGCCATTGGGTTTTGCAAGTGATGGGCCCCTTTGAGCCCGGTCCGCCCGATCAGGTGCGGCGGCAGCTGGCGCTGGCCGGCTGGTGCATCAACTGACGTCCACGCAGTGGATGCCGAAGGCACCCGCCTTTCTGTCCGCGAAGTAGCGTTCAAGAGTCAGGCGCACCGTGCGAAAGGCCAGTTCGTCCCACGGGACCTCGTCCTCGCGGAACAGGCGGGCCTCGATCGTCTCCGGACCTGGCGCGAAGCGCGTGTCCTGCAACTGCGCCCGGTAGAAGAAATGCACCTGCCCCACGCGCACCACGTTCAGCACGGTGAACAGGCCCTCCACGACGATGCGGGCGCCGGCCTCTTCGTCGGTCTCGCGCACGGCCCCGGCCTCGGTGCTCTCACCCAATTCCATGAAGCCCGCCGGCAGCGTCCAGAACCCATGCCTGGGCTCGATGTTGCGCCGGCACAGCAGCACGCTGTCTTCCCACACCGGCACCGTTCCCACCACGTTCAACGGGTTCTCGTAGTCGATGTGCTGGCATGTTCCGCACATAGCCCGTTCCCGGCTGTCGTCAGTCGGCACCCTGTAGGTCACAACGCTTCCGCAGGCGCGGCAGTGACGAATGCGGGGGCGATGAAGCATGCAATCAGTGTAGCGAGGGCCCGGCCTGCGGTGTGCATGGCATCATCGCCAGAAGACGGTTGCGGCGGCTCTCAACACAGGATCACACGCCATGGAACTCTTCAACTACTTTCGTTCTTCCGCTTCTTATCGCGTGCGCATCGCGCTGGCCCTCAAGGGGCTGGAATACGACTACCGCTCCATCCACCTGCAGAAGAACGAGCAGTTGGGCGAGGACTACGCCTCGTTCTCGGCTGCGCGGCTGGTTCCCCTGCTGCGTGACGGCGACCACCTGATCACGCAGTCGCTGGCGATCATCGAATACCTGGACGAGACGCACCCTGCGCCACCGCTGCTGCCAGGGGATGCCGTGGCGCGGGCACGCGTGCGCTCGTTGGCGTTGGACATCGCCTGCGAGATTCACCCGCTGAACAACCTGCGTGTGCTGCGCTACCTGGTGAGTTCGCTGAAGGTCTCTGAGGACGACAAGGACCGCTGGTATCGCCACTGGGTGGAGACCGGCCTGGAGGTCGTGGAGCGCCGGCTGGCTGATCAGCCTTCGACCTACTGCCATGGCGAGACCCCCACGCTGGCCGATTGCGTGTTGGTGCCGCAGATCTTCAACGCCCGCCGCTTCAATTCCCGGCTGGACCACGTGCCCAACGTCATGCGGGTGTTCGATGCGTGCATGCGACTCGAGGCGTTCGAGAAGACGCGACCCGAAGCCTGCCCCGATGCCGGCTGAGCGGCCCGACGCGGCCCTCGGCCACCCGCGGGTGGCCGGGGCCGTTGTGGCGCGCGCCGCCATTCCATCGCTGACCGTGGCCTGGGACGCGCCCGATAGCGTGGGCGCGCTCATGTCCACCCGGCACGGCGGCACCAGTGCAGGCGCCTACGACAGCCTGAACCTGGGCGACCATGTGGGCGATGCCCCAACCGCGGTGGCGGCGAACCGGGCCCGCTGGAGCGCGCTCATGTCCGGGGTCCAGCCCGCGTGGCTGAAGCAGGTGCATGGCGCCGTGGTGGTGGACGCGGCCCGGGCCTTGCGCCAGGGGCGGGCTGCCCCGGCCGATGGCAGTTGGACCCGCGAGCCGGGCGTGGCTTGTGTCGTGCAGGTGGCCGACTGCCTGCCGGTGCTTTTTGCCGCCCGCAACGGGCGTGCGGTGGGCGCAGCCCATGCAGGCTGGCGCGGTCTGGCGATGGGCGTGGTCGAGCGAACCGCCGAGGCGGTGGCGAAGGCTGCGGGCTGTGGTCCCGAAGCCTTGAGTTGCTGGCTCGGGCCCTGCATCGGGCCGTCCCGCTTCGAGGTCGGTTCCGAAGTGGTGGATGCCTTGGGGGGTGGGCCTCGGTTTGTGTCCCGTTCCCGGGCTGACGGCCAGCCCCGTTGGCTGGCTGACCTGCCCGGCTTGACGCGTGACCGGCTGCAGGTGCTGGGTCTGCGCGGCGTGGCAGGCGGCACCTGGTGCACGGTCAATGACCCTTCAAGCTTCTTTTCTTTCCGGCGGGACGGCGTCACCGGGCGTATGGCCGCTGCCGTCTGGCTGCGGCCCTGAGCTCTGCTGCGCCTGCACAGCCTCGGCCGCGCGTTGGGCACGACGTCGCATCGGCGTGCCCAGCAGGTACATCACCAGTGCCAGGGGCAGCACGCCGTAAAGCAGCAGTGTGAATGCGGCCCCAAGCACGGTGCCCTGTGATGACAGGGCCTCGGCCAGCGCCATCATAACCACCACATACATCCAGGCGATGGCGATCAGGTACATGGCGAAATCACCCTCCTTGATGTAAGAAATTGCGTCATGGCGAGGTAAGTTCCATTCCTTATAGTGCTGCGCGTTTGGGGCATTGTGTGGCGCGGCCTGCGGCCACAGGTGTCTGAGGGTAAAGAGTACGCCACGACACACCCCCAGGGCGTGAGTCAGACACCAGGAGACCCGCTTGAAGGCCAAGTCCACCCCCAGCATGTCGGACCCGGTGCAGGGCGCCCAGATGTGGGGTACCGCATTGAGCGAGATCTGGAAGACCCTGCAGGGGGTCAGTCTGGCGCCCGAGTCCCTGGGCAGCTTGCAGGCCGAGTACCTGAAGAGCGCCACCGCGCTTTGGAACGGCTCGCTGACCTCGTTGCAACCTGATGCTGCCACCGGTCAGGTTCCGAAAGCGCCAGCGCTGAAAGACCGCCGCTTCTCCGCCAGCGAGTGGAGTGCCAACCCTTCAGCGTCATACATGGCGCAGATGTACCTGCTGAATTCGCGTACGCTGATGCAGATGGCTGACAGCGTGCAGGGCGATGCCAAGACCAAGGCACGCATCCGTTTCGCCGTGCAGCAGTGGATCGATGCAGCCAGCCCGAGCAATTTCCTGGCCACCAACCCCGAGGCGCTGCAACGGGCGCTGCAGACCAAGGGTGAGAGCCTGTCCAGGGGCATGCAGCAGTTGATGGGCGACATTCGCAAGGGCCAGGTCTCGCAGACGGACGAAAGCGTGTTCGAGGTGGGCCGCAACGTGGCCAGCAGCGAAGGTGCGGTGGTGTTCGAAAACGAGCTGTTCCAGCTCATCGAGTACAAGCCCCTGACGCCCAAGGTGCACCAGCGTCCGATGTTGTTCGTGCCTCCGTGCATCAACAAGTACTACATCCTGGACCTGCAACCCGGGAACTCGGTGATCCGCTACACGGTGGAACAGGGCCACCGCGTGTTCGTCGTGAGCTGGCGCAACCCGGATGAGTCGCTCAAGGACAAGACCTGGGACGACTACATCGAGCACGCGGCCCTCAAGGCCATCGAGGTGGTGCGCCAGATCACCAAGGCCGACACCATCAACACCCTGGGCTTCTGCGTGGGCGGAACCATCCTCAGCACCGCCCTGGCCGTGTTGGCCGCGCGGGGTGAGCACCCCGCCCATTCCGTCACCTTGCTCACCACGCTGCTGGACTTCAGCGACACCGGTATCCTTGACATCTTCGTCGACGAGACCCTGGTCAAGGCGCGCGAGATGACCATAGGCGCAGACGCGCCCTCCGGCCCTGGCTTGCTGAAGGGGCAGGAACTGGCCACCACCTTCAGCTTTCTGCGTCCGAACGACCTCGTGTGGAACTACGTCGTGGGCAACTACCTCAAGGGGGAGGCCCCGCCGCCGTTTGACCTGCTGTACTGGAACGGGGACGCCACCAACCTGCCGGGCCCGATGTACTGCTGGTACCTGCGCCACATGTACCTGCAAAACGAGTTGCGCAAGCCCGGAGCCTTGACGGTGTGTGGCCAGAAGGTTGACCTGGGCAAGATCAAAGCGCCGGTCTATTTCTATGGATCGCGTGAGGACCACATAGTTCCCTGGATGGCGGCCTACCGCTCGGTGGCGCTTTTCAAGGGCAAGCGCCGCTTCGTGCTGGGGGCTTCAGGTCACATAGCCGGGGTGATCAACCCGCCTGCACAGCGCAAGCGCAGCCACTGGACGAACGACCAACTGCCTGATGACGCGCAAGCGTGGCTCGACGGGGCCACCGAGCATGCCGGCAGCTGGTGGCCCGACTGGGCCGGCTGGTTGAAGTCCCACGCGGGGGGCCAGGTGCCGGCCCCCAGGAGCTACGGCTGCCGGGGCTTCAAGGCCATCGAGCCGGCGCCCGGCCGCTACGTCAAGGCCAAGGCCTGAGCACAGGCGATCCACGCGATCGCGCATCCCATTTCCACATCCACAACCCAGGAGAGAGACATGACAAAGAAAGTGGCATATGTGACCGGCGGCATGGGCGGTATCGGAACCGCGATCTGCCAACGCCTGGCCAAGGAAGGCTTCAAGGTCATCGCCGGCTGCGGCCCCAGCCGTGACTTCAACAAATGGCTGGACGAGCAGAAGGCCCTGGGCTACGAGTTCTACGCTTCAGTGGGCAACGTGGCGGATTGGGATTCCACCGTGGCGGCGTTCACCAAGTCACAGCAAGAGCACGGCACCATCGACGTGCTGGTCAACAACGCCGGTATCACGCGCGACCGCATGTTCCTGAAGATGTCGCCAGATGACTGGAAGGCCGTCATCGACACGAATCTCAACTCCATGTTCAACGTCACCAAGCAGGTGGTGCCGGGCATGGTGGAAAAGGGCTGGGGCCGCATCATCCAGATCTCCTCGGTCAACGGTGAGAAGGGCCAGGCTGGGCAGACCAACTACTCCGCCGCCAAGGCCGGCATGCATGGCTTCACCATGGCCCTGGCCCAGGAAGTGGCCAGCAAGGGCGTGACCGTCAACACCGTGAGCCCCGGCTACATCGGCACCGACATGGTCCGCGCCATCAAGCCTGAAGTGCTGGAGAAGATCGTGGCTACCATCCCGGTCAAGCGCCTGGGCACGCCCGAGGAGATCGGTTCCATCGTGGCCTGGCTGGCGGGCGAGGACTCCGGCTTCACCACCGGCGCCGACTTCAGCTGCAACGGCGGCCTGCACATGGGGTGAGGCTCCAGCCGGTGTGGCCTTGGCTCGGGACCATGGCGCTCGCGCCGAACAGCGCTATGCCCAGCCCATGCAACAGCACGGGGCGGGACATTACTCATTGGCGCAATGCAGCACTAGGCGGGCCTTGCGGCAGGCTCCTTGATCTGGAACAGGTGCATCACCTGGGTGGCGGCCTTGGCCAGATCGGCGAGGGATCCGCTGGGGATCGACAGCTGCGGCGCCCCATCGAAATGGGCGAAGTTGCGCTCCATGGATCGCAAGTAGATCGGGTCGTAGTGCTCACACAGCAGCCGTGTCACGGCCTCGTCCAGGCGGCCCTGCCGAATGGCGCTTTGCCATTGTTCGATCACGTCATGGCCACGCACTTCACGCAAGCTGTCCAGTCGCTGGCACAGCAGCGCCGGGTCTTGCGCGAAATGAGCGTAGTCTTCCATCAGCAACTGCACGCGCGCCGGTACCGGCATGTCGACGATCAGGCAGGGCGCGGCCCGCATGTGCTGCAGTAACGCCTCGGGCACGCGAAGCCGTCCGATCAGGCGGCTTTCGCTCTCGACGAACACCGGGCGTTGCCGATCGAACTGCTGCAGGGCCTGCCACAGCCGGGTCTCGAACTGCTTTTGCGAAGGTTGCGGCGCCTCGGGATGCGCCCCCAGCACCGAACCGCGGTGCTCGGCAAGCGCCTCCAGGTCCAGCACCTGCGCGCCGTGCGTGGCCAGGGCGTGCAACAGCCGGCTCTTGCCGCTGCCGGTCTTGCCGCAGATCAGGCGCAGCGCCAGATCGGTGCCTGCCGTCTGCAGCGCACTGACCACGTGCCGGCGGAACGCCCGGTAGCCACCCTCGAGCACCTGGACGTCAAACCCGACTTGGCTCAGCACCAGGGCCATTGAGCCCGAACGCTGACCGCCCCGCCAACAGTACACCAGCGGCTGCCACTCGCGGGGCAGGGCCAGGGCCTCTCGCTCGAGATGCCGGGCGATGTTGCGCGCCACCAGCACGGCCCCGCGCTTGCGGGCCTCGAAGGCTGACACCTGCTTGTACTCTGTGCCCACCAGCCGGCGCTCCTCGTCGTCCAACGACGGCCAGTTCACCGCCCCAGGCAGGTGGTCCAGAGTGAACTCGCCTGGGCTGCGCGCATCGATCACGGCGTCAAAGCGCAGCAAGCCTTCTGGGCTCGCCAGCACGTCGTCGATGTTGGCGCGATGCAGGGGCATGGAACGGGGCTGGTGGGGGGCAATGGTGGGACAGCGACTGCGTCGGCGTCAGGTCGCGCCGGCAGGTCTCAAGCCACCGCGTCCAGCAGTTCGCTCTCGATACGCAATTGCGCCCGCGACTGCTGAAGTTCAGGACCGTCGACCAGGAAGGTGTCTTCCACCCGCTCGCCCAGGGTGCTGATCTTTGCCAGGTGCAGGTTCACGCGGTGCCGCGCCAGCACCAGGGCGATGGCGTACAGCAGGCCTGCACGGTCGGTGGCGCTGACGCTGAGCAGCCAGCGCTGCGCACGCTCATCCGGACGCAGCGAGACGCGAGGCACCACCGGGAAGGACTTGACCCGGCGTGACACCCGGCTGCGCACCGGCTCGGGCAGTGCGCCCTGCGCGGCCAGCGCTTGCGTGGCCTGGGTCTCGACCAGCGAGATGAGGCTGCGGTAGTCGGACAAGGACGCCCCTTCCAGCGCGGTGCTGACCACCTGGAAGGTGTCCAGTGCAAAGCCTTTGCGGGTGGTGTGGATGCGCGCGTCCTGAATGCTGAAGCCCGCGCTGTCGAAGTAGCCGCATATGCGCGCGAACAGGTCGGCCCGGTCAGGCGAGAAAACGAACACCTGCAGGCCTTCGCCTACCGACGAGGGCCGTGCCTGCACCACCGGAACGGTCGTGTCCAGATGGCGCCACAAACAGCGTGCATGCCAGGCGATCTCGGCGGCGTCGTGGCGCGCAAAGTACCCCACGTCCAGGGTCTTCCACAGCGGCTCTTCGGTCCCCGGCAACGCCGAGTGCAGGGCCAGGATCTGCCGGGCCTCCAGCTTGCGGTGCTCGATCTCTGCCTCTTGATGGGGGCGGGCGCCGCCCAGCGCCCGCAGCGTCGCGCGATACAGGTCTTCGAGCAGCTTGCCCTTCCATGCGTTCCACACCTTCGGGCTGGTGCCGCGTATGTCGGCCACTGTCAGCAGGTACAGCGCCGTCAGGCGCGACTCGTTGCCTACCAGCCGGGCGAAGCGCGAGATCACCTCGGGGTCGCTGAGGTCCTCCTTCTGGGCTACGCGGCTCATCGTCAGGTGCTGCATCACCAGAAACTCGATGAGTTCCATGTCCTGGCGGTTCACCTGATGGTCACGGGAAAAGCGCCGCACCTCCTGCCCCCCCAGCACCGAGTGGTCCCCGCCGCGGCCCTTGGCCACATCGTGGAACAGCGCGGCCACGTACAGGATCCAGGGCTGCTCCCACTGGGCGGCCAGCTGCGAGCAGAACGGGTACTCGTGGGCATGCTCAGGGATGAAGAAACGGCGCACGTTGCGCAGCACCATCAGGATGTGCTGGTCCACGGTGTAGACATGGAACAGGTCGTGTTGCATGCGCCCTACGATGCGCCTGAACACCCAGAGGTAACGCCCCAGCACCGAGGTCTGGTTCATCAGGCGCAGTGCCAGCGTGATGCCCCGGGGCTGCTGCAGGATCTGCATGAACAGCGCGCGATTGGCCGGATCGTGCCGGAACGCGGCGTCCATGCGTTCCCGGGCGTTGTACAGAGCGCGCAGCGTGCGCGCCGACAGGCCCCGCAGACCGGGGTCTTGCTGCAGCACCAGGAAGGTCTCCAGAATGGCGTGCGGCCGCTGCATGTAGAGGTCGTCACGTGCCACTTCGAGCATGCCGCCGCGGTCCAGGAAGTCGGCGTTGACCGGGCGCATGGGCGCGGCCTCGGCGCCGACGATGCGCTCTTGCATGTTCAGCAGCAGGATCTGGTTGAGCTGCGTCACGGCCTTTGCAGCCCAGTAAAAACGGTGCATCAGCGCTTCCGAGGAGCGCTGGCCCCGACCTGCGACCAGCCCGAAGCTGTCTGCCACCGCCGTCTGCAGGTCAAAGACCAGGCGGTCCTCGCGGCGGCCGGCCACCGCGTGCAGCCGGGCCCGGATCAGCTTGAGAGTGCCCTCCTGGCGCTGCAGTTGCGCCACCTCGAAGGCGGTGAGCAGCCCGCTGACCGCCAACTCGCGCCAGGTGCCCCCAAAGCCCGCACCGCGGGCCACCCATATCAGCACCTGCAGGTCGCGCAGGCCCCCCGGGCTCTCCTTGCAGTTGGGTTCCAGCGCGTAGGGTGTGCTGTCGTACTTGACGTGACGCTGCTGCATCTCCAGCGTCTTGGCGCGCAGGAAGGCGCGCGGGTCCAGCACTGCCGCTGTGGCGGCCTGGAACCGCTCGAACAAGCGGCGCTTGCCTGCCACCAGGCGCGACTCCAGCAGCGCAGTCTGTACCGTCACGTCGCGCTGGGCCTCGGCCACGCAGTCTTCGACGGTGCGCACCGACGAGCCGATCTCCAGCCCGGTATCCCAGCAGGCAGTGATGAAGTCGCCCACGCCATCGGTGGTGGCCGCTTGCGGGAGCAGCACCAGCACATCCACATCCGAGTGGGGGAAGAGTTCGCCGCGGCCGTAGCCGCCCACTGCCACCAGGGCCAGGCCTTCAGGCACTGGGCTGAGGGCCAACAGGGCTTGCAAGGTCTGGTCCACATGCCGCGCCAGACCCTTGAGCAGTTGCTGGGCGGAGCGGGTGGAAGGGCGCGCCAGCATGAACCGCGCAATCAACCCTGCCTTGCCTTCCCGGTAGCGGGCGCGCAACTCCTTCAGTTGCACCGCGTCAATGGGTGGCGTCATCGCTTGATCGCCTTGCCGCCTTCTTGCTGTGACGCGGACAGTGTCAGGGCGCCGTGGCCCGCCAGTGCACGCCGGTTCACGCCTGCACGGCCACTGCGGGCGGCGTCACGAACGCCGGCAAAGGTGGGCTGCCAGCCGATAACGTCAACACCTCGTAACCCGTGTCCGTGACCAGAACGGTGTGCTCCCACTGCGCCGACAGCGAACGGTCTCGCGTGACGATCGTCCAGCCGTCGTAGGGACGGATGCCGCGCCGGTCTTCCTTGATGTCTCGGCGGCCGGCGTTGATCATGGGTTCGATGGTGAAGGTCATGCCCGGCACAAGCTCTTCCAGCGTACCCGGACGGCCGTAGTGCAGCACCTGGGGCTCTTCGTGGAACTTGCGCCCGACGCCGTGGCCACAGAACTCCCGCACCACCGAAAAGCCGGCGTGCTCGGCATGGGTCTGGATGGCGTGACCGATATCGCCCAGGCGCACGCCGGGCCGTACCTTGACGATGCCCTTCCACATGGCCTCGAAGGTCACCATGCACAGGCGCCGGGCAGCGATGGAGGTCTCGCCGACCAAGTACATGCGGCTGTTGTCGCCGTGCCAGCCGTCTTTGATGACGGTGACGTCGATGTTGACGATGTCCCCGTTCTTTAGTGGCCGGTCGTCGGGTATGCCGTGGCAGACCACCTCATTGAGCGAAGTACACAGGGAGGCCGGATACGGCGGGTAGCCTGGCGGCTGGTAGCCCAGCGTGGCAGGCACGGCCTGCTGCACCTGGGTCATGTATTCGTGGGCGATGCGGTCGATCTCGCGCGTGGTGATCCCGGGCTTGACGTGGGGCGTCAGCATGTCCAGCACCTCCGAAGCCATGCGGCAGGCTTGGCGCATTCCCTCGATTTCGTCGGCAGTTTTCAGCGATTTCGGCATGAAGTCAATTATCCCACCCCCTCTCTAGAATGCTGCAGCGTTGGCATACGCCACCGCCTTCGCTTGTTTTGTCCACCCAGCCCCCCACGGGCCGTCCACCGGCGCCTTGCTGTTCATGCCTGCACCGCACCCCCACCTGACTGCCTTCGAAGGGGGGCCTGCCCTGTCCGATTTCCGCGCTGCGGCCTTGCTTGCGCGTTTGCGGGAGATCGAGCCCTCCATTGCGTCCATCTCGGCGCGGCATGTGTATTGGGTGGCGACCGATATGGCGCCGGACGAAGCCTTGCAGCAGCGTCTGGGCCAACTTCTGGACAGCGACGGCGCTGCTCCGCAGCGGCACCCATTGCCGGAGGAGGTGCAGGTGGTGGTCATGCCGCGCGTAGGCACGGTGTCACCATGGTCCAGCAAGGCCACCGACATCGCCCGCAATTGCGCGTTGCCGGTGCGGCGCGTGGAGCGTGTCACCGAGTACCGTCTGCCGCGCGCCAGCGGTTTGCTCAAGGGTTTTTTCGGTGGCCCGGCCCCGCTGGCCGAAGACGTGGTGGATCGTCTGGCCGCGCTGCTGCACGACCGCATGACCGAGAGCGTGGCGCGCGCCCGCGAGGCGGCCCGCGCCCTTTTCGACGAACACCCGGGCGTGCCCATGGCGCATGTGGACATGCTGGGGCAGGGCCGGCAGGCCCTGGTGCAGGCCAATGACGATTTCGGTTTGGCCCTGTCTGACGACGAGATCGGGTATCTGGTCGAGGCCTTCACCCGCCTGCAGCGCAACCCCACCGATGTGGAGTTGATGATGTTTGCGCAGGCCAACTCCGAGCACTGCCGGCACAAGATCTTCAACGCCCGCTTCACCATCGACGGGGTGGAGCAGCCGCATTCGATGTTCGGGATGATCCGCCACACCGAGGCCGTTTCCCCCCAGGGCACGGTGGTGGCCTACAGCGACAACGCCGCCGTGATGGCCGGCGGGCTGGCGCGGCTGTGGTTGCCGCAGCGTGGGGAGTGTGCCGCGCCCTACGCAAGCCATGACACCATCACCCACGTGTTGATGAAGGTGGAGACCCACAACCACCCCACGGCCATCTCGCCTTTCCCGGGCGCGGCCACGGGCGCGGGCGGCGAGATCCGCGACGAGGGCGCCACCGGCCGCGGCGCCAGGCCTAAGGCGGGCCTGACGGGCTTTTCCACCAGCCACCTGTGCCTGCCGGGCACCGATGAGCCCTGGGAGCGCGGCGGTCCGGGCAAGCCCGCGCACATTGCCAGCGCGCTGGACATCATGATCGAAGGTCCGCTGGGCGGTGCCGCCTTCAACAACGAGTTCGGGCGGCCCAACCTAGCGGGCTACTTCCGCACTTTCGAGCAGCCCGTGGCCGGGGTGATGCGGGGTTACCACAAGCCCATCATGATCGCCGGCGGCCTGGGGCAGATCACCGAGGGGCAGGCCCAAAAGAAGGTCTTCCCCGCAGGCACGCTGCTGGTGCAGCTGGGTGGCCCCGGCATGCGCATCGGCATGGGCGGCGGCGCGGCCAGTTCCATGGCCGCAGGCACCAACACCGCGGCGCTGGACTTTGACTCCGTGCAGCGCGGCAACCCGGAGATTCAGCGCCGCGCCCAGGAGGTGATCAACCACTGCTGGGCCCTGGGCGAGGCCAACCCCGTCCTGGCGCTTCACGACGTGGGGGCAGGGGGCATCAGCAACGCTTTTCCGGAACTGGTGGACGGGGCCGGGCGCGGCGCGGTGTTCGACCTGAAGCGCGTGCCGCTGCAGGAAAGCGGCTTGGCGCCCAAGGAGATCTGGTGCAACGAGAGCCAGGAGCGTTACGTGCTGGCGCTGGACCCGGCCCGGCGGGAGCTGTTCGAGCGCCTTTGCGAGCGCGAGCGCTGCCCCTGGGCGGTGGTAGGCGTGGCCACCGACGATCCCACGCTGGTGCTGGAAGATGGCCCGGGCGGCGAGCGTCCCATCGACATGCCCATGGACGTGCTGTTGGGCAAGCCGCCCAAGATGCACCGGGAGGTGGCCCGTGTGGCGCGCCAGGCCGAACCGCTGGACCTCACCGGCGTGGCCCTGTCTCAGGTGTGCCTGGACGTGCTGCGCCACCCCACGGTGGCCAGCAAGCGCTTCCTCATCACCATCGGCGACCGCACCGTGGGCGGCCTCACGCACCGCGACCAGATGGTGGGCCCCTGGCAGGTGCCGGTGGCCGACTGCGCGGTGACGCTGGCGGACTTCCAGGGCTTCCGCGGCGAGGCCATGAGCATGGGCGAGCGCACGCCGCTGGCCGCGCTGGACGCCCCGGCCTCCGGCCGCATGGCCGTGGGCGAGGCCCTGACCAACCTGCTGGGCGCGCCCATCGACCTGTCGCGCATCAAGCTCAGCGCCAACTGGATGGCCGCCTGCGGTGAACCTGGCGAGGACGCGGCGCTGTACGACACCGTGCGGGCCGTGGGCCTGGAGCTGTGCCCGGCGCTGGGCATCGGCATCCCAGTGGGCAAGGATTCCCTGTCCATGCGCACCCGCTGGACGGCTGAGGACGGCCAGGCCCGCCAGGTCGTTGCACCGGTGTCGCTCATCGTCTCGGCCTTCGCCACGCTGGACGATGTGCGAGGCACGGTCACCCCGCAATTGCAGCCAGGCGACACCACGCTGGTGCTGGTGGACCTGGGGCAGGGCCGCATGCGCATGGCCGGCTCGATGCTGGCGCAGGTGCTGGGCAGCTTCGGCGATGTCGTGCCTGACCTGGACGAGCCGCGGGCCCTGAAGGCGCTGGTGGATGCGGTGCGGGCCCTGCGCGAGCGCGGCTGGCTGCTGGCTTGCCACGACCGCAGTGATGGCGGCCTGTGGGCCGCCGTGTGCGAGATGGCCTTTGCCGGGCACCTGGGCGTGAGCCTGAACGTGGACATCCTGGTGACCGAGGGTGACGGCATCGCTGACAGCCGCGCCGAGTACGGTGACTCGAAGAACTGGGCCAATCAGGTCAGCGAGCGCCGCAATGAGCTGACCCTGCGCGCCCTGTTCAACGAGGAACTGGGCGTCGTGCTGCAGGTGCCCACGGGCGTGCGCAACGAGGTGATGGCGCTGCTGCGTGCCCACGGCTTGAGCCGCCATGCGCATTTCATCGGCAAGCCCAACGACCGCGGCGTGGTGGAGGTGTGGCGCGACACCAAGCTGCAGTTCGGCGCGCCGCTGCAGCAACTGCACCAGGCCTGGGACGAGGTGAGCTGGCGCATCGCCGCGCTGCGTGACAACCCCGCCTGTGCCGAGGCCGAGCATGCGGCTATGGGCCAGGCGGACGACCCCGGTCTGCACGTGCAGCTGAGCTTCGATCCGGCGGCGGAAGAAGCGGCGCATGCGGCCGCCTTCGGCCCCGCTGGGTCAAGTGCCGGCGCCGACCCTGAGGCCCTTGCTGAGCAAGCGACAGGGCGGTCAGCCCCCGCGGTGCTGACCGCCCGCCCCAAGGTGGCCGTGCTGCGCGAACAGGGTGTGAACTCGCACGTCGAGATGGCCTGGGTGTTCGACCAGGCAGGCTTCGAGGCCTGGGACGTGCACATGAGCGACCTGCAGGCTGGCCGGGCGGACCTCGCTGACTTCCGCGGCCTGGTGGCCTGCGGCGGCTTCAGCTATGGCGACACGCTGGGCGCCGGGGAGGGCTGGGCCCGCTCCATCCGCTTCAACCCGGCGCTGGAGGAGGTCTTTGCGGCCTTCTTCGGCCGCACCGACACCTTCGCCCTGGGTGTTTGCAACGGCTGCCAGATGCTGGCTGCGTTGAGCCCCATGATCCCGGGTGCACAGGGCTGGCCGAAGTTCGTGCGCAACCGCAGCGAGCAGTTCGAGGCGCGCTTGTCCATGGTGGAGGTGCTGGAAAGCCCCAGCCTCTTCTTCAGCGGCATGGCGGGCAGCCGGATGCCCATTGCGGTGTCACACGGCGAGGGCTATGCCGACTTCTCCACGCGTGGCGACGCCGCCGCCGTACCCCGCGCGGCCCGCTTTGTGGACCACCACGGCCGCCCAACCGAGGCCTACCCCTTCAACCCCAACGGCAGCCTCGAAGGCTTGACGGCCGTGACCACGGCGGACGGACGGTTCACGGCCATGATGCCGCACCCAGAGCGGGTGTTCCGCGAGGTGCAGATGAGCTGGAGCGGCGGCGACAAGTCTGTTCTCAGCCCCTGGATGCAGATGTTCCGCAACGCGCGGCGCTGGGTGGGCTGAGGCAGAACGATCGCTCAGGCTTGATGCCGGCTTGCTGGATCAGCGCCTTCCAACCCTCGGCTTCGTCGCGGTAGGTCTTGGCGAACTGCTCAGGCGTGCCGCCGGCGGTCTAGGCGCCCACCTTTTGCAGGCTGTCGATGAACTCCGGGTTCTTGCCCATCGTGGTGGCACCTGCGGGGGTCGCTACGCTCGGAAGCCCGGGCGACGCTGCGCGGTCCCGGACAGCGCAGCACCCCACCGTGTCGATCGCCCACCAGCGGCCCTCGCGCACTGGGTCTTGCGCAGCGTGGCCCGCCCAACCCCACCCGCTTCACCACGAGCGCCACCGCCCCGAGCAGACCACGCTGCACCGCGTGTTGCAGCAGTAGCCGGCCAGCTTCATCGCTCGTGCCGAGTCTCGATCTTTGCGCCGCGCCTGAATCGCCCTTGGTGCTGCCTGCCGATGGGTGTTCTGGGCGTCGGTCCCGCGAACAGGTGCCCGTGTGCGGGTCCGACCGGCAGCTTCGGGGCACCGAGTTCAGGGCCGCGGACGGCACTGATGGGGCGGTTCCGGCCAGCCAACTTGGCGATCAGGCTGCCGTAGACCAGTCATCGAACTCTGGAGCCCCAACCGGCGCGACCCGAGCGCAGTCAATTCGACGCGAACTCGTCGCCGAAGATCGCGGCGATGTCCTGGCGCTCGCCCAGGAGCCGGACCACATCAAGATCGCCTCCGCGTTCGAAGTAGCACCAGAGCAGCGGGAACTTCGCCACCCGCCAGGTTCGAAGCCCCGGGATGCCAAGGAGCTTTCCGAGCGTCGGTGAGCCGATGCCAGGGTCGAGCTCGATCTGGTCAAGCGCGGCGTTGGTGGCGTTGGCCACCCTCACCGCCAAGCGGATACCACCATTCTTGCGGTAGTACCTGACTTCGCCCTGCTGGTCGTGCTGCGCCTGCGGGCGCAGAACCGCCGGCTTCAATCGATATCGCCGCGAGCGATCGCCAGCAGTTCTCTCTCGTCCGCCTTGGTGCGAAGACGGCCGGGCCCGGATGACAGCCCTTCTTCGACGAGATCGCGAAGACGTTTCTTGGCCTGCTCTTCCTGGTCGCGCCGAACCAAGTCGCGGATGTACTCGCTGGTGTTGCCGTACTTGCCCTCAGCTACCCGGTTGTCGATGTACTCACGCATCGACTCGGGCAAGGCGAAGCTCATGGTTTGGCGGCTCATGAAGGTATCTTGGGCGGTTTGACAATAGTTGTCAACTCTCAGGCTGCGCCGGCTGTGTGGCGCAGCACCCGGGCCGGAGATCAGGCTGATTTCAGCAGAGCACAACTCTGGCTGTTGATCTTGTCGTCGTCGGAGGCACTTCAACCCCAACGGCAGCCCGGCCGGGCTGACCGCCGTGACCACGGCTGACGGCCGGTTCACGGCCATGATGCCGCGCCCGGAGCGCGTGTTCCGCGAGGTGCAGATGAGCTGGAGCGGCCGCGACAAGTCAGCGCTCAGCCCCTGGATGCAGATGTTCCGCAACGCGCGGCGCTGGGTGGGCTGAGATTCCCGGAGCAGTCCCCGGACCCGAGGGGGCCCGGCCTCACTCAGGCTTGATGCCGGCGCGCTGGATCAGCGCCTTCCAACCCTCGGCTTCGTCGCGGTAGGTCTTGGCGAACTGCTCAGGCGTGCCGCCGGCGGTCTCGGCGCCCACCTTTTCCAGGCTGTCGATGAACTCCGGGTTCTTGAGCATCGCGTTCAGTTCCCGGTTCAGCCGCACCGCCACCTCGGCCGGTGCGCCCGCTGGGGTGAACAGGCCGAACCAGTTGCCGAACTCCATGCCCGGCACGCCCACCTCGTTGAGCGTGGGCACGCCAGGCAGCGTGGCCGAACGCCGTGTGCCGCTGACGGCCAGCGGCTTGACCTTGCCGCTGCGGATGTGGGTTTGCGCCGAGACGATGCTGTCCATCAGGAAGGCGATCTGGCCAGCCACCAGGTCGGTGATCACCAGGCCTGTACCCCGGTAGGGGATGTGCACGGCGAACAGCCCACCGGCGCGCCACTTGAACATCTCGGCCGACAGGTGCGGGTAGGTGCCGATGCCGCTGGAGCCGAAGTTGTAGCGCCCGGGGTTGCGCTTGAGCAGGTCGATGAGTTCGCGTGCAGTGTTGGCGGGGAAGCTCTGGCCCACCACCAGCACGCTGGGAGCATTGGCGATGTGTGCGACGGGGGCGAAGTCCTTCACCGCGTCGTAGGGCATCTTGGGGTTGAGCACCGGCCCGATGGAGTGGGTGGAACTGGTGGCCATGAGCAAGGTGTAACCGTCGGCAGGCGCCTTGGCCACCAGGTCCGAGCCGATGGCGCCGCCCGCCCCCGGCTTGTTGTCCACGACCACCTGCTGGCCCAGTGCCACCGCCAGCTTCTGCGCCACCTGCCGGCCGATGATGTCCGTCGCCCCCCCCGCAGGAAAGGGGATGACCAGGCGGATGGGCTTTCCCGCAGGCCAGGCCTGGGCCCATGTGGCAGACGGTGCGATGGCCAAGCTGAGCAGCAGGGCAAGGGTGTGCAGCAGTTTCATGGGTAGAACGGGTCGGGTTTGATGGAAATCAGCCACCAGCGCCGGGCGCTCGCTGGCTACCTGGCACGGGCCTGGACGTCAGGCCGAAGGCGCGCGCAACCGCTGGGCGGCCGTGTCGATGGACTGCCGAAGGCTGGCGTAGTCGTGATGGACTGGAAACTGCGGAAACTGCGCGGCGATGCTCTCGGGCGGGTGGATGAAGAAGCCGGCGTGAGCCGCGTCCAGCATGCCGGTGTCGTTGTACGAATCGCCCGCGGCCATCACCTGGAAGTTCAGGCTCTTCAGCGCGTTCACTGCATGGCGCTTTTGATCGGGCTGGCGCAGCTTGTAGTCGGCCACGAACCCCTGCGCGTCGATCTCCAGCTTGTGACAGAACAGGGTGGGGCGACCCAGTTGGCGCATCAGCGGATCTGCGAACTCGTAGAAGGTGTCCGACAGGATGATGACCTGATAGCTCGCGCGCAGGTCATCGAGGAATTCTTCCGCGCCTGCCAGAGGCGACAGCCCAGCGATCACCGTCTGAATGTCCGCCAGCTTCAGTCCCCGCTCGCGCAGCAGGCCGATGCGAAAGCGCATCAGCTTGCCGTAGTCCGGCTCATCACGCGTGGTGCGGCGGAACTCTGGGATCCCGGTGCGCTCTGCAAAGGCGATCCAGATCTCGGGGACGAGGACGCCTTCAAGGTCAAGGCAGACGACTTGCATGCACGGGCTCCAGGCGGTGGGATGGGTGATGGTCGAAACAGATCGTAGCCCAGCGCCTGTGGCCGCCGCACGGCCCATCCCCGCAGGCTGTGCGTGGGATGGCCGCGTGCCTGGGGGGTGGGGGGCTCAGGACACGATGAAGGAGGCAGCTCCGGTGGCGATCAGCGTGCCCTCGTCGTTGACGAAGCGCATCTGGGTGGAGGCGACGCGCCCGCCCAGACGGGTGACCTCGGCCGTGGCGATGAAGTGCTTGCCAACCCCCTGGCGCAGGAAATCGATGCGCAGATCGATGGTGCCCATCTTGGCAAAGCGCGCCATCACCTGCGCTGTTGGGTCCTGGGGGTGCCGCTCGGCAATGCCCACCATGATGGCCAGTCCGCCCATGGCATCCAATACCGAGGAGATGACGCCGCCGTGCAGGCGGCCGTGGGTGTGGCTGCCAATCAGTTCGGGCTTCATCGCAATGCGTGCCCGCACATCGGCAGGCCGCACCGACAGCACTTTCAGGCCCAGCACCTGGTTGAAGCTGATGTGGTGCTCGAACAGGTCGATCAGGGCCGACTCGAAACGCGCTTGTTCCTCAGCGCTGCGGGGTGGGGTGGCGGTGGGGGAGGACATGTTGTGGTGTTTCGTCGCCGTTGGCTATGGGCGGCGGTGGGGTCAACTGGGGTTTGGGCTCCGTTCCTAGGGGTCGGTCTGGCCCCGTATGCCTCACGGGCGCGTCAGGTGGCATCCGGGCCGGGTTGCTGCCGGGTGGGTGCCGGGTCAGCGCGCTGCCGGCAGCGTCCCCTCCAGCTTGCAGATGATGCCCAGCATCACCTCGTCGGCACCACCACCGATGGAAGTGAGCCGGCCGTCGCGGTAGAACTGCGACACCGGGTTGTCGGCGGTGAAGCCCATGCCGCCCCAGTACTGCAGGCAGCTGTCGGCCAGCTCGCGCGCCAGGCGCCCGCACTTGAGTTTGGCCATCGAGGCCAGGCGGGTGACGTCCTGGCCGACCACGTACTGCTCGATGGCGTTCCAGGTCAGCGCGCGCAGGGCCTCCACCTCGGTGCGCAGTTCGGCCAGGCGGAAGTGCACCACCTGGTTGTCCAGCACGCTGCGGCCAAAGGCCTGGCGCTGGCGCGTGTAGTCGATGGTGGCGTCAATGATCCGGTCGAATGTGCGCAGGGATGACGCCGCAGCCCACAGCCGCTCTTCCTGGAACTGCATCATCTGGTAGGTGAAGCCCTTGCCCTCCTCTCCTATGAGGTTTCGGCGCGGCACGCGAACGTTGTCGAAGAACAGCTGTGCCGTGTCGGAGGAGTGCATGCCGATCTTCTGGATCTTCTGCTTGCTGATGCCTGCCGCGTCCATGGGCAGCACGATCAGGCTCTTGTTGCGGTGCGCGGGGCCGTCTTCGGTGTTGGCCAGCAGGCAGCACCAGTCGGCTTTCAGGCCGTTGGTGATCCACATCTTGCTGCCGTTGATGACCCAGTCACCGCCCTCTGCCCGTGCCGTGGTCTTCAGCGCGGCTACATCCGAGCCACCGCCTGGCTCGCTCACTCCCAGGCAGGCCACCATGTCGCCGCGGATGGTCGGGGTCAGGTAGTCGCGGCGCAATTCGTCCGAGCCGAACCGGGCGAGCGCCGGTGTGGCCATGTCGGTCTGCACGCCAATGGCCATGGGCACGCCGCCGCAGGCGCACACGCCCAGGGCTTCGGCCATCACCGCCGAATAGCTGAAGTCCAGCCCGGCGCCGCCGAAGCCTTCGGGGTACTTCAGGCCGAGCAGGCCCAGGTTGCCCAGCTGTTTGAAGACCTGATGGCTGGGGAACTCGCCCGCGGCCTCCCAGGCGGCCACGTGGGGGTTGACCTCGTTGACGATGAAGCGTTCGACGGTGTCGGCGATCTGGCGGTGTTCAGAGGTGAGTTGCATGGCGGAGCCGTTCATTTCAAGACATCAGGCGTCACCGCCCGGTGGAACCCCTGGAAGGGCGATGACCGGGCCTCGTCTCCCAGCGGGAAGATGTCGCTGCCCAGCGAGGCCGCGCCGTCGATCTGCAGCGTGACGCCGGTGATGAAGGCGGCGGCGGGTGACAACAGGAAGACGATGGCTGCGGACACCTCGGCCTCCACGCCCATGCGGCGCAGCGGGACATGCTGCTTGAGCTTGGGGATGAAGGCGCGCATGGCACCGCCGTAGGTGTCCATGCCGCTGGAGGCGATCCAGCCCGGGGCCACGGCGTTGACCCGCACGCCGGCGTGGGCCCACTCGTAGGCGGCGGTCATGGTGAGGTTGCTCATGCCGGCGCGCGCCGCACCCGAGTGCCCCATGCCCGGCATGCCGTTGCGGAAATCGGCCGTCATGTTGACGATCGCGCCGCCGCGTTCCTGCATGCACTGGGTGAACACCTCGCGCATCATCAGGAAGCCGCCGGTGAGGTTGTTGGCCACCACGGCATCAAAGCCCTTCTTCTGGATGGCCATCAGGGGCGCGGGGAACTGGCCGCCGGCGTTGTTGACCAGGCCGGCGATGGGGCCGTGCTCCCCCAGCACCTGCGCCACGCCGTCACGCACGGCGTCCTCGTCACGGATGTCGAAGGCGATGGTCGAGCAGCGGCCGCCGTCCTGCGCGATTTCCGCCGCCACGCGTTCGAGCTTCTCGGTCTTGCGGCCGCTGATCAGCACGTGGGCGCCCAGGCTGGCCAACTCGTGGGCCACGCAGCGGCCGATGCCGCTGCCGCCGCCCGTCACCCACATCAGCTGGCCTGCAAACAGGCCGGGGCGGAAAACGCTGGCGTAGGCGCTGGTTGGCTGCGCAGGCGCAGGCGTGGTTTCACGACCTGCGGAAAGGGGTGAAAGGGGTCGCGCGAGATCAGGGTTTTCGAGCATGTTGACGGGAACTGGCAGACTCGGGTGCGTCAGTGCAGATGCGCGCAGACTAACGTGGACCCGCAAGCTTCACCATCGGTGGAAAACCGACCCCGAACGGCACACTGCGTTGCGCCTGCGCCCACTCACCTCCCATACCAGACCATCAAGACGGAGACCCCCATGGACATGCCCTCCATCACCCAGGCCATGCGCGACAAGATGGGCGAGGACAGCGGATTGAACGCCATCCTCAAGTTCGACTGCGGCGATGACGGCGTCGTCGTGCTGGACGGGCGCTCTTCGCCCAACCGCGTGCTGAACGACAACATCGACGCCGACTGCACGATCAAGATTTCGCGCACCAACCTGGTGGCGCTGATGACCGGCCAGATGGACCCGACCATGGGCTTCATGACCGGCAAGTTCAAGGTCTCGGGCGACATGACGGTGGCCTTGAAGCTGCAGAAGGTGTTGTGATGACTGACGCCTACATCTACGACCACGTGCGCACGCCGCGGGGCAAGGGCAAGAAGGACGGCCGCCTGCACCAGGCCACGCCCGTGTGGCTGCTGCGCTCGCTGTTCCAGGCCTTGCAGCAGCGCCTGGTGCTGGACACGGCCCTGGTAGACGACGTGGTGCTCGGCTGCGTCACGCCGTTGGGGGAGCAGGGCGCCGACATCGCCCGCACCGCGGTGCTGGACGCCGACTGGGCACAGACCGTGGCCGGCGTCACGCAAAGCCGGTTCTGCGCCAGCGGGCTGGAATCGGTGAACCTGGCTGCGGCCAAGGTCAAGAGTGGCTGGGAAGACCTGGTGATGGCCGGCGGGGTGGAGAGCATGAGCCGCTGGCCTATGGGCAGCGACGGCGGCGCCTGGGCGCTGGACCCGCGCGTGAACCAGAAGCTCGGCTTTGCCCCGCAAGGCATCGGCGCCGACCTGATTGCCACGCTGGAGGGCTGGGGGCGCCCCGATGTGGACGCCTTCGCGCTGCGCTCGCACCAGCGCGCCGCCGTGGCCCGCGCCGAAGCGCGCTTCAGCCGCTCCGTGGTGCCGGTGCGCGACATGGCCGGCTTGATGATGCTGGACCACGACGAGACCATCCGCCCGGAAGCCAGCCCGGAGGCGATGGCATCGCTGAAGCCCTCCTTCGCGCAGATGGGCGCCATGGGTTTCGACGCCACTGCTTTACGCAAGTACACGACGGTCGAGCGTATCGACCACGTGCACCACGCCGGCAATTCCTCCGGCATCGTCGACGGCGCCGCGCTGATGCTGGTCGGCTCCAAGGCCGGCGGCGAGGCGGCCGGGTTGAAACCGCGCGCCCGCATCCGGGCCGCAGCCGTGATCGGCTCCGAACCCACCATCATGCTCACCGGCCCCACGCCAGCCTGCCGCAAGGCGCTGGCCAAGGCCGGCATGAGCCCGCAGGACGTGGACCTGTGGGAGATCAACGAAGCCTTCGCCGTGGTGCCGATGAAGACGGCGCGCGACCTGGGCCTGGACATGGACCGCGTGAACGTGAACGGCGGCTCCATCGCCATGGGCCACCCCCTGGGTGCCACGGGCTGCATCCTGCTGGGCACGCTGCTGGACGAGCTGGAGCGGCGCGACCTCAGCACGGGCGCCGCCACGCTGTGCGTGGGCGGCGGCATGGGCATTGCCACCATCATCGAGAGGGTGTGACCATGACGGATGCTGTGAATCTGCAGTTGGGTGAGGACGGTGTCCTGCTGGCGGTGATGGACCTGCCCGGCCGGCCCATGAACGTGGTGGGCGATGCGCTGATGCAAGGGATCGCGCAGGCCGTCGAGCGCATGGCCGACCCTGCCGTGAAGGGCCTGGTGCTGACCTCGGGCAAGGCCGACTTCTGCGCGGGGGGTGACCTGGACCGCATGTCGCGCTGGACCCGGCCGGAAGAGCCTTTCGACACCAGCATGGCGATGAAGGCCCAGTTGCGCCGCCTCGAAACCCAGGGCAAGCCGGTAGTGGCCGCGATCAACGGTCACGCCCTGGGCGGCGGCTTGGAGATCGCCCTGGCCTGCCACGCCCGCATCGCGGTGGATGACGCGCGGCTGAAGATCGGCCAGCCTGAAGTGAAGTTCGGCCTGCTGCCCGGCGGCGGCGGTACGGTGCGCCTGCCGCGCCTGATCGGCATGCAGGCCGCCCTGCAGCTGATGACCGAAGGCACCGACCTCTCGCCCCAGAAGGCTCTGGCGCTCGGCCTGCTGGCCGCGGTGGCACCGAACCATGACGACCTGCTCGCGCAGGCCCGGGCCTGGGTGCTGGCGCATCCGGCCGCGCGCCAGCCTTGGGACGAGCCCAGGTTCCGCTTCCCCGGCGGGGATTCGCGCTCACCCGCCATGGCGCAGTTGTGGACTGTCGCCCCCTCGGTGGCGTCGGCCCGCACCTGGGGCAACTTTCCGGCGGTGCAGCACATCATGAGCAGCGTCTACGAGGGCGGCCTGCTGGGCTTCGATGCCGCCTGCGAGGTGGAGAGCCGCTACTTCGCGGCGTGTGCCATGTCACAGGCCAGCAAGAACATGATCGGCACGCTGTGGCATCAGCTCAATGCGCTGAAGAAAGGGGCCTCGCGCCCGGCGGGTCAGCCTGCGGCGAAAGTGCGCAAGCTGGGTGTGCTGGGGGCCGGGATGATGGGGGCCGGCATCGCCTACGTGGCGGCCAAGGCCGGCCTGGAGGTGGTGCTGCTGGACAGCTCGCAAGAGGGCGCCGAGCGCGGCAAGGCGTGGTCACAGGGTCTGCTGGACGGCGCGGTACGCAAGGGCCGCAGCACACCGGCGAAGCGCGATGCGCTGCTGGAGCGCATCACGCCCACCACCGACTTTGCCGCCCTGGCAGGCTGCGATCTGGTCATCGAGGCCGTGTTCGAGGACCGCGCGGTCAAGGCTGATGTCACGGCCAAGGCCGAGGCCGTGATCGGCGCCAATGCGGTGTTCGCCTCCAACACCTCCACCTTGCCCATCATCGGGCTGGCCCAGGCCAGCGCCCGGCCTGAGCACTTCATCGGCCTGCACTACTTCAGCCCGGTGGACAAGATGCCGCTGGTGGAAATCATCGTGGGCGCGCAGACCTCGGACGCCACACTGGCGCGGGGTTTTGATTTCGTGCAGCAGATCGGCAAGACGCCCATCGTGGTGAACGACTCGCGCGGCTTCTTCACCAGCCGCGTCTTCGCCACCTACGTGATGGAAGGCATTGCCATGCTCAAAGAAGGCGTGCACCCGCGCAGCATCGAGGTGGCCGGGCAGCAGGCCGGCATGCCCATGCCGCCGCTGGCGCTGCAGGACGAGGTTTCGCTGTCTTTGAGCCTGCACGTGGCCGAGCAGACACGCAAGGATCTCCTGGCCGAGGGTCGCCCCACTGTCGAGCACCCGGCTTTGAGCGTGATCCGCGACTTGTGCGCCATCGGCCGCGTGGGCAAGAAGGTGGGCCAGGGCTTCTACGACTGGCCGGGCCGTGAGGCCACGGACGCCGTCGGCGTGGCGGGAGGTGACAAGGGCCAGAAAGGCGAGAAAGGCGAGAAACGCCTGTGGCCCGGCCTGGCCGAGCGCTACCCGGTGGCCGCCCAACAGCCCGAGCAGCGCGAGCTCCTGGACCGCCTGATGTTCATCCAGGCCAACGAGGCTGCGCGCTGCCTGGAAGAGGGCGTGCTGCGCTCGGTGGCCGACGGCAACATCGGCAGCATCATGGGCTGGGGTTTCGCGCCGTTCGAGGGCGGCGCGCTGCAGTTCATCAACGCCCGCGGCGTAGGTGCCTTCGTCGAGCGCTGCCGTGAGTTGGCGGCCCGCCACGGCCCGCGCTTCGAGCCCGCTGCCTTGCTGGTGAAGCTGGCGGCCGAGGGGCGGGCGGTGGCCGACCGCTGAGCCTGGATTGAAGCCGGCTGAACCTTTGGCCGCCAACCGTCGGGCGAGCCGTCTCGATCAGCCCCTGCCTCATCAGCATGGGTTGGTTCGCTTCGAACGACTAGACGTTCTGAGAGGGCTGGCCATCGTGTGGATGGCTGGCTTTCACTTCTGCTTCGACCTCAACCACCTGGGCTTCTGGTCGCCACGGCAGGACTTCTATGGCGACCCGTTCTGGACAGTCCAGCGCACCGCCATCCTCAGCCTGTTCCTGTTCTGCGCCGGGCTGTCGCAGGCGGTGACCTTGCAGGCTGGTCAGACCTGGCCTCGCTTCTGGCGCCGTTGGTTGCAGGTGGCGGGTTGCGCGCTGCTGGTGAGTGCCGGCTCGGCGTTGATGTTCCCGCGCAGTTGGATCAGCTTTGGCGTGCTGCATGGCATTGCAGTGATGCTCTTGCTCACCCGGCTGCTGGCCTGGGCGTCCAGCGCCTCGGACCGTTCCACGACGGCGCAGGCCGGTCGTTCGTTCCACCAGGGCTCGAACGGCGGCAGGTTGTTGTTGCTTGTCGCGTTGGGGGCGGTCTGCTTGCTGCTGCCGGCGTTGGTGGCACATCCCTTCTTTGACACCCGCTGGATCAACTGGGTTGGCCTGGTCACGCGCAAGCCCGTCACCGAGGACTTCGTGCCGGTGCTGCCCTGGCTGGGCGTGATGCTGTGGGGCGTGGCGGCAGGGCGCGCAATCCTTGCCAGACGTCCTCAGTGGCTGGCGGGTGCCGTACCGGCCGCGGTGCGGCCGTTGGCCGGGCTGGGCCGCTGGAGCCTGAGTTTCTACATGCTCCATCAGCCTGTGCTCATCGGCGTGCTGATGGCGGTGGCGACAATGCGCGGATGACCTTCAAAGTGCCCCCCTCCAAAGTCCTGTTCGGCTTCCACGCCGTCACCGTACGCCTCAAGACATCGCCCGCCTCCGTCATCGAGGTGCACGTCGACGCCACCCGGCGCGACGCCCGCATGCGCCAGTTCGTCGAACGCGTGCAGGCGGCGGGCGTGAAGGTGATCGACAGCGACGATGCCCGGCTGGCCCAGCTCGCCGGCTCTGGCCGCCATCAAGGGGTGGTGGCACGGGTGAACCCGCTGCAGACCGCCCGTTCCCTTGACGATGTGCTGGACGCCGTTGAGGCCGAAGGCCGCGGGCCGGCGCTGGTGCTGGTGCTGGACGGTGTGACCGATCCGCACAACCTGGGCGCCAGTCTGCGCGCGGCCGATGGGGCCGGTGCCCACCTCGTCATCGCGCCCAAGGACCACGCCGTGGGCCTGAACGCGACTGTGGCCAAGGTGGCCAGCGGCGCGGCCGAGACCGTGCCTTACCTGATGGTGACCAACCTGGCGCGCGCGCTGGGCGAACTGCAGGACCGTGGCCTGCGCGTCATCGGCACCAGCGACGATGCCACCGACACCCTCTACGACGTGGACCTCACCGGCCCGGTGGCACTGGTGCTGGGCGCCGAGGGCGCGGGCATGCGCCAGCTCACCCGCAAGACCTGCGATGCGCTGGTGCGCATCCCCATGCAAGGGGCGGTGGAGAGCCTGAACGTGTCCGTAGCCTCGGCCGTGTGCCTGTACGAGGCGCTGCGCCAGCGCCGGGCCGCCTCGGCCACCGCGGACTGATCAAGCCCCAGCAAGCCGCATCCCCTGGAGACCCCCATGCCCGTCATCGACGTCCGTCACCCCCTGGTCAAGCACAAGGTCGGCCTGCTGCGCGAAGCCGACATCTCGACCAAGAAGTTCCGTGAGATCACGGGCGAACTCGCCGCCTTGCTGACCTACGAGGCCACGGCCGACTTTCCGCTCGAAAAGCACGGCATCGAGTGCTGGAGCGGCCCTGTGGACGTGGACCAGATTGCGGGCAAGAAGGTGACGGTCGTGCCCATCCTGCGCGCCGGCCTGGGCATGCTGGACGGCGTGCTGATGATGGTGCCCAACGCCAAGGTGAGCGTGGTGGGCCTGAGCCGCGACCACGACACCCTGCAGCCCCGCCACTACTACGAGAACTTCGTCGGCCGACTGGAAGAGCGCACCGCCTTGATCGTGGACCCGATGCTGGCCACCGCCGGCTCGATGATCGCCACCGTCGACCTGCTCAAGGCGCGCGGCTGCAAGGACGTGCGGGCCCTGGTGCTGGTCGCTGCGCCTGAAGGCATCCGCGCCTTGGAGGCGGCCCACCCCGACGTACGCTGCTGGACCGCCGCCGTGGACAGCCACCTCAACGAGGTCGGCTACATCATCCCCGGCCTGGGCGATGCGGGCGACAAGATCTTTGGCACCAAGGGCTGATCACACCCAGCCCAGCACACCGGCCCCCGCTCCCACCGCAATCGGCCACAGCGGGCTGAAGCGGGTACAGGTCATCCAGATCATCGTGCCGGCAAACAGTAGCCAGGCCGTCCAGGCTTGCCGCGTGGGCTCGGTCAGGATCCAGCTGGTGGCCACCAGCAGGCCGATGGTCAGCGGCGCCAGCCCTTGTGTGAAGGCCTGGACCTCTCGCCGGTCCTTGCGGTCGCGCCCGTAGCGGCCGGCGGCGATGGCGAGTACGGCTGAGGGCACCAGGCTGCCACTCAGCGTGGCCAGCACGCCCACCATGCCGGCGACATTGAACCCGATGACGGCCACGAACAGCACGTTCGGCCCCGGCGCGGCCTGGGCCAGCGCCACCGAGGCGCTGAGCTGGGCGTCGCTCAGCCACGACTTCTGCACGACCACGTAACGGTGCATGTCCGGCACCGTGGTGATGGCGCCGCCCACGGCCAGCAGCGACAGCATCGTGAAGTGGAAAAACAGGCCCCACCAGTCGGCGGGGCCCAGGCCCAGCGTGCCGAACCACAGGGCGTTCACGGTCGCAGCTTCCACCAGGCCAGGGCCCAGGACAGCGGCACCAGGGCAGCCAGCACGCCGGCCATGGGCCAGCGCATCACGCCCACGGCGAACACCGTGGCCGCTGCCAGCAGGACACACCACAGGCGCCCCATGCGGTTGGACTTCAGGGTGCCGGTGACCTTCCAGGCGGTGGTCAGCACCAGTGCCGAGGCCACCACGCCCATGCCCCGCAGGGCGCCCGTGACCTCGGCTGACCCGGCCGCCTGGCGCGCCAGCAGCGTGAGGGCCAGCACGATGGTCAGCGGCGCCACTAGCAGCCCGGCCAGGGCCGCCGCCGCCCCGCGCCAGCCGAAGTGCCGGTCGCCGAACATCAGCGCCATGTTCACGATGTTGGGCCCGGGCAGGATCTGCCCCAGCGACAGCAGCTCTACGAACTCGGCTTTCGTGAGCCAGCCGCACCGCTCCACCAATTCGCGCTGCGCCACGGGCAGCACGCCCCCAAAGCCTTGCAGGGCCAGCCGGTTGAAGGCGAAGAACAAGTCCGCCGCCGACTGTGGTGCGGGGCGGGCCCGCGCAGGCGGGCCGGTCGCGACGGCCCCGGACTCGTCCATCAGCGCTTGACCTTCAACGCCTCGGGGTTGACGAGGTTCGTGGGCTCGCCTCGGATGAAGTTCACGACGTTCTCGAAGGCGGCCCTGAAGTACATCTCGTAGCTGTCCTGCTCCACGTAGCCCAGGTGCGGCGTGCACACCGCATTTTCCAGGCGCAGCAGTGGGTGGCCCTGCAGGATCGGCTCGCTTTCAAACACGTCCACAGCCGCCATGCCGGGGCGTCCGCGGTTGAGCGCGGAGACCAGGGCGCCGTCCTGCAGCAACTCGGCCCGCGAGGTGTTGACGAACAGGGCCGTGGGCTTCATGCGTGCCAGGTCCTCGGCAGTGACGATGTGCCGGGTGGCCTCGTTCAGGCGCAGGTGCACGGATATCACATCGCAGTCGGCGAAGAAGGCCTCGCGGCTCTGTGCGACCTCAAAGCCGTCGGCCGCCGCCTTCAGGCGCGACGCTTCGCGTCCCCAGATCACCACCTTCATGCCAAAGGCACGGCCGTAGCCGGCCAGCAGCTGGCCGATCTTGCCGTAGCCCCAGATGCCCAGGGTCTTGCCGCGCAGCACCATGCCCACGCCAAAGTTGGGCGGCATGGAGGCGGCCTTCAGCCCGCTTTGCTGCCAGGCGCCATGCTTGAGGTTGCCGATGTACTGCGGCAGCCGGCGCATCGCAGCCATGATCAAGGCCCAGGTCAACTCGGCTGGCGCCACAGGTGAGCCCACGCCTTCGGCCACCGCGATGCCCAGCTTGGTGCAGGCTTCCACGTCGATGTGGGCGCCGACCTTGCCGGTCTGCGCAATCAGCTTCAACTTGGGCAGCTTTTCCAGCAACTGGCGCGGGAAGTGGGTTCGCTCGCGGATGGGCACCAACACTTCGGCGTCACGCAGGCGCACGGACAACTGGCCGATGCCCTTGACCGTGTTGGTGAACACTTTGGCGTGCAAGGACTCCATCAGGGCCGCGCACGGCAGTTTGCGCACGGCGTCCTGGTAATCGTCGAGGATGATGACGTTCATGAAGATCGGGGTCGCAGGTGCTGGCGCCTGAACCAGGCCCAGACCCAGGTGTGGGGAAGGTGAGGGGGATTGCGGATACGCAGGAAGGCTGATTTTGCTCCCGGATCTACCCCGTTCCGTTTCGCCGTGGCGCAACGGTAGGATGTCTCTGCGTCGGCACCATGCTTGGCCACCGACGGTTGCGTGTTGGCCGGCTCGGCGTTCACTGCGATCACACAGGAGAAGACTTCATGAGCATCTCAATGCATTCGGCCAGCGCGCCGGTGTTCCAGCGCCTGCTGCACAACATGCTGAACTGGCTGGACAAGGCCGAGGCCCATGCCCAGGCGCGCGGTTTCGACCCCGTCAACTACCTGGGTCTGCGCCTGGCGCCCGACATGCTTTCTCTGGCGCGCCAGATCCAGATCGCCAGCGATGCTGCCAAGGCCTGCATGGCCAGGCTGGCCGGCCAGGAACTTCCCAAGTGGGCCGATGACGAGGCCACGCTGGACGATCTGCGTGCGCGCATCCGCAAGACCATCGACTACGTGGTGTCGTTCGAGCCGGCGCAGATCGATGGCTCCGAGACGCGCGAGATCCAGATCGTCAAGCGCAATGGCGATGTGCTGCGCCATCAGGGCGAGGAGTACCTGAAGCACAACGCCATGCCGAACTTCTACTTCCACGCCACCACGTTGTACGCGCTGCTGCGCCATGCCGGCGTGGCCGTGGGCAAGGGCGATTTCCTCGGCGCCTGACAGGGTGGTTGCAGCGCAGCGCAGGGCGGGCGCAGCCGTCCCTTGGCGGGCTTGGGTGCGCCGCTCGCTTTGGGCCCTGCTCGGCTTGGTCATGGCCTTGGCGGCCGCGGCCGGACTCTACGTCTGGCGGGCCGTGCCTGTGACCGATGGCACGCTCAAGCTCACGGGCGCCCAAGGCGAGATCCGCATCCAGCGCGACGCCCATGGCATTCCCACCATCCGCGCGCAGAGTGTGCGGGACGTGATGTTCGGCCTGGGCGTGGTGCACGCCCAGGACCGGCTGTGGCAGTTGGAGACTCACCGCCGCATCGGCTCAGGCCGTCTGGCCGAAGCCTTTGGCGAAGGGGCCCTGGACACCGACCGCTTTCTGCGGGCGCTGGGCGTGCGCCGCGCCGCGCAGGCGTAGTGGGACGCCACCCAGGGCGAATCGCGCGAGGTGCTGCAGGCCTATGCTGCGGGCATCAACGCGGTGTTGCGCCAGGCCCTGGCGGCCCGCCCGCCGGAGTTCCTGATCCTGGGGCTGCAGCCCGAGGACTGGACGCCGGTGGACAGTCTGGCCTGGACCATCATGATGGCCTGGGATCTGGGCGGCAACTGGAACAGCGAGTTGCAGCGCATGCGCCTGGCCCTGAAGTTTCCGGTGCAGCGGGTGGACGAGCTGATGCCGCCCTACCCGGGTGACAGTCCCCCGTTGACGGCGGACTACGCGGCGCTCTACCGCGAACTGAAGATCGGCGCCACCAGCACCACCCAGGCCTGGCTCAACCTGCCAGAGCAGGCGCCGCTGTCGGGCGTGGAGGGCGCGGGCTCGAACAACTGGGTGCTCGCCGGGCAGCGCACCACCACCGGGGCACCCCTGCTGGCCAACGACCCGCACCTGAAGCTCAGCGCCCCGGCGCTGTGGTACTTCGCCCGGCTGGAGGCGCCCGGCTTGCAGGCCGCAGGCGCCACCATGCCCGGTGTGCCTTCCGTCGTGCTGGGGCAGAACGCGGACCTGGCCTGGGGTTTCACCAACACCGGCCCGGACGTGCAGGATCTGTACCTTGAGCGGGTCAAGGCAGGCGATGCATTGCAGTACCAGACGCCCGACGGCTGGGCAGCCTTTGGTGCGGTGGAGGAGGACATCCGCGTCAAGGGCCGCAGCGAGCCGGTGCGCCTGAAAGCACGCAGCACCCGTCACGGACCAGTGATCTCGGATGCCGGGACGGCGGCCGATCTGGTTGGCGCCAAAGGCGGTTCCCCCGACCTGGTGCTGGCCATGCGCTGGACGGTGCTGGATCCCGATGCGGACCCCGTGGGCGCTGGCCTTCGCATGATGCGGGCGTCCTCGGTGGACGGTTTTGTCCAGGCCTCGCGCGGCTGGATGGCCCCCATGCAGAACATGGTGGTGGCCGACCGCGCCGGCCGCATCGGCTTCGTGGCCGCGGGCAAGGTGCCGTTGCGCCGTCCTGACAATGATCTCAAGGGCCTGGTGCCGGCACCCGGCTGGGATGCGCGCTACGACTGGGCCGGCTGGGTGCCGGCGGACGAGACACCGCGCGAGTTCGATCCAGAGCGCGGCTGGCTGGCCACTGCCAACCAGCGCATCCATGGGCCAGGCTATCCGCACCACATCAGCAGCGACTGGGCCGCGCCCTGGCGCCAGCAGCGCATCGAGCAGTTGCTGGAGCAGCGTCCCAGGCACTCCATCGATGATCTGGCCCGCATGCACGGTGATGTCGTGTCGCTGGCGGCCGTGAAGTTGCTGCCGTGGCTGCAGGCCGCGCGCCCGGCGCATGCGCTGACAGCGTCGGCCCAGGCCCAGCTCGTGGGCTGGGACGGCAGCATGGATGCCAGCCGGGCGGCACCGTTGATCCACTGGGCCTGGGTGCGGCATCTGACCCTGGCCTTGCTGGCTGACGAGTTCGGCAGTGAGGAGGCCTTTGCAAAAGTCTTCCCAGGGCGCTCCTTCCGCGACGCGGTGGAGGACATCCTGGCGCGGCGTGACGCCTGGTGGTGCGACGACAAGCGCACGGCGGCCGTGGAGACTTGCGAGGACATTGCCGCGCGCGCGCTGGGCGCCGCGCTGGATGAGTTGTCGGCGCGTTTCGGAGCCGACCCGGCTGCCTGGCGCTGGGGGCAGGCGCACCAGGCCGTGTCCGAGCACCGCCCCTTCAGCCGCGTGCGGGCGCTATCGCGCCTGTTCGAGCTGCGCGCGCCCGTGGGCGGCGACACCTACACGGTGAACGTCTCGCGGGTGGGGCTGCGGCCTGACGCGGTGACTGGCGAGCTGTACCTCAACGACCACGGGCCCAGCCTGCGCGCGCTGTATGACCTCGCGGACAAGCGCCAATCGCGTGTGATGCACAGCACGGGCCAGAGCGGCCTGCCTTGGGTGCAGGGGTACCGCAGCTTCCAGGACGCTTGGGCGAAGGTGGACTACGTGCCGTTGTGGGTGGAGGGTGCAGCGGCCGCTACGGGAGGCACCCTGACCATTGCGCCTGCGCCGCGCTGAGTTACCCGCCCGACGCAACGGACGGACTCATCCGTTGTTGCGGCCCGCCCGTCACATCAGCATGGTGTTGCGGATCAGGCCCACGGCGATGCCCTCGAGCTCGAAACTGGCATCGTCCGGCGCGACGATGATGGTGCTGAAGTCGGGGTTCTCGGGGATCAGCTCGATGTGCTGCTTGGTTTTGCGCAGGCGCTTGACCGTGACCTCGTCACCCAGGCGGGCCACGACGATCTGGCCGTTCTTCGCCTCGCGCGCCTTGTGCACGGCCAGCAGGTCACCGTCCATGATGCCGGCGTCTCGCATGCTCATGCCGCGTACCTTGAGCAGGTAGTCGGGCTTGCGCTGGAACAGCGTGGCTTCCACCACATAGGTCTGGTCAATGTGCTCCTGCGCGAGGATGGGGCTGCCGGCGGCGACGCGGCCGACGAGCGGCAAGGTGAGTTGCGCAAAGCCGGGCAGGGGCAGCGAGAACTGCTTGCCGTAGGGGTTGGCGCGGGCCTCGTTGAGCGCGCGCAATGTGTCAGACTTCAAGCGGATGCCGCGTGACGTGCCGCCCACCAATTCGATCACGCCCTTGCGGGCCAGGGCTTTCAAGTGCTCCTCGGCGGCGTTGGCCGACTTGAAGCCCAGCTCGGCGGCGATCTCGGCCCGGGTGGGTGGGGCGCCGGTGCGCTCGATGGCGCTTTGCACCAGGTCCAGGATCTGCTGCTGGCGGTCGGTCAGCTTCGGGGCGTCATCAAGCATGGATCCTCCTGGTGATTCATCCAGTCACTGTATTTTCATCCAGATCAGACGCTCATGGCAAGTGAAAGCGCACTCAACCAGACAACCGAACCCCGCTGGATGCCGCCCGCCGCAAGCGATCGGGCCAGCAGGATCGTGCTGCTGGGCACCGGCGGCACCATCGCCGGGTCGGCCAACAGAGCCACCGACAACGTCGGCTACGCCTCGGCGCAGCGCGGTGTCGAGTCCTTGGTGGCGGCCGTGCCCGCGCTGTCCGCCTGGCCGCTGCAGGCCGAACAGGTGGCGCAGGCGGACAGCAAGGACATGGGCCCTGCACTGTGGGCCGCCTTGGTGGGGCGCGTGCGTTCCCATTTGGCACGGCCAGAGGTTCAGGGGCTGGTCATCACGCATGGCACCGACACGCTGGAGGAAACCGCCTGGCTGCTGCACAGGACAGTCGGCCCAACCATCAACGCCAAGCCCGTAGTGCTGACCGCAGCCATGCGGCCTGCCACCTCGTTGCAGGCTGACGGCCCGCAGAACCTGCTGGACGCCGTGACCGTGGCCGCCGAGCCCGGTGCCTGCGGCGTGCTGATGACCCTGGCCGGCAAGGTGTGGGTGGGGGCCGAGACGCGCAAGGTGCACAGCTATCGGCTGGACGCCTTCAATGCCGGCGACGCCGGCCCGCTGGGGCAGGTGGTCGAGGGGCGGCTGCAACGTTTTCGTGCATGGCCGGTGGTGATGGTGGGACCAGGGACGGGCGTTCTTGCGCGGGCCTTGCCGCCAGACCCGGCCGCCTGGCCCTGGGTGGAGATCGTGGCCAGCCACGCCGGCGCCGGTCCGCGCGCCGTGCGGGCGCTGCTGGACGCGGGCGTTCAGGGCCTGGTGGTGGCATGCACAGGCAACGGCACGGTCCATGAGCACCTTGAGCCGGCGCTGCTGCAGGCCGTGGCGCAGGGCGTACCCGTGCTGCGTGCCACGCGCTGTGCGGCGGGGGGCATCGTGGCCGGAGGCGCCGACCAGCTGCCTTCCGGCGCCGGCCTCACGCCGGCCCAGGCCCGAGTGGAGCTGATGCTGCGTTTGCTGCAGGCTTGAAGATCACGCTGGCCCGGCCTCGGGCCGGGCGTCAGGCCGCCGCGGTTTGCAGCGCCTCGATCTGCTCCTGCAGCGCCAGCCAGCGCTCTTCGAGCATGGCAGTCTCTGCGCCGATATGGTTGAGGCTGCGCCCCAGGTCGGCGATCTCGGCAGGGCTGGCCTGGCCCGAGGACAAGGCGGCTTCTGCTGCTGCGCGCTCCTGCCCCAGCTTCTCCAGGCGCCTGTCGATCTGCGCAGTTTCGTTGCGCATGGGCCGCGTGGCGTCTGACAGGCGCTGGCGCGCCTGGGCCCGGGCCTTGCGCTCGTCAGCGCCGCCGCGGTCACTGGTGTTGCCGCCGCTGCCGCTGCCGCCGGCAGCTGCGCTGTTCGCAGCCGCGCCGTTCCCAGCCCCGACGCCATGCCCCGGCTTGGGCTGCGGCTTAGGCGCTGCGTCGGCGCTGGCGCGAGGCGGCCCTGGGCTCGGGCTCGGTGCAGCAGGTACCGATGCGGGCGCGGTACGCCCGCGGGCGCTCGGTGATGCGGTGGCGGATGACGGGGTGGCGGGTGGTGCGCCGATCGTGCCTGGCTTGGGGAGCTCCTGGCCGCGCGCCACCGCCCGGCTGACCTCGAGCAGCCAGCGCTGGTAGTCGTCCAGGTCGCCGTCGAAGGGCTCGACGCCGCCGCGCGTGACCAGCCAGAACTCGTCGCACACCTCGCGCAGCAGCGCGCGGTCATGGCTGACCAGCAGCACCGTGCCTTCGAACTCGTTCAGCGCGATGGACAGTGCCTCGCGGGTGTTCAGGTCCAGGTGGTTGGTGGGCTCGTCCAGCAACAGCAGGTTGGGCCGTTGCCAGACGATGGTGGCCAGCACCAGTCGGGCCCGCTCGCCGCCCGACAGCGTGCCGACGGCCTGCTGCACCATGTCGCCCTCGAAGCGGAATTGGCCGAGGTAGTTGCGCAGCGCCTGCTCGCGCGTGTCGGTGCCAGGTGGGGCGGCCTCGCGTGCCAGCCGGGTCATCAACTGCAGCGGTGTGTCATCGGCGTGCAGCAGGTCCATCTCCTGCTGCGCGAAGTAGCCCACCGCCAGGCCCTTGCCCTCGGTGACCGTGCCGCCCAGGGCGGGCAGGGCGCGCGCGATGGTCTTGACCAAGGTGGACTTGCCCTGCCCGTTGGCGCCCAGGATGCCGATGCGCTGCCCCGCCATCACGGTGCGGGTGACGTTGCGGACGATGGTGGTTGTTGTGTTGGTGGCGGCGGTGGCGGTTGCGGTGGTCAGGGAGGGCTCAGCCGCTGTCGCGCCGTCTTCCGCAGCGGTCTGGTATCCGCACTCCACGTCCCGCAGCGCCAGCATCGGGTTGGGCAGGCTGACCGGCTCGCGGAACTCGAAGGAAAAGTCGCCTGCCGTCAGTACCGGGGCCAGCTTTTCCATCCGCGCAAGAGCCTTGACACGGCTCTGCGCCTGCTTGGCCTTGCTGGCCTTGGCCTTGAAGCGGTCGATGAAGCGCTGCAGGTGGGCAATGCGCTCCTGCTGCTTGCCGAAGGCGGCCTGGGCCTGCGACATGCGCTCGGCACGCATGCCTTCGAAGGCGCTGTAGTTGCCGCCGTAGCGCATGACCTTGCAATCGTCCAGGTGCAGCGTCACGCGCGTCACGGCGTCAAGGAATTCGCGGTCGTGGCTGATCACCACCAGGGTCCCTGCATAGCGCTGCAGCCAAGCCTCCAGCCACACCAGGGCGTCCAGGTCGAGGTGGTTGGTGGGTTCGTCCAGCAGCAGCAGGTCAGCCGGGCACATCAACGCGCGCGCCAGTTGCAGCCGCATGCGCCAGCCACCCGAAAAGCTGTTGACGGGTGCATTCAACCGCGCCGTGCGGAAGCCCAGGCCCAGCAGCAGCGCCTGCGCCCGGGCACGGGCATCAAAGGCTCCGGCTTCGTCCAGCGCGGCGTGTGCCTCGGCCATGGCATGACCGTCATCGGCAGCCTCCGCGGCCTGCAGTGCCACCTGGGCGCGCTGCAGCGGCAAGTCCCCCTCCAGCACGAAGTCGGTGGCGCCGTCGCCGGTTTCGGGCATGTGCTGTGCCACCTCGCCCACCTGCCAGCGCGGCGGTATCTCCACATCGCCCGCGTCGGCCTGCAGCCGGTTCGTCAACAAGGAGAACAGGCTGGACTTGCCGGCGCCATTGCGGCCCACCAGGCTGGCCTTCTCGCCTGGGTTGAGGGTGAAGGTGGTGCCTTGCAGCACCACCTTGGCGCCACGCCGCAGCGTGACCTCGCGTACCGTGATCATGGAACCAGGTTCTCCCGGGTCAGCATCAGGACTTGGTCGTCCCCGCTGCTCGTGCTCAGCCACATGGGCGAAAGGGCGGCGAAGGCCGCCTCGAAGTGTGCGCGTTCGTGGCCGATCTCCAGCACCAGCACGCCGCCGGGCTGCAGGTGGACGCCCGCCTGGGCCAGCAGCGGGCGGATGAAGTCCATGCCGTCGGCGCCGCCGTCCAGGGCCAGCGCGGGCTCGGCCCGGTACTCGGCGGGCAGGGCCTGCATGGAGGCGCGGTTGACGTAAGGCGGGTTGCACAGGATCAGGTCGTAGGCGCCCTGGGCGGCGGCCAGGCCGTCGCCCTGGTGCAGGCGCACCCGGTCCTGCAGCCCGTGGCGCACCACATTGCGCTGCGCCACGGCCAGGGCCTCGGCGCTGAGATCGGTGCCGTCGATCAGTGCTTCGGGCCAGCACAGGGCCGCCAGCACGGCCAGGCTGCCGTTGCCGGTGCACAGGTCCAAAACCCGGGGTGCGGCTGCTTCGGCCGGGGCCAGCCAGGGGTCGATGACACCCTCGCACAGCACTTCGGCAATCAGCGAGCGTGGCACGATCGTGTGCCGGTCTACATAAAAGGGCACGCCTTGCAGCCAGGCCTCGCCCGTCAGATAGGCCGCCGGCTGGCGCAAGCTGATGCGCTGCGTCACCAGCAGTTCGACCGCGGCGCATTCGGCTGTGTCGAGCTCACGCTCGGCCACGCTGTCCAGGTCGTCCAGCGGCAGGCCCAGGCGCCACAACACCAGCCAGACCGCCTCGTCAAAGGCGTTGGTGGTGCCATGCCCAAACGAAACGCCCGCCTCTTCCAGGCGGGCGCTGCTGCGCTCGATCAGTTCGATGAGTTTCATGTTGAAGGCCGTGCTTGGCCCCCTGGCCTGGACCGTGCCGGTATCTCGCTGTGAATGCAGGGCAGCGCCGCGGCGAGAGACCCGTCCTGACTTCCAGACATGGCTTGGGGACGCCTCAACTGAGCGCGCTTCAGGAACGCAGCAACTCGTTGATGCTGGTCTTGGCGCGGGTCTGGGCGTCGACCTTCTTGACGATTACCGCACAGTACAGGCTGTACTTGCCGTCGGTCGAAGGCAGGTTGCCGCTGACCACCACCGAGCCCGCAGGCACCCGACCGTAGTGCACCTCCCCCGTGGCGCGGTCGTAGATCTTCGTGCTCTGGCCGATGTACACGCCCATGCTCAGAACCGAGTTTTCCTCGACGATCACGCCTTCCACCACCTCGGAGCGCGCGCCAATGAAGCAGTTGTCTTCGATGATGGTGGGGTTGGCCTGCAGCGGTTCGAGCACACCGCCGATGCCCACGCCGCCGGACAGGTGCACGTTCTTGCCGATCTGCGCGCACGAGCCCACGGTGGCCCAGGTGTCGACCATGGTCCCTTCGTCGACATAGGCGCCGATGTTGACGTAAGACGGCATCAGCACCACGCCCTTGGCGATGTAGCTGCCACGGCGCGCCACCGCAGGCGGCACCACACGAACGCCGGTCTCGCGCATCTGAGCTTCGTCCAGGTGGGCGAACTTTGTCTTGACCTTGTCGAAGAAGCCCAGGTCACCGGCCCTCATGATCTGGTTGTCGTTCAGCCGAAAGCTCAGCAGCACGGCTTTCTTCACCCACTGGTTCACCTGCCACTGGCCCACCGCCTGACGCTCGGCGACACGGATGCGACCCTTGTTCAGGTCCGCGATCACCTCTTCCACCGCCTCGCGGACCTCTGGCGCGTTCAAGGCATTGATCTGCGCGCGCGATTCCCATGCCGTGTCAATGACGGCTTGCAACTGGGCGGTACTCATGATGGACGGTATTCCTTGGTGAATTGGACCATGCGTTCGGTGGCTTCAACGCACTCTTCAGTGCCCGCCACCAGGGCGAGCCGGATGCGGCCGGCCCCGGGGTTGAGGCCGTGGGCCGGGCGGGCCAGCAGTGAGCCCGGCAAGACCGCCACATTGTATTGAGCGAGCAATCCCAGCGCGTAGGCCACGTCGTCCCCTCCGGGCACGCCCGCCCACAGGTAGAAGCCGGCGTCGGGCAGGCGCACGTCCAGCACGTCGGCCAGCATGGGCGTGACGAGGTCGAATTTCTGGCGGTACAGCAAGCGATTGGCCACCACATGGGACTCGTCATTCCAGGCCGCGACGCTGGCGCGTTGCACCACGGCGCTCATGGCGCTGCCGTGGTAGGTGCGGTACAGCAGGAACCGGGCCATCAGGTCAGCGTCGCCGGCAACGAAGCCGGAGCGCATGCCGGGCACATTGCTGCGCTTGGACAGGCTGGTGAAGGCGATCAGGCGGCGGAAGTCGGTGCGTCCCAGGGTTGCAGCCGCCTGCAGGCCACCCAGCGGTGGTTCCTGGCCGAAGTAGATCTCCGAGTAGCACTCGTCGCTGGCGATCACGAAGCCGTGGCGGTCGCTGAGTTCGAACAGCCGAGCCCACTCGGCCAGCGGCATCACCGCGCCAGTGGGGTTGCCTGGCGAGCACACATACAACAACTGTGTGCGTGCCCAGGTGGCTTCGTCGATGTCGTCCCAGCGCACGGCGAAGTTGCGGGCCGGGTCGCTGTTCGCATAGGCCGTCTGCGCCCCGGCCAGCAGGGCAGCACCCTCGTAGATCTGGTAGAAGGGATTGGGGCACACGACGGTGGCGCCCGGCCGGCCGGCATCCACCACCGTCTGGGCCAGTGCAAAAAGCGCCTCGCGCGAGCCATTGACTGGCAGCACCTGCGTGTGCGGGTCGATGCTCACGCCGTAGCGTCGCTGCAACCAGCCGGCCACGGCCTCGCGCAGCGCCGGTTCGCCGGCCGTGGCGGGGTAGTTCGAAAGGCCCGGCAGCGCTGCCACGATGGCCTCTTCGATCAGGGCCGGCGTGGGGTGCCGAGGCTCACCAATGCCCAGGCTGATCGGTTTGTGCGCAGGGTTGGGTGTGATGCCGCGGGTGAGTTCGCGCAGGCGCTCGAACGGGTAGGGGTGCAGTCGCTGCAGCAGGGGATTCATCAGCGAGATTATCCCGGCTGGGGGTGCGTGCGGCCTGGGGCCTCACAGCCGGCCGATGCAGCCCGGTGCGCCGCAGCGGCAGGCCAGGCGCCCCTCATGATGGGTCGGGCCGTAGTTCACGGTGACCTCCTGTCCGGCTGCGATGTCCGCGACGGCATAGAACTCCACGCGGCCATTGCGGATGCTCAGGCGCGCGTTGGGCCTGCAGGAGTGGTTCGTGAAGCGCATGGTGTCGGCAGACCGGGAGAAGTCGATCGCCCGGCGGGCAGACAACTCCACGATCATGATGCGTTCGCTGCGCGTTGCACGGATGCGCGCTTCGCTCACGCTGATCGACTCTCCTCGGATCTCGCCGATCTTCCGGCGCGCTGGAATGGGTTCCATCGCGAAGGCGCCCATGCCGTCGATGACACTAGGCCGAGCCTGCACGTCGAACTTCTGGTACGCCGGGCGGATGGAGGCGTCCTGTCCCGGCGGTGCCGGTTCCGGGGTGGACGGCGGCGCCCTCATGGCCATCAGTCAGGACTGGAATGCGCGGCAGTCGGGGCGCCCGGCTGGAAGAGCTTGCGCAGCCAGGAGCTCATGTCAGGCGCGTACGGCAGTCGGTCGCACGCTCACGGCCCCAGGCCCGGCGTGCCCGAGGGGGCTGTGGACGGCATGGGGGCCAAGGGCACGGGTGGCGCCGGCTTCCAGCCGCGCTTGCGATGCTCGGCGGTGACGTAGGTGCGGATGCCCCCGCGCACATACCAGTCGGCGCTGATGCGCACGAACCGGGGCGAGAGCGCCTGGACCAGATCCGACAGGATGGCGTTGGTCACTTTCTCGTGGAATGCGCCTTCGTTGCGGTAACTCCAGAAGTACTGCTTCAAGCTCTTGGTTTCCACGCAGTGGCGGTCGGCCACGATCTCGATCAAGAAGTGAGCGAAGTCGGGCTGGCCCGTCAGGGGGCACAGGCAGGTGAACTCCGGGATGTCGAAGCGAATCACGTAATCGCGTTCGAACGCCGGGTTCTCGAAGGTATCAAGTTGACGGCTCGGGGCGCTGGGCGGCGTGGCGGGTTTGGCGCGCTGCGTGCGGGTAGGCATGGGCGGGGGGCGCACCGGTAGGGGCGCTAAGAGCTTCCAGGAAGGCGTAGATGATATCATCCGGCTGGTATTCCGAGGGTCTTTCGTGGAAAAAAAGTCAATTAAATCAATAGCTTAGAGGTAATGCGGTCGGGGTATGCATCGACTCCCGGGGCCGAACTCCCATGCGTCTGAACCAGATCAAGCTCTCGGGCTTCAAATCCTTTGCCGAGCCCACCACCTTTCAGTTGCCCGGCCAGTTGGTCGGGGTGGTGGGCCCCAACGGCTGCGGCAAATCCAACATCATGGACGCGGTGCGCTGGGTGCTGGGCGAGAGCAAGGCCAGCGAATTGCGTGGTGAGTCCATGCAGGACGTCATCTTCAACGGTTCGGGCCAGCGCAAACCGGCCAACCGTGCCAGCGTGGAACTGGTGTTCGACAACGCCGACGCCCGTGCGGGTGGACAGTGGAACAGCTTCAGCGAGATCGCCGTGCGCCGCGTGCTCACCCGCGACGGCACCAGCAGCTACTACATCAACAGCCAGCCGGTGCGCCGGCGCGACGTGCAGGACGTGTTCCTGGGCACGGGGCTGGGTCCGCGGGCCTACGCCATCATCGGCCAGGGCACCATCAGCCGCATCATCGAGTCGCGCCCGGAGGAGTTGCGCCTGTTTTTGGAAGAGGCCGCGGGTGTGTCCAAGTACAAGGAGCGCCGGCGCGAGACCGAGAACCGGCTGAAGGACACGCGCGAGAACCTCACGCGGGTGGACGACATCCTGCGCGAGCTCAATGCCAACCTGGACAAGCTGGAGAAGCAGGCCGAGGTGGCGCAGACCTACCGCAGCCTGCAGGACCAGGGCACACTCAAGCTGCACCAGCTTTGGTTCCTGAAGCACCGCGACGCCGCGGGCGAAGAGGCCCGTGTGCGCCGGGCAGCGGCAGACGCCGCCACGGCTTTGGAGGCTCGGCTGGCGGAGTTGCGGCAGGTGGAAGCCGAACTCGAGACCGTACGTCAGGCACATTACGCCGCTGCCGACCGGCTGCATCTGGCTCAGGGCGCCTTGGCCGACGCCGCGCTCGAGGTCAGCCGACTGGAAGAGCGCATTCGCTACGTGGTGGAAAGCCGTCAGCGCGTGGAGCAGCGCATGGCCGACCTGCGTGCCCAGCAGGCGCAGTGGGCGCAGCGCCAGGACGAGGCGCAAGCCGAACTCGGGGGCATGGCCACGGGCATTGAGGCGGCGCAGGAGCAGGGTGAAGTGCTCGAGGCCCAGGCGCAGGAGCAGGCCGACGCCTTGCCGGCGCTGGAAGATGCGGTGCGTGCCGCCCAGGCCATGGCCAATGCCCAGCGCGCAGCCGCAGGCCAGGTGCAGCAGCAGATCCAGGTGCTGGCCGCCGAGAGCCGCAGCATCGAGGAGCAATCGCGCCAGTTGCAGTCCCGGCGCGAGAAGCTGGCCGGTGAGCGGCGTGGGTTGGCACGCCCGGATCTGGGCCGCCTGGATGAACTCAAGCGCGATGCCGACACCGCAGCGCAGCATCACGCCGTGGCCGAGGCGCAATTGCACGAATTGCAGGACGAGGTGCCGCTGCTGGACGAGCAGCGCCGTGCTCAACAGGATGCCGCCAACCGCGAAGCCACGCGCCAGGGCGATCTGGCGGCCCGGCTGGACGCCCTGCGCGCGCTGCAGGAGAAGGTGCAGACCGAAGGCAAGCTCAAGCCCTGGCTGTCCCGGCATGGGCTGGACGCGCTGCAAGGCTTGTGGATGCGGGTGCACATCGAACCCGGCTGGGAGACGGCGCTGGAGTCCGCGCTGCGCGAGCGCCTGAGCGCGCTGGAGGTGGGGCGTCTGGACACCGTGCGGGCTTTTGCGGCCGATGCGCCGCCGGCCCGGCTGGCCTTCTACAGCCCGCCAGCGGCCGTGCCGCCGGACGACCACCGCACTTTGCCGCGCCTGGCAGATTTGCTGCGCCTGGGGGATGCCAGTCTCAAAGCCTTGCTGTCGGACTGGTTGGAGGGCGTGTACACCTCCCCGAACCTGGAGCAGGCCCTGGCCGACCGGGCACGCCTGACCCGGGGCGAGGTCATCATGACCCGCGAAGGCCATGCCGTCTCGCCCTTCGCCGTGACCTTCTATGCGCCCGATTCCGAGCAGGCCGGCATGCTGGCGCGGGCCCAGGAGATCGAGAACCTGGACCGCGCGCTGCGCGGTCAGCGCTTGATGGCCGATGAGGCCCGCACGGCGCTCGTTCGCCTGGACGCGACGTACACGCAGGCGAACCAGCGCCTGGTCAGCGTACGCCGCGAAGCAGCAGAAGCCCAGTCGCGTGCCCACCATTTGCAGGTCGAATGGATGCGCCTGGCCCAGCAGGCCGAGGCCGCCCAGGCAAGGCGCGGCCAGCTGGATGACGAACTGGGTGAAGTCGACGCCCGACTGGAAGAGCTGGAGGAGCGGCGCGCCACGGGCGAAGCCCGATTCGAAGAGCTCGATCTGGCGCTGGCCGATGCGCAGGAGCGCCACGCCCAGCTCGAGGAGACCGTGATCGACGCCGAGCGCGCGCTGTCTGACGCCCGTGAGCAGCAGCGATCGCTGGAGCGGCAGTCCCAGGAAGCCCGGTTCCAGGTGCGCGCCTTGGCTGCGCGGCGCGATGAACTGCAGCGCGTGGTCCAGACCGCCGCTCAGCAGATCGACAGCGGCGCGCAGGCGGGCACGCAGCTCGAGATGGAACTCGGCGCACTGAACGACGCCGCCGCGCAGGCGGGCCTGCAAACCGCGCTGGCCCTGAAACTGGAACGCGAGCACCAGTTGGGGGCGGTGCGCAGCGAGTACGACGACCTGACTGCCCGTCTGCGCAGCGGCGACGAACGTCGGCTGGAAACAGAGCGCAGCCTGGAACCGCTGCGCGAGCAGATCACCAAGCTGCAACTGGAGCTGCAGGCCGCGCAACTGGGAGGCGCCCAGTACATGGAGCAGCTGCAGGCCGCCACGGTCAACCTGGAGCTGCTGGCCCGCACCATCGAGGACGGTGGCGTGCGCCTGTGGGGCCTGCAGGGCGAGATCGACCGCGTCCAGCGAGAGATCGCCGCCCTGGGGGCGGTCAACCTGGCGGCGCTGGACGAACTGACCGCTTCGCGCGAGCGCAAGACCTTCCTGGACGCCCAGAACGCCGATTTGAACGACGCCATCGGCACGCTGGAGGACGCCATCCGCAAGATCGACCTGGAAACCCGCGACCTCCTGCGCCAGACATTCGAGCAGGTCAACGAGCACTTCGGCCGCATGTTCCCCAGCCTGTTTGGTGGCGGCGCGGCGCGCCTGGTCATGACCGGTGACGAGATCCTGGACGCCGGGGTGCAGGTGTTGGCGCAGCCCCCTGGCAAGAAGAACTCCACCATCCACCTGCTGTCAGGCGGTGAGAAGGCGCTGACGGCCATTGCACTGGTGTTTGCCATCTTCCAGCTCAACCCGGCGCCGTTCTGCCTGCTGGACGAGGTGGACGCCCCGCTGGATGATGCCAACACCGAGCGTTATGCCAAGCTGGTCAGTGAGATGAGCCGGGCCACTCAGTTCCTGTTCATCAGCCACAACAAGATCGCGATGGAGATGGCGCGGCAACTCATTGGCGTGACCATGCAGGAGCAGGGGGTCTCGCGCATCGTGGCCGTGGACATGGAGTCGGCGGTGGGCATGGCGCAGGCCGCATGAGGCGAGGCAAGAAGCAATGGACTTGACCGTTTCCCTGGCCGTTCTGGCTGTGTTGGTGCTGGCTGGCGTGGGGGCGCAGGCCTGGTGGACGGCGCGCCGCGCCCAGCCCCGCCGAGGGCCGCCTTCAGGCGCCGTTCCGGTGCAGGGCGGTGGGCGGCAGGAACCTTCCCTGGGAGCAGCGCGTCTTGCGGATGACGCGGACGCTGCGGCGGCCCCCGCTTCCGATATCGAAGGCGCTGCGGGTGGGCACCCGCATCCGGTGCTGCCAGGCTCGAACCGACTGTCGTCGCTGCGCCCTGTTGCGCGCCTGGATGCGTTGATCGATGCCATCGTGACGCTGACGCTGGAGGCGCCCGTCACGGGTGATCTGGCCGTGGCGCATCTGCCTGCGAGTTGGCGGGCCGGTAGCAAGCCGCTGTATGTGGAAGGCCTGAACCCGGCTACGCAGACCTGGGAACAGCCGGTCCACGGTCAGACCTATGCGGAGTTCCAGGCGGGGGTGCAACTGGCCAACCGGGCCGGCGCCGTGAATGAGATCGAGTATTCGGAGTTCGTCCAGAAGATCGAGGCCTTTGCGCAGGGCGTGGGCGCCATGGCCGACTTCCCCGACATGCTGGAAGTGGTGGCACGTGCCCGGGAGCTGGATGCCTTTTCCCAGCCACTGGATGCACAGCTCAGCTTGTTGCTGCGCGCGCGCTCGGTGGCCTGGTCGCTGGGTTACGTGCAGCAGACGGTGGCCCGGCACGGCTTCATCCCGGGCGTGTTGCCCGGCCGCATGGTGCTGCCCGGGTTGCAAGAGGGCGATCCGCCGGTGCTGGTGCTCTCGTTCGATCCTCAGGTGGCCCTGGCCGACGACCCCCAGGACGCCGCCTTGCGCGAGGTACAGCTCAGCCTTGACGTGGCGCAGACGCAGGAGTCTGCTGAGCCCTTCCCGGCCTGGCACCGCGCGGCCACGGCCCTGGCCGGCGACATGGACGCCCTGCTGGTTGACGACCAGGGACGGGCGGTGACGCTGCATGCCTTTGACGCCATCGGCAAGGAGCTCCAGGAGCTCTACCGCTCGCTGGAGTCTCGCGACTTGGCAGCCGGTTCAGCGGCGGCGCGCCGTCTCTTCAGTTGAGTGTGGCCGCTACCGCTGAACGCCAGGGCGCTGCGTGAATCACACCCCCGATCTCTTCGCTTCACCGCCAGAACCTGCTGGCGGGTCTGGGCCGGCGTCCGGCTCAGTGCCAGGCGCACCTGTCGAGCAAGGCCTTGAGAAGCCGGCCTTGTCGCCCACCATCCGCCGGGCCGAGGAACTGCGCGCGCTGTTGCACCGTCACGCCCATCTGTACTACGTGCTGGACGCACCAGAGCTGCCGGATGCCACCTATGACGCCCTCTTCCAGGAGTTGCAGGCCTTGGAAGAGGCCGAGCCTGCGCTGCGTACCCCCGATTCGCCCACGCAGCGTGTGCTGGGGCGCGTGCTGGTGGGCTTTGAGCCGGTGCGCCACGCCGTGCCCATGCTCAGCATCCGCACCGAGACGGACACCACCGACGCCGGCGCGCAAGCCTTCGATGCACGTGTGCGCCGCGAGCTCCGCCTGGATCCGGCCGACGCGCCCGTAGCTTACGCGGCGGAGTTGAAGTTCGATGGCTTAGCCCTCAGCCTGCGCTACGAGATGGGCGTACTGGTGCGCGCCGCCACCCGGGGCGACGGAGAGACCGGTGAAGACGTCACGCAGAACATCCGCACGATAGGGCAGATCCCCTTGCGGCTGCAGGTCCCGCCGAGAGTGGAAGTGCCCGCTGTCCTGGAAGTCCGGGGCGAGGTCTACATGCGGCGCGACGACTTCGAGCGCCTGAACGAGCGCCAGCGTGAACGCGGTGACAAGACGTTTGTCAACCCGCGCAATGCCGCGGCCGGCGCCGTGCGCCAGCTTGACCCGGCTATCGCCGCGCAGCGCCCTTTGAGTTTCTTTGCTTACGGGCTGGGCGCGGTGGTGGGTTGGGTGGTGCCCGAGCGGCATGCCCTGGTGCTCGACGCCCTGGCCGCCTGGGGCCTGCCGGTGTGCGCGGACCGGGCGGTGGTCTTGGGCGCTGAAGGGCTGGTGGGCTTTCACCAACGCATCGCTGCCGCGCGTGACGGCTTGCCGTTTGACATCGATGGCGTGGTCTACAAGGTGGACCGCCTGGACCTGCAGCGCCAACTGGGCTTCGTCACCCGCGAGCCGCGCTGGGCCGTGGCGCACAAATACCCCGCGCAAGAGCAGATGACGCGGCTGAACGGCATTGAGATCCAGGTGGGCCGCACGGGCAAGCTCACGCCAGTGGCCAAGCTGGAGCCGGTCTTCGTTGGCGGGACGACGGTCAGCAACGCGACGCTGCACAACGTCTTCGAGCTGCGGCGCAAGGGGGTGCGACTGGGCGATATGGTCATCGTGCGTCGTGCCGGGGACGTCATCCCCGAGGTGGTGGGCCGCGTACCGGGCCCGCGGCCGGGCTATGTGCCCAACTTCCACATGCCGCGGCAGTGCCCGGTCTGCGCCAGTGCCGTGCTGCGCGAAAAGGGCGGCATCGACCACCGCTGCACCGGCGGCCTGTACTGCGCCGCGCAGCGCAAGCAGGCCTTGCTGCACTTCGCGGGCCGTCGGGCGATGGACATCGAGGGTCTGGGCGACAAGCTGGTGGACCAGCTCGTCGATGGCGGGTTGGTGCGCACGCTGCCCGAGCTCTACACCCTGGGCCTGGCCAAGCTTGCGGCCCTGGACCGCATGGCTGACAAGAGTGCAGCCAACCTGGTGGCAGCGCTGGAGCGCAGCAAGCGCACGACGCTGGCGCGCTTCGTCTATGCGCTGGGCATTCGCCATGTGGGCGAGGCCACGGCGCGCGATCTGGCACGGCATTTCGGCTCCATCGACCGCATGATGGACGCGACCGAGTCCCAGCTGCTGGAGGTGCCCGATGTGGGACCGGTGGTGGCCCGCAGCATCCACACCTTCTTCGCCCAGCTGCACCACCGCGAGATCGTCCAGCAGCTGCAGGCCTGCGGCGTGAGCTGGGACGAGCACGAGGGTGCCGCCGAGGCGGCCGCCGGCCCGCTGACGGGCAAGACGCTGGTATTGACCGGCACCTTGCCCACGCTCTCGCGCGACGAGGCCAAGGCCTTGATCGAGGCTGCGGGTGGCAAGGTGGCCGGTTCGGTCTCCCGCAAGACCGATGCCGTGGTGGCAGGAGAAGAGGCCGGCAGCAAGCTGGAAAAGGCGCTGGCCTTGGGCGTGACCGTGCTTGACGAGGCGGGCCTGCGGGCCTGGCTCACCAGCCAGATCGTACCCGTCAGCCCGTTGTGACCCGGGGTGGCCGCAAGGCCAGCCACAGAGCCCCGGCGCAGCAGCCCATGGCGGCCCACTGCAGCAGGCCCAGCGGCTCACCCCTGACGGCAGCGCCCGTGGCCATGGCCACCATGGGCACCATGATCGAGGACAGGCCGGCCACTTGGGCCGGCAGCATGCCGACGATAGAAAACCAGGCCAGGTTGCCTATGCACATGGGCACGAGGGTGATGTAGGCGATGGCGGCGATGCTGGTCCAGGAAGGCATAAACCAGGGCCCCTGGCCTAATGCGCAGGCACCCAGCGTGATGGGGATCGATGCGATCAGCAACTGCCAGCCCGTGAGCACCATCGCCGCTGCACGCGGCGGCCGGCGCTTCAGGATCAGGGTGCCCACGGCCCAGCCCACGCCCGCCAGCAGACCCAGAGCAAAGCCGGCTGGGGCCTGCACGTAGGTGCCCCGCCCAGCGTACAGCAGCAGCCCGACGCAGGCGGCACCCAGCGCAAGTGCCGCCAGCATACGGCGCGTCAGCCGCTCACCAAGGAAGGCGGTGGCGATCACGGCCGCCCACAGCGGCATGGTGAAGCCCAGCACGGCGGCCTGCCCTGAGGGGATCATCACCGCTGCGTAGGTGCTCGCGATATTCCACACCATAAGGTAGGCCAGCGAGGCGGCCAGCACGGTGGGGCGGTCCTGCCGATCCAGGTGCAGCGACAGGCCCCGCAGCCGTGCCACGCCCAGCAGCGTCAGGCCTGCCACTGGCAAGGCCACGGCGCGGAAGGTCCACACCGACACCTCTTGCACCACCAGTGGAAACAAAGTCCAGTTCGTTCCCCACACCAGAGTCAGCACGGCCAGCAACGCCAACGCGCGAGGAGGGATGGGGTGGTTCGCGTGGGTCATTCAGTAGCCAGTCAGTATGCCTTCTGCAGCCCTTGCGCCGTTGGCGCAACTCTTTACACGCTTCCTGCCCAGTGCCTGTAGGCGGCCCTTCAGCGCCGCGCGTTGTAGGAGTGGGGCAGCGCTGGGCCCGGTTCTCGGGCTTGAGGCCAGTTGTCCCTGAAGGGTGCGCAATGATCGGAAAGATGATTCGGGCCGTAGCACGACGCTTTGAATGGATGGTCAAGGCATTCCTGCTGATGGGCCTGGGGGCGACGGCTGCGTGGGCCAGCCCCAGCGGGACTTCCTACACAGGGCCTCAGGAGCCGTCTGGATGGCCTGGTGTGCCACAGGCGTCTGCCCCGGGCTGGCCGCAACGGGCGGGCCGGCTGTCCGACTTTCAGGGTACCGTGTGGCTGTTCGACACCGAGCAGGGCCAGTGGTCCGAGGCCTTGCGCAACCGGGCGCTCACAGCAGGGGACCGGCTGTCGACTGAGCGAGGTGCACGAGCGGAGGTGCGGGTGGGTTCCACCGAGTTGCGCCTGGGTTCGAGCACCGAACTTGAGATCGTGCGCATGGACGATAGCCGGATGAGCTTTCAACTTCAACGGGGCAGCCTGGCGGTACGCCTGCGCTCACGGGAGATCGCCGCTGAGTTGGAGCTCCTGACGCCTGAGGCGCGGCTTCAACCGGGCCGTGCTGGTGCCTACCGCATAGACCGCGAAGACGACATGACCTGGGCCACGACCTGGCGCGGTGCGTTGCAGGTGAATACCGCCGACCAGTCCTTCGATCTGTCGGCGGGGCAGCGCGTGGAGTTGGCTCCTCGCGGCCGCGATCGCGGCACCCTGGTCACCTGGTCTGCCGCCGTGCAGGACCGTTTTGCGGATTGGGTGAGCGTGGACGAGCAGCGCGACGATCGAAGCGCCTCTTTGCGTTACGTTTCTCCTGAGATGACGGGTGCAGAGGACCTGGACCGGCATGGTCGCTGGGAGCGCCACCCCGAGTTCGGGATGGTCTGGGCGCCGCTGGTGGTGAGCGCCGGTTGGGCACCTTTCCAGCACGGCCGCTGGGTCTGGCATGTCCGTTGGGGCTGGACCTGGGTGGACCAGGCGCCTTGGGGCTTCGCGCCCTTCCACTACGGCCGCTGGGTGCTGTGGGGCTCGCGCTGGGTCTGGACCCCGGGTTCGTGGGTCGCGCGGCCTGCCTTTGCGCCGGCGCTGGTCACTTTTACCTACCCGTCGGTGGGCGTGAATGTCGTGATCGGTCCCTCCAGGCCGCCAGTTCACTGGGTGCCACTGTCGCCGCGCGAACCGCACCGGCCCTGGGCCGGGCACCGCCCCCACTTGGTGGAGCCCGCGCACCAGCCGCATGGCTGGGAGCCCGGTTACCGCCCGCCGCAGGTAGCGCCGGCTCCCCGGTCCCCCAGCGCAGACATGGTCGCGCAGCCCGATCGTCGTCACACGCCTGGGGGTGCGCTGGTTCGGCCTGCGCCGCTGCCACCACACGGCGAGGCCCGTTCCCGGAATACGGAGGATGTGCTGGCGACCTCGGCTTTGCCCCGTGCCCCTGAAGTGCAGCGACCGCCGCGCGTTGCGGCACCCTCTGTCGTCGCGGCGCCTGGTCCTGCGCTCAGGCCGCCCTCTGAGCCCCGGCCCCAGGCACGTCCCGAACCTGGAACCTCCAGGGGTGAGCGGCCTGACCGGTCAAACCAGGCCGACCGGGCCGACAAGCAAGTGGACAGGGACAAGGAGAAGGGTGAAAGGGGTGAGCGCTCAGGAAGGCCCGACGCCGCGAACGTGCCCGGTCGCTCTACTACCGAGCATCGGGCCCGCGATCAGCGTGAGCGGGCTCAGATGCTGTGAGGCGCTGAAGCCCTGACGCTGGCGCAGCAAGTGTGGCTCAGTCCCGCGACTTGCCAGCGGCCACCACCAGGGGCTTGAGCGCGGGCCACACGTTGTCCAGGATACGGGCGTGCGCCTGCGCCGTGGGGTGTATTCGGTCGGCTTGGAACATCTGGTCGGCGTCGGGCCCATCGGCCACGTTCTTCAGCAGGAAAGGCACCAGGGCCGCCCCCTCGGCCTTGGCGACCTGGGCGAAAGCGGCTACGAATTCCTGCCCATACGCCTTGCCGTAGTTCGGCGGCAGTTGCATCCCCGCGATCAGCACGCGCGCGCCTGCGGCGCGTGCGGCCCGCGCCATGTCACCGAGGTTCTGCCGCGTGGCACTCATGGGCAGCCCGCGCAGGGCGTCGTTGCCCCCCAGCTCGATCACCACCACCGCGGGCCGGTAGCGGGCCAGCAGCGCCGGCAGCCGCGCCTGGCCGCCCGAGGTGGTGTCGCCGCTGACGCTGGCGTTGACCACTGTGCCGCGCAGTCCGTCGCGGCGCAGGCGCTGCTCCAGCAGCGCCACCCAGCCCTGGCCGCGCGCGATACCGTATTCGGCCGACAGGCTGTCCCCCACCACCAGGATCAAGGGTGCGACGGGAACCAATGTCCGGTCGGAGCCCGCGGCCGGGCTTGTCCCCTGGGCCTGGACGGACGTCCCCAGGGCACAGGCGGCCAGGCAGGCGGCGAAGCTACAGTGCAGCCACTGCCGACGCAGGGCGGATGTCCCGTCCCTGTGCGTGCTCCCGACCCGTTCACACCCCCGCATGACCGATCCCATCATTGCTGTGCGCCATGTCACCAAGCGGGTGACCGATTCTTCCGGCACGCTGACCATTCTCGACGACATCGATTTCTCGCTGCAGGCCAGGGAATCGGCTGCTATCGTGGGGGCCTCGGGCTCGGGCAAGAGCACGCTGCTGTCGCTCATCGCGGGCCTGGACACCCCCACCGAGGGCACGGTGGTGCTGGCTGGTCAAGACCTGTTCGCGTTGGACGAGGATGCGCGGGCCGCGGTGCGCGCCCAGCGGGTGGGGTTTGTTTTCCAGAGTTTCCAGTTGCTGCCCAACCTGACGGCGTTGGAGAACGTGATGCTGCCGCTGGAGTTGCTGGGCCGGCCTGGCGCCAGGGCAGCGGCCACCGAGATGCTGGAGCGCGTGGGCCTGGGCGAACGCCTGCGGCACTATCCCCGCGTGCTGTCGGGCGGGGAACAGCAGCGTGTGGCGCTGGCCCGGGCGTTTGTGGTGGAGCCCGCGGTGCTGCTGGCCGACGAACCCACGGGAAGCCTGGACTTCGCCACCGGCGAACGCGTCATGGGCCTCATGTTCGACATGAACCGCGAGGCCGGCACGACGCTGGTGCTGGTGACGCACGACCGAGGCATCGCCGAGCGCTGCGACCGCCAGCTGCACATCGAGGCTGGTCGCCTGTTGGACTGAGCGCGAGGCTGGCGGCCGCGGCCGCCGAACTCAAGAACCGAATTTGTAGTCTGTCTTGGCGGACTTGCGCAGCCTTTCCTGGAAGTCCTGCAGCTTGGTCTGCTCCAGACGCTGCTTGATCTGGTCCTTGACCTCGTCGAATCCCGGGAACTGCGCTTCACGGGTGTCGTCCAGGCGGATGATGTGCCAGCCGAACTGGCTCTTGACCGGTACATCGGTCATCTCACCCTTCTTCAGGGCCGCCATGGCCTTGCCGAATTCGGGCACGTAGGCGTCAGGCTTGGCGAAGTCGAGGTCGCCGCCGCGCTCACCGGAACCAGGATCCTTGGAGCTCTTCTTGGCGAGCTCCTCGAACTTCGTGCCCCCCTTGATTTGGGCGATCAAGGCCTTGGCCTCGTCTTCCTTCTCCACCAGGATGTGGCTGGCTCGGTACTCAGTGCCGCTGGCCTGGGCCTTGAACTTGTCGTACTCGGCCTTGGCTTCGGTGTCGGTGGCGGGGTTCTTCTTGCGGAAGTCCTCGAACATCTCCCGGATCAGGATGCTCTGGCGCGCGAGTTCCAGCTGCGCGCGGTATTCGGCCGAGGCCGGGATGCCGCGGCGCTCGGCCTCTTGGGCAAAGATCTCGCGCAGCACGGTTTCGTCCTTGATGCGCTGGTCCGAACCCGGTGGCAATTGCTGCCCGGAGCGCGCCACCTGCTGCATCAGCGCATCGACACGCGACTTTGGCACGGCCTTGCCGTTGACGATGGCAATGTTCTGGGCCTGGGCGACCACTGGCAGCATCAGCGCCAGACAGGCCGCGGCGGCCAGGCCGCGCAGGGCGGGGGTGTTGATCTTCATGGAACGGACTTTCGTGAGCGCGCTCAGCCAGTGGCGCCAGGCGCGGGTTGGTTTCACAGGAACTTGGGAGTCTTGGCGCGCAAGGTCCCCGAGAGGACGGCAACCGCAGCGTTCAAGGCGCCTGGGCATCGATGGCCAATGCGTGGATGCCGCGGGGCATCCAAGCTGCCAAGGCATCATAAACGAGGCGGTGGCGAGCCACACGGTTCAGCCCGGTGAAGCGCGCACTGCGGATTCGCACCGTGAAGTGGCGTCCCTCCCGGGCCCCGGCATGGCCGGCGTGCAGGTGGCTGTCGTCAATGACCGCGAGTTCCAGCGGCGCGAAGGCGGCCCGCAGAGTGGCCTCGATTTCGGGGGCGGTGGGCCCCGAGACGTGGGGTGCGCGTTGGCCCGCCTCATCTTGAGCGCGCTCAACGTTCAGTTTGTGGTTCACCGAGATTCCCCCGCGGACTTGTCCAGAGATGCCGAGTTGTCCGGCGCATCTGGTTCCACGTAGCGGCTGATCCACAGGCCCTGTACCAGCACGAAAAGCAGCATCAGGCCCATGCCCCCGAACAGCTTGAAGTTCACCCAGGTGGCGGTGGAGAAGGAGTAAGCCACCCATACGTTGAGAAACCCCATGATGCCGAAGAACGCCACCCAGGCGAAGTTCAGTCGGTGCCACACCTTGCCGGGCAGTTGCAGTTGTTCGCCCAGCAGCACCTTCAGCAGGTTGCGGTTGAACAGCAGCGGGCTGAGCCAGAGGCACAAGCCCATGGCCCAGTACAGCGCGCTGGGCTTCCACTTGATGAAGGTCTCGCTGTGGAACCAGATCGTCAGCCCGCCCAGAACGACCACCAGCGCCAGACTCACCCAGAGCATGGTGTCCACCTTGCGGCGGCGCAGCTTGAGCCAGGCCACTTGCGCCAGCGTGGCGGCGATGACGACCACCGTGGCCAGGAGCACGGGGGCCTCACCCAACCCCACTTTGCCGCCAGAGACCATGAAGCCCAGGTGGCGCGTGGCGAAGTCCGCCGCCCAGGCCTTCTCTGCCTCTGCGTACTTGAAAGTGCCGAAGAACAGGAGGATTGGAAGGAAGTCGAACAGAAGTTTCATCAAAGCTCGGGATTGAGTCGGTAGGGTGATGCCTTGGCGCGCTCTGGGTGGGTGCTCAGGTTCCGGGCTTGAAATCGATGGCCGCGGAATTGATGCAGAAACGCTCACCAGTGGGTTCAGGCCCGTCGGGGAAGACGTGTCCGAGGTGGCTTCCGCAGCGGTTGCAGCGCACCTCCACGCGCACCATGCCGTGGCTTTCGTCCACCACCCGCTCCACCACTTCGCTGTTCAAGGGTTCCCAGTAGCTCGGCCAACCGCAGCCCGCATCAAACTTGGTGCCTGAGGCGAACAGCGGCGTGCCACACCCGACACAGTCGTAGCGGCCTTCTGCAAAGTGGTCCCAGTACTGGCCCGTGAAGGCGCGCTCGGTGGCGGCGTGGCGGGCCACCTGGTACTGTAAGGGGTCGAGTTCGGCGCGCCATTGCTCGTCGGTCTTGTGCACCTCGTAGCGTGGGTCGTCGTGGTCGTGGGGGGCGGGATTTCGGCGAAACAGGTTCATCGGGGTTCGCTGCGTGCGCCGAACGGGCAGGTCCGACGGTGGCATTCGGCTTGGTTGAGGCGGCGATTCTCGTCTGAGTGACGCCGCCGGGCCGGAAGCGTGGAGAATCTTGGAACGGTTTTCCCCTTTCCAGCCCATCGTGAGGTGTCCCATGCTCGGACTCATGCAGGATCAGCCCCTGCTCATCTCGTCCCTGATCGAGTTTGCCGCCCGTCACCACGGCGACACCGAGATCGTGTCGCGCCGCGTGGAGGGGGATATGCACCGCTCCGACTGGCGTCAGGTGGCCGGGCGCAGCAGGCAGGTGGCCGGCGCGCTGGATCGCTGGAACCTCGCGTTCAGCGATCGGGTCGCCACGCTGGCGTGGAACGGTTACCGGCACCTGGAGATTTACTTTGGCGTCTCGGGCAGCGGCCGTGTGCTGCACACGCTCAATCCGCGCCTGGCACCCGACCAGGTGGCCTGGATCGCCAACCACGCTGAAGACCGCGTGCTGTGCTTCGATATGACCTTTCTGCCGCTGATCAAGGCCATATGGCGGCAGTGCACCACCGTGCGGCACTGGGTGGCCCTGTGTGAAGCCGAGGTGCTGCCCACGGACACCGGCATCGACGGTCTGGTGTCCTACGAGGCCTGGATCGCCCCAGAGAGCACCGCCTATGCCTGGCCGTCGTTCGATGAGCGCAGCGCAGCCTCGCTGTGCTACACCAGTGGCACCACGGGCAACCCCAAGGGCGCGCTGTACAGCCACCGTTCCACGGTCCTGCACGCCTACGGTGGCGCGCTACCCGATGCCCTGAACCTGTCGGCTCGCGACTGCATCCTGCCCGTGGTGCCCATGTTCCACGTCAATGCCTGGGGCCTGCCCTATGCAGCGGCGATGACCGGGGCCAAGTTGGTGTTTCCGGGCGCTGCCCTGGACGGGAAGTCGGTGTACGACCTCATCGAGGGCGAGCACGTGACCATGGCCGCGGGTGTGCCCACGGTCTGGCTCGGCTTGCTGAACCATATGGCGCATGGGGGGCTGCGGTTCTCCGCCCTGACCCGCACGGTGATTGGCGGCTCGGCCTGCCCGCCGGCCATGATCCGTGCCTTCAAGGACCAGTATGGCGTGACGGTGCTGCACGCCTGGGGCATGACCGAGATGTCGCCCCTGGGAACGGTGTGCACGTTGAAGCTGCCGCAGATGGCTGGCTCGCCCGAGCAGCAGATGGCCACGCTCGTCAAGCAGGGCCGAGCCATCTTCGGTGTGGAGATGAAGATCGTGGACCCGGACGGCAAAGAAATCCCGTGGGACGGCCAGTCCAGCGGCGACCTGCTGGTGCAGGGCCCCTGGATCATTTCCAGCTACTTCAAGGGCGAGGGCGGCAACCCCCTGGTCGACGGCTGGTTTCCTACGGGCGACGTGGCCACCATCGACCCCGACGGCTTCATGCAGATCACCGACCGCAGCAAGGACGTCATCAAGTCGGGCGGTGAGTGGATCAGCTCCATCGACGTGGAGAACATCGCCGTGGCCCACCCATCCGTGGCAATGGCCGCCTGCATTGGCGTGCGCCACCCGAAGTGGGACGAGCGCCCGCTGCTGGTCGTGGTCAGGAAGCCGGGCGTGGAGGTCACGCGCGAGGAACTGCTCACCTTCTACGAAGGCAAGGTGGCCAAGTGGCAGGTCCCTGACGATGTGGCCTTTGTTGACGCGATTCCGCTGGGGGCCACGGGCAAGATGCAGAAGATGAAGCTGCGAGAGCAGTTCAAGGATTACCGGCTGCCCACGGCCTGAGAGCCCCTTTCCCACATGGGCGGCGGCAGGGTAGGGGTAATGGAAGTCCCTCATCAGCGGGTGGTCCCGCCTGGATTACGCTGCCAACTTCACTCAACCCCCGATCGGAGTTGCCCGATGAGCCGTGTCGCCGCCTCGTTTTCGCGCCGTACCTTCAGTCTTCTGTCCGCTGCGCTGGCCTCGGCCGTCGTAAGCGGCGCATGGGCCCAGAGCGCCCCAGCCGCCAAGGCTGCTGCGGCGCCGGCCAAGGCTGCGGAGGCCAAGCCTCTGGCAGGCCAGGTCGTGAAGATGGTGCGCATCGACCCGCTGTCCGGCCTGCTGGGCCCGGTGGGCATCAACCAGAGCAAGAGCTACCAGTTCTTCGCCGAGAAGTACAGCGCCATCAACCCGGCCGGGGTGAAGTTCGAGGTGAGCTTCATCGACAACAAGCTGAGCCCCACCGAGAGCCTGAACGCCTTGAAGTCGGCGCTGGACCAGGGTATTCGCTACATCGTCCAGGGCAACGGCTCGTCGGTGGCCCTGGCGCTCATTGATGCCATCAACAAGCACAACGAGCGCAACCCCGGCAAGGAGGTCATCTACCTCAACGATGCCGCCGTGGACCCGGACCTGACCAACAGCAAGTGCAGCTACTGGCACTTCCGGTTCGATGCCGACACCTCGATGAAGATCGAGGCCATGACCACCTTCATGAAGGATCAGAAGGACATCCAGAAGGTCTACCTCCTCAACCAGAACTACTCCCACGGTGTGCAGATCGTGCGCTACGCCAAGGAGAACCTGGCGCGCAAGCGGCCGGACGTGCAGATCGTGGGTGAGGACCTGCACCCGCTGGGCCAGGTGCGCGACTTCGCGCCCTACATCGCCAAGATCAAGGCCTCGGGCGCTGACACGGTGATCACCGGCAACTGGGGCTCGGACCTGTCTCTGCTGGTCAAAGCGGCCAACGAGGGCGGCTACAACGGCAAGTTCTACACCTACTACACGGGGGTGACCGGCACGCCCACGGCGTTGGGCACCAATGGTGCCGGGCGCGTGTTCCAGATCGCCTATAGCCACTACAACATGGGCGGGCAGATGGCGGCCTGGAGCAAGGAGTTCAACGAGAAGTACAACGACGACCACTACACGCATTCGGTCAACCGCATCTTCGAGAGTCTGAGCCAGGCCATGCTCAAGGCCAAGTCCACAGACCCGGTGAAGGTGGCCGCCGCACTGGAGGGGCTGAAGTTCAACACCTTCAACGGCGAGGTGGAGATGCGCAAGGTGGATCACCAGCTGCAGCAGCCCCTGTACATGACGGTGTGGCAGAAGACCGATGCCAAGCACCCGTACAGCGCGGAAAAGACGGGGATGACGCTGGTTCCGGTCAAGGAGTTCCCGAACTACGTCTCCAGCACGCCCACCAGCTGCCAGATGAAGCGACCCTGATTCCCGCGGGGCCTGCTGGGTCTGCCTGCGTGCGCCGTGCCCACGGCGGCCCGGCATCGGGCCGCCTCTGAACTTGTTCGATGGAATTCTTCACCGTCTCCCTGCTCAACGGTCTGAGCTACGGCTTGCTGCTGTTCATGCTCAGCTCCGGCCTCACCCTCATCTTCAGCATGATGGGGGTGCTTAATTTCGCCCACGCCAGCTTCTACATGGTGGGGGCCTATGTGGCCAGCAGCATGACCAAGCTGGTGGGCTTTTGGCCTGCCTTGTTCATTGCCCCCCTGGTGGTGGGGCTGCTGGGTGCGGTCTTCGAGCGATATGCGTTGCGCAAGGTGCACAAGTTTGGCCATGTACCCGAACTGCTGATCACCTTCGGCCTGTCCTACGTGTTGCTGGAGGTCGTGCAACTGGTTTGGGGCCGCACCTCGGTGGAGTTCCAGCCGCCTGAAATGCTGCGCGGCCCTGTGTTCACGTTGGTGCATTCCTCGTTGGACGGTCTGAGCCTCGTGGCGGGTGCGGCGCCAGCTGGGTTGTGTCAGGCCTCCGATGCCGCGGTTCGGGTGGCCTGCTCGCCCTTTCCGGCCACCCGGGGGTTCATGATGGTGGTGGCCCTGGCCATGCTTCTGGCGCTTTGGCTGATGCTGACCCGCACCCGGATTGGTCTGGTGATCCAAAGTGCACTCACGCACCCGGAAATGGTGGAAGCGTTGGGTCATAACGTGCCGAGAGTGTTGATGCTGGTGTTTGGCGCCGGTGCGGCGCTGGCAGGGTTGGCCGGTGTGATCGGCGGCAGTACCTTTGTCACCGAGCCCGCCATGGCCGCCACGGTGGGCAGCGTGATCTTTGTCGTGGTGGTGGTGGGCGGGTTGGGATCGCTGGCCGGCGCCTTCGTGGCATCGCTGCTCATAGGCATCATCCAGACCTTCGCCGTGGCGCTGGACCATTCGCTGGCCTCCACGCTGACAGCGCTGGGGGTAGGGCTGTCACCGGCCTGGGCCGGCAATACGCTGATGAAGCTGACGCTGGCGCAGGTGGCACCGATCCTGCCGTACCTGTTCCTGGTGCTGATCCTGATTTTCCGGCCCAAAGGGCTGCTGGGTACGCGGGAGGGCTGAACCTTGGCAGTCGCGTTAAACGCTTCTTCATGGTGGTCCGGACGCGCACTCGTTTGGAGTGGCTTCGCGCTGGTCATGCTGTTGGCCCCGCTGGCCGTTTCGGGCAGCCTGGCGCTGAGTATCCTGACGCAGATCGGCATCGCCATCGTGGCATGCCTGTCCTACAACATCCTGCTGGGCCAAGGCGGCATGCTCAGCTTCGGCCACGCGGTGTACACGGGCCTCGCATCCTTCGTGGCCATTCACGCGCTCAACCAGGCGGGGCAGGGCGGTCTGCTCGTGCCGGTGAGCCTGATCCCCTTGGTGGGGGGCGTGGCCGGTGCGGGCTTTGCCATCTTGCTGGGCTTTGTCACCACCCGCAAGGCGGGCACGCCTTTTGCGATGATCACGCTGGGCATTGCCGAACTGGTCTTCGCCATGGCGCTGATGGTGCCGGAGTTCTTCGGCGGCGAGGGCGGGGTGTCGGGCAACCGCACGGCTGGAAAGCCGTTCCTGGGCATCACCTTCGGGCTGCCCATCCAGGTGTATTACTTGCTCGCGGTCTATGCCTTCGGGTGCACGGCGGCCATGTTCGCCTTTACGCGAACGCCGCTCGGGCGCATGCTCAACGCCGTGCGCGACAACCCCGAGCGGGTGGAGTTTGTCGGCTACAGCACGCAGCGTGTGCGTTACATCTCATTCATCATCGCCGGCTTCTTCGCCGGCGTGTCCGGTGGCATGTACGCGCTTCAATTCGAGATCGCCACGGCCGAGGTGGTGGGGGCGGCACGCTCGGGCGCCTATCTGCTGTTCACCTTCCTGGGTGGCGCTACCTTCTTCTTCGGGCCCATCATCGGCGCGGTGCTCATGGTGCTGGCCGGCGTGCTGTTGTCCGAGCTCACCAAAGCCTGGCTGTTGTACCTGGGCCTGGTATTCCTGCTGATGGTGATGTACGCGCCCGGCGGGGTGGCCAGCCTGATCATGATGAATGTTCGTGTGGCCGCCTTCGGTCGGCTGCGAGAGTTGCTGCCCACCTACGCAGGCCTGGCCGCTGCCTTGGTGGTGACCTTGCTGGGGGCGGGGGCGGTGGTGGAGATGATCTATCACCTGCAACTCAATGACACCGCCGGTCCGGAGTTGGGCTATCTGGGCCTGCGGCTGAGCGTGGGCAGTGCGCTGCATTGGTTGGCCGCCTGGGCGGTGCTGGCTGCTGGCGTGGGCCTGCTGGAGGCGGTGCGTCGCCCGTTCGCGCGCCGCTGGGCAGCGATCCAGCAGGACATCGAGGCCGCAGTGCGGCGCAGGGAGGGTGCATGACCCCTGCGGTGGAGTTGCGCGATGTGCACAAACGCTTCGGCAAGACGGAGATCATCCGAGGTACGAGCCTGTCGGTGGCCCCAGGCGAGCGTGTGGCCATCATCGGCCCGAACGGCGCCGGCAAAAGCACCCTGTTCAACCTCATCAGCGGGCGCTTCGGTGCCACGTCGGGCGACATCCTGCTCAACGGTCGCAAGATCGACGGACTGAAGCCCTACGAAATCAACCGTCTGGGGCTGGCGCGCAGCTTCCAGGTCAGCAACCTGTTCAACAACTTGTCGGTCTTTGAGAACGTACGCTGCGCGGTGCTCTGGGGCCTGGGCTACCGCTACGCGTTCTGGAAGTTCCTTACGCAACTGCGTGACGCCAACGAGCGCGCCGAGCAGGTGCTGGCCATGATCCGCCTGGACCGCCGGCGCGATGTGCTGGCCGTGAACCTGACCTACGCCGAGCAGCGGGCCCTGGAGATCGGCATCACCATCGCCGGGGGTGCCCAGGTCGTGCTGCTGGACGAGCCCACGGCCGGCATGAGCCGGGCGGAGACCACCCGCTTCGTCGAACTGATCCGTGAAGTCACCGTGGGCAAGACCTTGCTGACCGTGGAGCACGACATGGGCGTGGTCTTTGGACTGGCTGACCGGATCGCGGTGCTGGTCTACGGCGAGGTGATCGCCTTCGATGCCCCGGACAAGGTGCGCGCCGACCCGCGCGTGCAGGAGGCCTACCTGGGCTCGGTGCTGGCCGCACACCAGGCCGACCGGGCTGACCAAGCCGATCAAGCCTATCAAGCCGAGCAGGGGCCGTGACGATGCTGGCACTGAGCGACGTCCACGGCTTCTACGGCAAGAGCCACATCCTCCACGGGGTGAACTTCACCGTTGGCGCGGGTGAGATCGTGGCCCTTCTCGGGCGCAACGGGTCCGGCCGCTCCACCACCGTCAAGGCCATCATGGGGTTGGTGGACGCACGGGGCTCGGTGCGCTGGCGCAATGAGGAACTGGTGGGCCGCAAGGCCTTCGAAATCGCACATGCGGGCATCGGCTACGTGCCCGAGAACCGCGACATCTTTCCGACCTTGACGGTGCACCAGAACCTCATGCTCGGCCAGAAGCGGGGAGCGGCCACGCCGCGCTGGAGCTTCGATGACATGTACACCTTGTTCCCGCGCCTGAAGGAGCGCCAGCATACCGAGGCTGGGGTGTTGTCCGGCGGTGAGCAGCAGATGCTCACGCTGTGCCGCACCTTGATGGGTGACCCGGATCTCATCATGATCGATGAGCCCACGGAAGGCCTGGCCCCCAAGATCATCGAGCAGGTGGCTGACTACCTGCGCGCACTCAAGGGGCGCGGGATCGGGGTGTTGCTGGTCGAGCAAAAGCTCACCATTGCCCTGGAGGTGGCCGACCGATGCCTGGTGATGGGTCACGGGCAGATCGTGTTCGAGGGCACGCCGCAGGACTTACGCCGGGACGCGGCCGTTCGCAAGGAGTGGCTGGAAGTCTGACAGGCTTTGCAGACCGGCCCGGTAGAATCGAACGATCGTGCTTTTTGTCCTTCGGGACGCTTCTTGAACCGCAGGAGAACCCGCCATGGGTGCGAACTACGAAGTGCGCGGCGAGGTCGCCGTTGTCACGCTGAACAATCCGCCGGTCAATGGTTTGGGGATCGACACCCGTGCCGGCATCGCGGCTGGCGTGGAACAGGCTTGGGCAGACGCAGCGGTCAAGGCCATCGTCATCACGGGTGCCGGCAAGGCCTTTTCGGGTGGCGCGGACATCCGAGAGTTCGGTTCGCCCAAGTCCCTGGCAGAGCCCAACCTGCTGTCGCTGATCAAGCTGCTGGAGTCCTCGCCCAAGCCGGTGGTGGCCGCCATCCACACCGTGTGCATGGGCGGCGGGCTGGAGCTGGCCCTGGGGTGCCACTACCGTGTGGCCTCACCGGGCGCGAACATCGCGTTGCCAGAAGTCAAGATCGGGCTGATTCCGGGGGCCGGCGGTACGCAGCGTCTGCCGCGTGCGTTGGGCGTGGAGACCGCGCTGAACATGATCGTGGGCGGTGACCCGGTCAAGAGCGAGGTGCTGGCTGCCCTGCCGGGCCAGCAGCTGATCGACCGCATGATCGACGGTGACCTGCTGTACGGTGCCTGCGCCTTCGCCCGTGAAGTGGCCGATGTCCGCCCGCTCAAGCGCGTGCGCGACCTGCCCTGCCAGCACCCCAACGCCGACGCCTATTTCCAGTTCGCCCGCAACACCGCCAAGGCGGTGGCCAAGAACTTCCCCGCACCGGCGAAGTGCGTCGATGCCGTAGAGGCTGCGGTCAAGCGCAAGTTCGACGATGCCATGGTCGTGGAGCGCGAGATCTTCCTGGCCCTGATGCTCACCCCGGAGTGCAAGGCCTTGCGCCACGCCTTCTTTGGCGAACGCGCCGCCAGCAAGATTCCGGACGTGCCTGACAACACGCCCGTGCGCCCCATCACCCGGGTGGCCGTGATCGGCGCCGGCACCATGGGTGGCGGCATCAGCATGAACTTTCTGAACGCCGGCGTGCCGGTGACGATCCTTGAAACCCAGCAGGAAGCGCTGGACCGGGGCGTGGCCACCATCCGCAAGAACTACGAGGCCCAGGTCAAGAAGGGCAAGCTGAAGGCCGACAAGTACAAGCAGCGCATGGCCCTGCTGAGCACCACGCTGAACTACGCCGACATCGCCCAGTCCGACCTGGTCATCGAGGCCGTGTTCGAGGAGATTGGCGTCAAGGAGGCGGTGTTCAAGCAACTCGACGCCGTGATGAAGCCCGGTGCCATCCTGGCCTCCAACACCTCCACGCTGGACGTGAACCGCATCGCCTCGTTTACCCAGCGTCCGCAGGACGTGGTGGGCATGCACTTCTTCAGCCCCGCCAACGTGATGAAGCTGCTGGAGGTGGTACGCGGCGAGAAGACCGCCAAGGACGTGCTGGCCACCGTGATGGGCGTGGCCAAGAAGATCCGCAAGACCGCGGTGGTCTCGGGCGTGTGCGATGGCTTCATCGGCAACCGCATGATCGAGCAATACAGCCGCCAGGCGGGCTTCCTGCTGGAGGAGGGCTGCACCCCTGCGCAAGTGGACCGAGCGGTCGAGAAGTTCGGCTTTGCCATGGGGCCGTTCCGCATGGGTGATCTGGCGGGCAACGACATCGGCTGGGCCATCCGCAAACGCCGCTACGTGGAAAAGCCCGACCTGCGCTACAGCAAGACCGCCGACCTGCTGTGCGAGATGGGCCGCTTCGGCCAGAAGACCGGTGCCGGCTGGTACGACTACGCCCCCGGCAAGCGCGACGCCATGCCCTCTGACGTGGTGGTGAAGATGGTGGAGGAACACCGCAACACGCTGGGCATCAAGCCGCGCAAGATCTCGGATGAGGAGATCGTGCAGCGCCTGGTGTATTCCCTGGTGAACGAAGCGGCCAAGATCCTGGAAGAAGGCATCGCCAGCAAGGCCAGCGACATCGACATGGTCTACCTCACGGGCTACGGCTTCCCGCTGTGGCGCGGCGGCCCCATGTGCTACGCCGACCAGCAGGGCCTGTTCAATGTGGCCCAGGCCATGAAGCGCTTTGCCCAGAACCCCCACGATGACGCCAGCTTCTGGCAGCCCGCGCCCTTGCTGGCCCGGCTGGTGGCCGAAGGCAAGTCCTTCACCTGAAGTGGCCCGTCCTCAGCACTCCGCCCGCGTCCGACACACCCGCAGACTTCGAAAGACCTTGCCATGACAAGAGCCGTCATCGTCTCTACCGCCCGCACACCTCTGGCCAAGAGCTGGAAGGGCGCTTTCAACATGACCCATGGCGCCACCCTGGGCGGCCTGGCCATCCAGGCGGCCGTCGAGCGCGCCGGGGTGGACCCGGCCGCCATCGACGACGTGCTCATGGGCTGCGCCAACCCTGAGGGGGCCAACGGTTGGAACATCGCGCGCCAGGCGGCGCTGCGCGCGGGGCTGCCCATCACGGTGGGCGGGGCCACGGTCAACCGCTTCTGCTCCAGCGGCCTGCAGACCATCGCCATGGCCGCGCAGCGCGTGATGGCGGGCGAGGGCGACCTCTACGTGGCCGGTGGCGTGGAAAGCATTTCCTGCGTGCAGCAGGAGATGAACATGCACATGTTCAAGGACCCCTGGCTGGAGCAGCACAAGCCCGAGATCTACTGGCCCATGCTGCAGACCGCCGAGATGGTGGCCAAGCGCTACGGCGTCTCCAAGGAGCGGCAAGACCGCTACGGCGCCGAGAGCCAGCAGAAAGCCTGCGCCGCGGCCGAGCAGGGGCTGACGCGTGACGAGATCGTGGCCTGCACCGTCACCGCTGGCGTGGCCGACCCCGTGATGGGCATGCGCAGCAAGCAGGTGACGATCAGCGCTGACGAGGGCCTGCGCGCGGGCACCACCTACGAAAACATCCAGGGCATCCGCACAGCGGTGCCGGGCGGTGTGGTCACCGCCGGCAATGCCAGCCAGTTCAGCGATGGAGCAGGTGCCTGCGTGGTGGTCAGCGAGACCTACGCCGAACAGAAGGGCCTGAAGCCGCTGGGCCGGTTCCTCGGCTTTGCGGTGGCCGGTTGCGAGCCCGACGAGATGGGCATCGGCCCGGTGTTTGCCGTGCCCAAGGTGTTGGCCCGCCTGGGCCTGAAGGTCGAGGACATCGACTTGTGGGAGCTGAACGAGGCCTTCGCGGTGCAGGTGCTGTACAGCGCCGATCGCCTGGGCATCCCCATGGAGCGTCTGAATGTCAACGGCGGCGCCATCGCCGTGGGCCACCCCTACGGCATGAGCGGCCAGCGACTGACCGGCCACGCCCTGATCGAGGGCCGGCGCCGCGGCGCCAAGCGCGTGTGCGTCACCATGTGCGTGGGCGGCGGCATGGGCGCCGCCGGTGTGTTCGAGGTGCTCTGACGCCTCCTGAGGCGCTTGCGAGGTCCAGGCCTGTCATGCGATCCACCGTCGACTTTCTGCTGCACGACTGGCTGGGCTTGCAGTCGCTCTTCCAGCGCGAACGCTTCGCTGACCATTCCCGCGAGACGGTGGACGCAGTGCTGGACACCTGCGAGCGCATCGCGCGAGAGAAGTACGCGCCCTTCAATCGTCTGGTGGACACCGAGGAGCCGCGCTTTGACGGCGAGAAGGTCATCCTGCCCGCGGCCACGCAGGATGCGTGGAACGCCTACGCTGCCAGCGGGATGCTGTCGGCTGCGCAGGATGCCGAGATCGGCGGTATGCAGTTGCCCTACACGGTGGAGTCTGCTGCCAATGCCTTCTTCGCCAAGGCCTCGGTCAGCATCGGCGCGGGCATGCTCACCACGGGCAATGCCAATCTGCTGATGGCCCACGGCACGGCCTTGCAGAAGCAGGTGTTTGCGCTGAACGAGTTCTCCGGCCAATGGTCGGGCACCATGTGCTTGAGCGAGCCGCAGGCCGGCTCCAGCCTTTCGGACGTGGTCACGCGTGCCGTACCCGACGAGGGTGGCGAGGGTGACGCTACAGCGCCCTGGCAAGACGACCCGCTGGGTCCGCGCTACCGCCTGCGCGGCAACAAGATGTGGATCTCCGCCGGCGAGCACGAGCTCACTGAAAACATCATCCATCTGGTGCTCGCCAAGATTCCCGGCCCGGATGGCCAACTGGTGCCGGGCACGCGGGGCATCTCGCTGTTCATCGTGCCCAAGAAGATGGTGGACGCGCAGGGGCGTCTCACGGGAGAGCGCAACGACGTGGCGCTGGCCGGCCTGAACCACAAGTGCGGCTGGCGCGGCACCACCAACACGCTGCTGAACTTCGGCGAGGGGCGCTTCCGCCCGCGCCAAGCGGTGGGCGCGGGCTTGGACGGGCAAGGTGCCGGCGCGGTGGGTTATCTGGTGGGTCGCCCGGGCGAAGGCCTGCGTTGCATGTTCCACATGATGAACGAGGCCCGCATTGGCGTCGGCATGGCCGCGGCCATGCTGGGCATGGCGGGCTACGAGGCCTCGCTGGCCTATGCGCGCCAGCGCCCGCAAGGGCGACCTGTGGCGGGGGCGGGTGCCTCTGCTCAACTGTCATCCGCAGGGGCCGCGGCCTCCGCGCAAGCGCCTTCCACAGCCGCAGCCGCCAAGGTGGTGAAGGACGCCACCCAACCGCAGGTGCCCATCATCGAGCACGCCGACGTCAAGCGCATGCTGCTGGCACAGAAGGCTTACTGCGAAGGGGCGCTGGCGCTGGAGCTGTACTGCGCGCGCCTGGTGGACGAGCAGCACACGGGCGATGAAGCCGCGGTGCTGCCCAGCGGCCTCACGGCCTCAGGTGAAGCGGCGCTGCTGCTGGAAGTGCTGACACCGATTGCCAAGAGCTGGCCCAGCGAGTGGTGCCTGGAGGCCAACTCCCTGGCGATCCAGGTGCACGGTGGCTACGGTTACACGCGCGACTTCCCGGTGGAGCAGTACTGGCGCGACAACCGCCTGAACATGATCCACGAGGGCACGCACGGCATCCAGGCGCTGGACCTGCTGGGCCGCAAGGTGGTGATGGACGGCGGAGCGGGCTTGAAGCTGCTGGCCACGCGCGTGAACGCCACCATCGAGCGTGCCGGACATGATGCCGCCCTGGCGGCGCAGGCCACGGAACTGGCGGCGGCACTGCAGAAGCTGGGTGCGGCCACCAAGTCGGCCTGGGCCACAGGCGTGCCTGCCGAGGCCCTGGCCAACGCCACGCCGTATCTGCAGGCCTTCGGCCACGTGGTGCTTGGCTGGATCTGGCTGGATGTGGCGCTGGCTGCCCGACGAGCTGGCGACACCGCATTTGCGCAAGGCAAGCTGGCGGCTCTGCGCTACTACTTCGCCTATGAATTGCCCCGCATCGACGCGTGGCTGAAAGTCGTGGCCGAGCGCGAGGCCGTCTGCCGCACCATGGACGATGCCTGGTTCTGATCCCGGCCCCTCCTTGCTCCTTTCTCGCCAGTTCTTCCCACTCTCGCCACGCTTGTCCGTGACCTCCGTTCCACCCCTTGCTTGAAGCAGGACTTCCCATGAGCACTCCCGTCCAGCAACTCTTCGATCTCACCGGCCGCTTCGCATTGGTGACCGGCGGCTCCCGTGGGTTGGGGCTGCAGATGGCCGAGGCCTTGGGCGAGGCTGGCGCCAAGATCATGCTGACCTCGCGCAAGGCGGCTGACCTGGAAGAAGCCGTGGCCGAGTTGCAGGCCAAGGGCATCGACGCCCGCTGGATCGCCGCCGACGCGAGCGACCCCGAGCAGATCCAGCGCGTGGTGGACGAGACGATGGAGCGTTTCGGCCGCATCGACATCCTCATCAACAACGCCGGCGCCACCTGGGGCGCGCCCGCCGAGGACCACCCGCTGGAAGCCTGGGACAAGGTGATGAACCTGAACGTGCGCAGCCTGTTCCTGTTTGCGCAGGCGGTGGCCAAGGCCAGCATGATCCCCAACCGCAGCGGACGCATCATCAACGTCGCCTCGATTGCCGGGCTGGCCGGCTCGCTGCAGATGAAGTTCATCGCCTACGGCACCAGCAAGGGCGCAGCCGTCAACTTCACGCGCACGCTGGCCGGCGAGTGGGGGCCTTACGGCATCACGGTCAACGCGCTGGCGCCGGGCTTCTTCCCCAGCAAGATGACGCGCGGCGTGCTGGCCGAGTTTGGTGCTGACAACCTCGCCGCCATGTCGCCGCTGCGCCGCATTGGGGACGATGACGACCTCAAGGGCGCCGTGCTGCTGTTCGCCAGCGCTGCAGGCAAGCACATCACGGGGCAGATCCTGGCGGTGGATGGCGGCGTTAGCGCCGTGCACAACGGCTGATGTCCGCAGCCCGGCCCCCCATGGACTTCCTCGTCCGCATTCCCTTCATCGAGCATCTGGGTTTTGAGTTGCTGCGCGTGGAGCCTGGCTTGGGCGAGATTGCCATCGAGGTGCGCGACGAGCTGACCAACTCCTGGGGCGTGGCCCACGGTGGCCTGCTGATGACCTTGATGGACATCGCCATGGCGCATGCCGCGCGCAGCCCGCTGGAGCCGGGCGGCGAGGTGTTGCCCGGCGTGGTGACCATCGAGATGAAGACCAGCTTCATGCGCCCGGGCGAAGGCCGCCTGGTGGGCACGGGCCGCCGTCTGCACCGTACGGCTTCCCTGAGCTTCTGCGAGGCCAGCGTGCTGAACCACCGTGGCGAACTGGTGGGCCACTCCACCGGCACCTTCAAGACCATGCGCGGCCTGCCTGCGGCCGATGGCCGCCGCATCCAGCGGCTGAACGCCTCCTACTGACCCCACTTCATTTTCCCGACCTTCCTCTATAAGGCACGAACCCATGCAGAACCAACAGATCGTCCTCGCTTCCCGCCCGACGGGTGAGCCCACTGTGGCCAATTTCCGTCTGGTGGAGACCCCCGTGCCGGCCTTGACCGACGGCCAGGTGTTGGTGCGCCACCATTACCTGAGCCTGGACCCGTACATGCGCGGGCGCATGAACGACGGCAAGAGCTACGCCCAGCCGCAGCCGCTGGACGCGGTGATGATCGGCGGCACCGTGGGTGAGGTGGTGGAGTCACGCCACCCGGGCTTTGCTGCGGGCGACACCGTGGTGGGCATGGGCGGCTGGCAGCAGTACTCGGTGGTGGACGCCACCCAGCTGGGCATGCTGCGCAAGGTGGACACCACGCACATCCCGCTGGCGGCCTACCTGGGCGCCGTGGGCATGCCCGGTGTGACGGCCTGGGTGGGCCTGACGCAGATCATCGCGCCCAAGGAAGGCGAGACGGTGGTGGTGGACGCTGCCAGCGGCGCAGTGGGCGGCGCGGTGGGCCAGCTGGCCAAGGCCCGCGGCTGCCGCGTGGTGGGCCTGGCCGGGGGCGCCGACAAGTGCGCCTATGTGACAGACGTGCTGGGTTTTGACGCCTGCATCGACTACAAGCAGCAGCCCGACCTGAAGTCCATGCTGCGCGCCTTGAAGGAGGCCGCACCGAACGGCATCGATGGACACTTCGAAAACGTGGGCGGGATGATCCTGGACGCGGTGATGCTGCGCATGAACGCCTTTGGCCGCATCGCCTTCTGCGGGATGATCGCCGGCTACAACGGCGAGCCCATCCCCATGGCCAACCCCTCGCTCATCCTGGTGTCGCGTCTGAAGCTGCAGGGCTTCATCGTCAGCGAGCACATGAACCTCTGGCCCCAGGCCTTGAAGGAACTGGGCACCATGGTGGCCACCGGCAAGCTCAAGTACCGCGAGACTGCGGCCGAGGGCTTGGCGGCCGCGCCCGAAGCTTTCCTCGGGCTGCTGAAGGGCCGAAACTTCGGCAAGCAGTTGGTGAAGCTGGTGTGAGCCCGCCGCGGCTGCGCTGGACCTGGAAGCGCTTCGAGGCCTTGAGCCTCGACGAGCTGTACGACGCCCTGGCCCTGCGCTGCCGCGTGTTCATCCTGGAGCAAGGCGCCTACCTGGACCCGGACGGTCTGGACCGGGTGTCCTGGCATTTGCTGGGGCACGACGGGACCGGGGTTCTCCAAGCCTACCTGCGGGTGGTGGACCCCGGGGCTCGGTTTGCCGAGCCTTCCATGGGACGGGTGATCACCTCACCCGACGTGCGCGGCACCGGTGCAGGCCGCCTGCTGGTGGCTGAGGGCGTCAGGCGCATCGATGAAACCAGGCCCGGCTTGGATAACCGTATCAGTGCGCAGGCGCATCTGGCGGACTTCTACGGGAGCTTCGGGTACTCCATCCAAGGCCCCAGCTACCTGGAAGATGGAATTCCGCATGTCGAGATGGTGCGCAGCGCGCCGGTCGGGCTCCCCCCTCCGCTCATGTCCCCCGGTCCGGGCGCTGCCCGGACCTCCTCCTTGACTTCGCTGCGGGGGGAACCCGCCCACCGCGCTGTACCAGCATCTTCACAGGCGGAGCCAGAGGCGGATCACTGAGCCGCATAGGACTTCCATGCTCTCCACTCACGATGTGTTCAACCAGAGCACGCCCTTCACGGACGTGAACCTCTTCACGTCCAACCGGTCGCTGCAGGACGCGTTGGCGCATCACCACCCGGGCTTTGACCGGGCGCGCTTTAAAGCATTCGGGGCCCTGTGCGGCAGCGCCGAGATGCAGGCGCATGCGCGGCTGGCCAACACCCAGGGACCGCGTCTGTTGACGCATGACCGCTTTGGCCGGCGCATCGACCAGGTGGAGTTCCACCCCTCGTACCACGCCCTCCTGGAGGCCGCCTGTGGCGCGCGCCTGCATGGCAGCCCTTGGGCCGAAGGGCCGGGTGGGCATATCGAGCGGGCGGCCGCCTTCATGCTGTTCACCGAGCTTGAGCCCTCGGTGCTGTGCCCGGTGTCGATGACGTATGCCGTGGCGCCTTCGCTGCGGGCCCACCCTGCCGTGCACGCCGACTTCGGCCCCGGCCTGGTAGCGCCCTGCTACGACGCCCGCTTCATGCCCCACCCGGCCAAGCTCGGCCTGACCATGGGCATGGGCATGACCGAGAAGCAAGGCGGCTCGGACGTGCGCGCCAATACCACCCGGGCTGACTTCGATGGCGAAGACGCCTGGGGCCGGCGCTACCGGCTGACCGGGCACAAGTGGTTCTTCTCCGCGCCCATGTGCGACGCCTTCCTGGTGCTGGCCCAGGTTCAGGACGGGGTGTCGGCTTCGGGAGGCGAGGTCTCGGCCGGCGGCCTGAGCTGCTTCTTCCTGCCCCGCTGGCGGCCTGACGGCAGCGTCAACTCATTGCACATCCAGCGCCTGAAGCACAAGCTCGGCAACCACGCCAACGCCAGTTCCGAGGTGGAGTTCGAAGGCACCCACGCCTGGCTGGTGGGCGAGGTGGGGCGCGGCGTGCCGCAGATCCTGGCCATGGGCGCGTTGACGCGCCTGGACTGCGCCCTGGGAACCGCCGGGTTGATGCGACAGGCGCTGTCGCTGGCCCTGCACCACACGGCGCAGCGCCACGCTTTTGGCAAGCCCTTGATCGACCAGCCGCTGATGAAGGCTGTGCTCGCCGACCTGGCGCTGGAAAGCGAGGCCGCCACCGCGCTGGCGCTGCGCCTGGCGGCCGCGGTGGACCACACCGAGAACTGCCAGGCCGGCGCCCCGTTGCCCCCCTCCATCGACCTCGCCCACGAAGCCGTGATGCGCCGTCTGCTCACCCCCGTGGCCAAGTTCTGGATCTGCAAGCGCGGCAGCGCCTTCGCTCAGGAAGCCATGGAGTGCCTGGGTGGCAACGGCTACGTGGAAGAGCAGGGCGCAGGCGTGATGGCGCGCATCTACCGCGAGATGCCGCTGAACTCTATCTGGGAGGGAGCGGGCAACATCATGGCGCTGGACCTGATGCGCGCGCTGCGCGGGCATGACGTGGCCGCAGCTCTGGAGCACGAATGCGCGCCCGCACGCGGCGCCCACCCGGCCTTCGATCGGGCCAGCGACCGCGTGCTCCTGGCCGTGGAGCAGGGCGTGGAGGAGGCGCAAGCCCGCGCGCTCGCGCGCGATCTGGCGGTGCTGTTGCAGGCGGCTCAACTGCGCCGTCATGCGCCAGCCTTCGTCTTCGACGCCTTCTGCGCATCGCGCCTGGCCACGGCGGCTGACGCCTTTGGCCTGCTGCCTGAAGGGCTGCCTCTTGAGGCCCTTGTCCAGCGTGCCATGCCGGCTTCTGGCGAGCCGGCGCCGCCCCCTTGAACCGTTCGCCCTGAGCTTGTCCAAAGGCTGCTGTACGTTCAGCCTGAACGTCGTCTCGAGCGCATCGATGCCCGACCATCCACTGCGGACCACCGCGTAACTACCTCTCTGGAGCACCTCATGCACCCACTGTCAGGCGGCGTTGCCGTCATCACCGGCGCCGCTTCGGGCTTCGGCCTGGAAGCCAGCCGCATCGCCGCCCGACTGAGCATGCGTGTCGTCATGGCCGACGTGCAGGCCGATGCGCTGGAGGCCGCTGCGGCCGAGGTCCGCGGCCTGGGGGCGACCGTGTTGCCCCACCGGCTGGACATCTCCAAGGCTGCCGAGGTCGAGGCGCTGGGCCAGGCCACGCTACAGGCTTTCGGCACACCGAACTTCGTCTTCAACAACGCTGGCGTGGGTGCGGGCGGCCTGATCTGGGAGCACACGCTCAAGGACTGGGAGTGGGTGATTGGCGTGAACCTCATGGGTGTGGCCCACGGCGTGCGCGTGTTCACGCCGCTGATGCTGGCTGCCGCCAAGGCTGATCCGGCATGGCGCGGCCACATCGTCAACACCGCCAGCATGGCCGGCCTTCTGAATGCCCCCAACATGGGCGTCTACAACGTGACCAAGCACGCCGTGGTGTCGCTGTCCGAAACCCTGTACCAGGACCTGAGCCTGGTCACCGACCAGGTGCATGCCCATGTGCTGTGCCCTTACTTCGTACCCACAGGCATCCACCGCAGCGAACGCAACCGCCCCGAGGCCTTTGCCGATGCCCAGAACCGGCCCACCAAGAGCCAGCTCATCGCCCAGGCCATGAGCGACAAGGCGGTGACCAGCGGCAAGGTGTCGGCCGCAGACGTGGCGCAGTTCGTCTTCGACGCCATGGCCGAGCAGCGTTTCTACATCTACAGCCACCCGCGCAGCCTTTCCAACGTGCAGACGCGCCTCGAAGACATCATGACCCCGCGCAACCCGAGCGACCCCTTCGCAGCGCGGCCCGAGATTGGCGCGCAATTGCGGGCCTCTCTTCGCGCGGGCTGATATGCCATCTGGTTGAACGGCCGCAAACCGTTCGAGCTGAGTTTGTCGAAGCCCTTCGACTCATCCGGCCCGATCGTCGCTTGTTTGAACTTCCGAATCTCCCAACTCCCCGATAGACTCGCCGGGAGCTTGAACGAAGGTGCCATGGCCGCCTGGAAATCCCTTACGCTGAAGTTTGCGCGATACGCCGGCGACCCCGGAGACGACGCCGAACTCAGGAAGCGAAAAGGCATCATCGTCGCCTTCCTTGTCGGGGGGGTGTTCGTCTGGTACTCCTACGCGGTGCTCACGTCGTCGCTGCTCGATTTCGTTTTCGACCGGGCAGCCGCCCTCTACGCCCAGAGGGCCATGCTCGGCCCGAGCGAGGAAGACCTGCTTCGCGTTGAGATGCACGACCGCAGGCTCAACCTGTCGAAGCTCTCGTTCCTGGCGGGCACCTTGTCGGCGCTGGCCTTGCTGGCACACGCGCGGGTCCGAAGGTTCTCCCTGCTCTTCGGTGTCTGCGGCGCCGTGCTCCAGGTTTCGGTGCTGCTGGTGCACGTGGCCTTGGGTGGTTTTGCCACGGCGGGCGGCGTCCTGGCCTTCGGGTTCCTGCCCGCCATGATGGCCGCCTACGAGAACAGCAAGTGCAGCTTCCGGTCCTGGGTCAGGGCGGCCATCGCCATGCTGGTCCTGGCGCTGGTGGCCGAGTTCACCGTCGTCAAACCCCGAAGCCTGGGGCCCACGTTGGAAATCGTCTCAGCCGCCTATGCGGCCTACAACCTGGTGGTCTTCTGTGGCCTGAGCATCGGGTTCATCTTCCTGTGCCTCAGGCAACTGCAGGACGCCCGGCGCGAGGCCGTCGCAGAGCGTGAGGCCCGGCTAAAGGAATCAGCAGCCAACCTGGTCACGGCCCGCGAGATGCTGCAGCGCCAGGAGGCTACCGCGGCTGTGATGCGGACAATCAACGAGTCCGTAGCCAACCCGCGCCCCGTGTTCGAGTCCATCGTGGAATGTGCTGGCCGGCTGCTGGAGTCCGATCAGATTGCCGTGTACGCGATGGAGGACCACGGGCTCATTCAAATGATGCACCACCGGGGCCCGTTGTTCGACAGGGTGAGCGGGCTGTTCCCCATCTCGAAGGATGCGTGGAGCCAGCGGCTGCTTGATGACCAGTACAAGACGTTCCAGATCGCGGACGTGGCGGCGATGCCCAGCCCTCCTGCGATCCTGGCCCAGGCCCTGGCGCTGGTGGGCAATTTCTCCTGCGCCTTCATCCCTCTGCTCAGGCCTGGCGTGCAGGAGGAGGTCGGGGTCATCCTGGTGGTTCGCCAGCCTCCCAGGCTGCTGACCGACGATGAGGTCACGCAGATGGAGGGCTTTGCCGAACAGGCCGTGATCGCGATGCTGAACGCGCAGCTGTTTCGCACAGCCCAGCAAGCGCGTGCGGAGGCCGAGGAGGCCAGTCGCCACAAGAGCGAGTTCCTGGCCAACATGAGCCACGAGATCCGCACGCCGATGAACGCCATCATTGGCCTGTCGCATCTGGCGCTGCGCACCGAGTTGACACCCCGGCAGCGCGACTACGTGGGGAAGGTTCACCTCTCGGCCACGGCGCTCCTGGACATCATCAACGACATCCTGGACGTTTCCAAGATCGAAGCCGGGCGCATGGAGCTCGAGCGGGTGTTCTTTGATCTGGAGGAAGTCTTCACCCGCGTTTCCACCTTCACCGCCAGCCGGGCCGTGGACAAGGGTCTGGCGCTGGACATGCGCGTGGATCCTGCCGTGCCCCGCGGCCTTCTGGGCGACCCGCTGAGGCTGGGCCAGGTGCTGACCAACCTGGTCAACAACGCGATCAAGTTCACCGAGACCGGCCGCGTGAGCCTGTCAGCCACGGTGCAGGCGCAGGACGCAGATCCTGCACGCAGGGTCGGGGTGCGGTTTGAGGTCACGGATACCGGCATCGGCATCGAACCCTCGCAACTGGAAAGGCTTTTCCAGCCTTTCACCCAGGCCGATGGTTCGACCAGCCGGCGCTACGGTGGCACCGGGCTGGGCCTGGCCATTGCCCGGCACCTGGTTCAGGCCATGGGTGGCCAGATCGAGGTGCAGAGCACGCCCGCCGTGGGCTCTTGCTTCTCCTTTGTGATCGCTATTGAACCGGCCGATGCCGGACCTGAGGGGCGACCGGCGCCTTCTGTGCCGGCACGGGTCAGCCAGGTCCCGGAGTACCCTTCCGGGGCCCCTGCAGCGACCGCGGACCGCACGGGTCTGGAGGGGCTACGGCTGCTGCTGGTGGAGGACAACGAGATCAACCGCCAGATCGCCACGGAGTTGTTGCGCGATGCAGGCGCAGCGGTGGAGCAGGCGCACAACGGGATACAGGCGCTGCAGATGCTGGCGCAGGTGTCGCCCGACCACTTTGATCTCGTCCTGATGGATGTGCAGATGCCCGAGATGGACGGCCTGGAAGCCACTCGGCGCATACGCGCCGATGTCCGCCTGCTGGGCCTGCCTGTCGTGGCCATGACCGCCCATGCGATGGTTCGCGAGCGCGAGCGTTGCCTCCAGGCCGGCATGGACGACCATGTTTCCAAGCCCATCGACCCCGACACCTTCCTCGACGCGGTGCTGCGCTGGCGGCGTCGAGGTGTTTCGCCTTCCTTGCCACAGCCCGAGGCCCGGCAACCTGTTCAGGCAGAGATTGCGGCGCCCGTGCTCGATGTGGCCCACGGCCTGCATCGCGTGGCCGGCAAGGTGGGGTTGTACCGGGAGCTGCTGGAGCGACTGCTCCACGATCAGTCTCTGTTGCTCGCGCAGCTGCGGCCGGCGATGAGTGCAGGTGATCTGGGTGCGGCAGCGGCCGCTGCCCATACCCTGAAGGGGATCGTCGGCAGCCTCGGTGGGCGAGCACTGCAGGGGCTGCTTGAAGAGTTTGAGGCTGCGTGGCTTGGCGGGCAAGCCCCGCAGGATGTTGAGGGTGCGCTGCGCGGTATCGAGGAGGCGGCTACCCAGCTCGGTAGTGCTGTGCAGGACGCGCTGTCTGCGACCGAGGGACCGCTGGCGCGGCCCCCAGCCTTCCTCGCGGCGGCGTTGCAGCCAGGTGGCTTCTCTTCGAACGAGTCCGAGGCTGTCCTGATCCAGGACCTTGTGCAGCGTCTGCGCGAACATGACGGCACTGCCGTGGACCTGTGGGCTGCGAACAAAGCAGCGCTGACGCGGGCGATTGGGGATGAGACTGCCAGCAGGCATCTGGACGCACTGATCAACGACTTCCGCTTTGCCGAGGCCCTGGACCTTCTGCAAGCCCGGCGCCCGCGAGGAGACCAGACGTGAGCATCACCCTTGGAGCCGACACCGCCAAGACCCTGCTGGCGGTGGATGACACGCCTTCCAACCTGCGCATGGTGACGGCGGTGTTGAGCCCGGCTTTCAAGGTGCGGGTGGCCACCAGCGGGGCGCAGGCGCTGTCCCTGGTGCGCCAGGCACCGGTGCCGGACCTCATTCTGCTGGACGTGATGATGCAGGGGATGGACGGATATGAGGTCTGCCGCCAGCTCAAGGCCGACCCGCTGACTGCTGCCATCCCGGTCATCTTCCTGACCGCGCGCACCGACGCCGAGGACGAGACGCGCGGCTTCGAGATGGGCGCGGCGGACTACGTCACCAAGCCCATCAACCCGGCCGTGCTGACGGCCCGCGTGCGGGCCCACATGGCGCTGAAGTCCTGGCGCGACTTCCTGGAGAACCAGAACGACACCCTGGAACGGCAGGTGCGTGAGCGCACCGCACAGGTGCAGAAGGTACAGGACGCCACCATCCTGGCGATGGCTTCGCTGGCCGAGACGCGCGACAACGAGACCGGGCACCACATCCTGCGCACGCAGCGTTACGTGGAGGTGCTGGCGCGCCACCTGCGGGAGCACTCAAGGTTCGTGGACCAGCTGAGCGAGGCGTCGATCCGGCTGATGGTGAAGTCGGCGCCGCTGCACGACATTGGCAAGGTGGGGATCCCGGACCACATCCTGCTCAAGCCTGGCCGGCTCAGCCCGGATGAGTTCGCGATCATGAAGACGCACACCACGCTGGGCCTGCAGGCTATCGAGCGGGCCGAAGCTTCTCTGGAGGGTGAAGACGCCTTTCTTCGCTATGCCAAGGAGATTGCCCACAGCCACCAGGAGAAGTGGGACGGCAGCGGCTATCCATTGGGCCTGGCAGGCGACGCCATACCGTTGTCAGCCCGCCTGATGGCGTTGGCCGACGTCTATGACGCGCTGATCAGCGCACGCGTCTACAAGCCGGCCTTCAGCCACGAGGAGGCCTGCAGGATCATCGGTGAAGGCCGCGGCCTTCACTTCGACCCCGACGTCTGCGACGCGTTCGTCTCCAACACCCAGCGCTTTGCCGAGATTGCCGCAGCGCTCAGGGATGAGCAGGGCTGACTTTCACCACCATTCTCCGCGCCTTGCCGCCGTAGATGACCCACGCCACTTCCTGGGATCCAGCCGCTTGATGCAACGGCCGATCTGGCGCAGCCCTGGAAGAGGGTCCAAGAGAGCGGTGGACTACAGTACTCTGATGCCTGACAAGACTGCCGAACAGCGCGACACGCCTTGGCTGACCTGCCGTATCGCGGTGGTGGGAGCCGGCCCGGCGGGCCTGATGGCCGCCGAAGTCTTGGCCCAAGCCGGGCTGCAGGTGGACGTCTTCGATGCCATGCCGTCGGTCGGGCGGAAGTTTCTGCTCGCGGGCAAGGGCGGGCTGAATCTGACCCATGCCGAGCCTGAGGCGCTGTTCTGTCGCCGCTATCGCCAGGCCGAGACATGGCTGCGGCCTGCCTTGGCATCCTTTGGTTCGCAAGCCTTGCGGGCGTGGGCACAGGGGCTCGGCATCAAGACTTTCGTGGGCACCTCTGGGCGGGTGTTTCCCCAGGAAATGAAGGCGGCGCCGCTGTTGCGGGCGTGGTTGCAGCGCCTGCGTCGTCAGGGTGTGCGCTTCCACATGCGCCACCGTTGGGGGGGCTTTGGCCCGGCAGGTGCGCTGCGCATGCAAACCCCCCACGGTGAGCGCTGTGTCCGGACACAAGCCGCGGTGCTGGCGCTGGGCGGTGCGAGTTGGTCACGTCTGGGTTCGGATGGTGCCTGGGTGCCGTGGCTGCGCGAGCAGGGCGTGGAGGTGGCCGATCTGCGGCCTTCCAACTGCGGCTTCGATGTCGGCTGGAGCGAACACTTCCGCGTTAGGTATGCAGGCGCGCCCCTGAAGTCCGTGGCGCTGGAGTGGCACGAAGATCCGGATGGAGGGGCTGCGCGACACCGGCAACTGGGTGAGTTCGTCATCACGGAGACCGGAGTGGAGGGCAGCTTGATCTACGCCGCCTCAGCCCCGTTGCGGGACGTCCTGCTGCGCGAGGGCAGGGCCACGTGTTGGCTGGACCTGCTGCCTGGACGCACAGCCGAGTTCGTGCAATTCGAGGTGTCCCGCGGCCGCGGTACGCGCTCGCTGAGCACCCACCTGAAGTCCCGCTTGGGTCTGGACGGCGTGAAGATGGGCCTGCTGCACGAGTGCCTGAGCCGCCAGGAAATGCTGGACGGCCCTACCCTGGCCCGGGCCATCAAGTGCCTGCCCATTCAGTTGACCGCTCCACGCCCCATCGACGAAGCCATCAGCTCCGCGGGGGGCGTTCTCCCTACAGAAATGGATGAACATCAAATGCTGCGGCAGTTGCCCGGCGTCTTCTGCGCCGGCGAAATGCTGGACTGGGAGGCGCCCACGGGCGGCTACCTGCTGACCGCGTGTCTCGCTACAGGACGCAAGGCGGGTCTCAGCGCCGCTTGTTGGCTCGCGAGTCAAGGTGCGAATGCGTCCTGACCTGACCGGCCGCCCCCCGATACACTGCGCCGCTTTGCGGTTCCTCACCCCGATGTCCCGCCGTTCCTACGGCAGGCTTTGAACTCCCTTGAACAAGATCCTGTTGCAGATCGCCGCTGAACTGAAGGTTCGGCCGGCGCAAGTGAACGCGGCTGTCGAGCTGCTGGACGGCGGGGCTACGGTACCCTTCATTGCGCGCTACCGCAAAGAGGCCACCGACGGGCTGGACGACATCCAGTTGCGCGAGCTGGAAGCCCGCCTGGCCTACCTGCGCGAGCTGGAGGACCGGCGGGCCGCGGTGCTCAAGAGCATCGAAGAGCAGGGCAAGCTCTCGCCCGAGCTGCGCGCCACCATGGAGTCCGCGCCCACCAAGCAGGAGCTGGAAGACCTCTACCTGCCCTACAAGCCCCGCCGGCGCACCAAGGGAATGATCGCTCGGGAGGCGGGCATCGAACCCCTGGCCGACCGGCTGCTTGCCGACCCCACGCTGGACCCGGTCGCCGAGGCTGGTGCCTTCGTGGCCGGCTACCCAGGCGGTGCCGCCGCGCTGGCCGAAACCGGTTTTGCCGACGCCTTCGCGGTGCTGGACGGTGTGCGCGACCTCTTGTCTGAACGCTGGGCTGAAGACGCGGCGCTGGTGGGTAACCTGCGTGGATGGCTGTGGGCCGAAGGCCTATTCAAGAGCCAGTTGGCGGACGGCAAGGACGGCACGCATGCCGATGCGGCCAAGTTCCGCGACTACTTCGACTACGCCGAGCCCATTCGCACCGTGCCCAGCCACCGGGCGCTGGCGGTCTTCCGAGGCCGCTCGCAGGAATGGCTGGATGCCAAGCTGGTTCTGGATGAGGAACTGGTATCGGGCAAGCCGGCGGTTCCGAAAGGGACCCCTTCAGTGTCTGTGGCCGAAGGCCGCATCGCGCGCCACCTTGGCTGGAGCCACGCCGCCCGCCGCGGCGACGACCTGATGCGCAAGGTCATCGGCTGGACCTGGAAGGTCAAGCTGTCACTCAGCTTGGAGCGCGACCTCTTCGCACGCCTGCGAGAGGAAGCCGAATCCGTGGCCATCAAAGTCTTTGGCGACAACGTGCGCGACCTGCTGCTGGCCGCCCCGGCGGGCAGGCGCGTGGTGATGGGGCTGGATCCGGGCATCCGCACGGGCGTGAAGGTGGCCGTTGTCAGCGACACCGGCAAGGTGCTGGACACTGCCACGGTCTACCCCCACGAGCCGCGCAACGACTGGGAGGGCGCGCTGCACGCCCTGGGGCGCCTGGTGGCCACGCACGGCGTGAACCTCATCGCGATCGGCAACGGCACGGCCAGCCGCGAGACCGACAAGCTGGCGGCCGAACTCATCCAGCGCATCCGCAAGCTGGCACCCGAGGCGCGGCTCGACAAGGTAGTGGTCAGCGAGGCCGGCGCTTCGGTCTATTCGGCCAGTGAGTACGCCAGCAAGGAGCTGCCCGAGCTGGACGTCAGCCTGCGAGGCGCGGTCAGCATTGCTCGCCGCTTGCAGGACCCCCTCGCCGAACTGGTGAAGATCGACCCCAAGAGCATCGGCGTGGGCCAGTACCAGCACGACGTCAACCAGAGCGCGCTGGCGCGTACGCTGGACACGGTGGTGGAGGATTGCGTCAACGCTGTGGGGGTGGACCTGAACACGGCCTCGGCGCCGCTGCTTTCGCGCGTGTCAGGCCTGTCGCCTACGGTGGCCGGCAGCATCGTGCGCTGGCGCGATGCGAATGGCGCCTTCCGCAACCGCCAACAACTGCTGGATGTGGGCGGCCTGGGCCCACGCACCTTCGAGCAGGCGGCGGGTTTCCTGCGCATCCGCGACGGGGACAACCCCCTGGACATGACGGGTGTGCACCCCGAGACCTATCCGGTGGTCAAGAAGATGCTGGAACGCACGGGCAAGGGCGTGAAGGCCCTGATGGGCCAGGCCGACGTGCTGCGCACCCTCAAGCCCGAGGCCTTTGCCGATGAGCGTTTTGGCGCCATCACGGTGAAGGACATTCTGGCCGAGCTGGAAAAGCCGGGCCGCGATCCGCGCCCGGACTTCCAGGTGGCGCGCTTCAACGACAGCGTCTCCGACCTGAAGGATCTGCAGCCCGGCATGCTGCTTGAAGGTACGGTCAGCAACGTGGCGCAGTTCGGCGCCTTCGTGGACCTCGGCGTTCACCAGGACGGGCTGATCCACGTCAGCCAGTTGAGCCACAAGTTCGTCAACGATGCCCGCGAGGTGGTCAAGACCGGCCAGGTGGTCAAGGTCAAGGTGCTGGAGGTGGACCTGGCCCGCAAGCGCATCTCGTTGACCATGAAACTGGATACGGCCGTGGCGCCGCGCGGGGCAGCGCGCTCGGGCGACAACAGCTTTCTGCCTGCCGGTCGGCAGGAGCGGCCAGGCCCGCGCAGCGCGAGCACTGACGCTCCGGCTGAAGGGAGGGGCGCCATGGCCGCGGCCTTTGCCAAGCTTCAGGGGAGCAGGTGATGCAGGGCGCGCCCTGCGGGGGCGGGGGGCCTTGGGCCCGACGGCTGTTCATCCGGTGGCCGGTGGCCTGCGGACTGGCCGGTGCGGCCGTCGCGACGCTCGCACAGACCCCTTCACCCGCACAGTCTTCCGAGCCGGCTTCCCAGCGCGTGGAGATCCGCGGCAGCGAGGTCACCGACACGGAGCAACGGCGCCGCGAGCCCGTGGCCAAGCAGATCTTCGGCCGTGAGGAGCTTGACAAGTATGGCGACGTCAGCGTCACCGATGTGCTCAAGCGCCTGCCCGGCGTGACGCTGTCCGGCGGCAACCCGCGGCTGCGCGGCCTGGGTGCCGGATACACCCTGATCCTGGTGAACGGTGAGCGGGCACCGCCTGGTTTCTCGCTGGAGAATCTTCCTCCCTCGCAGGTGGAGCGCATCGAGGTGACCAAGGGCCCCACCGCCGAATACAGCGCGCAGGCCGTGGCGGGCACCATCAACATCATCCTTCGTGCTGCCGCTCGCCAGCGCCAGCGCGAAGTGCGCGTCGGCCTGGGCTACACGGCCGAGTCGCCGGTGCCATCGTTCAATGCGAGCCTGGGTGACCGCGTCGGCGCCTTCAGCTACATGCTGCCCGTGTCGGGCTACCAGTGGCGGGGTATCACCGAGCGCGAGATCGGCCGCGTGGGGCGCGATGCGGCCCTGCTGCCGCAGCAGCTTTTGGTGCAGGCCCGTGACCGTTGGTGGGGCGGTGGCGGCAGCTTCGGGCCTCGGCTGAGCTTCAAGCCTGACGATCTGTGGACCATCGAGTCCCAGACATTTGCCCAGCGCCACGAGTGGCATTCGGCCAGCCGGGTGGGCACTCAGGTGTTGCTGGGAAGCGACCCCACCAGCGTGCTGGACGAGAGCGAGAACCGAGGTCACTGGCAAACCCTGCGCGGGGGCGTGCAGCTCAACCGACGCAGCCCGCAAGGGCACCGCTTCGAGGCCAAGCTGGGTGCCCAGCACTCCGACAGCCGCTACCGCACCGACGTGGACGGCTTCGATGGCGCGGGCCAGAAGACGCTGGTGCGCCTAGCGCAGGGCAGCAGTCGCGAGCAAAGCAGCAGCACCAGCGGCAAGTTCTACACGCCCCTGTTCGAGGGCCATGGGCTGTCGGCAGGATGGGATCTGGAAGACCGGCGCCGCATGGAGGAACGCAGCCTCCTTGAGAACGGCCTGCCGGTGCTCACGGGCTTCGAGGGGGAGATCTTTCGTGCCCGTATCGAGCGCGAGGCGCTGTACCTGCAGGACGAATGGGAGATCGCCGCGCAGTGGTCTACCTACCTGGGCTTGAGGGCCGAGCGGATTGCCACCGTCAGCCGCAGCGGCGCCGACGAGCGTCGCAGCACCAGCTCGGTGGTCACGCCGCTGTGGCACCTGAACTACAAGATCGACCCCAAGGGAAGGGACCTCATCCGGGCGAGCCTGACCCGCACCTACAAGGCGCCTGATCTGAACGCGCTGATGGCACGCCCGGGCATCAATACCAGCTATCCGGCCAGCGGCCCCAACACCGAGATCACGCCCGACCGCGTGGGCAACCCGCTGCTGCAGCCCGAGTTGTCCACCGGCCTGGACGTTGCTTTCGAAAAGTACTTTCTGGGCGGGGGCGTGTTCAGCATCGGCACCTTCCATCGCCGGGTGAACGGGCTGATCCGCAATGCGGTGACGCTGGAAATGGTGGCCTGGTCACCCGTGCCGCGCTGGGTATCGCGCCCAGTCAACCTCAGTCGGGCCAGCAGTTCGGGTATCGAGCTCGAGATCAAGGGCAAGGCAAGCGAGCTGCTACCTGTGGGTTGGAAGGCGTCGGACGGTTTGAGCCTGCGCGCCTCGCTAAGCGGCTACCGAAGTCGCGTGGACGACATTCCCGGCCCGGCCAACCGCCTGGAGGGGCAGTTGCCCTTGTCCTTCACGGCCGGTCTGGATCACGCTGTCACCGGCACGCCGCTGACCTGGGGGTTAAATGTTGCGCTCACGCCCAGCTACGAGGTGCAACAGACCTCGGCTCAACGGCTGGAGCAGGGCCGGGCCCGCAGCCTGGATGCCTACGTGCTGTGGACCTTCAGTCGCCAGGTCTTGTTGCGCGTGGCCGGCAACAATGTATGGCCGTTGGACGATGTGAGCCGAGTCTGGCTGGTGGATGAGGGCGGGCTGGAGCAGTCCACCCGTACGCTGCGTCGGCCTCGGCCCTCCTTCAACGCCAACCTCACGTTCAAGTTCTGAACCGACTCTGGAGACCCTCTGCATGGACCCCCGCAGCGTCAAACCCGAGAGCATCGCCGCCCAGGCCCTGGGCTGGGTCGATGAGAAGACACGCGCCATCACGCCCGCCATCCACGTCTCCTCCACCTACCTGCGTGACCCTGACAACCAGTACCGCTCGGGCCGCGTCTACGCCCGCGCCGACAACCCTGCCTTCGACCAGGCCGAGGCCGTGCTGGCTCAGCTGGAAGAGGGCGCGCAGGCGGCGCTGTTCGCCTCCGGTATGGCCGCGGCCACGGCGGTGTTCCAGGCACTGTCGCCAGGGGACCACGTGCTCGCGCCCAAGGTCATGTACTGGTCGCTGCGCAACTGGCTGATGAACTTCGCCACCCGCTGGGGTTTGAACGTCGAGCTGATCGACATGACCGACCCGTCTGTCGTGCAGGCCGCCGTGAAACCTGGGGCCACCAAGCTGGTGTGGATCGAGACCCCTGCCAACCCCTTGTGGACCGTCACCGATATCGCGGCCACGGTCGAGATCGCGCACGCCGCCGGGGCCCTGGTGGCGGTGGATTCCACCGTGGCCTCGCCCGTCCTGACGCGCCCGCTGACGCTGGGCGCGGACATCGTCATGCACGCGGGCACCAAGTACCTCAATGGCCACTCCGATCTCGTGGCCGGAGCGCTGGTCACGCGCGAGGACAGCGAGTTCTGGCGCCGGGTGAAGACGGTACGCGCCCAGATCGGCGGCACGCTGGGCTCCTTCGAAGCCTGGCTGCTGCTGCGCGGCATGCGCACGCTCTATCTGCGCGTGCGGGCAGCCTCGCAGTCGGCCCAGCGCATTGCCGAGCACTTCAGCAACCACCCGCTGGTGGAGGCGGTGCTGTATCCCGGGCTGCCCGGCGCGCACGGCCATGCCATCGCCGCGCGACAGATGCACGGCGGCTTTGGCGGCATGATGTCCCTTCGCGTGAAGGCGGGGCAGCGGGGCGGAGAACCTGCCGCCATCGCCACCGCGGCGCACGTGGAACTGTGGAAGCGCGCCACCTCGCTGGGCGGCACCGAGAGCCTGATCGAACACCGCGCCAGCGTGGAAGGCGCGGGCACGCCCGCCCCGCCGGATCTGCTGCGCCTGTCGGTGGGCATCGAGGACTGCGCCGACCTGATCGCCGACCTGGAGCAGGCGCTTGCCCGCGCCCATGCTTGACACCCCGCTGTTGCAAAGCTGAGAAGGGTTCCCATGAAGCTCATTGACGACATCACGCTGGCGGCTGCCGGCATCGCCGCGCTGCGCCGCCGCATCCATGCCCACCCGGAGCTCGGGTTCGAGGAAAAGATGACCTCGGATCTGGTGGCCGAGCAGTTGCAGGCCTGGGGCGTCGAGGTGCACCGCGGCATGGCCCAGACCGGTGTGGTGGGTGTCGTGCGCGGGCGCGATGGCGGCGCTTGCGGCCGCGCCATCGGCCTGCGCGCCGACATGGACGCCCTGCCCATGCAGGAGCACAACACCTTTGCGCACGCCAGCCGGCACCCCGGCACCATGCACGCCTGCGGGCATGACGGCCACACCGCCATGCTGCTGGCCGCCGGGCGCCACCTGGCGCAGACGCGTGATTTCGACGGCACCGTGGTGCTGATCTTCCAGCCGGCTGAAGAAGGCCGGGGCGGCGCGCAGGCGATGGTGGCCGAGGGCTTGTTCGACCAGTACCCCATGGAGGCGGTGTTCGGTATGCACAACTGGCCGGGTCTGCCTGCCGGCGCCATCGCTTTCAGCCCCGGGCCGGTGATGGCTGGCGGCAGCACGTTCAAGATCAAGGTGCGGGGCGTGGGGGCGCATGCTGCCTTGCCGCACCGCGGGGTGGACCCGGTGGTCGTGGCGGCGCAGCTCATCCAGGCCTTCCAGACCATCGTCAGCCGCAACAAGAAGCCGGTGGACACCGCCGTGCTCTCGGTCACCCTGCTGCAAGCCGGAGAGGCGATCAACGTCATCCCGGCCAGTTGCACCATGGAAGGCACGGTGCGCACCTTCACCGCCGAGGTGATGGACCTGGTCGCCGAGCGCATGGAAGCCCTGGCCCGCCACACCTGCGCTGCCTTTGGCGCCGAGTGCGATTTCGAGTTCAACTGTCGCGTACCGGCCACCACCAACCATGTGCGCGAGGCCGAGTTTGCCGCCGAGGTGGCACGCGAGGTGGTGGGGGTGGACCTCGCCATCGAGCAGGAGCCGGTGATGCCCTCGGAAGACTTTTCCTACATGCTGCTGGCCAAGCCGGGGGCTTACGGCTTCATCGGCAACGGCGACGGTCTGCACCGCGACCTGGGCCACGGCGAGGGGCCGTGCATGCTGCACAACCCGAGCTACGACTTCAACGACGAACTCATCCCCGTGGGCGCCAGCTACTGGGTCCGCCTGGCGCAGCGCTGGCTCGCGCAGCCGCGCTGAGAGGCTTGGTGTTGCGGGCGCTGCAGGTCTACGCCGGCCCGCGCGCGGCGGCGGTGCTGCGTGAGCGGGGCCTGCGCGCGCGGGACGTCCGGCTGGTGCCCGGGGCGGCCGGCGGCCCCAAGGGCCTGGTGCTGAACCCGCTGGACCGGTTCCTCTTTGGCCACTTCCTGGCCGGCGCAGGCGCAGGCCCGGGCCAGGCGTCTGCGGCCGGAGTGCTGCGGGCGCCGCAATTGCTCCACCTCGTGGGGGCCTCCATCGGTGCCTGGCGCATGGCCTGCGCCTGTTTGCCCGACGCCGACGCTGCGCTGGCCCAGTTGGCCGAGGACTACATCACCCAGCGCTACGACCACGCCCCGGGGCGGGCGCCCACGGCCGCGGTGGTGAGCCGCGCCTTCGGCCAGAAGATCCAGGAGCGGCTGGGCGCCCGCGCCGGCGAGATCCTGTCTCACCCGCATCGACGCCTGCACGTGGTCACCAGCCATGGCCGCCACGTGCTGGGCCGGGAAGGGCGCTTGCGTACGCCCCTGGGTTACGCCGGGGCCTTTGTTGCCAACGCGCTGGACCGGCGCGCGTTGGGCGGCTGGCTGGAACGCGTGGTCTTCAGCGACCCCCGCGACCCGCTGCCGCTGGCATTGAGCGACTTCCGCACCCGGCACGTCCGGCTTGACGTGGGCAACCTGTCTCCCGCCGTGCTGGCCAGTTGCTCCATCCCGTTCTGGCTGCAGGCAGTGCACGACATCCCGGGCGGCCCGCCTGGGGCCTACTGGGACGGCGGCATCACCGATTACCACCTGCACTGGCCCTATGCTGCTATGGACGCTGGTCTGGTGCTGTACCCCCATTTCCAGCCCACCGTGGTACCCGGTTGGCTCGACAAGGCCTGGAAGACGCGCCACCGCGCCACGGCGGCGCTGGACAATCTGGTGTTGCTGTGCCCCAGTCCGGAATGGGTGGCCACGTTGCCGGGGGCCAAGCTGCCGGACCGCAGTGACTTCAAGACCTTCGCGGATGACGAAGCCGGGCGGCAGCGCGTGTGGCGCACCGCGGTGGCGCTGAGCCAGCGCCTGGCCGACGAGTTTGCCGCCTGGGTCGATGGTGGCGCCGTCGAGGTGCGGCCCTTGTGCTGATTAGAATCGCGGTTCGATCAACGCTGGCAAGAACGGGAAAGGCACGACGGGTTATGACACCGCGGACTACCTTGACATCCCTCACCGAGGTCTGACCCCGGCCGCATCGTCACGTCCTGTTCCCAAGACCCACGAAGCGCGGCCCTCACCGCGCTTTTTTGTTGCCTGGAGATTCCCATGTTGAACATCACGCTGCCCGACGGCTCCCGACGTGAATTCCCCGGACCGGTCACGGTCGGCGAGGTGGCTGCCGGCATCGGCTCCGGCCTGGCCAAGGCCGCGCTGGGCGGCAAGGTCGATGGACAGCTCGTAGACCTGAGCCACCGCATCGAGGCTGACGCCCGCCTGGCCATCGTCACCGACCGCGACGCCGATGGCCTGGAGATGATCCGCCACTCCACAGCCCACCTGCTGGCCTATGCGGTGAAGGAACTGTTCCCTGAGGCGCAGGTCACCATCGGCCCGGTCATCGAACATGGCTTCTATTACGACTTCTCGTACAAGCGCCCGTTCACGCCCGATGACCTCGCCGCCCTCGAGGCCCGCATGACCGAACTCGCCCGCATGGACGAGAAGGTGGAGCGCCGGGTGTTGCCGCGTGACGAGGCTGTGGAGTACTTCAAGGGCCTGGGCGAGCATTACAAGGCCGAGATCATCGCCAGCATCCCCGAGGGGCAGGACGTTTCGCTCTACCGCGAAGGTGGCTTCGAGGACCTGTGCCGTGGCCCGCACGTGCCCAGCACCGGCAAGCTCAAGCACTTCAAGCTCATGAAGGTGGCCGGCGCCTACTGGCGCGGCGACCACCGCAACGAGATGCTGCAGCGCATCTACGGCACGGCCTGGGCCACCAAGGACGACCTGCAGAAGTACCTCCTCATGCTGGAGGAGGCCGAGAAGCGCGATCACCGCAAGCTCGGCCGTGAACTGGACCTCTTCCACATCGACGACCACGCTCCCGGCGTGGTGTTCTGGCACCCCAAGGGCTGGACGGTGTGGCAGGGCGTGGAGCAGTACATGCGCCAGGTGTACCGTGACAACGGCTACCAGGAGGTCAAGGGCCCGCAGATCCTGGACAAGGCCTTGTGGGAAAAGACCGGCCACTGGGACAAGTACCGCGACAACATGTTCACGACCGAGAGCGAAAAGCGCGACTACGCCCTCAAGCCGATGAACTGCCCGGGTCACATCCTGATCTTCAAGCAGGGCATCAAGAGCTACCGCGACCTGCCGCTGCGCTATGGCGAGTTCGGCCAGTGCCACCGCAACGAGCCCACCGGCGGGTTGCACGGCATCATGCGGGTGCGCGGCTTCACGCAGGACGACGGCCACATCTTCTGCACCGAGGACATGATCCTGGACGAGTGCGTGGCCTACACCGCACTGCTGCAAAAGGTCTACGCAGACTTCGGCTTTACCGACATCCTCTACAAGGTGGCCACCCGGCCGGCGGCGCGCATCGGCTCCGACGAGACCTGGGACAAGGCCGAGCACGCGCTGATGGAGAGCCTGCGCCGCTCAGGCGTGGAGTTCGTCATCGCCGAAGGCGACGGGGCCTTCTACGGCCCGAAGGTGGAGTACACGCTCAAGGACGCCCTCGGCCGCCAGTGGCAGTGCGGCACCATCCAGGTGGATTTCTCCATGGCCGAGCGCCTGGACGCCGAATATGTGGGCGACGACGGTGCTCGCCACCACCCGGTCATGCTGCACCGCGCCATCGTCGGCAGCCTGGAGCGTTTCATCGGCATCTTGATCGAGCAGCACGCCGGCGCGCTGCCCGCATGGCTGGCGCCAGAGCAGGTGGTGGTGTGCCCGATCACCGACCAACAGCACGAATACGCAAGAGAAGTGGCGAAAACGCTGCAAGAACAAGGAGTTAGGGTGTCGGTTGATGCCCGCAACGAGAAAATCAACTATAAAATCCGCGAGCATTCAATGCAAAAGGTCCCGTACCTCCTGGTCGTAGGCGACAAGGAGAAGGCAAGCGGGGCCGTTGCGGTGCGCGCACGAGGCCCTGTCGACCTTGGCGTGATGCCCCTGGAAGACTTCTCCACGAAGCTGCTCGGTGACATCGCCCGCAAGGCTTGAGTTCTCGTCGCGCCCAATTCGTTTTCAAGGCGGCCCCGCATTGCCTCGGGGTTGCGCAGAGGGGTTTGAACCATCGCTACCTTCATGGATCGCCGCGTGCCGAACGCGGAGCGCAAGCACAGGCTGAACCGCGAAATCATGGCGCCGCAGGTGCGCCTCAACGGTGTCGAGAATGAGCCGCTCGGCATCGTCAGCTTGATGGATGCGCTTCGGATGGCAGGTGAACTCGATGTTGACCTGGTCGAGATCGCGGCTGTGGCAGACCCCCCGGTGTGCCGCCTCATGGACTACGGCAAGTTCAAGTACCAGGAGCAGAAGAAGGCCGCCGAGGCCAAGTCCAAGCAGAAGGTGATCGAGATCAAGGAAGTCAAGTTCCGTCCCGGCACGGACGAAGGCGACTACCAGATCAAGATGCGCAACCTGCGGCGATTCATTGCCGAGGATGGCGACAAGGGCAAGGTGACCTTGCGCTTCCGTGGACGCGAGATCACGCACCAGGACATAGGTATGCGCTTGCTGGAGCGCATCCGGGATGAACTGGCCGACGTGGCGCTTGTGGAGCACATGCCCAAGCTCGAGGGCCGGCAGATGATCATGGTGCTGGCGCCCAAGCGCAAGTGAGGGCCCTGGCGCTGGCAGGTACGAACCAGATGTGAAGATCAATCGCCCGCCGGGTTCGCCCGGCAGGCGGCTGAAACGGCCAGGCGGTGGCAACACCGGTTGGCCGATGAAGGGACTACCCGGGCGCAGGCCCGGGCAGGAACCACCCAGAAGCCGATGCAGGCCGGACAAGTACCGCTGGAACGCGGTCGCCTGCAAAGGTGTCCAACAACAGGAGCAGTCATGCCCAAGATGAAGACCAAGAGCAGCGCCAAGAAGCGCTTCCGCGTCCGCCCCGGCGGTACCGTCAAGCGTGGACAGGCGTTCAAGCGCCACATCCTCACCAAGAAGAGCACCACCCGCAAGCGTCATCTGCGCGGCGCGGCCACTGTGCACGAGACGAACATGGGCCACATCGCAGCGATGTTGCCTTTCGCTGGTCTCTGATCCGACATCCACTGAACAAGGAGCACATCCATGCCTCGCGTCAAACGTGGTGTCACCGCACACGCCCGCCACAAGAAGATCCTGAAGCTCGCCAAGGGCTTCCGCGGCCGCCGCAAGAACGTCTTCCGCATCGCCAAACAGGCGGTGATGAAGGCTGGTCAATATGCCTACCGTGACCGTCGCACCCGCAAGCGGGTGTTCCGTCAACTCTGGATCGCCCGTATCAACGCGGCGTCCCGGTCGATGGGCGTCACCTACAGCAAGTTCATGGCCGGCCTGAAGAAGGCGCAGATCGACATCGACCGCAAGGTCCTGGCCGATCTGGCCGTCAACGATCCGGCTGGCTTTGCCAGCATCGTCGACAAGGTGAAGGCTCAACTGGCTTGATGAACCGGCACCGGGGATCGCCTCGGTGCCCGCAAGCATTCCAGAGGCCGTCACCTCGTGGCGGCCTCTTTTCGTTTCCGACGTCGTTTTCCCCAGCGCATCCGATGAACGATCTCGATTCCCTGCACGCGCAGGCTGCGGCCGAGTTCGATGCCGCCCCCACGGCGGCCGAACTGGAAAACGCCAAGGCGCGCTTTCTGGGCAAGTCCGGCCGAGTGACCGAACTGCTCAAAGGCTTGGGCGCCTTGAGCCCCGAGGACAAGAAATCCCGCGGCGCCGACATCAACCGCTTGAAGGTGGGGATCGAGCAGGCCCTGCAGGCCCGTCGAGACGCCCTGGCCGAGGCGGAGTTGCAGGCGCAACTCAAAGCGCAGGCCCTGGACGTGACGCTGCCCGGACGGCAGCGCGGGCAGGGCGGGTTGCACCCGGTCAGCCGCACGATCGAGCGCATCGAGGCCATCTTCGGCTCCATGGGTTTTGATGTGGCCGAAGGCCCCGAGATCGAGACCGACTGGATGAGCTTCACGGCCTTGAACAATCCGGAGAATCACCCGGCGCGTTCGATGCAGGACACCTTCTACGTCGACGTCAAGGACGCGCAGGGGCACTGGCTGAACCTGCGCCCGCACACCAGCCCGATGCAGGTGCGCTACGCCCGCATGCACGCCGCCGCCCATGCCGGGCAGGACCCGATGCCCGAGATCCGCGTGATCGCCCCGGGCCGCACCTACCGCGTGGACAGTGACGCCACGCATTCGCCGATGTTCCACCAGTGCGAAGGCCTGTGGATCGGCGAGCACATCAGCTTCAAGGACCTGAAGGTCGTGTTCACCGACTTCCTGCGCCGCTTCTTCGAGGACGAAGGCATCGAGACGCGCTTTCGCCCGAGCTACTTTCCCTTCACCGAGCCCAGCGCCGAGATCGACATGATGTTTGCCACGGGCCCGCTGAAGGGCCGCTGGCTCGAGCTGGCGGGCTCCGGCCAGGTGCACCCGAACGTAGTGCGCAACTATGGGCTGGACCCAGAGCGCTACATCGGCTTTGCCTTCGGCATGGGCCCTGACCGCCTGACCATGCTGCGCTACGGTGTCAGCGACCTGCGCCTGTTCTTCGAGAACGACCTGCGCTTTCTCGCGCAGTTCCGCTGAAGCACCGGGCCCGCGCGTCCGCCGCTCCCGTCACCGATCTCGAACGACACTTTCTCCCGAGCCCCAAGATGCAATTCCCGGAATCCTGGCTGCGCGAGTTCTGCGACCCGCCCCTGAGCACCCAAGCCCTGGCCGAACTGCTGACCATGTCCGGCATGGAGGTCGAGGAACTGCGACCCGTCGCCCCGCCCTTCAGCGGCATCGTCGTGGGCGAAATCCTCGAGGCGGTGCAGCACCCCAACGCCGACAAGCTGCGCGTGTGCAAGGTCGACGCCGGTGTCCATTCGCCGCAGGGCCTGTTGCAGATCGTCTGCGGTGCACCCAATGCCCGCGCCGGCATCCGTGTGCCGCTGGCCCTGGTGGGTGCCGAGTTGCCGGCGGGTGAGGACGGCAAGCCCTTCAAGATTGGCGTGGGCAAGCTGCGCGGCGTCGAGAGCTTTGGCATGCTGTGTTCGGCGCGCGAGCTCAAGTTGTCGGAAGACCATGCGGGGCTGCTGGAACTGCCGGCCGACACGCCCTTGGGGCAAGATGTGCGTCAAGCGTTGGCCCTTGACGACACGCTGTTCACGCTGAAGCTCACGCCCAACCTCGGCCACGCACTCAGCGTCTACGGCATCGCACGCGAGGTCTCGGCGCTGACCGGCGCGGTGCTCAAGACGCCGGTCTTCACGCCCGTGACGCCCACGCACCAGGACCGGTTGCCGGTGGAAGTGAAGGCCACCGATCTGTGCGGGCGCTTCTCCGGGCGCATCGTGCGCGGGGTGAACACTGCCGCCAGGACGCCCGCCTGGATGGTGGACCGGCTGGCGCGCTGCGGCCAGCGCTCGGTCAGTGCGCTGGTGGACATTTCGAACTACGTGATGTTCGAGTTCGGCCGGCCCAGCCATATCTTCGACCTTGACAAGATCCACGACAAGCTGGTGGTGCGCTGGGGGATGCCCGGCGAGACCTTGAAGCTGCTGAACGGCAGCACCATCGAGGTGGATGAGCAGGTGGGCGTGATCGCCGATGCGCAGGCGGTGGAGTCGCTGGCCGGCATCATGGGGGGTGACGCCACCGCGGTCAGCGACGACACCCGCAACGTCTACGTAGAGGCGGCCTTCTGGTGGCCCGAGGCCGTGGCCGGGCGGTCGCGCCGCTTCAATTTCTCCACCGACGCCGGGCACCGCTTCGAGCGCGGGGTGGACCCCTCGCTCACGGTGGAGCACATCGAGCGCATCACCGCGCTGATCCAGCAGATCTGCGGCGGCGAGGCCGGGCCCATCGATGACCAGACGCTGGCGTTGCCGCAGCGCCGACCGGTCACGCTGAGGGTGCCACGTGCGGCCAAGGTGCTGGGCATGCCCCTCACTTCCGAACAGTGCGCGCAGGTCTTCCAGCGCCTGGGTCTGGCTTTCGAGCAGCGCGATGACACGCTCGTCGTCACGCCCCCGGCCTGGCGCTTCGATCTGGCGATTGAAGAGGATCTGATCGAGGAAGTGATCCGCGTCATCGGGTTGCAGCACCTGCCCACCACGCCGCCGCATGCACCAGTGACCTCTCGGCCGCAGCGCGAAGGCCGGGTGTCACCGCACACGCTGCGGCGCTCGCTGGCCGCGCTGGGCTACTACGAGACCATCACCTTCAGCTTCGTGGAAGAGCGCACGGAGATCGAGCTTGCGGGCAACCCGAACCCGATCCGCGTGCTGAACCCGATCGCCGCGCCTTTGGGTGTCATGCGCTCGTCGCTGTTAGGCAGTCTGGTCGGCGTGCTCAAGACCAACCTGGCGCGCAAGGCGTCGCGCGCGCGCCTGTTCGAGATCGGCCGCGTGTTCCGGCGCGATGCAGCGGTGCAGGACGGCCCGCTCACCGTGGCAGGCATCCATCAACCCATGCGGGTGGCGGGCCTGGCCTGGGGGCCCGTGGACGAACTGCAGTGGGGCGAGCGCGAGCGCCCGGTCGACTTCTTCGATGTCAAGGGCGATCTGCAGGCGCTGCTGGTGTCGCAGGATCTGACCTTTGCTCCGGATGTCCACCCCGCCATGCACCCTGGCCGCTGTGCACGGGTGGAGGCGGGCGGGCGGCTGCTTGGGCATGTGGGCGAGCTGCACCCCCAGTGGCGCCAAGCCTATGACCTGCCTTCGGCGCCCATGCTGTTCGAGCTGGAACTGGACGCGGTGCTGACGCGTCTGTTGCCGGTGTTTCAGCCGTTGCCGCGTCAACAGGCCGCGCTGCGTGATGTGGCCCTGGTGGTGGGCGAACAGGTATCGCACCAGGTTCTGGTTGGCGCGCTGCAGGCCGATCCGGCGGGCCTGGTGCGTGGCGCCACGCTGTTCGACATCTACAAGCCGGCCCAGCCCCAGCCAGGCCTGGCTGCTGACGAACGCAGCCTGGCAGTGCGCCTCGAACTGCTGGACGATGCCGCCACCCTGACTGACGAGCGCATCGACGCCGCCGTGTCTGCGGCCGTGCAGCGCGCCGTGCTGGCCTGCAGTGCCCGCTTGAGGGCCTGAGCGGTCCTGTGCCTGGAGCAACGCCTGATGAATGACCCGATATCCCACCTCCCTGCAGCAGGCGCCTTGCTGCAGTCCCTTGAGACGCCAACCCTGACCAAGGCTGAACTGGCTGAGCTGCTGTTTGACCGGCTGGGGCTCAACAAGCGTGAGTCCAAGGACATGGTGGAAGCCTTCTTCGAGATCGTCCACGGTTCCCTGGTGCAGGGGCAGGACGTGAAGTTGTCGGGTTTCGGCAATTTCAACGTCCGACGCAAGGCCCCCCGACCCGGACGCAACCCCCGCACGGGCGAGTCCATCCCCATCAAGGCCCGCCAGGTGGCCACCTTTCACCCCAGCCTGAAATTGAAGGCAATGGTGCAGGGCGACGTGCCGCCCAGCGGCGAATTCGAGTAGAGTTTTTTCTTCTCGACGCGCCGTCTACCTGAACTTGCCGGGCCTTCATGGACACCGCGCTGCCTGCCATTCCCGCCAAGCGTTACTTCACCATCGGAGAGGTCAGTGAACTCTGCGGTGTGAAGGCCTATGTGCTGCGCTACTGGGAGCAGGAGTTCACGCAGCTGCGCCCGATGAAACGCCGCGGCAATCGTCGCTACTACCAGCACCACGAGGTGCTGCTGATCCGCAGGATCCGCGAACTGCTGTACGACCAAGGGTTCACCATCAGCGGCGCCCGCAACCGCTTGGCTGAGGCCATAGCATCAGGGCGCGGAGCCGCCTTTGCAGCGGCCGTCCAGGCACCGAACGGCCTGGACCATTCCGCCCAGGGCTTGGAGGTGACGCCGCCTCCCAATGACGGCACGCGAGCCCAGCAGGCCGATGCTGATCCGCCCGGGATTCCAGTCGTCGTGGACCTTGCCTCGGTGCGCGATGTGTCGGAGGGCGTGGCGTTCGATGTGGTGCTGAGCGAGCTCCGGGCCATCCGCGCATTACTGGAAGATTGAGCCGGCTTGCATCCTGCGGTGGACAGCCCCCCAGCGCAGCAGGCCCTGATCTGCCTCAACATCAGCGCTTTAGTTCACAACCCCTTCAATCCTGCCCCCTGCAAGCCACGACCTGTAGCCGGCGCGGTCTATAATCAAGGCTTCGTCGGGGTGTAGCGCAGCCTGGTAGCGCACTTGCATGGGGTGCAAGGGGTCGCGAGTTCGAATCCCGCCACCCCGACCAAAGATTTCCGTTGTACTTCAACGGGTTGCAACAGGGTCAGTCTTCACAAGAGGCTGGCCCTTTTGCTTGTGTGCCCGGCACGGGCGCCCATGAAAAAAGCCGCCCTGAGGGCGACTTTTCCACGAGCGGAGTCTGCGCTTGCCCTACTTGGAGGCAGCGCTGGCGGTCGGTGCTGCCGCAGCAGGTGCAGAGGTGGCAGCCGGGGCTGTGGCAGCCGCCGGTGCCGTCGCAGCCACCGGAGCGGCCGAATGGGCAGGTGCCTTGGCGGTGCCCGTCATCGGCAGCAGCGGCACGATCAGCAGCGCCACGATGTTGATGATCTTGATCAGCGGGTTCACGGCCGGGCCGGCGGTGTCCTTGTAAGGATCGCCCACGGTGTCGCCCGTGACGGCCGACTTGTGTGCATCGCCGCCCTTCTTGTGCAGCGTGCCGTTGTCGTCGGTGAAGCCTTCCTCGATCAACTTCTTGGCGTTGTCCCAGGCGCCGCCGCCCGTGCACATGCTGATGGCCACGAAGAGACCGGTGACGATGGTGCCCATCAACAGGCCGCCCAGCGCAGCCGGCCCAAGCAGCATGCCCACCGCAATGGGTACCACAACCGGCAGCAAACTGGGGACGATCATTTCCTTGATGGCCGCCGTCGTCAGCATGTCCACGGCTGCGCTGTAGTCCGGTTTGCGCTTGTTGGCCATGATCTGGCCGTCTGCGAACTGCTTGCGCACTTCCACCACCACGGCGCCAGCGGCGCGGCCCACGGCTTCCATTGCCATGGCGCCGAAGAGGTAAGGGATGAGGCCGCCGATGAACAGGCCGACGATCACCTTGTGGTCGCTCAGGTCGAACGCCAGGTTCATGCCGCGCGCTTCCAGCGCGTGCGTGTAGTCGGCGAACAGGACCAGCGCGGCCAGGCCGGCAGAGCCGATGGCGTAGCCCTTGGTCACCGCCTTGGTGGTGTTGCCCACGGCGTCCAGCGGGTCGGTGATGTCGCGAACGCTGCTGGGCAGCTCGGCCATCTCGGCAATGCCGCCGGCGTTGTCGGTGATGGGGCCGTAGGCGTCCAGCGCGACGACGATGCCCGCCATGCTCAGCATCGACGTGGCGGCCACTGCGATGCCGTACAGGCCGGCCAGCGCGTAGGCCGCGTAGATGGCAGCACAGATCAGCAGCACCGGGTAGGCCGTGGAGCGCATGCTGACGCCCAGGCCAGCGATGATGTTGGTGCCGTGGCCGGTGGTGGACGCCTGTGCGATGTGCTTGACCGGGCTGTACTGCGTGCCGGTGTAGAACTCGGTGATCCAGACCAGCGCAGCCGTGAGCGCCAGGCCGACGAAGCAGGCGCCGAAGAGCGCCATCGCACTGGCCGTCTTGCCACCGACCAGCTTCACGGGCTCGGGGAACACCGCGTTGGTGACGAAGTAGAACGCTACCAGGCTGAGCACGCCGGCCACCGCCAGGCCGCGATACAGCGCTGGCATCACATTGGTCATGCCGGGGGTGGCCTTGACGAAGGAGCAGCCGATGATGGAGGCGATGATCGACACCCCGCCCAGCACCAGTGGGTAGATCACGCCAGCCATCGGGGCGCTGACGACCATGATGGCGCCCAACGCCATGGTGGCGATCAGCGTCACGGCGTAGGTCTCGAACAGATCGGCGGCCATGCCGGCGCAGTCACCCACGTTGTCGCCCACGTTGTCAGCGATCACGGCCGGGTTGCGAGGATCGTCTTCCGGAATGCCGGCTTCCACCTTGCCCACCAAGTCGGCGCCGACGTCAGCACCCTTGGTGAAGATGCCGCCGCCCAACCGCGCAAAGATCGAAATCAGCGACGAGCCGAATGCCAGCCCGAGCATGGGCTTGAGCACTTGCGACAGCGTGGTGTCACCGGTGGGCATCACCGCACCGGTGGTCCACCAGAAGAACAGCACGACGCCGATGAGGCCCAGGCCGACGACCAGCATGCCGGTGATGGCGCCACCCTTGAAGGCGACGTCCAGTGCCGGACCGATGCCCTTGGTGGCGGCTTGCGCGGTGCGCACGTTGGCGCGCACCGAGATGTTCATGCCGATGAAACCGCAGGCGCCCGAAAGTACCGCCCCGAGCACGAAGCCGATGGCTGTCTTGTTATCGAGGAAGACGAAGATCAGCGCGGCCAGCACGACACCGACGATACCAATGGTCTTGTACTGCCGCGCCAGGTAGGCCGCCGCCCCTTGCTGGATCGCGCCGGCGATTTCCTGCATACGGGCGTTGCCGGCATCCTGCTTGAGGATCCAGCTGCGCTGCACAAACCCGTAGATGACGGCAATCAAGCCGCAAGCGAGCGCAATATTGAGCGCCATCGAAGTGGACATCACCAGAACTCCTTCTTCTTTCAACATGTCATCAACGCCAGGAAGCGGCGAACAGCTGGCCTGGCGCGCTGGCCCCTCAACTTTGGGACCGCCGGCATGCTACGGGATTGGCGACCCTCTCGGCCATGGTGTTTTCCTGCGGTTGGGCCGAGGTGACCGGCACAGGTGTCAGAGTCCGCCTGTCAGGACATGGAAAGCCGGTCCTCTAGAATCCGGGACAACCCTTAACTTGAGGCCGTGTCTTCGAGGCAACGCAAGACTACTTCCTGATCGAAAGCCCGTATGAGTCTGCATAACGTGTCCCCCGGCCCCCATGCCCCCCAGGAGTTCAACGTCATCATCGAGATCCCGATGAACGCGGACCCCATCAAGTACGAAGTCGATGAGGAGTCCGGCGCCCTGTTCGTCGACCGCTTCATGGGCACGGCCATGCACTATCCCTGCAACTACGGCTACATCCCCAAGACACTGGCCGATGATGGCGACCCGGTGGATGTGCTGGTGATCACCCCCGTGCCGCTGATCCCGGGGGTCGTGGTGACATGTCGCCCCATTGGTGTTTTGAAGATGGACGACGAGGCCGGAGGTGACAACAAGCTGCTCGCCGTGCCCATCGACAAGATCCTCTCCATCTACACCCAGTGGCAGAAGCCGGAAGACCTCAACCCCATGCGGCTGAAGACCATCCAGCATTTCTTTGAGCACTACAAGGATCTGGAGCCAGGCAAGTGGGTCAAGGTGCGGGGCTGGGAAGGTGCGGAAAGCGCGCGCGAAGAGGTCAAGGCCGGGATGGCCCACTGGGCGGCAAAGCAGTCGGGCTGACGGCCTCGGGTGCCAGCCCAGGCGGTGTGGGCGCGCCGTTGGGGGGCGTCAGCGTTGGCTTGAACGGGCTGCGCTCGCGCAGTTCGTCCGCGTAGGCCTCCACGCCTGTTCCCTCGCGGGCCAGAAAGTCCGCGATTGCGGTCTCGAAGCGGGCATCCCGTATCCAGTGGGCCGAGGCAGTCCTGACAGGCAGCAGGCCGCGAGCCATCTTGTGCTCGCCCTGGGCGCCGCCCTCGAACCGGGTGAATCCCTGGGCAATGCACCAGGCCAGGGGCTGGTAGTAGCAGGCCTCAAAGTGCAGGCAGGCGATGTGCTCGGTGGCCCCCCAGTAACGGCCCCAGGCCCACCCCCTCTGGCGATCTATCGCAATCAGTGATGCTGCCACGGGCGCGTCTTGACGGTGCGCTACGAACAGCACCCAATGATGCGGCAAGTCGCTCGCCATTCGCCGGAAAAAGTCTCTGCTCAAGTACGGGGTGGAGTGGTGCGCAGCGTAGGTGCTGCAATAGCAGTGGTAGAAGAAGTCCCACAGGGTGTCATCGATGTCACTGCCCTCGTGCACCGTGAAGACCACGCCCGCCTCGGCCACGCGGCGGCGCTCCTGGGCGATGTTCTTGCGCTTGTGGCGGTGCATCCGGCGCAGCAGGTCTTCGTAGTCCGTCACGGGTTGCGCATCGTCTTGCGACCAGTGAAATTGCAGGCCCTCGCGGATCAGCCAGCCCTGGGCAGCCAGCGCCTCCTGGTCCGGCCCGTCCATGAACAGCAGATGGGCTGAGGACAGCCCGCGCTCCTGGGCCAGTCGGCGCAGTGCCTGCGCCAGGGCGTGGCGTGATGCCTCATCTCGCGCCAGCAGCCGCGAGCCCGGCACTGGGGTGAACGGTATGGCTGCCAGCGCCTTGGGGTAGTACGACAGACGGTGGCGGTGATGGGCGTCGGCCCAGGCCCAATCGAAGACGTACTCGCCATATGAGTGGCTCTTGAGGTAGAGCGCCAGGGCGGCGTGCAGATCCCCGTCGCGCCACAGGGTGAGGAACTTGGGATCCCAGCCGGTGTCTGGGTTCGCGCTGCCAGACTCTTCAAGCGCCCGAAGGTAGGCGTGACGCATGAAGGGGGTCGGATGCGTCTGTCGCGCAAGCAATTCGTCCCAGGCCAGGGCTGGGATCTCCATGGGCGAATCGTGCACCTGGATGCGATACTCAGACACCTTGTGATGGCTCCTGTTAACGGGCCCGGAAGACCCTATGTTGAAGGTGGCGCTGGCCCAGATCAATGCGATCGTGGGAGACCTTGAGGGCAATGCGCAACTCATTGAGGCTGCCGCACGCCAAGCCTACGCTAAAGGCGCGCGCCTGGTGGTGTCACCGGAACTGTCCCTGACGGGTTATCCGCCCGAAGACTTGCTGCTGCGGCCGGCTTTCATGCGCGCTTGCGAGCAGGCCCTTCAGGGGCTGGCGCGACGCTTGGCGGATCTGCCTGGTCTGAGCGTGGTGGTCGGTCACCCCGCCATGGGCCAGACATCGCCAGACCTGCGTTCGAAGTCGCTTGCCGTACCAGCCTGTTTCAATGCTGCCACCGTGCTCACCGCGGGTGCGATGGCCGGAACCTATTTCAAGCGAGAGCTCCCGAACTATCAGGTCTTCGATGAACGGCGCTACTTCACGTCTGGGCGCGAGGTGGGGGCACTTCCCCTGGTTTTTGAGGTCCAGGGCGTGCGCGTGGGGGTTTTGATTTGTGAGGATGCCTGGTTTGACGAGCCGGCACAGGCCGCCTGCGCAGCTGGAGCGCAGGTGCTGTGCGTCATCAACGCCTCGCCCTTCCACCTGGACAAGGCCTATGAGCGCGAGGACCGAATGGCGCAGCGTGCGCGGGCCTGCGCGGTGCCCGTGCTCTACACCCATCTCACGGGTGGGCAGGATGAAGTGGTCTTTGACGGGGCATCGTTTGCAGTCGATGCGCTGGGACGGGTGCAGGTGCGCTCCCCTTCTTTTGAATCCTGTGTGTCCTTGCTGACCATCACAGCGAGCGGACAGGTGCAGGGGGACATCGCCTTGGTGCCCAGCGTCGAGCAGCAGGCTTGGTCGGCTTTGGTGACAGGTGTTCGCGACTACGTGGACAAGAACGGCTTCCCGGGCGCGATCATCGGCTTGTCGGGCGGCATCGATTCGGCTTTGGTGCTGGCTGTCGCCGTCGATGCGCTGGGCGCTGACCGCGTCCGGACGGTCATGATGCCTTCGCCTTACACCGCGGACATTTCCTGGATCGACGCCCGTGAGATGGCGCAGGGCCTGGGTGTTCGGCATGATGAAATCCCCATCGCGCCCGTCTTCGAAGCCTTCAAGGCGGGTCTGGCCCCATTCTTCGCTGGCTTGGCCGAGGATGCCACCGAGGAGAACATCCAGGCGCGAATACGCGGCACGCTGCTGATGGCCTTGTCCAACAAGATGGGCTCCATCGTCCTGACCACGGGCAACAAGAGCGAGATGGCCACGGGCTATTGCACGCTGTACGGCGACATGGCCGGTGGTTTTGCGGTCATCAAGGACGTGGCCAAGACATTGGTGTACCGCCTGGCCAACTGGAGAAACGAGCAAGCGGGTGGTCCGGTTATTCCAGAGCGCATCATCACGCGTGCGCCGTCGGCGGAGCTGCGTCCGAACCAGACGGATCAGGACAGTCTGCCGCCGTATGACGTACTGGACGCGATCCTGGCCTTGTACATGGAAGAAGATTGCGGCGTCCAGGAAATCGTCGATCGGGGCTACGCGCCTGCAGACGTGGAGCGCGTCACCCGTCTGATCAAGATAAACGAGTACAAGCGTCGGCAATCGCCCGTCGGCATACGCATCACGCACCGCGCCTTCGGTCGTGATTGGCGCTATCCGATCACTTCCCGGTTCCGTGCGTAAACTGTTCTACGTCATTCAGAGCCGAGGTTTCCAATGAAACAGATTACCGCCATCATCAAGCCGTTCAAACTCGAGGAGGTCCGCGAGGCCTTGGCCGAGGTGGGCGTGTCGGGTCTGACGGTCACCGAGGTCAAGGGTTTCGGGCGCCAGAAAGGCCATACCGAGCTCTACCGCGGCGCCGAGTACGTAGTCGACTTCCTGCCCAAGGTGAAGATCGAGATCGTGGTCAAGGACGTGGATGTCGACCGCTGCATCGATGCCGTTGTACGCGCTGCCAAAACCGGAAAGATCGGGGATGGCAAGATCTTCGTCACCTCGGTAGAGCAGGTGGTACGCATTCGCACCGGCGAAACCGACGAGTCGGCGGTCTGACCAGCGCTCCGGCTCAAATGTTGCGGTAGTCGTCTGGCCCTTTGGCTTTGTCCGCAGCCGCGTTCAGGCGCTGCAACAGCGCTGCAGCATCCTGCCCGACGTGAAGGTTGTCCAACTGCGCCTGTTCCAGGAACCCACCTGAGACGGTGTCGCGCAAGAAGGTCAGCAGGCCGTCGTAGAACCCGTTGACGTTGAGAAGCCCGATGGGTTGGTCGTGGTAGCCGATCTGCCGCCAAGTCCAGACCTCGAACAGCTCCTCCAGGGTGCCGATCCCACCCGGCAGGGCCAAAAAGGCGTCGGCTCGCTCCGCCATCATCTGTTTGCGCTGATGCATGGTGCCCACAAAGTGGATTTCCGACAGATGGGAATGTCCGACCTCCCGCTCGCGCAGCTTGTGCGGGATCACGCCCACCACGCGTCCTCCGGCGGCCAGGACCGCATCTGCCACGATGCCCATCAATCCCACCTTTCCGCCGCCATAGACCAGCTGCCAGCCGCGCTGTCCGATGAGTTGGCCCGTCAGCTGGGCCGCCCGGGCGTGAGCGGGGTCGGCCCCTGGGCGTGAACCGCAGTAAACGCAAACGCTGAAGGGGCCGGGTGTGGAAGTGGTGTGCTGCATCGGTTCAGCTCGTGATTCTTGCCCAGACGGCAGCGGCCCAGATGGCGCCGAACAAAAGCAGCGACACCATGACGGCTGCACTCGCCATGTCCTTGGATCGCTTGCTGAGCTCGTGGTGTTCCATGGAGATGCGGTCGACGGCGCTTTCCACGGCGGAGTTCAACAGCTCGACGATCAACACCAGGGCTGCCGCCCCAATGAGCATCGATCTCTCCACCCATGTGCGCCCCAGCCAAAGACCCAGGGGCAACAGCACCAGAAACAGTACACATTCCTGTCGGAATGCGCTCTCGAACCGCCAGGCGGCCCTCAGGCCGCGGGTCGAGTGCCCCAGCGCACGGACAATCCTTCTCCAGCCGGTATGTCCCTTGTGGGGGTTGTCCTGGGGCGCCGCGGCTGAATCGGACCTCATGTCGTCAAGCCCGTGCCTCTTGCTTTACCGCGGGTGCCGGCCGCGGCTTGCAGTCCACGAGGCGGGTTCCACAGATCAAGTCGTGCACGAACTGCCTGTCCGGACTCCAGCGCGCTGCGACAGCGACCAGCAGCACCCCGCCAAGCACGCATGTCCACAGGGCTGCGCCCGCACGCATGTGACCCCACTCAGCCAAGCCCAGGGCGGGTAGGAACCACACCCAGCTGAGCAGATAACGCACCAGTGCCCGCGGCTGAGTCACGGGCCGGCCTGACTTGTCCACCAGACGCACATGCCAGGTCTTCATGGCCACTGTCTGCCCGGACTTGGACCAGAACCATACAAAGTAGATGCCCAGCACCAGGAACAAGAAGACCTGAAGTCCCCGCATGCCCTCCAGGGCATGACGCTGCTGAGTCAGGCTGGAGAACAGATAGCCCGCGATCATGACCACGCCAAACAGCAGTACACCCTCGTATACGAAACTCGCCATCCGTCGCCAGATTGCAGGATAAGAGAGGTCCGGGCTAACCGCCGTTGTTGGTGCAGACGCTACCATCACGGAGGAGGCGTCTGCTCGTCAGTCGAGCCTGCCATGGCTGCAGCCTGGGGGCCACGCTTGGGCAGCAGCGTCAGCGGATCCACGAAGTGGGCGGTTGCGGCGATCTTTGGCATACCCGGTTGGTGGTGTGCCGGGGAGGCATTGGTCCGGGAAACCAATTGGGTGGTGGCGCCGGGCTTGATCTGTACGATGGTAGGCCCGACGGTCTTGTGGGTGGTCAGGCCCTGCGCAGGGGCAATGACCGTGTTTTTCTTCTGGACACCCGCCGCGGAGGCAGAGAGTTTGCCACTTGCTGCCACGGCCGTCGGGTTGCCTCGTTGCGCCTGTCCGGCCAGAGCGGTTCGCTCGTCGTCACTGAGCGCCAGGTAGGCCTCCCATCGGGCCTGTCGGTCCTCAGTGGGCCACTGGCGCACTTCCTGGAATTGCAGCCGTGCTTGACCACGCTGGCTCGGCGACAGGCGCGTCCATTCAAACATCCGTTCGCGGACCCGCTCACGCTCGTCGTCGTTCATGATCGGCATCCGGGCTGCGACTTCCAGCCACTTCTGTTGTCGGTCGGCCGTAAGGGTTGACCACTCTTTTTGCAGTGGCTGCAGGTCTCGCTTTTGAGGGTCAGACAGTGATGCCCAGGTGACTTGGCCCGGGCTGGATGGCGCAGAGGGACTGCGGGTGCCAGGAGCCTTGGTTTGCCCCGCGGCCATAGCTGAACAGGCCAGTGCCGCCCACAACAGGTGGCGGACGAAACTGCTCCGTGGGCCGCCCGGCAGCGTCATGGGCGCGACTGCTTCAGGAACTCCGCGAAACCGGGATCGACATAAGCCGAAGGCGGCAGATCGTCCGCCAGCAAGGCTGCGTCAACCTCTGCAGCCGCCTCGATACGCTGGTTCAGGTTGAGTTTGTCAATCGCGATCAGACCCAGCGTCAGTGCCAAGGCTGGCGCGAAGGAAGCCAGGCGCGCCCACCACGGGGTCATGCCAGTGGGGCCCGTGGCAGTGGCGAGTGCGACTTCCGACGCCATGACTTTGAGGCGGCGAACCCGGCGGGCCGACTCAATGGCTTGCCATCTTGCAGCGGACAGGCGTCTCTCCATGTGCGAGTGCAGGCTGGGATCGAACCCACCCAGCCCGGCAATCACCCGCTGAGCGAATACGCGCTCAAGCTGAGCCTGGTCTTGTTGGGTGGCGTGCTGGCGGTTCTTCAACGAATTCATCACAGCGCAATTCCTCTGGCATTCAGGGCCCGTGCGAGGGCGTGTACAGCACGCGAGCAATGCGTCTTGACGCTGCCTTCTGAGCACCCCATCGTTTGCGCGGTTTCGCTAACGTCCATATCCTCCCAATAACGCAACAGGAAGGCTTCCCGTTGACGGGCCGGCAATTCGGAAATTTCTGATTCGATGATCGCCATGACTTGTGAGCGGTAGGCGGAGTCCGCAGCACTTTCCGTGCCCGACCTTTCGTCTTGCGACGCCAGGTACTCCAGCAGGTCGAATCCGGCGTCGTCCTCTGCGCTTTCGAGGTCCTCCATCGAGATGACGACCGCGTTCTTGACCTTCTGCCGCCTGAACCAGTCCATCGTCGCGTTGGACAGGATTCTCTGGAACAGCATGGGCCATTCCTCGCTCGGCCGGTCTGCATAGCGTTCAGCCAAGCGAATCATCGCGTCCTGCACGATATCCAGCGCCGACTCATCGTCGCGGACGGCGAACGCGGTACGCTTGAAAGCGCGCTTTTCCACGCTCTTCAGGAAGTCCGCAAGGGCCTGTTCCGAAGTCAATGCTTTTGGGGCGCAGTTGCAGGAGAGTTGCCACAGTATCGCACTCGCATCGCCATCTGCCGGCATGGTGCAGGGCGATGTCATAATTGACGGATCGCAAGAAGCGATGGGTCTCAGAGTTGTGCTGTCCGCCAGCGCAATGTCAACTGACCTAGCAGGTACCGAATCCGCCCCACGAGGGTGCGTAGGAGGTGCACCGATGGTTTTTCGTCAGAGAAATTCACAGAGGTTCTCAATGGACATGTCTGCCGCGGAAGTCAAGCGTGCCGCATCGGCACAAGCCAATTCGCCTACCGCCGATCCGAACGGATCGGAAATTCTGGTGCGGAGCCTCCACGCTGAAGGCGTGAAGTTCCTGTGGGGTTACCCTGGCGGGGCAGTGCTCTACATCTACGATGCCCTGTACAAGCAGGACCTCATTGAGCATGTGTTGGTTCGGCATGAGCAGGCGGCTGTGCATGCGGCTGATGGATACGCCCGGGCCACTGGCGAAGTCGGCGTTGCCCTGGTGACCTCAGGTCCGGGCGTGACCAACGCCATCACAGGCATTGCCACGGCCTACATGGACTCCATCCCGATGGTCATCATCACTGGGCAGGTCCCTACGCCGGCCATCGGTCTCGATGCCTTCCAGGAGTGCGATACGGTGGGCATCACCCGGCCCATCGTCAAGCACAACTTTCTGGTCAAAGATGTTCGGGAACTCGCCTCGACCATCAAGAAGGCCTTCCATATTGCTCGCAGCGGCCGGCCCGGGCCCGTGGTGGTCGACATCCCGAAGGATGTGTCGCTCAAGACGGCGCCGTTCGACTATCCCGAGACGGTGTCGATGCGTTCTTACAACCCCGTTCGCAAGGGCCATGGGGGGCAGATCCGCAAGGCCGTTCAGCTGCTGCTGGCAGCCAGGCGGCCCTACATCTACACCGGTGGCGGCGTCATCCTGGGTGAGGCTTGCCATGAGCTGCGGGAGTTGGTGGAACTTCTGGGCTTTCCCTGCACCAACACGCTGATGGGGCTGGGCGCCATCTCTGCGTCCGACCCGAAGTTCCTGGGCATGCTGGGCATGCACGGCACTTATGAGGCCAATATGACCATGCAGCACTGCGATGTGCTGTTGGCGGTAGGCGCCCGATTCGATGATCGGGTGATCGGCAACCCCAAGCATTTCGCCTCGGTGGAGCGAAAGATCATTCATGTGGACATCGATCCGTCGTCGATTTCCAAGCGCGTGAAGGTCGATGTGCCGATCGTGGGTGATGTCAAGGATGTCTTGACCGAGTTGACCGCTCAGATACGCGAGGCCTCCTCGCGTCCCGATGCCCAGGCACTGCAGGCTTGGTGGTCGCAGATCGGTGAATGGCGTGGTCGGGAATGCCTCAAGTACCGGGACAGCAGTGAGGTGATCAAGCCGCAGATGGTGGTCGAGACCCTGCATCGCCTCACCCGAGGTACGGATGCCTACGTCACCTCGGACGTCGGGCAGCACCAGATGTGGGCAGCGCAGTACTACGGATTCGATGAGCCACGCCGCTGGATCAACTCGGGAGGCCTGGGAACCATGGGTGTAGGCTTGCCTTATGCCATGGGCATCAAGCTTGCCAAGCCAGATGCAGACGTGTTCTGCATCACGGGCGAAGGTTCCATCCAGATGTGCATTCAGGAGTTGTCGACCTGTCTGCAGTACCGCACGCCGGTCAAGGTGTTGTCTTTGAACAACCGCTATCTGGGCATGGTGCGCCAGTGGCAGCAACTCGATTACGGGGGCAGGTACTCGCACAGTTATATGGACGCCCTGCCTGATTTCGTCAAGCTTGCTGAGGCCTACGGGCATGTTGGGATGAAGATCGAGTCACCCGCCGATGTGGAGCCAGCCTTGAAGGAGGCGATCCGCCTCAAGGACCGAACGGTCTTCCTGGATATCCGTACCGACCCTACCGAGAACGTCTGGCCCATGGTGCAAGCGGGCAAGGGCATCTCGGAGATGCTGCTGGGCTCCGAAGACCTCTGAGCCTGAACCGAAGCGCCGGACCTGGGCGCGGTTACCGCCGTGTATCAGGGTCTGGCGTTCGGCCAGGAGCAGAGCTAGGAGCAGCTTCTTTGCTTGACCCCCATCCGAATTGAAACCTGGAGGCTAGGGAGCCCATCTACCGATGGTCAGCCTGAGCGCCTGAAGGACGACTCAAATGAAACACATCATCGCGGTGCTGCTCGAAAACGAGCCGGGCGCCTTGTCTCGTGTAGTTGGCCTGTTCTCGGCCCGTGGCTACAACATCGAGAGCCTTACCGTGGCCCCCACCGAAGACGCATCGCTGTCGCGAATGACCATCGTGACCACAGGCTCTGACGAGGTCATCGAGCAGATCACCAAGCACCTCAACCGACTGATCGAGGTTGTGAAGGTCGTGGATCTGACGGAAGGGTACTTCACCGAGCGTGAACTGATGTTGATCAAGGTCCGCGCGGTCGGCAAAGAGCGGGAGGAGATGAAGCGGATGGCCGACATTTTCCGCGGCCGCATCATCGACGTCACCGAAAAGAGCTACACGATCGAGTTGACCGGCGATTCGAGCAAGCTGGATGCCTTTCTTGTAGCTATCGACCGGGCATCCATCTTGGAGACCGTGCGCACCGGCGCCAGCGGCATCGGGCGCGGCGAGCGCATCCTCAGGGTCTGATCACAGGCCAACCGCACACCCTATTCCCCCCCATCCCACCACGAAGAACGGAGAGAACATGAAGGTTTTTTATGACAAAGACGCCGATCTCAGCCTGATCAAGGGCAAGAACGTCACCATCGTCGGCTACGGCTCGCAGGGCCATGCGCACGCGCAGAACCTTAACGACAGCGGAGTCAAGGTCACCGTTGGTCTGCGCCGCGGTGGCGCGTCCTGGTCCAAGGTCGAGAAGGCTGGTCTGAAGGTGGCCGAGGTGGCCGAGGCCGTCAAGGCGGCCGACGTGGTGATGGTCCTGCTGCCCGACGAGCAGATCGCCTCCGTCTACAAGAACGACATCGAGCCGCACATCCCGCAAGGTGCCTCGCTGGCGTTTGCGCACGGCTTCAACGTGCACTATGGCCAGGTGGTTCCGCGCGAAGACCTGGACGTCTGGATGGTGGCCCCGAAGGCGCCCGGCCATACCGTGCGCAGCACCTACGCGCAAGGCGGCGGCGTGCCCCACCTGATCGCCGTGCATGTGGACCGCTCCGGCAAGGCCCGGGACGTGGCGCTGAGCTATGCAGCTGCCAACGGCGGCGGCAAGGCCGGCATCATCGAGACCAACTTCCGCGAGGAAACCGAGACCGATCTGTTCGGCGAACAGGCGGTGCTGTGCGGCGGGACGGTCGAACTCATCAAGGCAGGGTTCGAGACGCTCGTGGAAGCGGGCTATGCGCCTGAGATGGCCTATTTCGAGTGCCTGCACGAACTCAAGTTGATCGTGGACTTGATCTACGAGGGTGGCATCGCCAACATGAACTACTCCATCTCCAACAATGCGGAGTATGGCGAGTACGTCACCGGGCCGCGGATCGTCAACGACGAGACCAAGCAGGTCATGCGCAAGGTCCTGCAGGACATCCAGACGGGCGAATACGCCAAGAGCTTCATCCTCGAAAACCGCGCCGGTGCACCCACGCTGACCTCGCGCCGTCGCCTGATGGCCGAGCACCAGATTGAGGTCGTGGGCGAGAAGCTGCGGGCCATGATGCCCTGGATCAAGGCCAACAAGCTCGTCGACAAGAGCCGTAACTGAAGCAACGCCGCCCGGCTGATGGCTGGGCAGTGGCGCGGCCGTCCCGGGCACTGCGAGGAATTTGTGTCTTCGCAGTGCCGCACCAGTCAAACCGAAGCACCGTATGCCCATTGCGGGTGTCCCGGGGCCGCGGGAAGCGGGTTAACCTTGGCAGATGAAGAATTCGATGCCATCCAGTGAGCAGGACGAGTTTCAGGAGCCCGTGAGGCCGCGGCGACGCGGCATCTATGTGCTGCCCAATGCGGTGACGCTGGCAGCACTCTTCGCGGGCTTCTACGGCATCGTCATGGCGATGACCGGCCGATTCGAGTCGGCCGCCATTGGGATCTTCTGCGCGGCCATCCTTGACAGCCTGGATGGCCGTATCGCACGGATGACCAATACCCAGAGCGCATTTGGTGAGCAGATGGACAGCCTGTGCGACATGGTGAGCTTCGGGCTCGCACCGGCGCTCATCGTGTACGAGTGGTCGCTCAAGGGCTTGGGCAAGGCGGGATGGATCGTGGCGTTCATCTACTGCGCCGCGGCTGCGCTTCGCCTGGCCCGGTTCAACACCAATATCGGGGTGGTTGACAAGCGCTTCTTCCAAGGGCTTCCGAGCCCTGCGGCGGCTGCGTTGGTCATCGGACTGATCTTCGTGATGGAAGACGCTGGCTGGCGCGATGTGTCCACGATACCTTGGTTGTCATGGACGGCGCTGGGTGTCACCCTGTTTGCGGGGTTGACCATGGTGACGAACCTGCCCTTCTACAGCTTCAAGGTGGTGGGGGGGCGCAAGACTGTGCCCTTTGCTGTTATCGTGGCTGTGGCACTGGGGATCGCGTTGGTCAACGTTCATCCGCCCATCGTGTTGTTCAGCCTGTTCTGTTCTTACGGCTTGTCCGGTTACCTGATCTACGCCTACCGAAAAGCCAAGGGCCGGCCAGTGAGCGTGATTGCCACCTCGACCGACGAGCCCGAAGAACGCGGCCTGCACTGATGTGTCCGTGTGCTACATTTAAAACGTGATGACAACCAAACGCCTGCTGCTAGTACTAGACCTAGAGGTGCCAACGGCGCGCTGATCATCCACATTCATAGCAATCTTATTGGATAGACGGCCCGCCAGCACCTTGCAGCGGGCCGTTTGCTTTCCGGGCCTCGTTCCACCTTCTTGCGACTTCCACTCAGCCTTGCGGAGAACCTCCATGACCGACAAGCTCTTCATATTCGACACCACCTTGCGCGATGGCGAACAGTCGCCCGGGGCATCCATGACCCGCGAGGAAAAGCTGCGCATCGCCAGGCAACTCGAGAGGCTTCGAGTCGACGTGATCGAGGCGGGCTTTGCCGCCTCTAGCAATGGCGACTTCGAGGCCGTGAAGTCCATTGCTGACGCGATCAAGGACAGCACCGTGTGTTCGTTGGCGCGCGCCAATGACCGCGACATCGCCCGGGCCGCCGAGGCCCTCAAGAGCGCTGCCTCTTCCAGGATTCACACCTTCATCGCCACCAGTGAACTGCACATGGAGAAGAAGCTGCGAATGAGCCGGGAGCAGGTTTTCGAACAAGCCCGTCTAGCCGTCCGGTTCGCGCGCAACTTGTGCGGCGATGTCGAGTTCTCGCCCGAGGATGGCTACCGTTCAGACCCGGACTTTCTCTGTCGCGTTCTTGAGGCGGTGATCGCCGAGGGAGCCACCACCATCAACATTCCGGACACCGTGGGCTACGCCATTCCGGAGCTCTACGGCAACTTCATCAAGAACCTTCGCGAGCGCGTCCCTAACGCCGACAAGGCTGTGTGGTCCGTTCATTGCCATAACGACCTGGGCATGGCGGTGGCCAACTCTCTGGCGGGGGTGATGATTGGCGGCGCCAGGCAGGTCGAGTGCACGATCAATGGGCTGGGAGAGCGGGCCGGCAACTGCTCCTTGGAAGAGGTGGTCATGGCGGTGCGGACCCGTCGCGACTATTTCGCGCTCGAGGTGGGGATCGATACCGCGCAAATTGTGCCGGCTTCCCGCCTGGTGGCGCAGACCACGGGTTTCGTGGTCCAGCCCAACAAGGCGGTCGTGGGTGCGAATGCTTTTGCGCACGCTTCTGGCATTCACCAGGACGGCGTACTCAAGGCCCGCGATACCTACGAGATCATGCGAGCTGAAGATGTGGGCTGGAGTACCAACCGGATCGTGCTGGGCAAGCTCTCGGGGCGCAACGCCTTCAAACAAAGGCTGCAGGAATTGGGTATCGGACTCGAGTCCGAAGGCGAGATCAACGCCGCCTTCGCGCGCTTCAAGGATCTGGCCGACCGAAAGAGCGAGATCTTCGATGAGGACATCATCGCGCTCGTCAGCGATGAGAGCGTGACCGTGGAGCAGGAGCACTACCGGCTGCTGTCGCTGTCTCAGCGGTCTGAGACCGGTGAGCGCCCGCACGCGAGCGTCACCTTCGCTGCAGGTGGTCAGGAGCTCAAGGCTGAGAGCGCGGGCAACGGGCCGGTGGATGCAAGCCTGAAGGCGATCGAGTCCAAGTTGTCCAGCGGCGCCGAGATGTTGCTCTACTCCGTCAACGCGATAACCTCCGGCAGCACCGAGTCGCAGGGCGAGGTGACGGTCCGGCTGCAACTGGGTGGCCGCGTGGTCAACGGGGTGGGGGCCGATCCAGACATCGTGGTGGCCTCAGCCAAGGCCTACCTCTCCGCCTTGAACAAGTTGCAGAGTAAGGCAGTGCGGGTGGCCGCCCAAGGCTGAAACTGAAGGTGTCTTGCAGGAGGGCGTGCAGCTTCTCAGGTGAATACTGAGCAGCTTCTCCCAAGTGTTTGATATTGCCTGATCTTTGGCCTTCCCATACACTGCGACCGTAGCAAGGAGGGGTCATGCAGGCTTCGAGGGGAATTGAATGCGGATTGTACGTTTCCTGAAAGCCGTGCTGGTGCTTCTGGCTGCCGGCTGTGCTTTTCTCGGCACTGCGCAAGCCCAATCTTCTGGAGCAGATGCGAAGCTGGCTCAGAAGACCGACAAGGTTCAGAAGGCCCAGGTAGCCGAGAAGGGCCAACGGGCTCAGTCAAGCCAGAAGTTCAGAAGTGCCCAAGCTGCAGAGCCGAAGGGGAACGCTGCCAAGAAGGTGTCATCGGCCGCAACCGTTCGCAAGGCGGCGGCTGTCAAGGCTCCTGCTGGTGCGCGCACTGCTGTACGTTCAGACGCTGGGCTGGCCCGCACTTCGTTCGGGCAACGAGCAGGGCTCCATGGCACGGCCGATCCGCTGGACCTGAGATCCAGTGTGGCCTTGGTCATTGATCAGGACACCCAGCAGGTGCTGTTCAGCAAGAATCCTGACGCCGTGCTGCCCATCGCATCCATCACTAAGCTGATGACGGCTATGGTCGTGCTTGAGGCGGGGTTGTCGTTGGACGAGCGACTGTTGATCTCTCAGGAAGATGTAGATACTGAGAAGGGCAGCGGGTCGCGCTTGCGTGTCGGTTCTACGCTGTCCCGGGGAGACATGCTGCATCTGGCCTTGATGGCCTCCGAGAACCGCGCAGCCCATGCCCTGGGGCGGCATTTTCCAGGTGGTATGGAGGTTTTCGTGGATGCCATGAACCGCAAGGCCCGCACGCTGGGCATGGCCCATACCCGCTACGTCGAGCCTACGGGGCTGTCCAGTCTTAACCAATCCAGCGCCCATGATTTGACGCTACTGGTTCGCGCAGCCTCTGAGTACCAACTCATACGCGAACTCTCCACCACTGCGGATGCGAGCGTGAACGTGGGCAGCCGCGCCATGCAGTTTCGCAACACCAATGGATTGATTCGCAACCCCTCTTGGGAGATTGGCTTGCAGAAGACGGGCTACATCTCGGAAGCGGGCCGTTGTGTTGTCATGCAGGCGCAGCTGGCCGGTCGCAAGTTGATCATGGTGCTGCTGGATTCGGCCGGGCGCTACTCCCGCATGGGCGACGCCGAGCGCCTGCGTGCCTGGATCACCCACTCAGTGCCGGCTGCTCAAGCAGCAACGCCGCCTCCCTCGGGGGGCTGAGAATCGGTGAAACATTCCCGCACACCAGTTTGTGCGCCGCGAGCGGTGCCGCTCGTCATTGCAGATGCGCGCTGTGGCTTGAGCTGCTGCTCTGAATTACGCCTGTATCGGTGGCTCTGCCCGGAATGCCCGCACGGGGCACCGAAATGGTTCACAGGCGCTGAGCCCAGTTCTCATCAGGCGAGGTGATGCCCTAACGCGGCGGAGATCTCCTCGGCCGTAGCGCGTAAACGCTCAAGCCAAGATTCCTCCAGTCGGTCTGTAGGGGCAGAAATCGAAAGACCGGCAATCAATTTGGACTGGTCGTCGTAGATGCCGGCGGCCATGCAGCGTACGCCCAACTCCAGTTCTTCGTCGTCACGGGCATAGCCCAGAGCCCTGACCGCCGCGAGTTCGCGCTCCAGACGGGCGGGCTCGGTGATGCTGTTGCGGGTGTGACCTATCAGCCCGGTGCGGGTGATGTAGGAGCGAACCCTTTGAGGATCGTCGTTGGCCAGGAAGAGCTTGCCCACGGAGGTGAGGTGCAAGGGTGCGCGGCCCCCGATGGCTCTGACGACCTGCATGCCTGATCGCTCGCTGAACGTGCGCTCGATGTACACGATCTCGTCGCCCTGCCTCATGGATAAGTTCACCGGCTGATGCGTCAGGCGGTGCAATTCCCGCATCGGCCCGAGCGCCGCCTCCCGGACGTCCAGGCGGACCTTCACCAGGTTGCCCAGTTCGAGCAGCCGCATGCCTAGGCGATAGTTCCCGGCCTCTGGCCTCTCCACCAGTCGGCCGATTGCCAGATCATTCAGGATCCGGTGGGCTGTGGACGGGTGTAGCCCCGTGCGCTCACTGATTTCCTTCAGTGAGACCGGGTCTTGATGCGAAGCGAGGACATCGAGCAACGCAAAGGTACGCTCCAAGACTTGAATGGCAGGGGTGTGACGATCCGCTTTGGTCATGGCCTTGCGCTATTTGAAGTTCCATTTTGCATTGCGATAGCTTCTTGGGCCAGTTGTTCAATGGCCGTCTGTCCGGACCGAACGGCCCCTTCCAGCGTGGCAGGGTAGGGCCCCTGGATGTAGTCGCCCGCTGCGTACAGGCTATGCGCTACCTGGGCGAGAGGCCTTGAAACGCCAGGCTCGCAGCGAAATGTGGCTCGGTGCTCGGTGAACAGTGCAGCGAGCTGCGGTACTTGCGGCCAAGTGCCTGTGGGAAACAGGTCCAGTGCCTGCTGCACCACTGCCTGGACGAGCTGATCACGGCCGTGGGCTCGGAAGTCATCGGCAGCACTGATTACGAACGCGAAGCCGCCACCAGGGTGGCCCAAGGCGTCAAGGTCGAACGCGAATTGCGCGGGGCCATGAGCGAGAAAAGTCATCGGCATCTTGAGCCGTGCGCCCGGGCAGGTCAGATAGACCGTGGTGATGGCTTCGTGCGGAATCTGCGCTGCACGGCGTGACCATTCCGGATGGTGGACCTGGGCCAACCTGGCAGCCTCCGTGGCGCTGCACGCAAGGACCGCGCCATCGAAGTCCCGACCGCATAGTCGCCACCCCGCATTGCAGCGTTCCAGGGAAGCCACCCGATGGCGCAGCATGACTTCGGCCCCTTGGCCTTCCAGCCATCGCTGGGTCGGCTGCGGAAGCAGTTCCCCCAGGGGGCGGCGCGGCAACAACAAATCTGCGCCTCCTCTGCCGTTCATGAGAGCGTCCTTCAACACCCGCAGGAACACTTGAGCACTTGCCCGGACGGCCGGTGTGTTCAAGGCAGCTACGCACAATGGATCGATCAGGCCTTGGCGGATGGCTAGCGGTAGATTTCGCGTTAGGGCTTCGACGGTGAGTTCAGGGGGGCAGTCGAACCCGCGCAGGACCCAGCCAGCGCTGGCGCGCAGCAGCGCTATCCGTGAGGACCAGTCCCAAGATCCGTGCCGCAGCACAGCCAGGGCGAATGCCGCAGGCGACGAGGTGGTGGTCAGCATCAGTCCACGACCGTCGGGCTCCATGAGGCACAGGGGACTTCGGTATAAGACAGCGTTCGGGTCGATCCCCACCTCGCGCATCAAAGCGATGGTGTGGGTGTAGGCACCGATCAGGATGTGTTGGCCGTTGTCATGGCGCCTGCCATGCTGCTCCACAGTCCTGGCGCGACCTCCCAAAGTGGACGCCATCTCTATCAGGGTGACCTGGTGCCCCAAGCGTACCGCCCGAGCCGCGGCAGCCAACCCAGCCCATCCTCCTCCGATGACAGCGATCCTCATGCCCTCATCCAGGCCGGGTCGGGTGTCAGGAGCCCCGCCATTGCGTCTTGGCGGCAATCCAGAGCTTGCGCAGCGGTGTCAGCGAGGTGCGCTGGTGCAACACCTGGAAATCCTGCGTCTCGATCTCGCGCAGCAGGCTGCGGTAGATGTGGGCCATCATGAGGCCGGGGCGCTGGCGTGCGCGGTCTTCCTCTGGAAGCAGCGCAAAGGCTTCGTCAAACAACCGGTGAGCGCGCTGGGCCTGGTAGACCATCAGCGCGGTGAAGCGCTCGCTGTATCCCCAGGGCCGCTGGCGCGCGAGCAGTTCATGCGCCTTGACGCCGAATTGCTGAAGCTCCGAGATTGGCAGGTAGATCCTTCCTCTTCTGGCATCGTCGCCCACATCACGAATGATGTTGGTCAATTGCATGGCCAGCCCCAAGTGATGTGCGTATTGCACCGTCCGAGCAGACTGCCGCCCGAAGATGTTGCATGCCACCTCGCCCACCACGCCGGCCACCAAGTGACAGTAGTTCGAAAGCGCCGGGAAGTCGATGAACCGGTTTTGCTCGAGGTCGACCCTGCATCCTCTGATGACCGCGTCCAGGTGCTCGTGCTCGATCCCAAACTCCTGTGTCAGCGGCATCAGGGCCCGCATCACCGGATGTGTAGGGGCGCCGTTGAAGGCCGCAGCCACCTCCTGTTGCCACCACGCCAACTTGGCGCCCGCCACAGACGGATCGGCCGATTCGTCCACAACATCGTCTACCTCGCGGCAAAAGGCGTAGAACGCCGTGATGGCCGAGCGCCTCCTTGGAGGCAGAAAGAGAAAGGCGTAGTAGAAACTCGACCCGCTGCGAGCCGCTTTCTGCTGGACGTACTGTTCAGGTGTCATCGCGTTGTCGCAAATGCAGAGCGCATCCATAAGGCTCGCCAGACCAGGGCCGGCGCATCCCAGGTGCCCAATACCGGGCGCTGGCGAAAGGTCCGGTGCTGCATCCGGCTGATTTTCTCCAACACCCGTAATCCACCTTGCACGACCAGCCGCAGCTCTAGTCCCAGGCGGCCCCCGACTTCCAATGGAAGTCCGGCCCCCGCATTCATCATCTCGCGGGCCCAGTCGCACAAGTTTGCAACCAGGGCCTGCTCCGCCTGGTGCTGATCGGGGGTGTTCGCGAAGGGTGGCCAACGCAGGCCGTAGACATCCGCATCACTTTGTGGGATGTACAGCCTCCCCCTAGGGACATCAACGCTGAGGTCTTGCCAGAAGTTGATGAGCTGCAAGGCGTTGCAGATCTTATCGGACATGGCCATCAGGCGGGGGTCATGTACGCCCTGCAGATGGAGCAGCAGTCGTCCGATGGGGCAGGCCGACCTGCGGCAGTAGTCGAGCAACGCTTCGCGGTTCGCGTACACCGGGTTGCGCACATCCTGCTCGAACGCATCCAGGAGGTCGTATAGATGAGAGGGTGGCAGGTCATGCCGGGCAAGCGCCTGCCCTAGCGGGGCGAAGACGTGGGCCCAGGAACCATCCTGACAGCTGCGTTCCCCTTGGAGGGTTTCTGTCAGCGCCTGCCGGTATGCACGAAGTTGAACCAGACGCTGTGCGGCGTCCAGGTCACCCTCGTCTGCGATGTCGTCTGCCGTCCTGGCGAAGTGATAGATCGCGATGACGGCCTGCCGAATGGCTGGCGGACACAGCCACGAGGCCACAGGAAAGTTTTCGTAATGCTCTACGGACACCGGTCGCATTGTCGCTGGGCTCTTGCTACGGCCCGTGTGGCATTCCCCTGGAAGTCTATGGTTCCGCAACAGGCTAAAATCGATGGTTTTCAAGGTCTATCTGACATGCGCCTTGGCGGTGTCGTGCCTTCCGGATTTGCGCGGGTGGCGAAATTGGTAGACGCACCAGGTTTAGGTCCTGACGGGGGCGACCCCGTGTCGGTTCGAGTCCGACCCCGCGCACCACCTCCATCCTCTTGCCCACAGAACTGAGTCCCTCATGACCGTCACCGTCGAAACCCTCGAGAAGCTCGAGCGTCGAATCACCCTGACCCTGGCAGCTGCCGAAATCGGACAGGAGGTAGATACCAGGCTGAAGCGCCTGTCCCGCACGGTGAAGGCTGACGGCTTCCGGCCTGGAAAGGTGCCGATGTCGGTAGTCGCGCAGCGGTACGGCTACTCCGTTCAGTACGAAGTGGTCAACGACAGGGTCGGCAAGGCTTTTTCCGATGCCGCTACCGAGGCGCAGCTGCGTGTGGCGGGTACCCCGCGCATCGCGCAGCGCGAGGAGGCGCCTGAGGGGCATTTGGCCTTCGATGCCACTTTCGAGGTATATCCCGAGGTGCGCATTGCCGACCTGTCTGGGGTGGAGGTGGAGCGCATCTCAACCGAGGTGACGGACGCCGCGGTCGACCGCACGATCGAAATCCTGCGCAAGCAGCGCCGCACCTTTGCACAGCGACCGGCGGCCGAGGGCGCCGCCGAGACCGATCGCGTCACCATTGACTTTGAGGGCAAGATCGATGGCGAACCCTTCTCGGGCGGCAAGGCAGAGGCCTTCCAGTTCATCATTGGCGAGGGACAGATGCTGGAGCAATTTGATCTGGCCGTGCGCGGGATGCGAGTGGGCGAGAGCAAGACATTCCCTCTGCAGTTCCCTGCCGACTACCAAGGCCAGGATGTGGCAGGCAAGGAGGCCGATTTTCTCGTGACGATGAAGAAGATCGAGGCTGCCCATCTGCCCGAGGTGGATGACGCCTTCGCCAAGGCTTTGGGCATCAAGGAAGGCACCGTAGAAGCGTTGCGCAGCGATGTGCGGAAGAACCTGGACCGGGAAGTGAAGTTCCGCTTGATGTCCAGGAACAAGGGGGCGGTGATGGACGCCCTGGTCAAGGCCGCCGAACTCGACGTTCCCAAGGCTTTGGTTGAAAGCGAGACCGCGCGGATGGTCGAGTCTGCGCGTGCCGACCTCAAGCAGCGGGGCATCAAGGATGCTGACACTGCGCCGATTCCGGCTGAGATCTTCCAGCCGCAAGCCGAGCGGCGGGTGCGCCTGGGTTTAGTGGTGGCGGACTTGGTGCGGGCCAACAGCCTGCAGGCCAAGCCCGACCAACTGCAGAAGCACATCGAAGAATTGAGCCAGAGCTATGAGCGTCCGGCCGATGTGATGCGCCACTACCTGACCGACCGGCAGCGCATGGCCGAAGTGGAGGCGGTGGTGATCGAGAACAACGTGACCGAGCACGTGCTCGGGCAAGTCAAGGTCGTGGACAAGGTGGTACCGTTCGACGAATTGATGGCCGCAGCTTGAAAGGACGATCGAACATGAGTGCATTGGAGACGACCGGACTGGGGATGGTTCCCATCGTCATTGAACAGTCGGGGCGTGGCGAACGCGCCTACGACATCTACAGCCGACTGCTTCGCGAGCGGATCGTCTTCCTGGTAGGGCCCGTGAACGACCAGAGTGCGAACCTGGTGGTGGCCCAGATGCTGTTCCTGGAGAGCGAGAACCCCGACAAGGACATTTTTCTCTACATCAACTCGCCAGGAGGCAGCGTCAGTGCGGGCCTGGCCATCTACGACACCATGCACTTCATCAAGCCGGACGTGTCGACGCTGTGCCTGGGCATCGCGGCCAGCATGGGATCTTTCTTGCTCATGGCTGGCGCCAAGGGCAAGCGGGCGGCGCTGCCGAATTCCAAGGTGATGATTCATCAACCCTCTGGCGGTGCGCAGGGGCAAGCCACGGACATCGAGATCCACGCGCGGGAGATCCTCAAGACGCGTGAGCAGTTGAACCGCATCTACGCCGAACGAACTGGCCAGACTCTGGAGAAGATCACGGCGGACATGGAACGCGACTTCTTCATGTCGCCTACCGAGGCCAAGGATTACGGTCTGATTGACCAGGTGCTGGAGCGTCGCCCGGGTTGAGGCGGGTGTTCAGGGGCCAATTCCACCTCTTGGCCTTCTTCATCTCGGGTCAAGATAGTCGATGAACTATCATCGACTCGTGGACAAACCTTTACCCTGAGCACTTAGACACACATGGCCGAAAAGAAGGGCGCCTCTGGCGAAAAGGTTCTCTACTGCTCCTTTTGCGGTAAGAGCCAGCATGAGGTCAAGAAACTCATTGCGGGACCTTCGGTGTTCATCTGTGATGAGTGCATCGAGTTGTGCAACGACATCATCCGCGATGAGGCGCCGCCAGAGAGCCCTGCGGGCAAGGCTGGTCGCTCTGATCTGCCCATTCCAAGCGAGATCAAGGCCAGTCTTGACCAGTACGTCATTGGGCAAGAGCCCGCCAAGCGAACGCTTTCAGTCGCGGTGTACAACCACTACAAGCGCCTGAAGCATATGGGCGCCTCAAAGGACGAGGTCGAGCTCACCAAGAGCAACATTTTGCTGATCGGGCCCACTGGATCGGGCAAGACGTTGCTTGCGCAGACGCTGGCGCGACTGCTGAACGTGCCGTTCGTTATTGCGGACGCCACGACACTCACCGAAGCCGGCTACGTTGGTGAGGATGTCGAGAACATCATTCAGAAGCTGCTGCAGAACTGTAGCTACGACGTCGAGCGGGCGCAGCGCGGCATCGTCTACATCGACGAGATCGACAAGATCAGCCGTAAGGCCGACAACCCCAGCATCACACGCGATGTCTCGGGTGAAGGCGTTCAGCAAGCGCTGCTCAAGCTCGTAGAGGGCACTATGGCCAGCGTGCCGCCCCAGGGAGGGCGCAAGCATCCTAACCAGGATTTTCTGCAGATCGACACGACCAATATCTTGTTCATCTGCGGCGGGGCCTTTGACGGGCTGGAGAAAGTGATCCAGAACCGTACTGAACGCTCGGGAATCGGGTTCGCGGCTACCGTGCACAGCAAGAGCGAAAAGCGGGTGTCCGAGACCTTCCAAGCCGTTGAGCCCGAGGATCTGATCAAGTTCGGGCTCATTCCGGAATTGGTGGGTCGCCTGCCTGTGGTGGCCACGCTTGGCGAACTGACCGAAGATGCCCTGGTGCAAATCTTGACTGAACCCAAGAATGCGCTGCTCAAACAGTATCAGAAGCTCTTCAGCATGGACGGGGTGGAGCTCGAGGTTCGGCCGTCCGCACTTGCTGCGGTAGCCCGTAAGGCGCTGGCTCGCAAGACGGGGGCCCGAGGCCTGCGTTCTATCCTGGAGCATGCCCTGATCGACACCATGTTCGAACTGCCGCACCTTGATGGTGTGGCCAAGGTGGTGGTGGACGATCACACCATCGAAGAAGGGGGTAAGCCCCTGCTGGTTTACCGAGAGCAAGCCAAGGCTAGCGCTTGACCTGCGTCTGCAGGTCGCCCTCGGCGACATGTACCCTTGCATTCAATCGCACGGGCCCCATGTCTGTCTGAGAAAGTGAGGAATCTCATGTCAGGTCATCCTGTTCTTCCGTCCGAGCCGATCACCCTGCCGCTGTTGCCTCTGCGCGATGTGGTGGTGTTTCCGCACATGGTGATCCCGCTGTTCGTGGGCCGCCCGAAGTCGATCAAGGCTTTGGAAGCGGCCATGGAGGCGGGCCGTCAAATCATGCTGGTGGCGCAGAAGGCCGCCGGCAAGGACGAGCCGAAGCCGGAGGACATGTTCGAGGTAGGTTGCATCTCCAGCATTCTGCAGATGCTGAAATTGCCTGACGGCACCGTGAAGGTGTTGGTGGAGGGTGTGCAGCGAGCCACCACGCAGGCCATCCGCGATGAGGGCGACCATTTCGTCGGCGACGTGACCCCCGTGGCGCCTCCTGTCGAGGGGAGCCCCGAGATTGAGGCACTGCGTCGGGCCGTGACACAGCAGTTCGATCAGTACGTCAAGCTGAACAAGAAGATCCCACCGGAGATCCTGACGTCAATTGCTGGCATCGACGATCCTGGCCGCCTGGCGGACACCATCGCGGCCCATCTGCCCTTGAAGCTGGATGCCAAACAGTCCGTGTTGGACATGTTCTTGGTGGCGCGGCGGCTGGAGAAGCTGCTGGAACTGCTTGAGCACGAGGTCGACATTCTCCAGGTGGAGAAGCGCATTCGAGGGCGCGTCAAGCGCCAGATGGAAAAGAGCCAGCGCGAGTACTACCTGAACGAACAGGTCAAGGCCATCCAGAAAGAACTGGGCGATGGTGAAGAAGGCGCTGATCTCGATGAACTCGACAAGAAGATCAAGGCCGCCCGCATGCCCAAGGAGGCCCGCAAGAAGGTCGACGCTGAATTCAAGAAGCTCAAGCTGATGTCTCCGATGTCGGCCGAGGCCACTGTGGTGCGAAACTACATCGATGTCCTGATCAACCTGCCCTGGGTGAAGAAGACCAAGATCAAGCACGATCTGACCAATGCTGAAACGGTGTTGAATGAGGATCACGCTGGACTGGAAAAGGTCAAGGACCGCATCCTCGAGTACCTTGCAGTGCAGCAGCGGGTCGACAAGGTCAAGGCGCCCATCCTGTGCCTGGTCGGCCCGCCTGGAGTGGGCAAGACCTCTCTGGGGCAGAGTGTGGCGCGGGCCACGGGGCGCAAGTTCGTGCGCATGGCGCTTGGTGGCATGCGTGATGAGGCTGAGATCCGCGGGCATCGGAGGACCTATATCGGCTCGATGCCTGGCAAGGTTTTGCAAAGCCTGTCCAAGGTGGGCACACGCAATCCCTTGTTCCTGCTCGACGAGATTGACAAGCTCGGCATGGATTTCCGCGGTGATCCCTCGTCTGCCCTGCTCGAGGTGCTGGATCCAGAGCAGAACCACACGTTCAGTGATCACTATGTCGAGGTCGACTTCGACCTCTCGGACGTAATGTTTGTTGCAACCTCCAACTCGATGAACATTCCGCCGGCCCTGCTCGACCGGATGGAAGTGATTCGCCTGGCGGGCTACACCGAGGATGAGAAGGTCAACATTGCGCAGCGCTACCTTCTGCCTAAGCAAAAGAAGAACAACGGTGTGCGCGATGAAGAGATGGAAGTGACCGAAGGCGCCATACGGGGCATCGTGCAGTACTACACGCGTGAGGCTGGTGTCCGGTCACTGGAGCGTGAGATCTCCAAGATCTGCCGCAAGGTGGTCAAGGGCATCCAACTCAAGAAGTATGTGGACAAGGTGGTTGTCGAGGTAGAGAACCTGAACGACTTCCTGGGAGTACGCAAGTTTGACTTCGGTCGGACTGAGAAGACGAACCAGGTGGGTCAGGTCGTTGGTTTGGCGTGGACCGAGGTTGGCGGGGACCTGCTGACCATTGAAGCTGCCGTTATGCCTGGCAAGGGCAATATCATCCGAACCGGCTCGCTTGGTGACGTGATGAAGGAGTCCGTTGAGGCGGCTCGCTCCGTGGTGAGATCTCGCGCGCGTCGGCTCGGCCTGAAGGATGACCTCTTCGAGAAGCGGGACATCCATATACACGTGCCCGATGGCGCAACGCCGAAGGACGGCCCCAGCGCGGGCATTGCCATGACAACGGCCTTCGTCTCGGCACTTTCCGGTATTCCCGTAAGGGCTGACGTGGCCATGACCGGCGAGATCACCTTGCGGGGCGAAGTCACGGCCATTGGCGGACTCAAGGAAAAGCTGCTGGCCGCGCTGCGTGGTGGCGTCAAGACTGTCCTGATCCCTGAGGAAAACGTCAAGGATCTGCAGGACATCCCGGAGAATGCCAAGAACCAGCTCGAAATCATCCCGGTCCGGTGGATCGACAATGTGCTGGAGATCGCGCTCGTATCCATGCCGCAGCCGCTACCCGAGGAGGATACGACGGTCAAGGTGGAGACGGCGGCTGCAGCCGTTACGGGTACGGTGGAGGCCTCGGCCGGAGATGGCCTTCCACACTGAAAATAGCTGTTGCTGGAAGAAATTCTCAGCATATAATGTCCGGCTTACGCGGGAATAGCTCAGTTGGTAGAGCGCAACCTTGCCAAGGTTGAGGTCGCGAGTTCGAGCCTCGTTTCCCGCTCCAATCTCCAGACGCGAAGTCTGGCCGAAAAGGGAAGCTCAGGCTTCCCTTTTTTTGGTTAAGCATGACTCTGGCGCGGTAGCAAAGCGGTTATGCAACGGATTGCAAATCCGTCTAGCCCGGTTCGACTCCGGGCCGCGCCTCCAAAGACGACGTTTTTTGAGCCCGGCCTTGCCGGGCTCAGTCGCTTGTGGGCTTGTCCCCCGGCCCAGGCAGGGGCGGGGCAGCGCCGATAATCACAATGAGCCCGGGTGGCGAAATCGGTAGACGCAGCGGACTTAAAATCCGCGGCCCTTCGCGGGGTGTACGGGTTCGAGTCCCGTCCTGGGCACCAGGCAGGCCAGGCAAGGCGGCCTAAAATGATTCATTAACTTTTCACGTCAATTCCCCAGGAGTAAGCCGACATGAAGGTGCTGGTCCCCGTCAAGCGGGTGGTCGACTACAACGTCAAGGTGCGCGTCAAAAGCGACGGCACTGGCGTAGACATCGCGAACGTCAAGATGAGCATGAACCCTTTCGACGAGATTGCAGTCGAAGAGGCCGTGCGATTGAAGGAAAAGGGCGTTGCTACAGAAGTCATTGTGGTCTCCTGTGGTGTCACGCAGTGCCAGGAAACGCTGCGTACCGCGATGGCTATCGGTGCTGATCGGGCCGTGCTGGTCGAGTGCGCCGACGAATTGCAACCGCTGGCGGTGGCCAAACTGCTCAAGGCGCTGGTGGACAGGGAGCAACCAGGCCTCGTGATCCTGGGCAAGCAGGCCATTGATGACGACTGCAACCAGACCGGCCAAATGCTGGCTGCCTTGGCCGGTTTGCCTCAGGCCACATTCGCCAGCAAGCTTGAGGTGATCGACGGCAAGGCTCAGGTCACCCGCGAGGTGGACGGAGGCCTTGAAACTGTGGCCCTTACGTTGCCAGCCGTCGTCACGACCGACCTGCGGCTCAACGAGCCGCGCTACGTCACGCTGCCCAACATCATGAAGGCCAAGAAGAAGCAGCTGGATGTGGTGAAGCCTTCCGATCTGGGCGTCGACGTGACACCTCGCATCAAGACCTTGAAGGTCAGTGAGCCTCCCAAGCGGGGCGCAGGGGTGAGGGTGCCGGATGTGGCTGCACTCGTTGAAAAACTCAAGAATGAAGCGAAGGTGATCTGATGGCATCGCTCGTGATTGCTGACCATGACAACGCCACGCTCAAGGCGTCGACGCTGAACACTGTGACGGCTGCTGCGCACTGTGGCGGCGAGGTTCATGTGCTGGTGGCTGGTGCAGGCGCGGATGGCGCAGCGCAGGCTGCGGCTGCGATAGTGGGGGTGTCGAAGGTGCTGCACGCCGACAGCCCAGCCCTAGCGCATGGGTTGGCCGAGTGCCTGGCAGCTCAGGTGATTGCGTTATCGGGTGGGTACTCCCACCTGCTGTTTCCTGCCACGGCCAGTGGCAAGAACACTGCTCCCCGGGTGGCGGCGTTGCTGGACGTGGGGCAGATCAGCGATGCCACCAAGGTCCTGTCCCCCGACACTTTCGAGCGTCCCATCTATGCAGGCAACGCTATCGCGACGGTGCAGAGCGCCGATGTGGTCAAGGTGATCACCGTCAGGACCACGGGTTTCGATGCGGCGCCGGCCGCGGGCGGCTCGGCGCCGATCGAGTTGGTGACCGCCGTGGCTGATACGGGCATTTCTGCCTTCGTACGGTCTGAGATCGCCAAGCTCGACCGTCCGGAACTCACCTCTGCCAAGATCATTGTTTCCGGCGGCCGGGCTCTGGGCAGCAGTGACAAGTTCAACGAAGTGCTCACGCCGCTGGCCGATAAGCTCGGGGCCGCGCTTGGCGCAAGTCGCGCAGCGGTGGACGCCGGTTACGCCCCCAACGATTGGCAGGTGGGGCAGACGGGCAAGATCGTGGCGCCCCAACTCTACGTGGCCTGTGGCATCAGCGGGGCTATCCAGCACCTTGCCGGCATGAAGGACTCCAAGGTCATCGTTGCCATCAACAAGGATGCAGAAGCCCCCATCTTCAGCGTTGCCGACTATGGCCTCGAGGCCGACCTGTTCCTGGCCGTGCCTGAACTGGTCGCCAGTCTTTGAGCCTTTGACCCCTTTTGAGGGCGCCCAGTGGGCGCCCTTGTCACATCAGGAGCCAGCACATGAGCTATAGCGCGCCACTCAAGGACATGCTTTTCGTGATGAAGGAGTTGGCCGGCATCGAGGCAATTGCCTCATTGTCCGGGTACGAAGACGCTGGCCTGGACACGGCTACTGCCGTGCTTGAGGAGTGCGCGCGCTTCAACCAGGAGGTGGTGGCCCCCTTGAACTGGGAGGGCGACCGAAACCCCTCATCGTTTCAAGACGGTCAGGTCAAGACCACGCCCGGCTTCAAGGAGGCCTTCCGGCTGTTCGGCGATGGTGGCTGGCAGGGGCTGCAGCATCCGGCCGAGTTTGGCGGGCAGGGTTTGCCTAAGCTCATCCATGCGGCTTGCGGCGAGATGGTGCAGAGTGCCAATATGAGCTTTGCCTTGTGTCCGTTGTTGACCGACGGCGCCATCGAGGCGCTGCTCACTGCGGGCAGCTCCGAGCAGCAGCGAACCTACCTCCCGCCCATGATCCAGGGGCGTTGGACGGGTACGATGAACCTCACTGAACCGCAGGCCGGCAGCGACCTGTCGCTCGTGCGAACCCGTGCCGAACCGCAGTCTGACGGCACGTACCGACTCTTCGGTACCAAGATATACATCACCTACGGTGAGCACGATATGGCGGACAACATCGTTCACCTGGTGCTGGCGAGGGTGACGGGCGCGCCAGAGGGCGTCAAGGGAATTTCACTCTTCGTCTGCCCCAAGGTGCTGGCCGACGGTACGCACAATGATGTGCGCTGCGTCAGCATCGAGCACAAGCTCGGCATCAAAGCCAGTCCTACGGCCGTGCTGCAGTACGGTGACGCAGGGGGCGCGGTAGCGACGTTGATTGGTCAGGAGAACCGGGGCCTGGAGTACATGTTCGTGATGATGAACGCCGCCCGCTTTGGGGTGGGAGTTCAGGGCATCGCGCTGGCGGAGCGGGCTTACCAGAAGGCCGTCCAGTACGCGCGCGACCGCGTGCAGAGCCGTCCGGTCGATGGTTCGATGCACGAGGCCGCTCCAATCATCCACCACCCGGACGTCAGGCGCATGCTGATGACCATGCGGGCCCACACGGAAGGATGCCGGGCCATGGCGCTGGTGGCGGCAGCGGCATTTGATGCGGCTCACGCCCATCCCGATCCGGCTGCACGCCGGGACAACCAGGCTTTCTACGAGTTCCTGGTGCCCTTGGTGAAGGGTCTGTCCACCGAGGTGAGCCTGGAAGTGGCGAGCCTGGGCGTCCAGGTGCACGGCGGCATGGGCTTCATCGAGGAAACGGGCGCTGCCCAGTACCTGCGGGACGCCAAGATCCTCACCATCTACGAAGGCACCACGGCCATCCAAGCCAATGACCTGGTGGGACGAAAGACCGCGCGCGACGGAGGCGAGTTGGCCCGCGCCCTGGCGCAGCGTGTGGCAGACACGGAGTGCGCCCTGATCGGACGACCCAGCCCGCAAGGCCACGCCATGGCCCGTCGCCTTGCAGCGGCCCGCGCGGCGTTCCTGGATGTGGTGACCTTCGTGGTCGAACGCAACCGCTCCGACCCTAACGCGGTGTACGCCGGGAGCGTGCCCTATCTCATGATGGCGGGTACGTTGGTGGCAGGCTGGCAGATGGCACGCGCCTTGATGGCAGCCGAGGACCGTCTCGCGGACGGTGAAGACCCCGCGTTCATGCAGGCCAAGATCACCACCAGCCGCTTCTATGCCGATCACCTGCTGCCACGCACACTGGCTTGGCGCGACAGCATCGTCGATGGCGCTGCGGCCGTGAACGACATGGCGCTCGAGGCGTTCTGACGGTTGGCCCGCCGCCAGCCTCGTTTGGAGGCAGGAAGCAGGAGCGGACTTGTCGCTGAAAGAAGCGCAGGAAGACCCCGCACCGGCGGGTCTTCCTGGGCAGTCACGCAGTGGAGGTCACCGGCCCGGGGGGCCGATGATCCTTTCAACGCAGAGTCGTGAACCTGACCTCCGGCCGGTCGTCCGAGCGATGAATGGTGGTGACGTTCTGCTTCATGGCCCAGGGGCGCATCTGGTGGTGCAAGGGGATCACCAGAACCTCATCGCGGGTCCTGACCAAGGCCTCGCGGATCATGGCGTTGCGCTTGGCGACATCGGTCTCGGTCTTCATCGCATCGGTCAGGCGGTCCACCACCGGATCGCTGATCTTGCTGAAGTTGAAGTTGCCGTCAGCGCCGGTGGAGCGCGTGCGGATCAGTGACTGCAGCGAATACTGCGCGTCATAGGTCGCCACACCCCATCCCAGCAGATAGATCGACGAGTCGAAACTTTGCACCTTCTGAATGAAGGTGGCCATGTTTTCTGCCGCCAACTGCGCCTTCACGCCAATGCGGGCCCACATGGCCACCACCGCCTGACAGATCTCCTCGTCGTTGACATAGCGGTTATTCGGGCAGTTCAGCCGGGTTTCAAAGCCGTCGGGATAACCTGCCTCGGCGAGAAGTTTCTTGGCCGCGTCGACGTTGACTGGAGCAGGTCTGTCCAGAGCGGCGTCATGGCCGTTCACACCAGGAGCCACGACCAAGGCTGCGGGGATGGAAAGCCCACGCATGGTGCTGCGCTGGATGGCCGCACGATCAATGGCCAGTGAAAGGGCCTGGCGCACGCGCTTGTCGGCAAAGGGGTTCTTGCCCTTCACATTGCTGTGCTTGAGTTCCGGGCTGCCGATGTCAGGCGCCAGATAGATGGTCCGAACCTCGGGACCGTCCAACACCTTGAGCTTGCCGTCACCCCGCAAACGTGCCACGTCCTGGGTGGGCAGGTCGGTCAGCATGTCCACGTCACCCGACAACAGGGCGGCAATGCGGGTGGGATCGCTCTTGATGGGGGTGTAGACGACATCCTTGATGTTTGAGGTGTGTTTGTCCCACCAATCGTTGTTGATCGTCATGGTGATGCGCTGCTCGGGCGTCCAGCTGGTGATCTTGTAAGAACCGGTGCCCATGACGTTGCGTGAGGCGAAGTTTTCCTCGTTGTTCTTGTAGTCCTGAACGTTGACGCTCTTGTTCTTCTCGGCCCACGTCTTGCTCATGACGAAGAAATTAACCAAGTTGCGAAGCAGGATGGGGTTGGGTCCCGATAGCATGAGATCCACCGTGTGGCTGTCGATCTTCCGAATCTCGGAGACGCCGGTCACGTAGATGCCCATGGTGCCCTGGGGCTGCTTGATACGGCCATACGAAAACAACACGTCATCCGCCGTGAAAGGCGAGCCGTCGTGAAACTTCACGTTGCGGCGCAACTCAAATCGGACCTGTGTGGGGCTGATGTAGGTCCATTTGGTGGCCAGGGCGGGCTCGACTTCGTACTTGTCGTTGTAGCGAACCAGCCCTTCATAAGTGTGCTGAAGGATCGCGTTGGTGGTCGCGTGGTTCTGCGAGTGGGGATCCAGGGTCAGGATGTCGTTCTGGGCGGCCCAACGCAGGGTTTGGGCATATGCAGGCGCGGCCAGCACCGCAACCGAGGCGGCCGCGACCAAGATCAACTTGAAGTTCTTCATGCAGGGGCTCCGAGTGCAAATGACGAAGACTGGATGCTAGTGGCTGCGAAGCGATTGGGAAGCCGGGAAACCCCGATCACCATTGGGTTCCGCTCCCTGCGGTCCCGGTGCTTCCAGCGATCTCACCGCACTCACCGCTCGCTTTGAGGCTCTGCGTCCAGACGTTGCAGTTCGGCATCGCACCCCGCACCTGCGGCAATCCAGCGCCGAGCAACGCGCTGCACCAGGCTTGCGGGCAACCACCGCACAAAGCGGCGTGGCGATGTCAGCAGCCCGCAGCGGTAGGCATGGCTCAGCGGGGACCAGACGAGCGCGCGGCAAGGCCCACGGACTTTGCGCGTGATGGCCACGCCCAACGGGCAGGGCCGCCACAAGCAGCACAGGCCGCACCCGTTGCAGGCCTGGCCATAGCCCGGATAGGCCGGCGCCTGCTTATGGATCAGCATGACTCTCTGCTCGGGTGCATCACGCTGATCGTGCGGCTTGGCCGGGGTGGAAATTTCGGGAGGGGCGGGCCGCATCGGTTCAGCGTATCGTTTTGACGGACGTGTCTGGCGGAATTGTTCGGAAACTGAGGGGATGGTGAGGATCCGATCGTGGACGTGCCTTGCTGTGCCGATGCTACAGTGCCGATTCATAGAACACAGGTCCTTCCCGTCCCCTTGCTGAACGAGACGACAGCAAGGCGGGTCGCGATCCGCCAACCGGTGAAGCCGGGGCCGCGGAAGGTTGTTGAACCCATCGGAGTGCTGGCTACCGGCGCGAAAGGTGAGCGAATGTTGATGCAGCAGTACAGATCGAACTCGTATCTGTTTGGCGGTAACGCGCCGTACGTAGAGGAGTTGTACGAGGCTTACCTCGACAATCCGGGCAGCGTCCCAGACAACTGGCGCGCGTACTTCGACAATCTGCAACATGTGCCGGCGGTTGATGGCAGCGACTCACGAGATGTCGCTCACGCCCCGGTCATCGAGTCCTTCGCGCAGCGGGCCAAAGCCAACGCGTTCGCCCTGAAGGCCAGCAGTGCCGACTTGGCGGTCTCGCAGAAGCAGGTTCATGTCCAGAGCTTGATTGCGGCCTACCGCTTCCTCGGGTCCCGCTGGGCGGATCTGGATCCGCTCAAGCGCACCGAGCGCCCGAAGATTCCGGAACTCGAGCCTTCGTTCTACGGCCTGAGTGAGTCCGACATGGACATCACGTTCTCGGCAGCCAACACCTATTTCAGCAAGGCTGAGCAGATGAGCCTGCGGGAGATCCTGCAGTCCCTGCGCGACACCTATTGCGGAACCCTGGGCGTGGAGTTCATGCACATCACCGAGCCGACGGAAAAGCGTTGGTGGCAGGAGCGCCTGGAAAGCACCCGCAGCAAGCCGGTGCTCAGCGTCGAGCAGAAGAAGCATGTGCTGGACCGCCTGACCGCGGCCGAGGGTCTGGAGCGCTACCTGCACACCAAGTACGTGGGTCAGAAGCGGTTTTCCCTTGAGGGCGGCGAGAGCTTCATCGCTGCAATGGACGAACTGATCCAGCAGGCCGGTGCCAAAGGTGTTCAGGAAATCATCATCGGCATGGCCCATCGTGGCCGGTTGAACGTGCTGGTGAACACCCTGGGAAAGATGCCCAAGGACCTCTTTGCCGAGTTCGATCACACGGCACCCGAGGAACTTCCTGCGGGTGACGTGAAGTACCACCAGGGCTTCAGTTCTGATGTCTCCACCCCCGGTGGCCCGGTGCACCTGAGCCTGGCCTTCAACCCGTCGCACCTGGAGATCGTGAATCCGGTGGTGGAGGGCTCAGTGCGGGCCCGAATGGACCGTCGCGGCGACAAGCGAGGTGACCAGGTGCTGCCGGTTCTCGTGCATGGCGATGCCGCGTTCGCGGGGCAGGGCGTAAACCAGGAGACCCTGGCGCTGGCGCAAACGCGTGGCTACTCCACGGGCGGGACGGTGCACCTGATCATCAACAACCAGATCGGCTTCACCACCTCGGACCCGCGCGATCTGCGGTCTACCCTGTACTGCACCGACATCGTCAAGGGTGTCGAGGCACCGGTGCTGCACGTTAACGGCGACGATCCCGAGGCGGTGGTCCTGGCGGTGCGCTGGTCGCTGGAATACCGCATGGAGTTCCGCAAGGACGTGGTGCTGGACATCATCTGCTTTCGCAAGCTGGGGCATAACGAGCAGGACACTCCCTCGCTTACCCAGCCGCTGATGTACAAGAAGATTGCACAGCACCCTGGCACGCGCAAGTTGTATGCCGACAAGCTGGCGGCCCAGGGCCTGGGACAGAGCCTGGGTGACGACATGTTCAAAGCCTACCGCTCTGCACTGGATGAAGGACGTCACACGGCAGATCCGGTGCTGACCAACTTCAAGAGCAAGTACGCGGTGGATTGGATGCCTTACCTGGGCAAGAAGTGGACCGACGCCGCCGACACGGCCATCCCCCTGGCGGAATGGAGGCGTCTGGCCGAGCGCATCACCACCATCCCCGAGACCGTGAACATGCATCCGCTGGTCAAGAAGGTCTACGACGACCGCGCGGCCATGGGGAAGGGTGAACTGCGCGTGGACTGGGGTATGGGCGAGCACATGGCCTTCGCATCCCTGGTGTCCAGTGGCTACCCCATCCGCATGTCTGGCGAGGATTCCGGTCGCGGGACCTTTACCCACCGCCACTCCGTCATTCACGATCAGAAGCGTGAGCGCTGGGACGAAGGCACTTATGTGCCGTTGCAGCATGTGGCTGAAAACCAGGCACCTTTCCTAGTCATCGACTCCATTCTGTCCGAGGAGGCCGTATTGGCCTTCGAGTACGGCTATGCGGGTTCTGACCCGAACACCTTGGTGATCTGGGAGGCCCAATTCGGTGACTTCGCCAACGGAGCCCAGGTCGTGATCGATCAGTTCATCGCCTCTGGCGAAGTGAAGTGGGGCCGCCAGAACGGCCTGACATTGATGTTGCCTCACGGCTACGAAGGCCAGGGCCCCGAGCACAGCTCGGCTCGTCTGGAGCGCTTCATGCAGTTGGCGGCGGACACCAACATGCAGATCGTTCAGCCCACCACAGCCGCGCAGATCTTCCATGTGCTGCGCCGCCAGATGGTGCGCAACCTGCGCAAGCCCTTGGTGTTGTTCACGCCCAAGTCGCTGCTGCGCAACAAGGACGCCACTTCCAGCCTGAATGACTTCACCAAGAGCGGCTTCCATACCGTCATTGGTGAACTCAACGCCGACGTGGTGGCCGCAGCGGCCAAGGTCAAGCGCGTCATCGCCTGCTCCGGCAAGGTGTATTACGACCTGGTCAAGAAGCGTGAGGAAAAGGGCCTGAACGACGTCGCCATCTTGCGGGTCGAGCAGCTCTATCCCTTCCCGCACAAGGTGCTGTCGGCTGAACTCAAGAAGTTCCCTAACGCAACGGAAGTCGTGTGGTGCCAGGACGAGCCGCAGAACCAGGGGGCCTGGTTCTTCGTGCAGCACAACATCCACGAGAACATGCTGGACGGGCAGCGCCTGGGCTATGCCGGACGTGCCGCCTCGGCCTCGCCGGCGGTGGGCTACGCCCATTTGCACCAGGATCAGCAGAAGGCGCTCATCGACGCCGCCTTTGGCAAGCTCAAGGGCTTCACGCTGACCAAGTAATCCGCCGCTCCTTCTGAAACGAATTCACTCCCAAGACCATCATGGCCATCGTAGATGTCAAAGTCCCTCAGTTGTCCGAGTCTGTGGCGGAAGCCACCTTGCTGCAATGGAAGAAGAAGGCTGGCGAAGCCGTTGCCGCAGATGAAATCCTGATCGAGATCGAGACCGACAAGGTTGTTCTGGAAGTTCCTGCGCCCGCCGCGGGCGTCTTGGCTGAACTGGTGGTGGCCGGTGGCGGCACCGTCGGTAGTGATCAGGTGATTGCCCGCATCGATACAGAGGCCACAGCCGGGGTTGCGGCACCGGCTGCCGTGGTGGCGCCTGTCTCGGCAACCGCGGCGGCGGTGGCTGCGCCCGCTGGCACCAAGGCTGGCGTCGCCATGCCCGCTGCCGCCAAGCTGATGGCCGACCACCAGATGTCCGCCGGTTCGGTGGCGGGCACCGGCAAGGATGGACGTGTCACCAAGGGCGACGTCCTGGCCGCGGTGGCTGCACCTCAACCTGCTGCTGTTCCTGCACCCGTCGCCGTGGCCGCTGCCCCGGCAGTGGCCAAGCCCTTGCCGGCCGTGCCGGCACCTGCGACCGCTCACCTGGGTGAACGCCCAGAGCAACGCGTGCCCATGAGCCGCCTGCGCGCCCGTGTGGCTGAGCGTCTGCTGCAGTCCCAGGCCACCAACGCCATCCTGACGACCTTCAACGAGGTCAACATGGCGCCCGTGATGGAAATGCGCAAGAGGTTCCAGGAGAAGTTCGAGAAGGAGCACGGGGTCAAGCTCGGCTTCATGAGCTTCTTCGTCAAGGCCGCCGTGGCAGCCTTGAAGAAGTACCCTGTGCTCAACGCCTCGGTCGATGGCAATGACATCGTGTACCACGGCTACTTCGACATCGGCATCGCCGTGGGGTCACCGCGTGGCCTGGTGGTGCCCATCCTGCGCAATGTGGACCAGATGAGCTTCTCCGACATCGAGAAGAAGATTGCTGAGTTCGGTGTCAAGGCCAAGGACGGCAAACTGTCCATGGACGAACTCTCCGGCGGCACCTTCTCCATCTCCAACGGCGGCGTCTTCGGCTCCATGCTGTCCACCCCCATCATCAACCCGCCGCAGTCGGCCATCCTCGGCGTGCACGCCACCAAGGACCGGGCGATGGTGGAGAACGGCCAGGTGGTGGTGCGCCCCATCAACTACCTGGCCATGAGCTACGACCACCGCATCATCGACGGACGCGAAGCGGTACTGGGCCTGGTGACGATGAAGGAAGCCCTGGAAGATCCGGCGCGCCTGCTGTTCGACATCTGAGGGCCTTCACATGTCTCAATCCTTTGATGTCATCGTCATCGGCGGTGGCCCTGGCGGCTATATCGCCGCCATCCGGGCAGCCCAGCTGGGCTTCAAGGTGGCCTGCATTGACGAGTGGAAGAATGCCGCCGGCGGGCCGGCTCCCGGCGGCACCTGCACCAATGTGGGCTGCATTCCGTCCAAGGCGCTGCTGCAGTCGTCCGAGCACTACGAGCATGCGGTGCACCACTTCGCAGACCACGGCATCTCCACCGGCACGGTGACGATGGACGTGGCGAAGATGATGGCGCGCAAGGACACTGTCGTAAAGCAGAACAACGATGGCATCCTCTACCTGTTCAAGAAGAACAAGGTCAGCTTCTTCCACGGTCGCGGCAGCTTTGGCGGCACGGCCGAAGGTGCCTATCAGATCAAGGTGACGGGCGCACAGGACGCCGTACTTTCAGCCAAGCAGGTGGTGGTGGCCACCGGTTCAAGTGCTCGCCAACTGCCGGCTGCGCCTTTTGATGAGGTCAATATCCTGTCCAACGACGGTGCCCTGCGGGCGGGCGCCGTGCCCCAGAAGTTGGGCGTCATCGGCTCGGGCGTGATCGGCCTGGAGATGGGCTCGGTCTGGCGCCGCCTGGGGGCCGAGGTCACGGTCCTGGAGGCCATGCCGACCTTCCTGGCCGCGGTCGATGAGTCCGTGGCCAAGGAGGCGCTGAAGATCTTCAGCAAGCAAGGCCTGAAGATCGAACTGGGCGTGAAGATTGGGGATATCGCCAACGGCAAGACGGGCGTCACCGTGGCTTACACCACCGCCAAGGGCGAGGCCGTCATGCTGGAGGTCGACAAGCTGATCGTCTCGATCGGCCGTGTGCCCAACACCCTCGGCCTGAACGCGGACGCGGTGGGTCTGCAGTTGGACGAGCGCGGCGCCATCGTGGTGGACGCCGAGTGCCGCACCAATCTGCCCGGCGTGTGGGCGGTGGGTGATGTGGTGCGTGGGCCGATGCTGGCGCACAAGGCCGAAGAGGAGGGCGTGGCGGTGGCCGAGCAGATCGCCGGCCAGCATGGCCACGTGGATTTCGGCATCATCCCCTGGGTCATCTACACCAGCCCGGAGATTGCCTGGGTGGGCCGTACCGAGCAACAACTCAAGGCCGACGGTGTGGCCTATAAGGCAGGTCAGTTCCCGTTCCTCGCCAATGGTCGTGCGCGCGCCTTGGGAGACACCACCGGCTTCGTCAAGATCTTGGCCGATTCCCAGACCGACGAGATCCTGGGTGTGCACATCATCGGCCCCATGGCGTCGGAGCTGATTGCGGAAGCCGTGATGGCCATGGCGTTCAAGGCATCGGCAGAGGATATCGCCCGCATCTGTCATGCGCATCCATCGCTGTCGGAATCCACCAAGGAAGCGGCGCTGGCGGTGGACAAACGCACGCTGAACTTCTGAGTGGGCGGCGCTCTGGATGGCGGCAGTGTGGCCCCATGGCAGCTGGTTGATGGTCGAATGAAGGCGTTATGAAGCCTGACAACCAGGATGCAGCATCGGCTGGTCGCGGCGTGCGCGCCCTCTACGCCACCACCTTGGCGCACAAGGGTTTCCAGAGCGATCCGGCGCAACTCGGGGCTGTCGATGCGCTGGAACGCTGTGAGCAGGAGTGGATGGACTACAAGGCCCGGCGCTCCACCGCCCTGGCCAAGTGGTTGCGCCGCCCCGAGATTCCCCGGGGCGTCTACATGTACGGGGGGGTAGGTCGCGGCAAGAGTTTCCTGATGGATTGTTTCTTCCAGTCCGTCCCGCTGACCCGCAAGACCCGATTGCACTTTCATGAGTTCATGCGCGAAGTGCACCGCGAGCTGCAGGAGCTCAAGGGCACCGTCAATCCCCTGGACGAACTCGGGCGGCGCATGGCACGTCGGTTCCGGCTCATCTGCTTCGACGAATTCCACGTCGCCGATGTGACCGACGCGATGATCCTGCACCGCCTGCTCGAAGCCCTGTTTGCCAACCGGGTCAGCATCGTCACGACCTCGAATTTCCACCCTGATGATCTGTACCCCAACGGGCTGCACCGCGACCGCATCTTGCCCGCCATCGAATTGCTCAAGAAGCATCTGCAAGTGGTGAATGTGGATGCGGGCGTGGACTACCGCCAGCGCTCTTTGCGGCGGGTACAGGTCTATCACTGTCCGCTGGGGCCAGACGCCGAGGCCTCGATGAAGGCTGCCTTCGAGGCCATGGCCGAGGCGCGCGACGAGCCTGCCATCCTGCACATCGAACATCGGGAAATCCGGGCTCGGCGCCGGGCGGGTGGTGTCGTTTGGTTCGACTTCACGAGCCTGTGCGGCGGCCCCCGGTCGCACAACGATTACCTCGAGATCGCGTCGCGCTTCCACACTGTGCTGCTGTCGGATGTGCCCAGGATGCCACCGCGGATGTCCAGCGAGGCGCGGCGCTTTACCTGGCTGGTGGACGTGCTGTATGACCGGCGAGTCAAGCTCGTGATGTCGGCGTCCGATGAGCCCGAGAACCTGTACCTCGAGGGACCGTTGGCGCATGAGTTCCCTCGCACCGCATCCCGGTTGCGCGAGATGCAGACTGCCGAGTTCCTTGCGCTGGGTCGACGTGATGTCGATACGCGCCTGACCTGAGCTGCATCTGCTGCAAGGCCGTCCGATGCCTGCATTCTTGTGCCCCCGCCGTCATGTATGCATGACCTGTGCGCCACACCACCGGGCTAGTTAAACTGTGAATGGCTTTGTAATGCCCACCACATGGACGACAACCTTCATTCGCTGGCTAGGCACCTGATTGAGATGCGGATAGAGCATGCCGATCTGGACAGCCTGATCGACAAGGCCGCTGGTGAAGCGCCAGTGGACCAGCTGGCGCTGCGCCGCCTGAAGAAGCGGCGGCTGGCTTTGCGCGACCGCATGTCCAGGCTGGAGCTTGCCATCGAGCCCCGAGAGCCGGCTTGAGGGCGGCTTGACCTTTCTGGCCGAGGGATCCCACGCTGGCGATAAGACAGCGCCGTCTGAGGTAGGCCCGCTGGCGCAGGCCGTTGAATGGGCCTTTTCTGCTGCAGGTCCACTCGGTCAGTGCGACGCCCATTTTGCGGTGCGCTCCTCGCAGCTGGACATGGCGCGTGCGGTGGCACGGGCGATCGAGAACGTCGAAGACCTCGTGGTGGAGGCCGGCACGGGGGTGGGCAAGACCTTCGCCTATCTGGTGCCTGTGCTCTTGTCTGGCCGCAGGGTGTTGGTCAGCACGGCCACCAAGAGTTTGCAGGATCAGCTCTTCCTGCGTGATCTGCCCCGTCTTCGGGCTGTTTTTCAGATGCCAGTGCGCCTGGCCTTGCTCAAGGGTCGAGGCAGCTATCTGTGCCTGAACCGCCTTGAGCAGGCCCGGCACGCGACCGACTGGCCTGACCGCTGGTCGGCCCGCGCCCTGTCCCGTGTGGAGGCCTGGGCGCTGCACACCCGTACGGGCGATCTGGCTGAGGTGCAGGGGCTGGACGAACGTTCGCCTGTGCTGCCCTTGGTGACCTCGACCAGGGAAAACTGTCTTGGCAGCGACTGTCCCCAGTGGGGTGACTGCCATGTCGTGAAGGCGCGCCGTGAGGCGATGGCAGCAGACATCGTGGTGGTCAATCACCATCTCTTCTTCGCCGACATCGCGCTGCGCGAGTCTGAGGTGGCCGAATTGCTGCCGACGGTCGATGTGGCAGTGTTCGACGAGGCCCACCAGCTGATGGAGGTGGGGCTGCAATTCCTGGGCACCGCCCTGGGCAGCGGACAGCTGATCGACCTGGCCCGCGACCTGCACGCGGCGGGGTTGCAGCATGCCCGGGGTTTGCGCCCTTGGCAGGAGTTGTCCTCTGGCCTGGACAACTGCGCACGTGATTTGCGCTTGGTGGCGGCAGGCCGCCACGCCGAGACGCAGACGGCGCTGAAGCTGGATTGGGCTTCAGTCGCCGGTCACGAGGGCTGGGTTGAGGCCATGCACCGCTTGGCCACCCAACTGGGGCAGCTTCACGAGGCGGCGCTCGCTGTGGAAGGCACGGCACCGGACTGGAAGCGCCTGGCGGAACGTTGCGCTGAGCTGCACCAGCGCGCCAGGCAGTTCATCGCTCAAAGCGATGCTTCCCGAGTGCGCTGGGTCGATCTTTCTGCCCATGGCGTAAGGCTCGTGGAATCGCCCCTGGACATCCGGCAGGCCCTGTCCACGCAGAGAGAAGCCGCACAACGTTCCTGGATCTTTACCTCCGCCACCCTGGGCAGCGACGAGAAATTGAGCTGGTTCACGGCCGGTACCGGCCTGGAGGACGCCCGCATCCTGCAGGCGGGCAGCCCGTTCGACTATCCCCGGCAGGCTCGCCTGTGGGTGCCCCAGGACATGCTGCTGCCCCAGGATGCTGGCCACCCCGCGGCAGTGGGCACACTGGCAGCGCGTTGCGCGGCGCCCCTGTCCGGGCGCACCTTTGTCCTGACCACCACCCTCAAGGCGCTGCCTCTGGTAGCGCAGGCCATACGTACGGCATCGCGGGCGCTGGCGCGGCCGCTCGAGGTGCTGGTTCAGGGAGAGGAGCCGCGCAGGTCATTGCTCCAGCGCTATGGAGACGGCGTAGGCAAAGTGCTGGTCGGCTCGCAAAGCTTCTGGGAGGGCATTGATGTGCCCGGCGATGCGCTTCAGTGTGTGCTGATCGACAAGCTGCCGTTCCCCCCACCCCACGACCCGCTTGTCAAAGCCCGCGCTCGGGCGATCGAGGATCAAGGCGGAAGCCCCTTTCAGGACTACTTTCTTGCGGAGGCGGCTGTATCGCTGAAGCAGGGCGCCGGACGTTTGATCCGCACCGAGCATGATCTGGGTCTGCTGGTGGTGTGCGACCCCCGGATGGGGCGAATGGGCTACGGCAGAACGCTCTTGAAGGCATTGCCACCCATGACGCGCCTGGACACCGAGGCGCAGGCGCTTGCCTGGCTGGAGGAAGTCGCGTCCGCGGGATGTCAGACGTGAGCCGGAACGAACCGGCAGTCAGCCGGGATCCTTACCAGAACCGCCACCAGGACTTGGTTGAGACCGTCAAGCCGTCTGCGGTCAGGAAACGCGAGCTCGGGAAGTTCTGCTTCAGTACGCGCTGCGCATCCTGGCTGAGCTCCTTCATCCCCAGGCGCTCGTAGCTGGTGACCATGATGGCGAGTGCTTCCTCTGCCGCAGGTGCGCGGTCGAAGTCTGCCACAGCCTGTTTGGCCCGGTTGACGGCCGCGAGGTAGGCTCCGCGCCGGAAGTAGTAGCGCGCTACATGGACTTCGTACGCGGCCAGCGAATTGACGATGAAGTCCATGCGTACCCGGGCATCGGCGGCGTACTTTGAATCGGGAAACTGCTGCACAAGCTGCGAAAATGCCTGAAAGGCCTCCCGGGAAGCCTTTTGATCCCTCTCGGAGATCTGCTGCTGTGCCAGCAGACCGAACAGCCCGAGATTGTCATTGAAGTTCACCAAGCCGCGCAGGTACAGCGCATAGTCGTAGGCAGGGCTGGATGGGTGCAGTTTGGTGAAACGCTCAAGAGTCGACAGGGCTGATGCGCGTTCTCCAGATCGCCACTGGGCGTAGGCCAAGTCCAGCAGAGCCTGCTGCCCGAGCAACGTACCAGACGCGCGGGATTCCAGTTTTTCCAGGCTCTTGATTGCTCGGTCAAAACTGCCGCTGGCAATGTCGTCACGCGCCTCTGCATACAATTTGTCCAGGTTCTCGGCGCGGGATTCGTCCTTGCCCGGAAACAAGCTGCAGCTGGACAACCAAATCGCGGCCGTGACGGTCATTGCGCCATGGCGCAGGGCTCTAGAGAACTTCATGCCTCAGATGCCGGCGTCGGGCGCCGCCTTGTGTGTTTCACGTGGCAAATTATAGGGACCGGCTCTTGTCGCCCACCATCGACCTTGAAGACGACGAGAGTGCAGAAGGCCCCGGCGCTATCGAGCATGAGGTCCGCGCTTCGCCCGTATTCCCAGGCTGGCACGGCTGGCGACTGGACAAGGTGCTCGTGGCTCTGGCGCCAGAATTCTCCCGCAGTCATCTCCAGGACTTGATCGAGCGGGGCCTGGTACACCTGGATGGGGTGGCCGCACGCCCTGCATCGCGCCGCGTCAAGGTCGGGCAGAGCCTGCAGGTCGAACTGCGTCCGACTGCCGAGAGCTTGGCCTTTCGCCCCGAAGCTCTGGCGTTGAAGGTGGTCTTCGAAGATGAGCATTTGATGGTGCTAGACAAGCCGGTGGGTCTGGTGGTGCATCCTGCGCCCGGGCACTGGTCGGGCACTTTGCTCAACGGCTTGCTGGCGCATCACCCGGCCTCAGCGCAGTTGCCCCGAGCGGGTATCGTGCATCGCCTTGACAAGGACACCTCCGGCCTGATGATGGTGGGCAAGACCCTGCAGGCCGTGACGGCCTTGAGCCGGGCGATCGCCGGCCGCGAGGTTCAGCGCCTTTACATGGCACTGGTCCATGGAGCGATGGCGCCCGGGGTCAGGACGGTGGATGCCCCCGTTGGGCGCGACCCGGCCTCCCGCATACGCATGGCCGCACACCCTGCAGGCCGTCCCGCCAGAACCGATGTCCAGACGCTCGCCAGCGCACAGGGCCTCACGGCTGTGCGTTGTCGCCTGCACACGGGACGGACGCACCAGATCCGTGTGCACCTGGCCCATATTGGCCATCCTTTGGTGGGAGATCGTCTGTACGGGGGTGCGCCGGCCTTGGGGCTCGATCGCCAAGCTTTACACGCCTGGAAGCTCGCTTTCGACCATCCGGCGAGTGGATCACCCCTTGAGTTCGTCCGGTTCCCGCCTGAAGATTTAGCGCAGGCCTGGAAGGCCTTGGATTCTGGTGGGTCCTTATCCAGACTGATTGATGAGACGGGGCCGCATTGACGTTGTCGAGCCGCCAGGTCTGAGCCCGAGAGCCGCGCGAGGGCGTAAACTATGGAGAGTCGCAGGAGTGGCTTTAGCCTCATCAGTTTGTCTCAGTTGCCCGCCGAGGGGCGCTGAAACGTTGCGGTCGAAACTAGCGGCCATGTCACTCTTGTCCCAGCAAGCACTGCTCGGGGGACTTTTTCGATGAGGCTTCACCGCTCCAAGCAGGCGCTCTTGCCCTCGGGGCGGGTGCAGGACGACGAGCCCTTGACACAACAGCGCTTGGTTCGCTTCCTCAGGTCATTCATTGATGAACAATTCGGACGCCAAGAGGGTCCTCGAAACCGCATTGATCTGCTCGCAGGCGCCAGTGCCCTTGCGAGAACTGCAGTTGCTTTTCGATGGGCAACTTGTTGCGAATGAATTGACCACTCTGCTCCAGGAGTTGGTGCAGGATTGGGCAGGTAAAGGCGTGGAGTTGGTGTCGGTTTCCTCGGGGTGGCGGTTCCAGAGTCGGCCCGAGATGAGGGTTTTCCTGGACAAGCTGCATCCCGAAAAGCCGCCCCGGTATTCTCGGGCCGTGATGGAAACACTGGCCATCATCGCCTACCGACAACCTGTGACGCGCGGCGATATTGAGGACATCCGCGGTGTCATGGTCTCAACCCAGATCGTCAAGCAACTCGAGGACAGGAACTGGATCGAGTCGATCGGCTACCGTGAGTCTCCGGGGCGACCGGCGCTGTATGCCACCACGCGGCAGTTCCTGGATGATCTGGGCCTGTCTCGCTTGGACCAGTTGCCGGAGGTTGGCGGAGCAGGAGGCCCGGACGCGGCGGTCGATGCGCTGGCGCAGGCTGTCCAGGAGGTTGCGCGCCCGCAACTGCCATCCGTCGATGATTTGCCCATCTTTCGGGCGGCCTCCGAGCCGCTGCAGGATTCACCCACGGGCCCACCTGCGGACTTGAGCCAAAGCGCTACTTCCGAAGTGTCGGAGCCCCCCCAGCCAGAGCCAACCAAGGCGACCTCCCCATGAATCCGACCGATCCTGAGAAGACTGAGAGCGAGAAGACGGCCCCCGACCGCGCCGCCTCTGGTGTGTCGGGCAAAGCCTCCGAAAGTTCGGCTGCTGATGCTGAGCGTGGGGCTGCTGCGGCAGCGCCAGACAGCCGGCAAGTACAACAAGGCGAAGCCACTGGCCCTTCGGTTGAAGAACCTGTTGGCGGCCGGCTGCGAGACCCGCGGCGGCGCAAGCGCAACCGGCGGCGTGGGCGCCGAGGCGAGGGCGGCGGGGAGGGGCCTACCGAGCTCGACGCGCCCACTGAAGATGACGCCGCTGCAGGCTCGGCGGATGAGACCCGCTTCGCTGCCAGCTTGCCGGTGGCGCTGGAAAAGACCGATCCCAAGGAACTCTTTGGCGCAGTGGTTTCTGGTGAGTTCGACGAGGCCATCCAGGATTTCGAGGCGGGCGAGGGGACCGAAGTTGCCGACGCGGCAGACGCGCCCAAGGCGGCCTTGGCTGTCAAGCCTGTGCTGCCCCGGCGCGTGTTGGCACCTGAAGCCGATGCACCCAAGCTCCATAAAGTGCTCGCCCAATCCGGCGTTGGTTCCCGCCGCGATCTCGAGCAGATGATCGTCGATGGCCGCGTCACCGTGAACGGGCAGCCTGCCCACACCGGCCAAAGGATTTCCTTTGGCGACAAGATCGCGGTGGACGGCAAGCCGGTCAGGGTGCGCATCGCTCCGCCACCACCGCGCGTGATCGCATATCACAAGCCTGCCGGCGAGGTGGTGACGCATGATGATCCTCAGCAACGCCCCACTGTCTTCAGGCGGCTGCCACGCTTGCCTCAGGGCAAGTGGCAATCGGTGGGGCGTTTGGATATCAACACTGAAGGGTTGCTACTGTTCACCAATTCTGGCGACCTGGCCAACAGGCTCATGCATCCGCGGTTTGGGGTGGAGCGCGAGTATGCCGTTCGGATTCTGGGATCCTTGTCGGATGAGGGCCGTGCCAAGTTGCTGACTGGCGTCGAGATCGACGGCCAGATCGCAGCCTTCAAAAGCATTGAAGACGGTGGTGGAGACGGAGCCAACCGTTGGGTGCGGGTCGTGATCACCGAGGGGCGCAATCGCGAAGTTCGCAAGCTGTTTGAGGCCGTCGGGCACGCTGTCAGCCGTCTGATCCGCATCCGCTATGGATCAGTGGTTTTGCCCAAGGGATTGCGCCGCGGTATCTGGGTGGACCTGCCTGTTGAGGACGTCAAAGCCCTGCGCTTCATGACTTCGGGCGCGACGGCAGCGGCGTCCCCTGCGGCCGGTCCCCGGTCGGGAGCGGCCCCGGGAGCGGCCCCGGGAGCGGCAACAGGTGCTGGACCACGCGACCGCAAGAACAACCGGCGCGGCCGCCAGCGTGGAGCGGGAGCACCGGAACTTGGTCCGAGGCAGCCTGGTGGCGCTGGCGCCGACCTGGGAGAACCTGAAAACATCGGCCCGATCCCCAACCCCTTGCAGCAGACCTACGACAAACGCGCCATACAGCAGGCCAGGCGTGTTCGAGACATCGACGAAGATGGCCCGATCCCCAACCCGCTGCAGCAGACCTACGATCGGCGTGCCGTGCAGGCCGAATCACGTCCACGTCGTGAACTGGATGAGGATGGTCCGATTCCCAACCCACTGCAGCAGACCTATGACAAGCGCTTCGCCAAGGATGGCAAAGTGAACGCGGGAGCGGGAGCGGGAGGCGGCCGGGCTCGCAAGAAGCCGGCACCCGGCAAGACCCAGTCGGCTGGCGGTCAACCCGATCCCATGCGCACTTCAGTGGGCTACATCGGCGCTGAAGCCTTTCACCAGAAGAGCAAGGCAGGCCGCGCTGGCAAGGGCGGCCGGCGGCGGTGATGCGACGTGTACAAGACCCTGCCGCCAGGGCGCTTGACAGGAGCGCCAGCTTCAGTGGGTAAGAGGCTCGGGCTACACTGAATGGTTTCCCCGTTTTTGGTTGCAGGAGTTTTGGAATGGCTATAGAACGCACCTTGTCGATCATCAAACCCGACGCCGTGGCGAAGAACGTGATCGGGCAGATCTATGCCCGATTTGAGGGCGCAGGCTTGAAGGTGGTCGCGGCCAGGATGGCGCATCTGTCGCGTGGCGAGGCGGAGGCCTTCTACGCTGTCCACAAGGCGCGACCCTTCTTCAATGATTTGGTGAACTTCATGATCTCCGGCCCCGTGATGATCCAGGCGCTGGAGGGCGAAGGCGCTATTGCGCGCAACCGCGAGTTGATGGGCGCCACAGACCCGAAGAAGGCAGAAAAGGGCACCATTCGGGCTGATTTTGCAGACAGCATCGACGCCAACGCGGTCCACGGCTCTGATGCTCCCGAGACCGCCGCCGCGGAAGTGGCATTCTTCTTTGCGGGCATGAACGTCTATAGCCGCTGAGCGGGGCGCGTCGGCTCTGGGCCGGCGCGTCAGCGTCGAGTGGTGAGTGAGAAATCAGCGCGTTGTGAACCTTCTCGATCTCGATCACGAATCGCTCATCGCTCATGTGGAGAGCTTGGGCGAGAAGCGCTTTCGTGCCACCCAGTTGTTTCGATGGGTTCATCGGCGTGGAGAGTCTGACTTCAGCCAGATGACAGATCTGGCCCTGAGCCTGCGAGACAAGTTGGGCAGCGGGCACGAGGTTGTCTCGTTGAAAGTGTTGACAGAGCACCAGTCTGCAGATGGCACGGTCAAGTGGCTCTTTGACGTGGGCGATGGCAATGCGGTCGAGACAGTGTTCATACCAGAAGCTGGCCGTGGCACCTTGTGCATCTCCTCCCAAGCCGGCTGCGCCGTAGGGTGCCGCTTCTGCTCCACCGGCCATCAGGGTTTCAACCGAAACCTGCGTACCGGAGAGATCCTTGCGCAGTTATGGCACGCGGAACACCACCTGCGGGTCCGTCTTGGTTTGTCCGAGAGCCACAGGGCTGTGGACAACGTCGTGATGATGGGCATGGGTGAGCCCCTGCAGAACTACGGAGCGCTGGTGCCAGCGCTGAGGGTGATGCTGGATGATCACGCCTATGGCTTGTCGCGCCGCCGGGTCACCGTGTCCACATCGGGCGTAGTCCCGATGATGGACCGGTTACGTCAGGACTGTCCCGTGGCCCTGGCGGTATCGCTGCATGCGCCCGACGACACGCTGCGTGACGACTTGGTCCCCCTGAACCGCAAGTACCCACTAAGTGAGTTGATGGGGGCCTGTGCGCGGTACCTTGAGGCGGCCCCGCGCGACTTCATCACCTTCGAGTACTGCATGCTCGACGGCGTCAACGACTCCGACGGCCATGCTGTCCGGCTGGTGGATCTGGTGCGCGGCAGTTCCCGGGGTTCGGGTGGTGTCGCGGTGTCGTGCAAGTTCAACCTCATCCCGTTCAACCCCTTTCCGGCCTCAGGTCTGACGCGTTCCAGTCCTCAGCGGGTGTCGACTTTTGCCGCCTTGTTGCAGGAGGCGGGTTACGTCGCCACGGTGCGCAAGACGCGCGGGGACGATATCGACGCAGCCTGTGGGCAATTGGCTGGCGAGGTGCTTGACCGCACCGACGCGCAGGCCAGGCGTGCGGGACGGACCATTGCAATTCACCCTGATCGGTTAGCGTCATGAGGCAAGCCCCGCAGGGCGCCCGATTCTTTCGCTCTGCGGGTGTGGTCGCCCTTGCTGGGCTGCTGGCCGTGCTTCTCACTGGGTGCGCTTCGGCGCCTGGACAGGGGCCGCTGGACGACCTCAAGACCGCGTCGGACCAGACCGATGCCGATAGGCGCGCCCGTGTCCGCATGGAACTGGCCGCCGGCTACTTCTCACGGGGCCAGCCCACCACCGCACTCGACGAAGTCAAGCTTGCATTTGCAGCGCGCCCGGATCTTCCGGAAGCCTTCAACCTGCGGGGCCTGATTTACGCAACCTTGGGAGAGACGCGACTGGCGGAAGAGAGTTTCAGGCGCGCCCTGCAGTTGGTGCCGCGGGACGCTGACGTGATGAACAACTATGCGTGGTTCCTCTGTCAGTCCGGCCGCCTGCCGGAAGCGGACGCGTTGTTCAGACAAGCGCTGGCGCAGCCACAGTACCGCGACACGGTCAGGACGCTGATGGCCCAGGGCATCTGTCTTGCCCGGGCACAGCGTTGGCCTGAGGCCGAGGCGGCGCTTAGTCGGGCTTACGAACTGGACCCTGGCAACCCCGTGAGTGGCTTTCACTTGAGCGACCTGCTGTTCCGCCTTGGGGAATACGAGCGCTCCCGTTTCTACGTTCGGCGGGTGCACCAACGCCGGGAGTTCGCCACGCCCCAGTCTCTGTGGCTGGCCGTCAGGCTGGAAAGACGCTTGGGCGACACCACGGCCATGCGAACCTGGGGCCAGCAGTTGCAGGAGCGTTTCCCACAGTCGCCCGAGACGTTGATGTACGAGAAGGGGCGCTTCGATGAATGAATCGAGTCAAGACGATGCCTCGCCCAGCGTGTCCGCAGGGGCTCTATTGCGCACGGCCCGTGAGCGCTGTGGCATGCACATCGGCTTGCTGGCCACCACGCTGAAGGTGCCGGTTCGCAAGCTCGAACTGTTGGAGAGCGACCGGTTCGACGAGTTGCATGACGCCACGTTTGTCCGCGCCTTGTCCTTGTCTGTGTGCCGAGCCCTGAAATGTGATCCTGCTCCCGTACTGGCGGCTCTGCCCCGGCAGAAGCCGGTCGTCACGGCCCTGGATCAGGTCAATCGAGGCATGAATGCGCCTTTTTCTCAACGACCTGGCGCTCAGGTGGTCCTGCGTTCGGTCACCGGTCGCCGAGGGTGGTGGGCGGCCGGTCTTCTTCTGGTGCTGGCCGGTGCAATGCAGTGGGTACCTGGATCCTGGTCGCCCGGGTCCGCAGACACGTCAGTCGCGCCCGCTGGGCCTGCTGCTCCAGGTTCACTGGCCCAGACGGCTGGAGCATCCGCTCCTGACGCGGGGCCAGCTGCGGGCGTGCCGTCCCCCAACGGCCTGGTACAGACGGTGCATGGTGCGCCCGTTGAGTCCGGGGCCAGCGCTGCTGCGGGGATGGCCTCCACGGTTACCGTCACGGAGCCCTCTTGGGTCGAGGCTGCCGATCTGCAGGGGCGTACGATCTGGACCCGTACGCTCACGCCAGGTGAAGTGGTGGCACTGGAGGGCAGCGCGGGACTTAGATTGACCATTGGCAACGCCGCAGGTACGCAAGTTCGATGGCGTGGCCAGACGGTCGATCTGGCTGGGGGAACGCGGGACAATGTTGCGCGTGTGGAACTGAAGTGAGACCCGGAGAGCAAGGTATGAGCGACGCATTCGAGCCCGTGTTCATCGAGCCGGCCAGCCCTGGGCCCCGCCGCTCAAGGCAAGCCCGTGTGCGTTGGGGGTCCCGCACTGTGACCGTGGGTGGCGATGCCCCAGTGCGTGTCCAGTCGATGACCAACACCGACACGGTCGATGTGATCGAGACGGCCATCCAGGTGAAGGAACTGGCTCAGGCCGGCTCGGAGATGGTGCGCATCACCGTGAACACGCCCGAAGCGGCACAGGCAGTGCCTCGGATTCGCGAGCAGCTGGACCGGATGGGCATCGACGTGCCTCTGGTCGGGGACTTCCACTACAACGGGCACACCTTGCTCACTCAATACCCCGAATGCGCCGTGTCCCTGAGCAAGTACCGCATCAATCCAGGTAACGTCGGCAAGGGCCGTAAGCGCGACGCACAGTTCGCCCAGATGATCGAGGCCGCCATGCGGCACGACAAAGTTGTTCGCATCGGGGTGAATTGGGGCAGCCTCGACCAGGAATTGCTGGCCTCGATGATGGATGAGAACGCCCAGCGCGCCCAGCCCTGGAATACACAGCAGGTGATGTATCAGGCCCTGGTCCAATCCGCCTTGCAGTCAGCCGCCGAGGCGCGTTCGCTCGGCATGGACCCCGACCAGATCGTCATCAGCTGCAAAGTCAGCGGGGTGCAGGATCTGATCTCCGTCTATCGTGCCCTGGCGGCGCGCTGCGATCACGCCCTGCATCTGGGTCTGACCGAAGCCGGCATGTCCACCAAGGGCACCGTCGCGTCCAGCACGGCCCTGGGGGTGCTCCTTCAGGAGGGTATTGGCGACACCATCCGCGTGAGCCTGACGCCGCAGCCTGGTGAGGCCCGCGCGCAGGAAGTGCTTGTGGCGCTGGAAATTCTGCAATCGCTTGGATTGCGCACCTTCAATCCCAGCGTGACGGCCTGCCCAGGGTGCGGCCGCACCACCAGCACCACCTTCCAGGAGTTGGCCAAGCAGATCGACGATCACCTGCGCCGCATGATGCCCGTGTGGAAATCGCGTTATCCCGGCGTGGAGACGCTGCGTGTGGCGGTGATGGGCTGCATCGTCAATGGCCCGGGCGAAAGCAAGCATGCTGATATCGGCATCAGCCTGCCGGGTACAGGCGAGGCGCCTGCGGCGCCCGTGTTCATCGATGGTGAGAAGGCGATGACGCTGCGAGGCGAGGGCATCGCCCAGGAGTTTCATCACATCGTGGAGTCCTACATCGAACGGCGTTTCGGGGCCGCAACCGCTTCGCCTTGATGCTGCAGCGCCGCAGCACTGCGGCGCCGCTTTCCGCCACGATCCTCCAGACCCTTGCTGTGGCGCCCACAGGCGCCCGATGTTCCATGGCCGATAAACTCGTTGCCGTCAAAGGCATGAACGACATCCTGCCGGGAAGTGTCCCGCGCAAAGACAAGTTGCCCGACTCCGCCATCTGGCGCTGGTTCGAGCGCACCGTGGATGCGGTGATGTCCCGCCATGGCTACCAACACCTGCTCACGCCCATCGTGGAGTCCACGTCCCTTTTCGTGCGTGGCATCGGCGAGGCCACCGACATCGTCGAAAAGGAGATGTACTCCTGGCACGATGCGATGAACGGCGATGCGCTGACCCTGCGCCCCGAGATCACCGCCGGCATCGTTCGGGCGATGGTCGAGCACAACGCTCTGTACAACGGCCCCTTGCGGGTGTGGTCGATCGGTCCGGTGTTTCGGCATGAGCGGCCGCAGAAGGGGCGCTACCGTCAGTTCTACCAACTGGACGTGGAAGCACTGGGCTTCGCGGGCCCTGATGTCGACGCTGAACTGATCTTGATGGTGCGTAGCTTATGGCAGGCGCTGGGCTTGCAGGTAGGCCCGCATGTGCGGCTTGAACTCAACAGCCTGGGCCAGCCCAGCGAGCGTGTGGCACACCGAGCCGCGCTGGTGGCTTACTTCATGCAGCACGCCGATCAATTGGACGAGGACGGGCGACGTCGCCTGCATTCCAACCCGCTGCGCATCCTGGACACCAAAAACCCTGCCTTGCAGCCCTTGGTGGACGGCGCGCCCAAGCTGGCCGACCATTTGGGCGAGGCCTCGCGGGCGCACCTGGCTGCGGTGTGCGACGTGCTGGACGCGGCGGCTCTGCCCTACCGCATCAACCCGCGCCTGGTGCGCGGGCTGGATTACTACAACCTGACCGTGTTCGAGTGGGTGACCGACCATCTGGGCTCGCAGGGCACGGTGTGCGGTGGCGGCCGTTACGACGGGCTGTTCGAGCAACTCGGGGGCAAGCCGACACCGGCCATTGGCTTTGGTCTGGGCATGGAGCGCCTGCTGCTGCTTCTCCAGGAAATGGGTTTGCCGGTGCCCGACACCGCCCCAGATGTTTACGCTGTGCTGCCCGATGCGGCCTGCCTGCCGCAAGCCATGGTGGTGCTGGACGCGTTGCGAGGAGAGGGTCTGTCGGTACAGATGCACGCTGGCGGAGGCAGCCTGAAGGCGCAATTCAAGAAGGCCGATGCCAGCATGGCCCGTTACGCCATCGTATTCGGCCAGGACGAAGTCGCAGCGGGGCAGGTTTCCATCAAGCCGCTCCGGGCCACCATGGTTACCCAGTACACCCGCCCCATGGATAGCGCGGCCCTGTGGGCTGGCGAACTGCGCACCGCATAATCCACGATCCCTCTTCGCTTCTCCTCATGGCAACACCTCTCGACCTGCAAGAGCAGGAACAACTCGACGCAATCAAGTCGTTCTGGACGCAGTACGGCAACCTCATCACCTGGATCCTGGTGTTAGTTCTGGGCGGCTTCGCGGCCTGGAACGGCTGGAACTGGTACCAGCGTGACCAGGGGGTCAAGGCAGGCGCCATGTTCGACGAGTTGGACCGTTCCGTGCGATCTGGTGATGTTGACCGCTCGGCGAAGATCTTTGCGGACCTTCAGGCCCGCTATCCCGCCGCAAAGTGGACGGCACAAGGCGGCCTGATGCTGGCCAGGCTGCAGATTGACAAGGGCCAAAGCGATGCCGCGACGGCGGTGTTGCGCTGGCTGGGTGAGAAGTCCGACGATGAGGGCCTCCGGGCTCTTGCGGCCCTGCGGCTGGCGGGGCTGGAGTTGGATGCCAAACGCTGGGACGAAGCCCTGAAGGCACTGGAGTCGGCCAACGTGAAGGGCTTCGAGGCCTTGGCCGCAGATAGGCGGGGTGACGTTCTGCTGGCCCAGGGCAAGCCGGAGCAGGCCGCCGAGTCCTTCCTTTTGGCCTGGAGGGCGTTGCCAGAAGCGGTGGAGTACCGAAGGGTGGTGGAGGCCAAGCTCAACACACTTGGCGTTGCCCCAGCCCCTGCAGCTTCGGAGGTCTCCAAGTGAGTACCCGTCAGTGGATGCTCACGCTGGGGCGCGGCGCGGCGCTGATGTGCGTGAGCCTGCTGATGGCATGCAGCGGTGACAAGCCCAAGCCTGCGGTTCTGGACGCTATCAGCCCGAAGATCGCTGGGCGGCAGGTCTGGCAGGCCAAACTGACAGGCGTGCAGTTTCCGCTGGTGGTAGCCTCGCGCGATGGGGTTTTCACTGTCGCTGGGGATGACGGGACGGTGCTGGCCTTTGAAGCGGCCTCTGGCCGGGAACTTTGGCGTGCCCACGTTGCCGGCGCTTTGTCCGCTGGCGTAGGCACTGACGGACGCTTCACGACGGTGGTGACGCGTACCAATGAGGTGGTGACCCTGGAGCAGGGGCGCGTGGTCTGGAAGGCCAGGGTACCTGGTCGGGTGGTGACCGCCCCCTTGGTGGCAGGCGAGCGGGTGTTCGTAATGGGCGTGGACCGCGCCGTCCACGCCTTCGATGCCGTTGACGGAAAGAAGCTTTGGGTGCTGCAGCGCCCAGGCGATGCCTTGACTTTGGGCCAGACGGGTGTGGTGTCTGCGATACGCGATACCTTGGTGGTGGGCCAGGGGCCCCGGATGACGGGTGTGGACCCCGTTCGCGGAACGGTTCGCTGGGAGGCCGCGGTTGCCAATCCACGCGGAACCAATGAGGTCGAGCGCCTGGCTGATTTGGTGGGTCCAGCGGCACGCGTGGGTAACGTCTTGTGTGCACGTGCGTTCCAGGCCACGGTCGGTTGCGTCGATGCGGTCCGCGGCAGTCTGGTGTGGTCTCGCAACGTGTCGGGTAGCCAATCCATCGGTGCGGATGACTTGGTGGTTGTGGCAGGCGATGGTTCCGACCGGTTGTCGGCGTGGCGCCAAGGCACGGGCGAGTTGCTCTGGTCCAGCGAGAAGTTCCTGTTCCGTGGCCTTGGTGGTGTTCTGGTGGCTGGCCGCACGGCAGTGTTTGGCGACGCACAGGGCCTTGTGCACTTTCTGGACCGCGAAGACGGCCAGCCACTGCTGCGCCTGCCCACGGACGGCAGCGGGGTGACTGGCTCCCCGGTCGTCAATGGCACGACCATTCTGGTGGTGACGCGGGCCGGCGGCCTGTACGCCTTCCGTCCCGAGTAAATCCCCCATGCAGGATCGCTGGCCCGCCAACTCGGGCCAGCGGTCTGCATCTCCCCCTCTTGCGAAGAGAGTGAACACTTGAAACCGGTCATTGCCATCGTCGGACGGCCCAATGTCGGCAAGAGCACGCTCTTCAACCGCCTGACAAAGAGCCGAGACGCCATCGTGGCTGATTTCTCGGGCCTGACCCGGGATCGCCACTACGGAGATGCCCGTCTGGGTTCGCGCGAGTTCATCGTCATTGACACGGGTGGATTTGAGCCGGACTGCTCGACCGGCATCGTGCGCGAGATGGCTCGGCAGACCCGACAGGCCGTGGCTGAGGCTGACGTGGTGATCTTTGTTGTCGACCTGCGTGCCGGCCTATCGGCACAGGATCACGACATCGCCAGCTACCTGCGTAGCGAGCGGAAGAAGGTCTTGTTGGCTGCCAACAAGGCCGAGGGCATGCAGGACTCGCCCTTGCTGGCAGAGTTCTTCGAGTTGGGCATTGGCGAGCCGGTGCCCATTTCCTCCGCCCATGGTCAAGGCATTCGCAGCCTGATTGAGATCGCGCTGGAGGAGTTCAGTTTCGAGGCAGACGAGCCTGATGAGGGGGCGATCGAGGGTCAGGATCGGCCGATTCGTTTGGCGGTGGCGGGACGGCCAAATGTGGGCAAGTCGACCTTGATCAACACTTGGCTTGGCGAGGAGCGTTTGGTGGCATTCGACCTGCCGGGGACCACGCGAGATGCCATTTCAGTGCCCTTTGAGCGCGATGGGCAGCGCTTCGAACTGATCGACACTGCCGGCCTGCGCCGCAAGGGTAAGGTCTTCGAAGCGGTGGAAAAGTTCTCGGTGGTCAAGACCTTGCAGGCGATTGCAGATGCGAATGTGGTCCTGCTTCTGCTTGACGCCACGCAAGGCGTCTCGGATCAAGACGCGCATATTGCAGGATATGTCCTGGAGTCGGGCAGAGCGGTGGTCATGGCCGTCAACAAGTGGGACGCCATTGACAGTTACCAGCGGGAAATGTTGCTTCGCTCCATCGAGCAGCGTCTGGCCTTCCTGAAGTTCGCGCCAGTGCTGCACATCTCAGCGCTGAAGCGCCAAGGACTGGGCCCGGTGTGGAGGTCCATCGCCTTGGCCCATGCTTCGGCCAACTGCAAGATGTCCACGCCGACGCTCAACCGGGTGCTGCAGGAGGCCGTGGAGCATCAACAGCCTCCCCGAGCTGGGCGCTTCCGTCCCAAGCTGCGGTACGCCCATCAAGGGGGTATGAACCCGCCCGTGGTGGTGGTACATGGCAACTCGCTGAAGCATGTGTCGGAATCGTACAAGCGGTATCTGGAAGGACGGTTCCGGGAACACTTCAAGCTGGTTGGCACTCCAATGCGCATCCAGATGCGGTCTGCGGATAATCCTTTCGACAATTCAAGCTAAAGCATTGCGCTGGGTTGTGCCACCCCCCTTGCGGTCGTAAGGGACAACCCCATGTGATAAGGTTCACTCTCTTCCATCACGGAGCATATCGTGAGCAACAAAGGCCAACTTCTTCAAGATCCGTTCCTCAATCTTTTGCGTAAGGAACACATCCCGGTTTCCATCTATCTGGTCAATGGCATCAAGCTGCAGGGGCAGATCGAGTCCTTTGACCAGTACGTCGTCTTGCTGCGAAACACGGTGACGCAGATGGTCTACAAGCACGCCATTTCGACGGTTGTACCTGGGCGGGCCGTGAATTTCCAGGCCAACGAGACAGAGCCTGTCTGAGGCTCCTGATCACATCGCCAACCGGTCTCTTGCGGAGCACCCCTACACCTTGAAGACGGCACCTGAATCGGCATCATCTGGAGGCGGCCCCGAGCCGCGTGCCGTGCTGGTGGGTGTTGACTTCGGAAAGGGCGGCTGGTTCGATGCCGACCTTGAGGAGTTGGCCCTGCTGGCGAGTTCTGCGGGCGATGACCCCGTGGCGCGCGTGACTGCCCGTCGCAAAGCGCCCGATGCAGCGTTGTTCGTCGGTTCAGGCAAGGCCGAGGAGATCAAGGCGCTGGTGGCAGGGACATCTGCTCAAGGCGTGATCTTCGACCAGGCCTTGAGCCCGGTGCAGCAGCGAAACCTCGAGCAGTTCCTTGGCGTGCCGGTGTCTGACCGTACAGCGTTGATCCTGGATATTTTCGGTGACCGGGCCCAGAGCCACGAGGGCAAGCTCCAAGTGGAGTTGGCGCGGCTGCAGTACTTGTCCACCCGGCTGGTACGCAGGTGGTCACACCTGGAGCGCCAGCGTGGAGGGATCGGCACACGCGGCGGTCCGGGTGAGACCCAGATCGAACTGGATCGGCGCATGATTTCCGAGCGCATCAAGAGCGTCAAGGCGCGCCTGGAGAAGGTCAAGAAGCAACGCCTGACCCAGCGGCGGGCGCGCCTCAGGCGGGGCACTTTCAAGGTGTCGCTGGTGGGTTACACCAATGCAGGCAAGTCGACGCTGTTCAACGCGCTCGTGAAGGCCCGTAGCTACGCGGCTGACCAGTTGTTTGCCACCTTGGATACGACCACGCGCGCCATGTGGCTCGATCAAGCCCAGACGTCTGTGTCGCTGTCAGACACCGTGGGTTTCATCCGTGACCTGCCGCACAAGCTGGTGGAGGCCTTCCAAGCCACGCTGTCAGAGGCGGTGGACGCCGACCTGCTGCTGCATGTGATGGACGCCTCGAGTCCGGTGCTCCAGGAACAAAAGGACGAGGTCGGCCGCGTGCTCGAAGACATCGGGGCTGCGGGCGTGCCTCAGATCCTGGTATGCAACAAGCTGGACCGTCTCGAGGAATCAGCACGTCCTAGAAGCCTTGTGGACACTTTCGAGGACCGCGCTGGCCGGCAGGTGACCCGTGTCTTCGTCAGCGCGCTGGATGGTACAGGTCTCGGCGAATTGCGGGATGTGATTGCGGCGTCTGCAGCACGTTTGCAAGACCCACTGGGCAGTGAAGCGCTGCACTCCGGCGGACAGACCCTTACATATGCTCTGAGCGACTTATGAACTCATCACCCTCTGACCCCCCTGGCCTTGAACTGCCAGCTACAAGGTCTCGTATCGGCCGTTTCCGCAGCTTTCGCAGCTTGGCGCAGGAAGTGCTTCACCGAGTGCTCGGAGCCTTGACTTCTGGATTGCGTTTGCGTGGCCGGTCGTTGATGGCCAACGGTCGGAATGAAGGGCCGCCTGACCTTGACGAGTTGTGGCGTGACTTCAATCGCAAACTCAACGGGTTGTTCCGCGGCAAGGGCTCCGGCCCTGGGCAGCCGCGAGAGCCCTCAGGCGAAGGTCCCCAGTCCCCTAGAAACATGCGTCATGCTGGCATAGGCGGCGGCTTGATTGCCGGTGTGGCTGCACTGGTGTGGCTGGGCAGTGGCGTCTTCATCGTGCAGGAAGGGCAACAGGCGGTGGTGACGTCATTCGGAAGGTACAGCTACACCGCCGATGCCGGCATTCAGTGGAGGATCCCGTATCCCTTCCAAGCTCATGAGACGGTCAGCGTGACGCAGTTGCGCTCCGTGGATGTGGGACGCAATACCGTCGTGCCAGCGACCGGCCTGCGCGACTCGTCGATGCTTACCCAGGACGAAAACATCGTCGACATTCGGTTTACCGTGCAGTACCGGCTCAAGGATGCGCGGGCGTACCTGTTCGAGAATTTCCGGCCTGACGAGGCGGTGGTTCAGGCTGCGGAGTCGGCTGTGCGGGAGATCGTCGGTCGCAGCAAGGTCGACCAGGTTCTTTACGAGCAACGAGACGCCATAGCCACAGACCTGATGAAGTCCTTGCAAGCCCAGCTTGACCGGCTGAACGCGGGCATCGTGGTGGCCAACGTCAACGTCCAGAACGTTCAGGTTCCCGAGCAGGTACAAGCCGCCTTCAATGACGCCTTCAAAGCAGGGGCCGACCGTGACCGCTTCAAAAATGAGGGCCAGGCCTACGCCAGCGATGTGATTCCCAAGGCACGCGGTAGCGCGGCGCGGTTGCGTGAGGAGTCTGAGGGCTATCGCTCGCGGGTGGTCGCACAGGCCGAAGGTGATGCGCAGCGCTTCAAGTCTGTGTTGACGGAGTACCAGAAAGCGCCGGCCGTGACGCGCGACCGTCTGTATCTGGAGACGATGCAGCAGGTGTACTCGAACGTCACCAAGGTGATGGTGGACACGCGCAGCGGTTCCAACCTGCTGTATCTGCCGCTGGACAAGCTCTTGCAGCAGCAGGGCGTCGCCCCTGGGGCAGCGGCGCCGGCCGCCATTCCTACCCCCGATGCACCTGCGACCACGGGAACGGCGACACCAGCCGACGTCAGGTCACGGGACGGTGCGCGCATGCGCGACCGCGAAGGCCGTTGATCGGAGGCTCAGAGATGAATCGCATAGGAATTGCCTTGTCCGGCCTGTTGGCCCTGATCGTGGTGGCCGCTTCGACGCTATTCGTGGTCGACCAGCGGCAGGTGGGCGTCATCTACGCCCTGGGTGAGATCAAGGAGGTCATCACCGAGCCCGGCCTGAAGTGGAAACTGCCGCCGCCGTTCCAGAATGTCGTGTTCTTGGACAAGCGTGTACAGACACTGGACAGCCCTGAGACCCGCCCCATCTTCACGGCAGAGAAGAAGAGCCTGGTCATCGACTGGTTGGTCAAGTGGCGCATCAGCGAGCCGCGCCAGTTCATCCGCAACAACGGTGTGGACTTCCGCAACCTGGAGAGCCGGCTGAGCCCCGTCGTGCAGGCTGCGTTCAACGAAGAGGTCACTCGTCGTGACGTGCGCAGCGTGCTATCTCGCGAACGCGAGAAGGTCATGAACGACGTGCGCAGTCGGTTGGCGGACGAGGCCAAGTCCTTCGGTATCGAGATCGTCGATGTGCGCATCAAGCGTGTGGACTTCGTCGCCGACATCACAGACTCCGTCTACCGCCGCATGGAGTCCGAGCGCAAGCAGGTGGCCAACGAATTGCGCTCCCAGGGCGCGGCTGAGGGCGAGAAGATCAGGGCCGATGCCGATCGCCAGCGGGAGGTCATCATCGCCGAGGCTTACCGGGATGCGCAGAAGATCAAGGGCGAGGGGGACGCGAAGGCCTCCGCGCTCTACGCCGAATCCTTCGGGCGTGACCCCCAGTTTGCGCAGTTCTACCGCAGCTTGGAGGCTTACCGTGCCACCTTCCGCAGCAAGTCCGATGTGATGGTGCTTGAACCGGGAAGCGACTTCTTCAAGGCCATGCGTGGGCAGGGAAATGCGGCCCCGGCGGCTGCGCCTCGCAAGTGATGCAGAGTTGATGCGGGAGGAGGCGTGTTCGACTGGTTGTGGGGTGCGCTGGGTCTGCTGCTCGTGCTTGAGGGCTTGCTACCCTTGGTGAGCCCGCAGTCCTGGCGGCAGGCCTTCGAGAGGGCGCTGCGGCTGAAGGACGGTCAACTGCGTTTCTTTGGATTGATGAGCCTGCTCGCCGGTCTGATCATCATCTTCATATTGTCGGGTATCGCCTGAACATCCCCTGCAGCGTGCGGGCCTGAGTGCCTCGCCGCGCCGGACCTTGCTGCCGGGCAGGGATGAAGCTGGCTGAAGCACGCAGGCCGCTGTCCCGCTGCAGGTGGCCACCTCTACAATCGAACGCTTTAGGTTTCCACTGGTTTCATGTCCCGAGCTTGGCTGTTGCCTGAACATATCGCAGACGTGCTGCCGGCTCAGGCGTTCCAGGTAGAGGCTTTGCGCAGGCGGCTGATTGACCAGGCGTCCCGGCGCGGTTTTGAGTTGGTGATACCACCGCTGCTCGAGCACCTGGAGTCACTCCTGTCGGGCACGGGTCGAGAGTTGGGCCTGCAGACCTTCAAGCTTGTGGACCAGCTCAGTGGGCGGATGCTAGGCCTGCGCGCCGACACCACACCGCAGGCAGCCCGCATCGATGCCCACCTGCTGAATCGGCAGGGGGTCACCCGTCTTTGCTATTGCGGGCCGGTGTTGCATGCGCAGCAGGCGGGGCCCGGCAGCTCACGTGAGCCTCTGCAATTTGGGGCAGAAGTCTTCGGGCACGCAGGACCCGAGTCCGACCTGGAGATCCAGGACCTGGCTCTGGAGGTGCTCGCCCAGGCCGGCGCTGGCCAGCCCATCATCGACCTGGCAGATGCCCGCATCCTCAGAGGTTTGCTGGCCGATGTTCGAGTGGATCCACCGTTGCTGCAGGACATCGTCGAGTCCCTTTCGCGCAAGGATGCCGAATCGCTGCGGCCCTTGGTACAGCCCTTACCCGTGCCGTCTCGCGAGGGATTGCTGGCCTTGCTGGATCTCTTCGGTGATCGCGGGGTTCTGCAGCGGGCGCGCCGCAGGCTTCCCCAGGTGCCGGTCATCGACACTGCACTGAGTCAGTTGGACTGGCTGGCTCAACGCCTCGAAGCGGATCATCCTGACTTGCGTGTGAGCTTCGACCTTGCCGACATGGGCGGCTATGCCTACTACAGCGGCGTACGATTTGCGGTGTACTCGCAGGGTTGTGCCGATGCGTTGGCGCGCGGTGGACGCTATGACGAGGTGGGTGCTGTCTTCGGCAGAAACCGCCCGGCTGTGGGCTTCAGCTTGGACCTGAAGACGCTTGCCACCCTCACCGAAGAGGCCCCCATGGGTCTGGCGGTGCGGGCTCCCTGGGTCGATGATCCGGCGCTCAAGTCTGCCGTCAGGCGACTTCGGGAAGCGGGTGAGACTGTCGTGTTCGACTTTCCCGGAACTGCCGCGGAAGAATGCGGGCGCTCTTTCGATCGGGAATTGGTGAAGATTGGTGGTCAATGGCTGATGCAGCCCGCCTGACTGCTCACTGCCTTCTGCATGGAATCCATTCAAGTGAACACATCTGCCGCTGGGCGAAACGTTGTGGTCGTCGGCACCCAGTGGGGTGACGAGGGCAAGGGCAAAGTGGTCGACTGGCTGACCGATCATGCCCAAGGGGTGGTTCGGTTCCAGGGTGGGCACAACGCTGGTCACACCTTGGTCATCAATGGCCGCAAGACAGCTTTGCAATTGATTCCCTCGGGCGTCATGCGCGAGGGTGTGGCTTGCTACATCGGCAATGGAGTCGTGATCGATCCAATGCACCTGCTCTCCGAGATCGAGAGACTGGAATCCATCGGCGTGGAGGTGCGTTCCCGGCTCTTCATCAGCGAGTCCTGCCCCTTGATCCTGCCTTTTCATGTGGAGGTGGATCGGGCGCGTGAAGCGCTGCGCGAGTCCAGTGGCACAGGCAAGATCGGCACCACGGGCAAAGGTATCGGCCCGGCCTACGAAGACAAGGTGGCGCGACGGGCTCTGCGCATCCAAGACCTCAAGCACCCTACGCGCTTTGCGCAACGCCTGACCGATCTGCTGGCGCTGCACAACCTGGCCCTGTCGGGCTACCTGGGCGCCAAGGCCCTGGAATTTCAGCCGATCTACGACCAGGCCATGCGGGTGGCCGAACAACTCGCTCCCATGTTTGCAGATGTTGGGTACGCCCTGCACCTCAGCCACCTCAGGGGTGACAGCTTGCTGTTCGAAGGTGCGCAGGGTACCTTGCTGGACATCGACCACGGCACCTACCCGTATGTGACATCAAGCAACTGTGTGGCCGGCAATGCGGCAGCTGGCGCGGGCGTGGGGCCGCAGATGCTGCATTACCGCCTGGGCATCACCAAGGCGTACACCACCCGCGTGGGTGGTGGACCGTTCCCGACTGAATTGCCGATCGATCAGGCCGGGACGGTAGGGCACCACTTGTCTACTGTCGGCCAGGAGCGGGGAACGGTGACTGGTCGCGCGCGGCGCTGTGGCTGGCTGGACGCGGCAGCCTTGAAGCGCGCCATGATCATCAATGGCATCTCCGGGCTGTGCATCACCAAGTTGGACGTGCTGGACGGTCTGGAAGAGGTCCAGGTCTGCACCGGCTACCGGCTGGACGGCCAGATGGTAGATATCCTACCCTTGGATGCCGACGATATCGCCCGGTGCGAGCCGCTGTATGAATCGTTCGCCGGTTGGTCCGAAACCACTGCCGGCCTGACCCAATGGGACGATCTGCCTGAAAAGGCAAGACAGTACCTCCTTCGTGTTCAAGAGATGATCGGCGTGCCCATCGACATGGTGTCTACCGGGCCCGATCGCAACCACACCATCGTGCTTCGGCACCCTTTCCAGCATTGACGAGGAGAAGCCATGCTCACCGACGACGGCAAGCATCTGTATGTGTCCTGGGACGAGTACCACCGGCTCATCGAGCGGTTGGCGCTGAAGGTCGCCAACAGCGGATGGGAGTGCGACCAGATCCTTTGCCTGGCCCGAGGCGGGATGCGTCCCGGGGATGTGTTGTCGCGTATCTTCGACAAGCCCTTGGCGATCATGTCCACAAGCTCGTACCGAGCCGAAGCGGGCACCATTCAGGGCCGGCTTGATCTGGCCAAGTACATCACGCTGCCCAAAGGGGAACTGGCAGGGCGGGTGCTGCTTGTGGATGACCTCGCGGACTCGGGGGTCACGCTGCGGGCTGTGGTTGACCGCCTTCGGGCAATGCCAGCCATCTCCGAACTGCGCACGGCAGTGATCTGGGTCAAGGGGGTGTCTACCTACGTCCCCGAGTATTTCGTCGAAACCTTGCCCACCAGCCCGTGGATTCACCAACCCTTCGAGGAGTACGACGAAATGCGCCCCGCGGCGCTTGCCAAGCGGTACGCTATCTGATCTCGCTTGTCGGCGCCTTCATCTCGCGAAGTGGGTTTGCGTGGGCCAACCCGTCGGTCTTGTGCCGGCGCGACAGAGCATTAAAAAAGCCGGTCACTGACCGGCTTGCTTATCAAGTCTCAACGACTTGTCGTGTATGGTGCCCAGGAGAGGACTCGAACCTCCACGGAGTTACCCGCTAGTACCTGAAACTAGTGCGTCTACCAATTCCGCCACCTGGGCTTTCAGGAAAACCAAGAGTCTATCATCAAGAATTCGAAAATCAACCTTTTCTCAAGCGCCGAGCCTCTCTCGGCCCCATCTGCGGAACCGTTGGGTGACGTCAAGGGCCGTGTAGAGGGCCACCGAGACGGTCACGGCTTCGTCACGCGCGACGACGGCGAGGGCTCCGTTTTCCTGCCCCAGGCAGAAATGCGCGCTGTTCTGCATGGCGATCAGGTCAGCGTGCGCATCGTCCGTCAGGACCGTAAGGGCCGGCCGGAAGGCCGAGTGCTGGACATCCTGTCACGGCCGAAGTCGCCTCTGATTGGCCGGCTTCTGCTCGAGAGCGGTGGTTGGATCGTCGCCCCGGAGGACCGGCGCTTCGGTCAGGACATTCTGGTTCCCAAGGGGGGCGTGGGCAGCGCCCAGGCCGGGCAGGTGGTGTCGGTGGAATTGACCGAGGCGCCTTCACTTCATGCCAAGCCGGTGGGTCGGGTGGTTGAAGTACTGGGCGAGATTGACGACCCCGGCATGGAGATCGAGATCGCCGTGCGCAAGTACGGCGTGCCGCACGAGTTTCCGGCTGCCGTGGTGTTGGAGGCTGAATCGTTGCCATCCATGATCCGTGCTGCCGACCGTCGGCAGCGCGTCGACCTGACCGACGTGCCCCTGGTCACCATCGATGGCGAAGATGCCCGTGATTTTGACGACGCGGTCTACTGCGAACCTCTGCCCTTGGCCAAGGGCAAGGGGGTTCGCCCGCAGTGGCGCTTGATCGTGGCCATTGCTGACGTGAGCCACTATGTGAAGCCAGGCGCGGTCCTGGATGATGAGGCGTACGAGCGAGCCACCTCGGTGTATTTCCCTCGCCGGGTCATCCCCATGCTGCCTGAGCGTCTGTCTAATGGCCTGTGCTCGCTGAACCCGAATGAGGACCGTCTGGCCATGGTCTGCGACATGGTGGTGGATGAGGCGGGCGAGGTGCAGGCCTATCAGTTCTATCCTGCCGTGATCCGGTCACACGCCCGGTTTACCTACGCGGAGGTGGCAGCCATCCTCGGCAACACCCGCGGGCCAGAGGCTACCAGGCGCGGCTCCTTGGTTCCAGACCTCATCCACCTGCACGAGGTGTACCGGGCCTTGCTCAAGCAGCGTGCCCGTCGTGGTGCGGTTGACTTCGATACGACCGAAACACAGATCGTGTGCGATGACTCCGGGCGCATCGAGAAGATCGTGCCCCGCACGAGAACCGAGGCGCATCGGCTCATCGAGGAGTCCATGCTGGCAGCCAACGTGTGCGCCGCGCACTTCATCGAGCAAGGTGGCCACGCATCGCTGTATAGAGTGCATGAGGGGCCCACGCCCGAGAAGCGTCTTGCGCTGCAGAACTATCTCCGCGCCCTGGGTATTGGGTTGTCGATCAGCGACGACCCCCGGCCGGCCGAAATGCAATCGGTGGCCGAAGCCACGCGAGATCGACCCGATGCCGCGCAGATCCACCAGATGCTGTTGCGCTCCATGCAGCAGGCGATCTACACCCCCATCAACAGCGGGCATTTCGGGCTGTCGTTTGACGCTTACACCCATTTCACAAGTCCCATTCGCCGCTACCCCGACCTGCTGGTCCACCGCGTCATCAAGGCCTTGTTGGGGCAAAAGACTTACCGCTTCGTGCCGTCCGCACTGCGGATGCCTCCGCAGCCGCGCAGAAGTCTGGCGTCCAAGGCCGCGCCGCAAATGGCGCGTGTCCTGGACAAGCAAGCGCAGGCTTGGCAGGCCGCCGGACTGCATACCAGTGCCAGCGAACGGCGTGCCGATGAGGCCTCACGCGATGTGGAGGCTTGGTTGAAGTGCCGCTTCATGAAGGGCCGGCTGGGCGAGGAGTTCCAGGGGACTGTCACCTCTGTGGTGGGTTTCGGGTTGTTTGTCACCTTGGACGAATTGCATGTGGAGGGGCTGGTTCACGTGACGGAGCTGGGCGGCGAATACTTCCGCTTCGACGAACTGCGCCAGGAATTGCGTGGAGACCGCAGCGGCATGCGCTATGGCGTTGGAACCCGTGTGCGGGTGCAGGTCAGCCGGGTGGACCTCGATGGCCGCCGCATCGACTTTCGGATGGTCAAGGATCCGGCGCCGGCGACGAGGTCTTCTAGCCGCCTCAGGGTCGCATCGCCTGAACCCCGTGAGGATGAAAGCTCGGTGGGCCTGCTGGCTGCGACGCTGGCGCAGGACCGGGTCGTGAAGGCAACTACCCGCAAGTCTCGTGCGGCGGTATCTACTTCTCTCAAGTCGACCGACCGTGTCAAAGGGGGGGGCAAGGCCAGGACTGCCGCGACCGGCAAGCGTGGTCGGCGGTGAGGTGCCGCGTTACCGCCCCGGCGCAACCTGCATGATCAGGTCACCAAGCGGCCCATGAGTTCCACCAAATCCGAAGCGCGCAGCGCGTTTCTCGCACCGTGGTGGTCCGCGGCCAGGCCGTGGATGCAGGCTGCATCACATGTCGTGCGGTGAGCCTGCACTGATTCGTTCGCATCCTGAGGGGCTTCGCTGGCCCAGCGGCCAGCCAGCCAGCCGGCCAGGACATCGCCAGTTCCCCCCGTCGCCAAGGCGGCATTGCCGGTCACATTGACCTCTGGCAGCAGTCCTGGCGTGACGATCACAGTGCCTGAGCCCTTGAGCAACACCGTCGCGGCGTACTGGCTCGAAAGGTGTCGTGCGGCCCTGAGTCGGTCCGCCTGGATGTCCTGCGCGGTGCAGTCCAGCAGCCGGGCCGCTTCCAGCGGGTGTGGGGTCAGAACAGTGGTGCGGCCCTGGTCGTGCCGGTTGCGCAGGGCTTCAGCCAAGACCGGTCTGCGAGCCACCGCGTTCAGGGCGTCGGCGTCCAGCACCAGTCGCCAGGAGCGCTGCAGCAGCAATGGCAACCACTGGCTGACCGCTTCAGCACCGCCGCAGCCGCAGACCACGGTTGTCTGTTCCAGAGGGAACTGGGGCAGATCTTCGGGCCGCCTCCACATGCACTCGGGCCGCGACTCGTCGTACAAGGGTAGGGCGGGGTCCAGGGCGGCTGCAGTCACCCTGCCGGCGCCGGCGGCCAGGGCGGCATGGGCCGCAAGGCGCAGCGCACCGGCCATCCCTGCGGCGCCCCCCACCAGGACGACGTCTCCGAACCGGCCTTTGTGGCTGGCATGTGGTCTTACACTCCCTACCCGTGGCGTTGGCGGGCTGCGAACGGTGCGGGCAACGGGGTCGCTGTTCGTGCCCGCAGGCCGGTCGGCCAGGCGGTCGAGCCAGACCCGGCCTGCGGCGTCACGACCGCTGCCCATGAGCAGGCCGGGTTTGAGCGTCAGCAGGCTCAAGGTCGCCAGGGCCTGGATCAAGCCGCCCCCCAGGGGCTGCCCCGTGTCGGCATTCAGGCCGGTGGGGATATCGATGGACAGGCGGGGACATGGCTGTTCGTTGATCAACCGGACAGCGGCTGCCATCCCCGGGCCAAGCGGTCGATTTGCCCCCAGGCCCAGCAAGGCATCGATCACAAGGTCTGCCCAGCCTCGACCAGGGTGGTCCACCAGCCTGCACCCAGCGCCGAGAGCCTGCTGCAGGGCGGTCTGCGTGTCTGGATTCAGGTTGCGGTCGCCCGCATGCAGCGTGATCGCGACTTGCCTGCCCATACGTGCAAGGTGTGCCGCCGCATGCAGGCCGTCACCTCCGTTCCCGCCTGGGCCGGCGGCCACCCAGATGCGTTGGGTATGGGGCGCCTGAGCCAAAGCCCAACTTGCCGCGCGTCGACCAGCCCACGCCATCAGCTTGCCAGGGGGCCACTGATGCAGCATCCGCGCCTCGATCGCGCGCGTGCCCCGAGAGTCATGAACGGGCCAGGAGTGCGCGCCCAGCAGGACGTCCTGCGGCCCACCTATCCCACCAGATGGCCTGCCGCATGACTGAGCAGCTGAGGCCGCAGAGGGCCCAGCGCTCGGCTCATGAATCGGGGCGCGTGCCGCGCTGTCTGCTGGAGGTGCCGCAGATTTCAAGTCGATCCTCGTCGAGGGCGTTTGCAATGGACGTCCATGTGTCGCTGGCAAGTGGACAGCACGCCGAGCGCTGGCTGGGATGCTAAACTCCGGCGGTTTGTCTTTCGAGACATTGCTTATGGTGTCGGGCCTTGGTTCATTGGGCTTCATCTCCGAAGCGTGCGTTCGAAAATCGAACAAATAGCGGACCGCGGCCCCAGAAGGTGTCGAGCGCAGTGCCGGGGCAAGACCCATGAGCACCTGAGCAGATGCAGGCTCGGTTCAAGACCCAACCTTCGGAGAAATCATGACAGTATCCATGCGCGAAATGCTTGAGGCGGGCGTCCACTTCGGACACCAGACCCGTTTCTGGAATCCCAAGATGGCCCCGTACATCTACGGCCATCGCAACAAGATTCACATCATCAACCTCGAGAAGACGCAGCCGCTCTTCAACGACGCGATGAAGTTCATTCGCCAGTTGTCCAGCCGCCGCGGCACGATCCTGATGATCGGCACGAAGCGCCAGGCGCGGGAGGTGATTGCGCAAGAAGCCCTGCGTTCTGGCATGCCCTTCGTTGACCAGCGCTGGCTCGGCGGAATGTTGACCAATTTCAAGACGGTCAAGGGATCGCTCAAGAAGCTCAAGGAAATGCAGGCCACCAAGGATGCAGGCACGGAGTCCAAGATCAAGAAGGAAGCGCTGATGTTCGATCGCGAGTTGGCCAAACTCGAGAAGGATATCGGCGGGATCCAGGACATGAACGCCTTGCCCGACGCCATGTTCGTCATCGACGTCGGATATCACAAGATCGCCGTGGCCGAGGCCAACAAGCTGGGCATTCCGGTGATCGGCATTGTCGACACCAACCACAGCCCGCTTGGCGTGCAGTACGTCATTCCAGGCAACGACGACTCTGCCAAGGCCGTGGCGTTGTATGCCCGCGCTGTCGCGGATGCGGTGCTCGAGGGCAAGGCCAACGCCACCTCCGAGGTTGTGCAAGCCGTGAACGAAGGCGACGAGTTCGTCGAAGTCAGCGAAGGCGCCTGAACCTCATGATCCGGGCGGCGGGTGCGAGGGTCGCGCCGCCGCCCGCTTTTCATTCGAAACGGAGATAACTGAAATGGCAGCAATCACTGCAAGCATGGTCGCGGAACTGCGCGCCAAGACCGACGCGCCGATGATGGAGTGCAAGAAGGCACTGACCGAGGCTGATGGCGACATGAGCCGCGCCGAGGAGATCCTGCGCGTCAAGCTGGGCAACAAGGCCGGCAAGGCAGCCTCCCGCATCACGGCCGAGGGCGTGGTGGCGGCATCCGTGCAGGGCTCGACGGGTGCCCTGCTGGAAGTCAACTGCGAGACGGATTTCGTTTCCAAGAATGAGTCATTCCTGGCCTTCGTCAAGAGCTGCGCCGAACTTGTGGCCGCGCATGCGCCGGCAGACATCGCCGCGCTGTCGGGCCTGCCCCTGTCGCAGGATGGCTTCGGGCCGACGGTCGAGGATGTACGCAAGGGCTTGATTGGCAAGATTGGCGAGAACATGGCCGTTCGGCGTTTCCGGCGCTACGCGGGCGGCGGGCAACTGGCCTACTATCTGCACGGCACGCGCATCGGTGTGATGGTGGAGTTTGAGGGCTCCGAAGTGGCGGCCAAGGATGTGGCCATGCACGTGGCGGCGATGAAGCCTGTCAGCCTGTCGGCAGCCGAAGTGCCGGCCGAGTTGGTGGAGCGCGAGCGGCGTGTAGCGGCTGAAAAGGCGGCCGAGTCCGGCAAGCCGGCCGAGATCGTGGCCAAGATGGTCGAGGGCTCGGTGCAGAAGTACTTGAAGGAAGTCTCGCTGTTCAACCAGACTTTCGTGAAGAACGACAAGCAGACCGTGGAGCAAATGCTCAAGGCGGCAGGTACCGCCGTCAAGGGATTCACCCTGTACGTGGTGGGTGAGGGCATCGAGAAGAAGGTTGATGACTTTGCGGCTGAAGTGGCGGCTCAGGTGGCCGCTGCGAAGGCGCAATAAGGGTCACGGGAGGCGGGGCCTCCAGGCCCGCCTTACACTGCTTTTGCCAAGGGTGAAACGAGGGTTCTGCATGACGGTGTATGGGCGCATCCTGCTGAAGTTGTCGGGTGAAGCACTGATGGGCGACGACGCTTTCGGGATCAACCGAGCGACCATCGTTCGCATGGTGCGAGAGATCCAAGAGGTCACCCAGTTGGGCTGCGAGGTGGCGGTGGTCATTGGCGGCGGGAACATCTTCCGTGGTGTAGCGGGTGGCTCCGTGGGCATGGACCGCGCCACCGCGGACTACATGGGTATGCTTGCTACGGTGATGAACTCCTTGGCGTTGGCCGACACCATGCGGCAAGAGGGCATGATCGCGCGAGTCATGTCGGCAATCGCCATCGAGCAAGTCGTGGAACCTTATGTCCGGCCCAAGGCATTGCAGTACCTGGAAGAAGGCAAGGTGGTGGTCTTCGCGGCTGGCACGGGCAACCCTTTCTTCACCACCGACACTGCAGCAGCCCTGCGGGGTGCCGAAATTGGCGCTCAGATCGTGCTGAAGGCGACCAAGGTGGATGGGGTGTATTCGGCCGATCCGAACAAAGATCCCTTGGCCACCCGCTACAGCACCATCTCCTTTGACGAGGCGATCTCGCGCAATCTGCAGGTCATGGATGCCACCGCGTTCGCTTTGTGCCGCGACCAGAAGCTGCCGATCAAGGTGTTCTCGATCTTCAAAGCTGGTGCGCTCAAGCGTGTGGTGCAGGGTGAAGACGAGGGAACGCTCGTTCACGTGTGACAGGTGAGTGAAAGATGACGATCGACGACATCAAGAAGACTGCCGAGACCAAGATGGGCAAGTCCATTGAGGCCTTGAAGGGCGAACTGCAGAAGATTCGAACGGGCCGGGCCCACCCCGGCATCTTGGATCAGGTGCACGTGGATTACTACGGCTCGCCAGTGCCCATCAGTCAAGTGGCCAACGTGTCACTTCTGGACGCCCGAACCATCAGTGTTCAGCCCTGGGAAAAGGGTATGGGGCCCAAGATTGAAAGGGCTATCCGTGAGTCTGATCTGGGCCTGAATCCTTCTTCGCAGGGTGACTTGCTGCGCGTGCCTATGCCTGCCCTCACCGAGGAGCGCCGCCGTGACCTGACCAAGGTGGTGCGTCATTCTGGTGAAGATGCCAAGGTGGCTGTTCGCAACTTGCGCCGGGACGCGAATGAACAGCTCAAGCGCCTGCTAAAGGACAAGGCCGTTTCCGAGGACGATGAGCGTCGGGCTCAGGATGAGGTGCAGCGGCTCACTGACCGGGTGGTGGCCGAAGTGGACCGGCTGGTCCAGTCCAAGGAAGCCGAAGTGTTGGCCGTCTGAGGCCGCGCATCCGGCTCTTTCCATGGAGCGCACCGCCAAGGTTCCCCGACATGTGGCCGTCGTCATGGACGGTAACGGGCGCTGGGCCAAGAACCGTTACATGCCCAGATTCTTCGGTCACAAGGCCGGAGTGGATACCCTCATTCGTGCCATCGACCTGTTTGCAGACCGCGGGATTGAGTACCTGACGGTGTTCGCCTTTTCGTCCGAGAACTGGAAGCGGCCCGCTGACGAAGTTTCAGGGCTGTTCGGTCTTGTGCTGGTGGCAGCCTCCAAGTACCTCGAAACGATGGTGTCCAAGGGAGTGCGCATACGCGTCATCGGCAACCGCGAAGGCGTCTCGGAAAAGCTTCAAGCTGCCTGGACGCGGGCGGAGGAAGCCACCGCGCACAACCACCGCCTCACGGTATTGGTTGCCTTCAACTTTGGAGGGCGCTGGGACGTGGTGCAAGCCTGTCGGCGCGCCATGGCCTCCGGGCTGCCGCCAGAGGCGATGGACGAAGAGACCGTTGGGCGGCTGCTCACCCTCGGCGACGTGCCTGATCCAGATCTGTTCATTCGGACGGGAGGGGAAATGAGGCTGAGCAACTTCTTGCTGTGGCAGGCCGCCTACGCCGAGCTTTACTTCACCGATTGCCTGTGGCCCGACTTTGGGGCCGAGGAGATTGATCTCGCTCTTGCCTCCTTTGCATCCCGTGATCGGCGCTTTGGTGGAGCCGAGTCCTGGTCGCACGGGCCTGACGCGGCGGGTTGAACACATGCTGGGTCAACGCATTGTCACCGCCGTCGTGCTGCTGGCCCTGTTGGTGCCTGCAATGTGGGCGCCACAGTCTTGGCCCTTTGCGGCTCTGACCCTCGCCTTTGTGGCGGCCGCGGGATGGGAGTGGGCCCGGTTGAATGGCGCCGGCGCCGCGGTCGCAGTGACGTTTGCCGTGCTGCTGCTGATCGCCTGCTTGGGCACCGGACCTGTGGCGCTGCAAGAGCAGGTGCCGCGTGGCTTCTGGCTTGTTCTGACTGCAGCCTGGATCGTGGGGGGTGGATGGGCGCTGCGCCGAGGCGTGGAAGGTTGGCGGCAAGCGGCGGATTGGGTGAAGTGGGCGGTGGGCATGATGGCCCTTTGGGCAGCTTGGGCAGCGCTGGTGACGGCACGGGCGCAGGGGCTTGGATTCCTGCTGTCGGTGCTTTGTCTGGTCTGGGTGGCCGACATAGCCGCGTACTTCGGTGGACGAACATTCGGGCGCCGTAAGTTGGCCCCTTCGATCAGCCCCGGGAAGTCCTGGGAGGGAGTCTGGTCGGGCATGGCCGGCGTGTTGCTGCTGTCCTGGGGCTGGGTGAGGTTGGTTGAGGGCGGTGCAAGCTCCGGCGTGGAAGTCGCCGCAGGTTTCGGACCCAGTGTGTTTTCTTTGCTGTTTGAACGGTATGGGCTCGGGTGGGGCGGGGCCCTGCTTATCCTGTTGTCAGGGATGAGCGTGGTAGGCGATCTCTTCGAATCACTGGTGAAGCGAGCGGCTGGCGCCAAGGACTCCAGTCGTCTGCTACCAGGGCACGGCGGCGTCCTGGATCGAATCGACGCCTTGTTGCCCGTCTTTCCTCTGGCCCTGGCGCTGACTTCTTCATGAACGCCACCGTATCGGGGAACCGCCAGCGCCTGGTCATTCTGGGTTCCACTGGCTCTGTAGGCGCCAACACGCTCGACGTGGCCCAGCGTCACCCTGATGCGATCGAGGTGGTAGGGCTCTCCGCATTTCGGCGCATGGACGATCTCGCGGCGCAGTGTGATCGGATCCTTCCGCGCTGGGCGGTGGTGCCTGACGATGCCTCGGCCAAGCGCTTGAAGGCTTTGCTGTCGCCTGCGGCGCGTAGCGTGGAGGTCCTGGTCGGGCCGGCAGGCTTGTGTGAGCTGGCCGCCCACCCCGAAGTGGACAGCGTCATGGCTTCGATCGTTGGGGCCGCTGGGCTTGCTCCTTGCCTGGCGGCGGCGCGCTCAGGCAAACGGCTTCTGCTGGCCAACAAGGAGGCGCTGGTGGTGGGGGGGGGACTCTTCATTGAGGCCGTCAAGAAGGGTGGTGCCACGCTCTTGCCCATCGACAGCGAGCACTCCGCCATCTTCCAGTGTCTGCCCCAGGACCGCAACACATGGCCAGATTTCATCGACCATGTCGTGCTGACGGCCTCAGGTGGGCCGTTTCGACAAACGGATCCGGACACGTTTCACACCATCACACCGGCGCAGGCGGTGGCCCACCCCAACTGGGTCATGGGGCGCAAGATCTCGGTGGACTCGGCCACCATGATGAACAAGGCGCTGGAGGTGATCGAGGCGCGCTGGCTGTTCGATTTGCGGCCCTCAGATATCCGCGTCGTGATTCATCCGCAGAGCATCATCCACTCCATGGTGGTGTGCCGTGACGCTTCCGTCCTGGCTCAAATGGGGACGCCGGACATGCGCGTGCCCATCGCTTACGGGTTGTCGTTTCCCCTGCGAATGGAGTCTGGCGCTTCCCGGCTGGACTTCTTGTCTGTCGCGTCTTTGACCTTTGAGGTACCGGATGACACACGGTTTCCTGGCTTGAAGTTGGCCTACGAGGTGCTGGCAGCGCCCGAGGGATCCAGCGTGGTATTGAATGCAGCCAACGAAGTGGCGGTGGAGGCCTTCCTGGGCGGCCAGGTGCCCTTTCCGGCCATCCACCGCATCAACCAGGGAACGATCGAGTCCCTGGCGGGGCGCTTTGAAGTACCTGGATCACTGGAGGACTTGCTGGAACTCGATGCACGTGCCCGTTCCCAGGCCATGGCCCTGGCTGCGAAAGGGGGAACCCGATGATCACCGTTCTGGCGTTTGTGCTGACTCTGGCCGTGCTCGTCGTCATCCACGAGTACGGTCACTACCGGGCGGCCATGGCCTGCGGTGTGAAGGTGCTGCGGTTCTCAGTGGGCTTTGGTCGGGTACTGTGGAGCCGCCGGCTGGGTGCGGACGCCACTGAGTTCGTGGTCTGTGCGCTGCCCCTGGGTGGCTATGTGCGCATGCTGGACGAGCGTGAGGGCCCTGTCGATCCCGGCCAGTCACATCGGGCCTTCAACCGCAAACCTTTGTGGCAGCGCGCCTTCGTGGTGTTCGCGGGGCCCGCGGCCAATCTCCTGCTGGCGGTGCTGCTCTACAGCGCAGTGCAGTGGATGGGGGTTCTGGAGCCCAAGGCCATCCTGAGCGCCCCTCCAGTCCAGAGCGCTGCGGCACGCGTGGGGTTGAAATCGGGTGACTGGGTTCAGGCTTGGTCGAGCGATGGGATGGACTGGCGGGAGGTTCGCTCCATGGTAGACCTGCGCTGGCAGGTACTGGACGCGCAGTTGAACGACCGATCACTGCACCTGATGGTGTCCGACAACCAGGGGCGCGGCAGCCGCAGCGTGAGGCTTGATCTCGGAGGCGCCAGTGCGCGATCACTGGAGCCCGATGCAATGCGGGAGGTCGGCCTCGGAGCGCCCTGGTCACCTGCTTTGCTGGGTGAGGTGAAGTCAGGCGGGCCGGCGGATCGCGCGGGGCTGCACAAGGGCGATGTGGTGACTGCCGTGGACGCTCGGCCCGTCAACGACGCGCAGTCGTTACGGGAGGCCATTCAGGCGCGCGCCGATCAGCCCATGACATGGACGGTGGATCGCGCAGGCCAGACCATGCAAGTCACAGTCCGGCCGCGGGCGGACAGGTCGGGAGCGGGCACGGTGGGCAGGATCGACGCCTACGTGGGGATGGCTCCCCAGACGGTCATGGTGTCGATGGGCCCTCTGGACGGCCTGGTCGAAGGCGCACGCAAGACCTGGGAGGTTTCGACGCTGACCGTCTCGATGATCGGACGCATGATCGTCGGCGAGGCCTCTATCAAGAACCTGAGCGGGCCCCTGACGATCGCAGATTTTGCGGGGCAGTCTGCGCAGAGAGGATGGACCAGTTACCTCGCGTTTCTGGCCCTGGTCAGCGTGAGCCTGGGCATCCTGAACCTGCTGCCGCTGCCCATGCTCGACGGTGGGCACCTGATGTATTATCTTTTTGAAGGGGTGACAGGCCGTGCTGTCTCCGACGCTTGGCTCGAGCGGTTGCAGCGCGGTGGTATCGCGATACTGCTGGCGCTGATGTCCGTGGCACTCTTCAACGACGTTGCCCGACTTGTCGGCTTCCATTGAGCCTTACCTGATGCTTCTTTCCAACCTTCTGGGGCCACTACGCCCGAGCGCGGCAGTGGCGGTGGCAATCTTCGCCAGCGCTTACCTGCCCACTGCGGGCGCTGTCGAGCCATTCAAGATCAAGGACATCCGCATTCAGGGGCTTCAGCGCACCGACCCCGGTACGGTGTTTGCTGCTTTGCCGTTTCGAATCGGTGACTCCTACAACGATGACAAGGGCTCGGCCGCCTTGCGTGCCTTGTTTGCCACAGGCTTGTTCAAGGACGTACGCATCGAGATAGAGGGCGACGTGGCCGTGGTCGTCATCGACGAACGTGCCATCATCGCGGCCGTGTCCTTCGTGGGCCTGCAGGAGTTTGACAAGGACACGCTGAGCAAGTCCTTGAAGGATGCCGGCATCGGGGAGGGCCTGCCGTTTGACCGGGCCGTTGTCGACCGCGCTGAGCAGGAAATCAAGCGTCAGTACCTCTCGCGAAGCCTTTACGGTGCCGAGGTCGTGACCACCATCACGCCGCTGGAGCGCAACCGAGTGAACGTGACCTTCACGATGACCGAGGGGGACGCGGCCAAGATCAAGGAGGTTCGGATCACTGGCGCTACGGTGTTCTCGGAATCTCAGTTGTTGTCGCTGATGGACCTCACGCCCAGCGGATGGCTCACCTGGTACACGAAGTCCGACCGGTACGCCCGCTCCAAGCTGAATGCGGATCTCGAGACCTTGCGGGCCTATTACGTCAACCGCGGCTACCTGGAGTTTGCCGTTGAGTCGACCCAGGTCACCATCTCGCCGGACAAGCAGCAGATCTCGATTGCCATTTCCATCCGTGAGGGGCAGCCTTACACGGTGACGGGGGTCCGTCTGGAAGGCCAGTTCCTGGGCAAGGAAGACGAGTTCCGGTCCCTGGTCCGCGTTCGCCCGGGCCAGGCCTACCGTGGCGAGGATGTCACCAACACCACGCGCTCTTTTTCAGACCTTTTCGGCCGCTTCGGCTACGCCTTTGCGCGCGTGGAAGCGCGCCCGGAGGTTGACCGGGCCACAGGACAAGTGGTGGTGGTCCTGGTGGCCGAACCGCAACGGCGCGTGTACGTCCGGCGTATCGACGTGGCCGGCAACACGCGCACACGTGATGAGGTGATCCGCCGGGAGTTCCGTCAGTTGGAATCTTCCTGGTATGACGGCCTGAAGATCAAACTGTCACGCGACCGGGTGGAGCGACTGGGCTACTTCAAGGAAGTCAACGTCGAGACCAATGAAGTGGCGGGCAACCCCGATCAAGTGGATCTGCTGGTCACTGTAGAGGAGCGTCCCACGGGTAACCTGATGGTCGGGGCGGGCTACTCCAGTGCCGACAAGCTGACGCTGTCGGCCTCCATCAAGCAGGACAACGTGTTCGGGTCTGGCCATTACTTGGCGGTCGAGGTCAACACCAGCCAGTCGAACCGCAACTTGGTCTTCAGCACGGTCGACCCGTACTTCACAGTCGACGGAATTTCTCGCGGACTTGACGTCTTCTACCGGACGAGCCGGCCGCTGAACAGTCTGGGAGACCAGTATCAATTGGCCACGCCAGGCGCCACTATTCGGTTTGGAGTGCCGTTCTCGGATTTCGATACGGTGTTCTTCGGCCTGGGCGTGGAGCGTACCGAGATCAAGGCCACCACGTCGATTCCGAACAGCTACTACTTGTTCCGCGAGCAGTTCGGGGCCATCAGCCATGCCTTGCCCTTGACTTTGGGCTGGCAGCGCGACCAGCGCGACAGCGTGCTCACACCGTCAGCGGGGCGCTACCAGCGGGTCAACCTGGAGTGGAGCATTGCCGGGGACGTGCGGTATCTGCGCACCAATCTGCAGTTCCAGCAGTACTGGTCCCTGCCGGCCAAGCTGACGTTCGGCTTGAATGCCGAGTTGGGTTTGGGCCAGGGCCTGGGGGGCAAGCCATTTCCGATCTTCAAGAACTTCTACGGCGGGGGGTTGGGCTCGGTGCGGGTGTTTGAGCAGGGTTCACTCGGCGTGGTGGACCCCACGGGCGCCTTCATTGGCGGCGCCAAGCGCCTGAACGTGAATGGCGAGTTGTACTTTCCCGTGCCGGGCACGGGCAACGACAAGTCCCTTCGGGTCTTTGGTTTTGCCGATGCAGGCAATGTCTGGCGTGAAGGGGAGCCCATCACCACGGCCAGCCTCAGGGCCTCTGCGGGCCTGGGTTTGAGCTGGATCTCTCCAGTCGGGCCGCTGAAACTCAGCTGGGGTGTGCCTTTGCAGGCCACATCGAAAGATAGAATCCAACGTTTCCAATTCCAGATCGGGACAGCCTTCTGATGAAAGTCTTCGGGAAGATCACCGGCCTTGTTGCTGCGGCGTTGTTGTACGCGGTCAATCCGGCCACCGCGCAGGAGCTCAAGCTCGGCTACGTCAACAGCGAGCGGGTGTTGCGCGACTCGGCCCCGGCCAAGGCAGCTCAAGCAAAGCTGGAGACCGAGTTTGGTCGCCGTGAGCGCGAGTTGAACGACGTGCGTAACCGGCTGAAGGCCGCAGCGGACAAATTCGAGAAGGATGCCCCGACGCTGCCGGAGTCTGAGAAGACCCGCCGCCAGCGTGAACTCGTAGATCAGGAGCGTGATCTCCAGCGCAAGCAACGCGAGTTCCAGGAAGATCTCAACCAGCGCAAGAACGAGGAACTGGCTGCGGTGGTTGAACGAGCCAACCGGGTCATTCGTCAGATCTTCGAGACCGAAAAGTACGACGCCATCCTGCAGGAGGTGGTGTTCGCGGGTCCTCGGGTCGACATCACCGACAAGGTGATCCGCGCCCTGAACGCACCGGCCAAGTGACGGCCCGGTTGCCGTGCCCGAGGTTCGTGTTGCGGACCTGAGCGCGCTGCTCGGCGGGGAGTTGATCGGCTCGCCAGATCTTTTGGTGGGCCGCATTGGGTCCTTGCTTGCGGCCAACGAGCAGACCGTCTCCTTTCTATCCAACCCGCGCTACGCGTCTCAACTGGGCGCTACGCGCGCAGGTTGCGTCATCATCAGTCCGCGTTATCGCGAGCAGGCGGCCCGCCTGCCCAGCGCCATCTTGTGTGACGACCCCTATCTGGCTTACGCGCGCCTGACCCAATGGTGGGTCCGTGCACGCGCCGAGTCGCCGCGTGCCTTCGGAGTGCACCCTTCGGCTGTGGTCGATGACTTGGCCCTGGTGCATCCGACGGCTCGTGTTGATGCCTTGGCGGTGATCGGACCTGGCGCACGGGTGGGTCCGCGGGTCTGGGTGGGGGGCCATGCCATCATTGAGGAGCAGGCGGCACTGGGGGCGGACAGCCGGATCGGCCCTCGCGTCGTACTTGGTCGAGATTGCACCGTGGGTGAGCGGTGCATTCTTCATGCCGGGGTGGTGATCGGAGCCGACGGTTTCGGTTTCGCTGCCCATCAAGGTGGGTGGGAGAAGATAGAACAGATGGGTGCCGTTCGGATTGGCGATGACGTGGAGATTGGGGCGAACACCTGTGTGGACCGCGGTGCGCTGGACGACACGGTGATCGAGCATGGCGTCAAGTTGGACAACCTGATCCAGATCGGGCACAACGTGCGGATTGGCGCACATACCGCCATGGCCGGCTGCGTGGGGGTGGCCGGCAGCGCGCGTATCGGCGCGCATTGCACGGTTGGAGGCGGCGCCATCATCCTGGGACACCTGGAGTTGGCGGACCATGTGCATGTGTCGGCGGCCACCGTGGTCACCCGGTCTATCCTCAAGCCTGGCCAGTACAGCGGTGTGTACCCCTTCGACGAAAATTCCGCCTGGGAAAAGAACGCAGCCACGCTGCGGCAACTCCACGCTCTGCGAGACCGTATTCGGGTACTGGAAAAGGCTAAATCATGAGGATGGATATCCACGGGGTGCTGAAGAAGCTGCCCCACCGCTACCCGATCCTGCTGGTCGATCGGGTGTTGGAGATCGAAAGCGGCGTTCGCATCAAGGCGATCAAGAACGTCTCCATCAACGAGCCCTATTTCCTGGGTCATTTCCCGCACCGCCCCGTGATGCCGGGCGTCTTGATGCTGGAGGCCCTGGCGCAGGCCGCCGCCTTGCTGTCCTTTGAGTCGGCGGGCAAGGAGCCGGACGACAACTCGGTGTACTACTTCGCTGGCATCGACGGGGCGCGCTTCAAGCGCCCTGTGGAGCCGGGCGATCAGTTGCTGTTGGAGGTGAGCCTGGTGCGTGCAAAGTCGGGCATCTTCAAGTTTGCCGCACGCGCCAGCGTGGATGGTGAACTGGCAGTGGAGGCCGAATTGATGTGCACCATGCGCCAGGTGCGGTGAAGGCCGGGGGCGGCATGACCCTGATTCACCCGACGGCCATCGTTGACCCGCAGGCCGAGATTGACGCGAGCGTCACGGTGGGCCCATACACCCTGATTGGGGCCGGTGTGACCATCGGCGCGGGCACTCAGATCGGTGGCCATTGCGTCCTGGAGGGGCCCACCGTCATCGGCAAGGAAAACCGCATCCATGCTCACGCGGTATTGGGCGGCGCGCCGCAGGACATGAAGTACCGTGGTGAGCCGACGTCCCTGCATATCGGCGATCGCAACACCATCCGTGAGTTCTGCACCTTCAATCGTGGCACTGTGCAGGATGTGGGCATCACCCGACTGGGCAGCGACAACTGGGTGATGGCCTACGTACACCTCGCGCATGACGTGCAGGTGGGCTCGCACACCATCCTCGCCAACAACGCCACCCTGGCTGGCCACGTCCACGTTGCAGATTGGGTCATCGTCGGTGGCTTGACCGGCATCCACCAGTTCTGCCACGTCGGCAGCCATGCAATGACCGGCTTCCAGAGTCATGTGTCACAAGATGTGCCGCCGTTCATGATGGTGTCGGGCAACCCGCTGGCCGTGCACGGTTTCAATGTGGAAGGGCTCAGGCGCCGCGGCTATCCGCGCGAGCGCATCGCACTGGTCAAGCAAATCCATCGCCTGTTGTACCGCGAGGGGCTGACCTTGGAGCAGGCGCGACAACGCATCGAGTCTCTGGCTGCCGAGCGGACTGAGGATGCCCTGGCCCAGGCAGATGTGCACATGGTGTTGGACTTCCTGGCCGCTTCGACCCGCGGCATTGCGCGCTGACGGCTGTTCAGCCCTCCCGCGCCGGCTCTGCAGTCAGTGCTCCTCAAATGGGCGCCCAAGATCCCCCCTTGACTGTGGCCATGGTCGCGGGCGAAGCATCGGGCGACCTGTTGGCGTCCTTGCTGTTGCAGGCCATGCGCCAGCGCTGGCCCGCCATGGTGGCCGGGGGCATTGGCGGGCCGAAAATGGAGCAGACGGGTTTCGAGGCTTGGTGGCCAAGTGACCGGTTGGCTGTCCGGGGTTATGTGGAGGTGCTTCGCCATTACCGCGAAATTTCGCGCATTCGTGAGGCCTTGGCGGAGCGGTTGTTGGCCGATCCGCCGCGCGCGTTCATCGGCATCGATGCGCCGGACTTCAATCTGGGCCTTGAGGAGCGACTCAAGCGCCGGGGCATTCCGAGCATCCACTTCGTTTGCCCCTCCATCTGGGCCTGGCGTGGTGGGCGCGTGAAACGCATCGCCCGCAGCACTGACCATGTGCTGTGCCTCTTCCCGTTTGAGCCGGAACTGCTGCACGCTCACGGAGTGGTTGCCACCTATGTCGGGCACCCCTTGGCCGATGTCATCCCCATGGAACCCGACCGGCCGGCTGCGCGGCAGGCGCTGACGCTGCCGGCGCAGGCCACGGTGGTGGCCCTGCTGCCGGGCAGCCGCCGATCTGAGATCCAGTACATCGCGCCGGCCCTCTTGCAAGCGGCCCGCTTGCTGCAGGCCGCCAGGCCCGACATTCGCTTTGTGCTGCCCGTTGCCCCCGGCCTGGACAGTCTGTTGCAGCCGCTGGCGGCCACCCATGGGCCGCCAGGCCTTCAGTTGCTGCCGGGTCGCTCTCACGAGGCGTTGGCCGCCTGTGACCTGACCCTGATTGCCAGCGGCACCGCCACGCTGGAGGCGGCCTTGTTCAAGCGGCCTATGGTCATTGCGTACCGCATGCACCCCTTGAGCTGGCAGCTGATGAAGCGCATGGCATACCTGCCCTGGGTCGGGTTGCCCAACATTCTCTGCCGGGACTTTGTGGTGCCGGAGCTCATTCAAGAGGCTTGCACGCCCCAGCGGCTGGCGCAGGAAGCTCTGCGTTGGCTTGACGAAGATGCGCGCCGAGAGCGTGTGCACCAGTGGTTCACGGTGCTGCACCATCAATTGCGCTGCGACACTGCCACCCGAGCCACCGATGCCATCGAGAAAGTCATCTACGCCTGAGCAGCTGGCGCTGGCCTGGGGCGTGCGCGGTCTGCTGGCTGGCGTCGACGAGGCCGGCCGTGGTCCTTTGGCCGGCCCGGTCGTGGCGGCCGCGGTGGTCCTCGATGACGCCAAGCCGGTTGCAGGCCTTGCAGACTCCAAGGCCCTGACCGCGCGAGCGCGTCAGCGGCTTCACGACGAGATCTGCGCCAAGGCCTTGTGCGTGGAGGTGGCCTGGGCCTCACCGCAGGAGATCGATGAGGTCAACATCCTGCAGGCCACCTTACGCGCCATGAGCCGGGCGGTACAGAACCTGAGGCTCACCCCGGCGTGGGTGTTGGTGGACGGCAATCGGCTGCCGGCCTTGTCTGTTCCGGCGCAGGCCATCGTCAAGGGTGATGCCCTGGTGCCGGCCATCTCCGCAGCATCTATTGTGGCAAAGGTGCGTCGCGATGCTTGGTGCCTTGAGGTCCACGAGCAATACCCGCAATACGGGTTTGCCACGCACAAGGGCTACCCCACGGCGGAGCATCTCCAGGCACTGCGCCGCCACGGGCCTAGCCCCGTGCACCGCCGCAGCTTTGCGCCCGTGCGGCAGTGCCAGGGGCCCGAATGACGGGGCGTAACCGGCCAGTGATCACATCGCGCGACAACCCGCTGCTGCAGCGGCTGCGGCAACTGCTGGCCCATCCGTCGGCCTACCGCCGGGAGGGCGAGATCTGCATCGAGGGCGAGCACCTGTGCTCGGCCTACCTGGCACGTGGATATCGACCCCGTGTCGCGGTGTTCTCGGAGTCCGCCTGGCAGCGGTTGGCGTTGCGTGAACTCGCAGCGGGAGCCGAGCAGGTGCAGTTCGTCGCGGACCGGCTGCTTGAACAGGTCAGCGCCTTGCCCTCGCCCTCAGGCGTGTTATTCGTCACCTCGCTGCCCGAGGTCGAGGCCCCGGAATTGGGTGCGGCTGCTGTGCTGCTGGATCGCCTTCAAGACCCTGGCAACGTAGGCAGCATCCTGCGTTCGGCCAGCGCGCTGGGTGTCAGACAGGTCTGGTCCACGCCTGGCACGGCGGCGCTGTGGTCGCCAAAGGTGCTGCGCGCTGGCATGGGGGCCCATTTCGCCTTGAATCTGTGCGAGGCGGTGGACCTCGCGGGCTTGCCGGGTCAGGCGGGTCCAGACCGCTTTCAACGTGAACCAGCCACCTGGGTGGCCACCAGTTCGCATGCCAGCGCTGTGTTGGGGCAGGTCGCGCTGCCAGACCCCTGTGTCTGGGTCATGGGTCATGAGGGCCAGGGTGTGGCCACAGAAATCCTGGCGCGTTGCCGACTGACGGTGCGCATCCCCCAGCCCGGCGGTGAGGAGTCGCTGAACGTGGCGGCGGCGGCGGCCATCTGCCTGTATGAGTCCGCCAGACGCCGTCACGCCTGAGTTTGCGCCCGCGAAGCCTTTGCGCGCTCGGCGCGCTCAGTAGACCAGCCGGTCCGGCCTGATGTCTCTGAGGATGGTGGTGGCGATCTCTTCGATGGACTTGTGGGTGGATGACAACCAGCCGATGCCCTCACGCCGCATCATGGCTTCGGCATCGCGCACTTCCTGCCGGCAGTTGCTCAATGAGGCGTAAGCACTTCCCGGGCGGCGCTCGTGCCGCACCTGCGCCAGCCGTTCGGGGTCGATGGTGAGGCCGAAGCACTTAGCCTTGTAGGGAGCCAGGGGGACAGGCATCCGCGAGCGATCAAAGTCCTCCGGTATCAGCGGATAGTTGGCTGCCTTGATGCCGTGCTGCATGGCCAGATACAGGCTGGTGGGCGTCTTCCCGCAGCGGCTCACGCCCACCAGGATGACGTCTGCTTCCGCCAGATTGCGCGACGATTGCCCGTCATCGTGGGCAAGCGAGAAATTGATCGCCTCGATGCGGTCGTTGTACTCCTGACTCTTTGCCGCATCTGAGAAACGGCCAATCCGGTGGTTGCTCTTGACGCCGAACTCGGTCTCCAGGGGCTCGACGAATGTCCGGAACATGTCCAGCACCAGGCCCTTGGAATCGGGCTGGGCAATCACCTGGCGCACTTCATCGTTGACCAGGGTGATGAAGACGATGGGCCTGCGCCCCTCGCGCACCGCGGTCTCGTCGATCTCCTTCTGCACATCCATAGCCTTGTCCACACTGTCGATGAAAGGCCTCCGTACGTGCCTGGGGGTGGCGGCAAACTGGGCAAGGATGGAATTTCCGAAGGTCTCGGCCGTGATGCCGGTGCCGTCGGAGACGAAGAAGACGGTACGGGTGGGCATGTCTCAATACTGACAGTTGGTGACGGCCGCATGATAGGGATTCATCCCTACAATGAACATCGATTCGCGCCACACGCTCAACCATATGCCTTTGAGCCGTCGTCCACAAGAACAGTCAGAACGCCGGCGGCTCGGCCCGATGTTGCGCGCGAAAGCCCCCGATTCTTGTCATCACGGAGCTTTCCCATGTCTTTTGCGAATCTGGCGACCGCCCTGGTCGTGCCGTTTGAACAACTGAGGATGACCGACGTCGAGTCGGTGGGCGGCAAGAACGCCTCCCTCGGCGAGATGATCAGCCAACTGGCCGCCTCCGGGGTTCGAGTGCCTGGGGGGTTTGCCACCACGGCCTTGGCCTTCCGGCTCTTCTTGCAGGGCAGCGGGCTGTCCGACCGGATCTCCACGCGCTTGGCCGAACTGAACACCGAAGACGTCCGGGCCCTGGCGAAGGCGGGCGAGGAGATCCGCGGCTGGGTGACAGCCGCCCCGCTGCCTGCCGAGCTCGAAGCTGCCATTCGACACGAGTTCGCGCGGCTGGACGCTGACGGCAGCGGCTGCTTTGCCGTGCGCTCTTCGGCCACTGCGGAAGACCTGCCGGACGCCTCGTTTGCGGGGCAGCAAGAGACCTTCCTGAACGTGGTGGGCATCGACGACGTGCTGCACCGCATGAAGGAGGTCTTTGCCTCGCTCTACAACGACCGCGCCATCAGCTACCGCGTGCACAAGGGCTTCGCGCACGACGGGGTGGCGCTGTCTGCTGGGGTGCAGCGCATGGTGCGCTCTGACCTGGGGTCTGCCGGGGTCATGTTCACGATCGACACCGAGAGTGGCTTCGAGGAAGTGGTCTTCATCACCTCCAGCTACGGGCTGGGTGAGACGGTGGTGCAGGGCGCCGTCAACCCTGATGAGTTCTACGTCCACAAGCCCGCCCTGCGCAATGAAAAGTACCCCATCATCCGCCGAGCGCTTGGCTCCAAGCTCGTGCGCATGGAATTCATTGAGGCGGCCGAGCGCACGCCCGGTGGACGCCTGGTCAAGACGGTGGACACCCCGACGGAGTGGCGCAACCGCTATTCGCTGTCAGATGAGGACATCATCGCGCTGGCCCGCTACGCGTTGATCATCGAAAAGCACTACGGCCGTCCCATGGACATCGAGTGGGGCAAGGATGGCGTGGACGGCAAGCTCTACATCCTGCAGGCCCGGCCTGAGACCGTGAAGAGCCAGTCTGCGGGACAGGTGGAGCACCGCTACATCCTCAAGAGCACCGGCACTATCCTCGCCGAGGGCCGGGCCATCGGTCAGAAAATCGGCACGGGGCCGGTGCGGATCGTGCACTCGATTGCCGAGATGGACCGCGTCCAAGCCGGTGACGTGCTCGTGACCGATATGACCGATCCGAACTGGGAGCCCGTGATGAAGCGGGCCAGCGCCATCGTCACGAACCGGGGCGGGCGGACCTGCCACGCGGCCATCATTGCGCGGGAGCTGGGCATTCCTGCCGTGGTGGGTTGCGGTGACGTCACCGACAAGGTGCACGAGGGGTCCCTGGTCACGGTAGCCTGTTCGGAGGGGGACACAGGCTACGTCTTCGACGGGCTGTTGGAGACCGAGGTGAGGGAGGTCCGGCGCGGAGAGATGCCTTACTGCCCCATCAAGATCATGATGAACGTGGGCAACCCGCAGCTCGCCTTCGACTTCGCCCAGATGCCCAACTCCGGAGTGGGTCTGGCGCGTCTGGAATTCATCATCAACAACAACATCGGGGTGCACCCCAAAGCCATCCTCGACTATCCCAACGTCGATGCTGATTTGAAGAAGGCCGTGGAGTCTGTGGCCCGCGGGCATGCCTCGCCGCGCGCTTTCTACGTGGACAAGCTTGCCGAAGGCGTGGCCACCATTGCTGCAGCGTTCTGGCCCAAGCCCGTCATTGTTCGCCTGTCTGACTTCAAGAGCAATGAGTACCGCAAGTTGATTGGGGGTACACGCTACGAGCCTGACGAGGAGAACCCCATGTTGGGCTTCCGTGGCGCCAGCCGCTACCTCAGCGGCGAGTTCAGCGATGCGTTTGGCATGGAGTGCGAAGCCATCAAGCGGGTGCGCAATGACATGGGGTTGACCAACGTCGAATTAATGGTCCCCTTCGTTCGCACGGTTCGTCAGGCTGAGCGGGTGGGTGAGATGCTGGCCGAGCGGGGCCTGAAGCGCGGCCAGAACGGGCTGCGGCTGATCATGATGTGTGAGGTGCCGAGCAACGCCATACTGGCGGACCAGTTTCTGCAGCATTTCGACGGCATGTCCATCGGGTCGAACGACCTCACCCAACTGACCCTGGGCCTGGACCGCGATTCGGGCCTGGCGCTGCTGGCCAACGATTTCGATGAGCGGGATCCTGCCGTCAAGGCGCTGATCTCGCGCGCCATCGCGGCCTGCAGGGCCACCGGCAAGTACGTGGGTATCTGTGGGCAGGGGCCGAGCGATCATCCCGATTTCGCCGACTGGCTGGCTCAGGAGGGCATTGTCTCGATCTCCCTCAACCCAGACACGGTGGTTGACACTTGGCACCGTCTAGCAGGCTTGACGCCATGATAGCCATAGGGTCTTTCCCTAGGGGAATCCCTCTCAGGGTTGACGTGGATCAAAGACCCTAAAGTCAGTTATTCGTAAGCCGCGGGCCAAAAAGTGGTCTGCGGTATGTTGAATGTCCTGAACATCATCCAGTTGGTGCTCTACATCGCCTTGTTGGCGCTGGTAGGGCAGGGCGCCTTGCATGTCCTGGCGGGAGCACGTCGGGACAGCAATGTCTTCTACCGCCTGCTGCAGGTCATCTCCAAGCCGTTCACTGTGCCCGTCCGGTGGATCACGCCGCGGCAGGTGGACGACCGGCATGTCCCGGTGGTGACCTTTCTGCTTCTCCTGGTCGTCTACGCGGTGGTCACGTTCGAGAAGATCAATCTCTGCATGGCAGCCAACATGGCGGGGTGTCGATGATGCGCTTGGAGTACCTGAGTCTGAAGTGGCAGGCCATTGGCTGGCTGGTGGTGGGGCGTCAGGCCCAGGCGCTGGCAGTGTTCGACCGACTGCTGCAGCGCTGGCCTGAGGATGCCTACGGGCTGTCCAGCCGTGCCCACCTGCATGCGCAGGCCGGAAGGCTCGAGCAGGCTCTGTCTGACAACGAGCGTTGGGTCAAGGTGGCCGAGGACAACGCGCAGGCGTGGTTCAACCGCGGATTCCTCCTGGAGTCCCTGGAGCGCTTTGAGCAGGCGCTGGCCAGCTTTGTGCGCGCCACAGAGCTTTCGCCAAAGCTGGACCGCGCCTGGTACGGCCAAGGCCTGGTGCTGATACGCCTGGAGCGCTACGACGAGGCGGTGGCGGCCTTGAAGCGAAACACAGAACTGCAACCGATGAGTCCCTATGGCTGGTATCAGCTGGCTCGGGTTCATGTCGATCGTCGCAACCCAGAAGAGGCGGTGAAGATCATTCGCCATCTCAAGGGGTTCGAGCCCAAGGTCGCTGCGCAGCTCGAGCGCGAGACAGGGCTTCTGGCTGGTGCGCCCGCCCCTTGAGGGTGTGGCTGCAAAGTGGCCGTCCAGGCCAAGTGTGTGCGGTTCGCGCGGTGACGCGCGGATTCCGTGTGGTGGGCCGGTTCGAGAGGGGCCGGATGTTTCAGTCCTCATGAAAGGGGTGTTGTTATGCAGGTGAGTGAAAACCACCAGCGCTACTGGCAGAAAAACCTGCGGATCACGTCGATCCTGCTGGCCATCTGGTTCGTGGTGACTTTCGTCATCGGGTTCTATGCCCGTGAGCTGAGTTTTAACTTCTTTGGCTGGCCGTTCAGTTTCTGGGTTGCTTCGCAAGGCTCTCTGGTGGTCTATATGGTCATCATCGGGTACTACGCCCACTACATGAACAAGCTGGACCAAGAACACGGCGTTGCCGAGGAGGAGTGACATGGCTGGCTTGTCGTTCGAAACCCAAGAGGGGGTCTCCAACAAGGAGGCCAATGCGGCCTTCAAGAAGGGCCTCAACAAGATTTACGGCTGGTACACCGGCGGCTTTGTGGCCTTCGTGATCGTGCTGGCCATCGCGGAGCAGATGGGTCTGAGCAGGGGTGCCATCGGCATCGTGTTCCTGCTGGCCACCGTCGCGCTTTACGCCGGCATCGGCATCATGAGCCGCACCAACGATGCGGCAGAGTACTACGTGGCCGGTCGCCGCGTGCCTGCCGTGTACAACGGCATGGCCACCGGCGCCGACTGGATGAGCGCGGCGTCCTTCATTGGCATGGCCGGCACGCTGTACCTCACCGGCTACGGCGGTCTGGCCTTCATCATGGGCTGGACGGGGGGCTACTGCCTGGTCGCGCTGTTCCTGGCGCCGTACCTTCGCAAGTTCGGTCAGTTCACGATTCCCGATTTTCTCGGTGCGCGCTATGAGGGCAACGCGGCTCGCTTCGTTGGCATCCTGATCGCCATCCTGGTGTCGTTCGTGTACGTCGTGGCCCAGATCTACGGTGTAGGTCTGATCACCACGCGTCTGACCGGGTTGGCCTTCGAGATCGGCGTGTTCGTCGGTCTGGGCGGCATCCTGGTGTGCTCCTTCCTGGGGGGCATGCGGGCCGTCACCTGGACACAGGTGGCGCAGTACATCATCCTGATCATTGCGTACATGATCCCGGTGGTGTGGCTGTCGGTGAAGCAGACGGGCGTGCCGATTCCGCAAGCCATCTACGGCGCACAACTGGCCAAGGTGACCGAGCGTGAAAAGCAGCTCATTGCCGACCCCAAGGAGCAGGAAGTTCGCGCTATCTTCAAGGCACAGTCTGACGCTCTGGCCGCCAAGCTGAAGGACGTGCCGGCTGCCCTGGCCGCCGACCGTGCTGCCGCGCAGAAAAAGGTGGAAGAGCTCAAGGCCGCCAACGCCCCTGTGGCCGAGGTGCAGGCCGCAGAGAAGGCGCTGGCAGCCGTGCCCGCCAACGAGGAGGCCGCCAAGAAGGCCTGGACGGCCGCCAAGGCTGGGGCTGATGGGCGCACCGGTCCGCTGGCCGGCATGCCGCGCCATGCGCAGCAGTTCGCGGGCGATCCGAATGGTGACGAAAAGGCCAAGGCCGCTTTTGACACCTCGCGCCGCAACTTCCTGGGCCTGGTGTTCTGCCTGATGGTGGGTACCGCCGCGTTGCCGCACATCCTGATGCGCTACTACACCACCCCGTCGGTGAAGGAGGCGCGCCAGTCGGTGACCTGGTCGCTGTTCTTCATCTTCTTGTTGTACTTCACGGCGCCGGCCCTGGCCGTACTGGTCAAGTACGAGGTTTTCAACGTCTTGGTGGGCACACCGTTTGACAAGCTGCCTGCCTGGGTGGGTGCTTGGGCGAAGGTGGATCCGGCGTTGTTGTCCATCGCCGACGTCAACAAGGACGGCATCTTCCAACTGGGTGAAATGCGCATTGGCGGCGACATCATCGTGCTGGCCACGCCAGAGATCGCAGGCTTGCCTTACGTGATCTCGGGCATGGTGGCCGCGGGCGGTCTTGCTGCGGCGCTGTCCACTGCGGACGGCCTGCTGCTGACGATCGCCAACGCGCTCAGCCACGACCTGTACTACAAGATGATCGACCCCAACGCGTCCACCGCGCGCCGGGTGATGATCTCCAAGCTCTTGTTGTTGGTGGTGGCTCTGGCAGCGGCCTACGTGGCTTCGCTGAAGGTGGCGGACATCCTCTTCCTGGTGTCTGCGGCCTTCTCGCTGGCTGCGGCGGGCTTCTTCCCGGCACTGGTGCTCGGCATCTTCTGGAAGCGCGCCACCAAGTGGGGGGCTGTTCTGGGCATGATCTCGGGTACGGTGATCACGTTCTACTACATGGCCACGACACAGCCCTGGATGCGCGGTCTGTTCAACGTCACCTCACCGATCGCCGACAACAGCTGGTGGGGCATGCAGCCCATCGCCGCCGGCGTCTTTGGCGTGCCGCTGGGCTTTGCCGTGATCATCATCGTGAGCTTCTTCACACCGGCCCCAAAGGCCGACATTCAGGAGTTGGTGGAGCACGTGCGCTACCCGAACCTGAACACCTCCAGGGCCTGACCTTGGTCTGACCGCTGGCCGACAGCGGTGCGCTCTGGCAGTGCATCGCTGAAGAGTCTGCGGTTCTGCAGCGCCCTCGAAAGTGATTTCGAGGGCGCTGTGCATTTCGGCCTACAATCATAGGCTTTTCGCCTTGCTGCACCCGTGTGATTCGACGCGTTCGGGGCGGCTTCCTTTCACGGAACCCATAAGGAGTGTTCATGCGTCACTATGAGATCGTTCTGTTGATCCACCCGGATCAGAGCGAGCAGGTTCCAGCGATGCTGGAGCGTTACAAGACCCTCGTCACCAATGCCGGCGGCAAGGTGCACAGGGTAGAGGACTGGGGTCGGCGCCAGCTGGCTTACCTGATACAGAAGCTCGCCAAGGCTCATTACCTTTGCCTCAACATCGAGTGCGGTCACGAGACCCTGACGGAGTTGGAGACGGGATTCCGTTTCAACGATGCGGTGCTGCGTCACCTCACCGTGGCCAAGTCCAAGGCTGAGACCACGCCCTCCATCATGATGAAGGTGGTGGAGCGCGAGGAGTCCCGGAAGACTGCCCAAGAGACACCGGCCTGACAGCCGACACGGCCGCCACCTAACTGGCGATGGCACATTGAACCGGCTGGTTCTTCTGGCATCGTTGGCCGAGCGCGGAGCGCTTCGTTGCACACCCGCCGGCTTGCCGGCACTCGATCTGCAGTTGCTGCACGAGTCCGAGGTGTCTCACGAAGGGCAGGCCCGCAAGGTGGCGTTGGAGCTGCGTGCTCTGGTGATCGGATCGCTGGCGTCCAAGGTGGCTTCATTGCCGCTTGGTTCGGTTCTGACGGTTTCCGGTTTCCTGGCGCCTGCCCGAAACGGCCGCGGCATTCTGTTTCACATCACGGACCTGGCCCCCTGACGAGGCAGGTTCCAGTTACCGCAACGTTCAAGTTTCAAGGAGTTCATCATGCCCCCACCCCGTGGCAAAGGTAAGTTTTCCAAGGACAAGCGCCCCAAGCGTAATCAGCAGTCGTTGTTGTTCCGGCGCAAGCGTTTTTGCCGGTTCACCGTCGCTGGTGTCGAGGAAATCGACTACAAGGATGTCGATACCCTGCGCGACTTCATCGGCGAAAACGGCAAGATCACGCCTGCTCGCCTGACTGGCACGCGCGCCATCTTCCAGCGGCAGCTGACCAACTGCATCAAGCGCGCGCGCTTCCTGGCACTGTTGCCGTACTCTGATCTTCACAGGGTCTGAGGAGACTGACATGCAAGTGATTCTTCTAGAGAAGGTGGCCAATCTGGGCAACCTGGGTGACGTCGTCAGGGTCAAGGACGGCTACGCGCGAAACTTCCTGATCCCCACCCGTCGCGCACGTCGCGCCACGGATGCGGCGCTCAAGGAGTTCGAGACGCGCCGCGCTGAACTCGAAAGGGTGGCTGCGGAGAAGCTGACAGGTGCACAGGCCCTGGGCGCAGAAATTAGCGGCAAGGTCGTGCGCATAGCGCAAAAGGCCGGCGTCGACGGCCGTCTCTTCGGCTCCGTGACCAACCACGACATTGCCGAAGCGCTGACCAAGATGGGCCTGGGCGTTTCAAAGGCACAGGTACGGATGGCGACGGGCCCATTGAAAACGGTGGGCGAGTACACCGTTTCCGTGGCCGCGCATACGGATGTTGTCGTTGACGTCAAGGTGCAGGTGGTTCCACAGGTTGATTGAGGCCTGACCGCTGGAGCCTCCGGCTGGAGGTTCCACCGCCCACCCCTGCAAGGCCGGCGCATGCCGGCCTTTTCCGTGGATGGGTGGCAGCACAAGGTCTCAGGACTGCAACGGGGAAACCCGACCTGGGAAATCGTCCGCCCGAGTAGGTGGGGGTGGCTTCTAGAATCGACGCAGGACTTCAGCAGGAGACACGCCTCATGGCTACCCAAAGACGTGCGGCGGCTTCTGCCGCGGCAAAACCCGCACCGTCAGCCCACCGGGTGTTGAAGAAATATCCCAACCGACGCCTGTATGACACGCAGACCAGCAGCTACATCACGTTGGCCGATGTGAAGCGCATGGTGATGCAGGCCGAACCTTTTGAGGTACGCGACGCCAAGACTGGGGAAGATCTGACCCGCAGCATCCTGTTGCAGATCATTCTGGAAGAGGAGACGGAAGGCGTGCCGATCTTCTCCACCCAGATGCTGGCACAGCTGATCCGCTTCTACGGGCATGCCATGCAGGGGATGATGGGGGCGTACCTGGAGAAGAACCTCCAGACTTTTGTGGAGTTGCAGACCCGTTTCGCCCAGCCTGCCAAGGGCTTGTATGACCCCTCCGCCTTCACCCCCGAGACCTGGACCACCTGGCTCCAGGGTCAGTCGCCCCCGATGATGCAGAACCTGATGGGGCAGTACCTGGAGCAGTCCGGCTCCCTGTTCGCGCAAATGCAGGAACAACTGCAACGTAACTCGGCTGGCCTGTTTGCAGGCATGCCGGGGTTCCCGGGCAAGCCGCCTGCCGAGCCTTGATCACGCGGTCCGTACAAGGCGAGATGCTGGCACCCCAATGACTCTCCATATGACCGACACCTTGCACCCGGCACCGGCTCGTCCAGCCCCTAGCATCGGCTTCGTCTCGCTGGGGTGCCCGAAGGCGCTCACGGACTCCGAACTCATCCTCACGCAACTTCGCGCCGAAGGCTACGAGACCCGCAAGACCTTCGCCGGGGCAGACCTGGTGATCGTCAACACCTGCGGCTTCATCGATGATGCGGTCAAGGAGAGCCTGGACACCATCGGCGAGGCCTTGGCGGAAAACGGCCGCGTGATCGTCACCGGGTGCCTGGGTGCCAAGTCCGGGCAGGATGGTGGCAACTTGGTCCGCCAGGTGCACCCCAAAGTGCTGGCCGTCACCGGGCCACATGCCACGCAAGAGGTGATGGACGCCGTGCACCGGCATGTGCCCAAGCCGCACGACCCGTTCATCGACCTGGTGCCCGAGGCGCGCGGTCTGGCGGGCATCAAGCTCACCCCGCGGCACTACGCGTACCTGAAGATCAGCGAGGGCTGCAACCACCGGTGCACCTTCTGCATCATCCCCAGCATGCGCGGTGACCTGGTCTCGAGGCCTATCGGGGATGTGCTCAACGAGGCACGGGCCCTGTTCGAGTCGGGCGTGAAGGAACTGTTGGTCATCAGCCAGGACACCAGCGCCTATGGCGTGGATGTGAAGTACCGCACCGGGTTCTGGGACGGCCAGCCGGTGAAGACGCGCCTGGTGGACTTGTGCGAGAAGCTGGCCTTGCTGGCCGAACCCCATGGCGCCTGGGTGCGCTTGCACTACGTCTACCCTTACCCCCATGTTGATGATGTGCTGCCGATGATGGCCGAGGGCCGCATCCTGCCTTACCTGGACGTGCCCTTCCAGCACGCACACCCCGATGTGCTCAAGCGCATGAAGCGCCCGGCCAGCGGCGAGCGCAACCTGGAGCGCCTGGCCCGCTGGCGCGAGATCTGCCCGCAGCTGGTGGTGCGGTCCACCTTCATCGCCGGTTTTCCCGGCGAGACCGAGGCAGAGTTCGAGGCCTTGCTGGACTTCATGCGTGAGGCGCGCATCGACCGCGCCGGGTGCTTCGCTTACTCGGCGGTTGAAGGGGCTGCTGCCAACGCGTTGCCGGGGCTGCTGCCGTTGGCCGAGCGCGAACAGCGACGTGCGCGTTTCATGGCGGTGGCCGAGGAGGTGTCCGCAGCCAAGCTGCGCGAAAGGGTGGGCGCCACGATGCAGGTGCTGGTGGACGCTGCGCCGGCACTGGGGCGCAAGGGTGGGGCCGGGCGGTCGTACGCCGACGCGCCGGAGATTGACGGTACGGTGCACCTGATGCCCCCGGAGAAGGCGTCCAAGATTTTGAGAGTAGGTGAATTCACCAGGGCCCGGGTGCTGGCCACGCAGGGGCATGACCTGGTGGCGCAACCGATCTGAAGCACGCTGGCACTGCGGGCCTGAAGCGCACCTCGGATGAGCCTTACAAGAAATCTGCGCAGCAGGCAAGCGTTGGAGACAAACAAGAGATGACGAACGACAAGATTCAATCGGCTGGAAATGCCGCCCCCGACCCCATCACGCAGCAGATTCACCACCCCTACTGCCCGCCCGTCGGGTTCGAGGCTTTTCCTCCCGCGGTGCACAAAGCGTCCACAGTCATGTTCAAGGACGTCGCGGCCTTGCGGTCGAGAGCTCTCAAGGGCAAGCAGGGCTATACCTACGGACTGCACGGGACGCCCACCACCTACACGCTGGAGCAGCGCATCGCCACGCTGGAAGGCGGCTTGCACTGCGAATTGGCCCCCAGCGGCCTGGCGGCCATCACCCTCGTCAACACGGCCTTGCTCAAGGCCGGTGACGAGGTGTTGCTGCCGGCCAATGTCTATGGCCCCTCGAAGGAACAGGCGCGCGCGCTGCTCAGTGGCTGGGGCATCTCCTGGCGCGCGTATGACCCGATGGACCCGGCAGCGCTGGCGGCGATGTTGCGCCCGAACACACGCCTTGTTTGGGTGGAAGCGCCTGGTTCGGTGACCATGGAGTTCCCGGATCTGGGCGCCCTGGTGACTGCGGCCAAATCCCAAGGTGCAGTCTGCGCGCTGGACAACACCTGGGGGGCGGGCCTGGCGTTCAACGCCTTCGATCTGGGCGTGGACATCTCCATGCACGCGCTGACGAAGTACCCGTCCGGCGGTGCTGACGTACTCATGGGTTCCGTGGTCACGCGCGATGAGGTGCTGCATCAGCGTATCCACCAGGCCCACGCCATCCTGGGGATCGGGGTGGCGGCCAACGACTGTGAGTTGGTTTTGCGCTCCCTGCCCAGCATCCGGGTGCGTTATGACGCCCACGACCAGGCGGCGCGTGAACTGGCGCGTTGGCTGGGACTGCAACCGCAGGTCTCCCAGGTCCTGCATCCTGCCTTGCCTGGATCCCCCGGCCATGAGCATTGGAGGCGGCATTGCACGGCCGCGGCAGGCTTGTTCTCGGTGATGTTCGACGCCCGCTTCGATACGCGACAGGTGGACGCCTTTGTGGACGGGCTGGAGCTCTTCCACTTGGGCTACTCCTGGGGCGGGCCCATGAGCCTGGCAGTGCCCTACGACCTGTCGGCCATGCGCGAGCCGGCACAGCGGCTGCCGGGCCACCTGGTGCGGTTTTCCATCGGGCTCGAAGCCGTGGAAGACCTGCGCGCGGACTTGCAACGGGCGCTGGCGCAGGCGTTCTAGTCTTCCGAGCGGCGAACCCGGGAAACCCGGGGAACCTGAGGTGCCCGGGGAGGAAGGAAAGGGCGGCGGTGCGCGTCAGCGAGCGCTGTGTGGTGGGACGGCCTGCCGCGCGTCTTCAGCCAGCGGCGGGCGATGAAACCTTGTGGCGCATCAGGCGCTGCTTCTCGCGGTCCCAGTCGCGCTGCTTTTCGGTGTTGCGTTTGTCGTGCTCCGCCTTGCCCTTGGCCAGTGCAATCTCCACCTTCACCCTGCCGCCCTTGTAGTGCAGGTTCAGCGGCACCAGGGTGAAGCCGCGCTGCTCCACCTTGCCCACCAGGCGCCGGATCTGGTCCTTGTGCATCAGCAGCTTGCGCGTGCGCTCAGCCATGGGGTTGACGTGCGTGGAGGCCTCACGCAGGGCGTTGATCCGACAACCGATCAGGAAGAGTTCTCCGCCGCGCACCAACACATAGCCGTCGGTCAACTGCACCTGCCCCGCGCGGATGGCCTTGACCTCCCACCCCTCCAGCACCAAGCCGGCCTCGAAGGCCTCGTCGAGGTGGTATTCGAACCGGGCGCGGCGGTTCTCCGCGATGTGGGGGACGGGCTGTGACATTGAATGCCTGGACTCCTGGACGGAGCCATCGGACCCCTTGCCTACAATGAACTCATTGTATGAAGCACGTCAAGCGCTCGGTCCTTCTTTGGTACTCGTCCAGGGAGATGTACGACTTGGTGACCTGCATCGAGCGTTACCCCGAGTTTCTGCCGTGGTGCAGCAAGGCCGAGTTGCTGGAGCGCAATGAGGATGCCGTGACGGCCCGCCTGAGCCTGGCCTATGCCGGGGTGCGGCACGCCTTCACCACGCGCAACGAGCACCTGGCGGATGAGTCGGTGACCATGCAACTGGTGGATGGCCCGTTTTCCACGCTCGACGGCGTCTGGACCTTCAAGCCCATCACCTCCGCGGGCGCGGACCGGCCTGCCTGCCGGGTGGAGCTGGAACTTCGCTATGCCTTTGCCAGCCGCGCCCTGGAGGTGGTGGTGAGCCCTGTGTTCGACCGCGTGGCCAACACGCTGGTGGACTCCTTTGTCAGCCGCGCCGAACAGGTGTACGGCGCGAGATGATGCGCGTCGACTTCATCTGCAGCCCCCAGGCGCGGCAGGTCGTGATGCTGGAGCTCACCTTGCCCGAAGGCGCCACGCTGCAGCAGGCCTTGCGCGCGGCCGCAGCCGATCCGCAATTGGCTTTCCTGTGCGACGGCGCCTGGGATGGCGGGGTCTGGGGCCGTCGCCTGCCGGTGTCCACGGTGCTCAAGGAGGGTGACCGGGTGGAGGCCTATCGTTCGCTGCGCTGTGACCCCAAGGAAGCACGGCGTCTTCGTTATCGCCAGTCGCCTGCACCGGCCCGCCGCCTGAAACGTGCACCCTGAGCCCCAGCGTCGCGGGCCTGGTGGTACGGCAGCTTTCAGCCGGGTTGGATTCCTATAATCTTCGTTTGCTCTGGAGTCTTCGGCCATGCGCCTTCTCGGCAAAGCGCTCACCTTCGATGATGTGTTGCTGGTGCCTGCGTACTCCCAGGTGTTGCCGCGGGACACCGACCTGTCCACTCGCCTGTCGCGCAACATCCGCTTGAATTTGCCCCTGGTGTCCGCTGCGATGGACACCGTGACCGAAGCCCGTCTGGCCATCGCCATCGCGCAAGAGGGCGGGGTGGGCATCGTGCACAAGAACCTGACCCCGCGCCAGCAGGCCGCCGAAGTCGCGCGCGTTAAGCGCTACGAATCCGGTGTGCTGCGCGACCCCATCACCATCACCCCTGAGGCGACGGTGCAGCAGGTGATTGCGCTGTCCCGCCAGCACGGTTTCTCGGGCTTCCCGGTGCTGGAAGGCAAGACGGTGGTGGGTATCGTCACCAACCGGGACCTGCGCTTCGAGACCCGGCTGGATGCCCCCGTGCGCGACGTGATGACGCCGCGCGAGCGGTTGATCTGGGTGCACGAAGGTGCAACCATCGAGGACGGCAAGGCGCTGATGCATCGCCACCGCCTGGAACGCGTACTCGTGGTCAACGAGGCCTTCGAACTGCGCGGCCTGATGACGGTCAAGGACATCACCAAGCAGACCGACTTTCCCAACGCCGCCCGCGATGCGCGCGGCCAGTTGCGCGTGGGCGCAGCCGTCGGGGTGGGCGAGGGCACCGAAGAGCGCGTGGAACTGTTGGTGCGCGCCGGCGTGGATGCCATCGTGGTGGACACCGCACATGGCCACAGCCAGGGTGTGATCGAGCGCGTGCGCTGGGTCAAGCGCAACTTCCCGCAGGTTGACGTCATTGGCGGCAATATCGCCACCGGTGCGGCCGCCACGGCGCTGGTCGAGGCGGGGGCTGATGCCGTCAAGGTGGGCATCGGGCCGGGCTCCATCTGCACCACCCGCATCATCGCGGGGGTGGGCGTTCCGCAGATCACGGCCATCGACAACGTTGCCACGGCCTTGCGCGGCAGCGGCGTTCCGCTGATCGCCGACGGTGGCATCCGCTACTCGGGTGACATCGCCAAGGCGGTGGCGGCCGGGGCCAGTACCGTGATGATGGGCGGCATGTTTGCCGGCACCGAAGAGGCCCCGGGCGAGGTCATCCTGTACCAGGGGCGCAGCTACAAGAGCTACCGCGGTATGGGTTCGATCGGCGCGATGAAGGCGGGCTCGGCGGACCGCTACTTCCAGGAAGCCGACGAGACTTCCAACCCCAATGCCGACAAGCTGGTGCCCGAGGGCATCGAGGGGCGCGTGCCGTACAAGGGCTCCATGGTGGCCATCATCTACCAGATGGCGGGCGGCTTGCGCGCTTCCATGGGCTACTGCGGCTGCGCCGGCATCGAGCAGATGCACGGCAAGGCCGAGTTCGTCGAGATCACTTCGGCGGGCATCCGCGAGAGCCACGTCCATGACGTGCAGATCACCAAGGAAGCTCCCAATTACCGCAGCGAATGAGGCCCCGCCAGTGAGCGACAGCGCCTCCTTGCCCGCCGAGGACGGTCGCCGTCAGGCGGCCATGCCTTTCATCCTCATCACGGTGCTGATCGACATGGTGTCGATCGGCATCATCGTGCCGGTGCTGCCGGCGCTCATCGGCCGTTTCAGTGTCTCACCGGCCGACCAGGCGCTCTGGGTGGGGGTGGTCAGCTTTGCCTTCGGCATTGCCAACTTCTTTGGGGCGCCGTTGCTGGGCGCCCTGTCCGACGCCTGGGGGCGGCGCAAGGTGTTGCTGCTCGGGTTCTGCGGCCTGGCGCTGAACTTCTTCGCCACGGCCCTGGCCACCAGCCTGTGGATGTTGATTGCGGTGCGCATGGTGGGCGGGGCCATGCAGGCCAACGCGGCCGTGGCCAACGCCTATGTGGCGGACATCACGGCGCCCGAAGGCCGGGCCAAGCGTTTCGGCCTGCTGGGCGCGATGTTCGGGCTGGGGTTCATCATTGGCCCGGCTGCAGGGGGCCTGCTGGGTGCCATCGACATCCACCTGCCCTTCTTCGTGGCGGGAGGGTTGTCGCTGCTGAACCTGGCTTATGGCTGGTGGGTGCTGCCGGAGTCGCTGCCCCCTGAGAAGCGCCGTCCGTTCGAGTGGAAGGCGGCCAATCCCCTGAAGGCCTTTCAGGCTCTGGTGCGTTTGCCCGGCATCGGGCGCGTGGTGGGCGTGATCGCCTGCACCGGTCTGGCGCAGGGCGTGCTCTACAACGTCTGGGTGCTGCACAACACTTTCAAGTTCGGCTGGGACACGCAGGCCAACGGCTGGTCGCTCGCCGCCGTGGGGGTGGTGTCGGTCATCGTGCAGGGCTTCTTGCTGGGCAAGCTGCTCAAGCGCTTCCCGCCGCGGCGCCTGGTGGTCATCGGCCTGGTGTCTTCCACGCTGGCGTACTTCCTATGGGGAGCCGCTTCGCAGGGCTGGATGATGTACGCCGTGATCTTCGCCAACCTGTTGGGCTTCACGGTCACGGCCTCGGTGCAGAGCCTGGTGTCGTCCGCCGCCGATGCGAAGACCCAGGGTCAGACCATGGGGTCGGTCAGCTCGCTCAACAGCCTCACTGCGGTCATCGCGCCCGTGCTCGCTTCGCCCGTGCTGATGGCGGTGTCGCACCTGCCCCAGGGGGACTGGCGCATCGGTTCCCCGTTGTATTTCGGCGCGGCTTTGCAGTTCACGGCCCTGCTGCTGGCCTGGCTTCACTTCAGGTCCACCAGATGACCATGCACGACAAGATCCTGATCCTCGATTTCGGCTCCCAGGTCACGCAGCTGATCGCCCGCCGCGTGCGCGAGGCACACGTCTACTGCGAGATCCACCCGAATGACGTGACGGATGAATTCATCCGCGCGTTCGCGCCCAAGGGGGTCATCCTGTCGGGCAGCCACGCCAGCACCTACGAAGACCATCAGCTTCGTGCACCGCAGGCGGTGTGGGACCTGGGCGTGCCCGTGCTCGGCATCTGCTACGGCATGCAGACCATGGCGGTGCAGCTGGGAGGCACCGTGGAGTGGAGCGACCACCGTGAGTTCGGCTACGCCGAGGTGCGGGCGCGCGGCCACACCCGGCTGTTCGACGGCATCGAGGACTTCCGCACCGACGGGGGTCACGGCATGCTCAAGGTTTGGATGAGCCACGGCGACAAGGTCACCGCGCTGCCTGCGGGATTCAAGCTGATGGCCAGCACGCCCAGCTGCCCCATCGCCGGCATGGCCGACGAGGCGCGGGGCTACTACGCAGTGCAGTTTCACCCTGAGGTGACGCACACGGTGCAGGGCAGGGCGATGCTGGAGCGCTTTGTGCTGGGCATCTGCGCCGTACGCCCCGATTGGGTGATGCGCGACCACGTGGCCGAGGCCGTGGCCGCCATCCGTGAGCAGGTGGGCGACGAGGAGGTGATCCTGGGCCTGTCGGGTGGTGTCGATTCGAGCGTGGCCGCCGCGTTGATCCACCGCGCCATCGGTGACCAACTCACCTGCGTCTTCGTCGACCATGGCCTGCTGCGCCTGGACGAGGGCGACATGGTCATGGACATGTTTGCGGGCAAGTTGCACGCCAAGGTGGTGCGCGTGGACGCCAGCGAGCTGTTCCTGCGAGAACTGACTGGCGTGAGCGACCCCGAGGCCAAGCGCAAGGTCATCGGCCGGCTCTTTGTGGACGTATTTAAGGCCGAGGCGGCCAAGCTCAAGGCGGGTGATGGCGGCCATAAAGGCGCGACGTTCCTGGCTCAAGGCACCATCTACCCGGATGTCATCGAGTCCGGCGGTGCCAAGACCAAGAAGGCCACCACGATCAAGAGCCACCACAACGTGGGCGGCCTGCCTGAGCAGTTGGGCCTGAAGCTGCTGGAGCCGCTACGCGACCTGTTCAAGGACGAAGTGCGGGAACTCGGCGTGGCCTTAGGCCTGCCGCACGAGATGGTCTACCGCCACCCCTTCCCCGGCCCGGGGCTGGGCGTGCGCATCCTGGGCGAAGTGAAGAAGGCCTACGCCGACCTTCTGCGCCGGGCCGACGCCATCTTCATCGACGAATTGCGCCGCACCATTGACCCCGCCACGGGCAAGAGCTGGTATGACCTCACCAGCCAGGCCTTTGCCGTGTTCCTGCCCGTCAAGAGCGTGGGCGTGATGGGCGATGGCCGCACCTACGACTACGTGGTGGCCCTGCGCGCTGTGCAAACCAGCGACTTCATGACCGCCGACTGGGCCGAGTTGCCGTACGCGCTGCTGAAGAAGGTGTCCAGCCGCATCATCAACGAGGTCCGCGGCATCAACCGGGTGACCTACGACGTGAGCTCCAAGCCACCGGCCACGATCGAGTGGGAATGATTCGGCGTCTTTCGGGGTCTATCGAGATCTATCGAAATTTGATGCTAAGTGCCTGTCCTGTATAGAAAACGTCTGTCGAGGTCTATCGACATCTATCGGGGGGATGGGCTCCAGTCTGACGGTAAATCTGACGGTAAAAAATCGAGACATGCGCCACGCAGATTTTTTACCGTCAGGTCGAAATGGACTTTGACGGTAAAAAATCAGTAGAAAAACTCAATTAAAACAACGACTTAAGTAGTTTGTAGCGTTCGTTTTCTCTTGACGGTAAAATTCGCACGAACGGAGGTGCGACGATGCTGTCAGATGGGACGTTGAGAGGCCTCAAGCCAGAGGCCACGGCCTACAAGGTGGCCGACCGGGACGGGATGTACGTGACCGTCTCGCCCAAGGGCACGATCACGTTTCGGCTGGACTACCGCCTCAATGGCCGGCGCGAGACGCTCACGGTGGGCCGCTACGGTGCCAAGGACGGAATCTCGCTGCTGATGGCGCGGGAGCGCTGCATGGAAGCGCGGCGTGCTATCGCCGAAGGGCAGTCGCCCAGCCAGGAAAAGCAGCGCGAGAAGCGTCGCATGGCCGAGGCCAAGACCTTCGAGCAGTTCACCAACCGCTGGCTGGACGAGGCCAGGATGGCCGACAGCACCAAGTCGATGCGCAAGAGCATCATCGACCGGGACATCATGCCGGCATTCCGCAGTCGGCTGCTGGCGGAGATCGGCCCCGAAGACCTGCGCAACCTGTGCGCAAAGGTCAAGGAGCGCGGCGCCCCGGCCACAGCTGTGCACGTGCGCGACATCGTCAAGCAAGTGTTCAGTTTCGCCGCACTGCATGGCGACAAGGCACCGAACCCCGCAGACGAAGTCGGCCCCTCGTCGATAGCGACGTTTGTGGCCAAGGATCGAGCGTTGTCGCCGTCCGAGATCCGCGTCATGCACCGCGTGCTCGACACCACGGCGACGCTGCCGACCATTCGCCTGGCGCTGCGCCTGGTCCTGCTCACGCTCGTGCGCAAGAGCGAGCTCATCGAGGCCACTTGGAACGAGATCGACTTCGAGAACGCCGTCTGGACGATCCCGAAGAGCCGCATGAAGGCGGGCAAGCCCCACAACATCTACCTGTCACAGCAGGCGCTGGACATCATGGTGGCGCTTCGCACCTGTGCCGGAGGCTCGCGGTTCCTGCTGCCCTCGCGGTATGACGCCGATCGCTGCATGTCGAAGGCGACCCTCAACCGGGTGACCCAGGTCGTGGTCGAGAAGGCCAAGGAGTCTCGCTTGCCGCTGGAGTCGTTTACCGTGCACGACCTGCGTCGGACGGGCTCCACCATCCTGAACGAACTGGGCTTCAACAGCGACTGGATCGAGAAGTGCCTGGCCCACGAGGACGGTCGGTCATCGCGCGGTGTCTACAACAAGGCCGAGTACGGCGAGCAGCGGCGCCATATGCTGCAGGAATGGGCGGACATGATCGACGCCTGGGTTGCCGGCGAATCGCACACGCCCACTCTGTTACCGCCGACGATGAAGGTTCTGACGACGGCGGCGCCCATATGACACCATTAAAGGAAGGTCACGTTTAGTTCGTTGCCAAGTACCTCCTTGGCCAGCGGCACCAGATGATCGTGGTGCGTCAGAAAGACGACCTGCATGCTGCGGGAAAGATCGCCCAGCACCTTCAGCCCCGCTGCCGTGCGGCGGTCGTCAAAGTTGATGAACAGATCGTCTGCGATGAGCGGCATCGAGAATCCTTGCTCGACCTGCAGTTCAAGGGCCGCCAGACGGAGCGCCAAGTACAACTGGTCGCGAGATCCCTCGCTCATTCCGGTCACACCGACTTGTTCGCCGCTGGGTCGGATGCCGAACAGCCGTGGGGTATCGCCCTCGGAATCCACCAGCAATCTCCCAAAGGAGTCCATCGTCAGCCCATTGAAGATGGCGGAGGCCTTGGACAGCATGGGGCCCTGCTTGGTCTCGCGGAACTTCTCGATTGACCACTTCAGTAGTCGCGCAGCCGTCTGCAGCCGCAGGTAGCGCTCTGCGGCATCCGCCATGGCAGCAATCGCCTCCTGCCGCTGCGCCTCGGCTCGGGCCGCCTGATCGGTCCCGTCGAGGGCATCAAAGGCGATCTTCTGCGCACCGAACTCGTTGCTAAGCGATGCGATCTGATCTACGACCTCGCGCGAAGCCGCAGCCAAGCGATCGAGCTCCGCCTTGAGCTCATCAGCTCCGACGCTTTCGCTTTCCCTTCGCAGGTCTTCCAATGACAGCCCGTCCGCTGCCTGTGTCAAATCCTGCTCGGCAGACTGAATCTTGCGCTCAACCGCCCGACGTTCGTCGGATCGTTCAATGGCTCGTCCGAGGGCCGTCACCTCCTCCACGCCTGCCGCTGCCATCAGTGGTGCCAGTCGAGCGTGCACCGCTTGCAGGCGCTTCTGGGCTTCAGTCAACTCAGCCTGGCTGCGCTGCAAGCGAGCCAACAAGTCGTTCGCTGCCGCCTCGGCCTTCTGGGCCAATTCCAGGCGCCTGGCCAGCTCCAGGGCAACATCCTCAGGTGACTGATCGGCCAAGTCTGGCGCTACCCGCGCGATCAGGCTTGTAGCTGTTGCTGCCAGGCCGTCGAGATCGGCCTGCATCGTTTCAATCCGCTCGCTGCGAATACTGCGGATACGGTCCAACAGGCGCTCAACGTCCTGCATCACGTCGATCTCCGCATCCACCTGATCGACAGGCGTATCGACACCGTAGCCCACAGATTGCACGGCCACCTGCCAGGACTGCATCCATGCGTCCCAAGCTTCCTGAGCAGCTTGAAGTCCATCCTGCAGCTTGCCCAGGCTGCGTTGTCCTTCGCGGATCTGCTTCTCCAGCGTCTTGCGTTGCCCCTGCGCCTGGTCTGCTTGCGTAATCAGAGCGCGGGCCTCTCGCAGACACACGCTGAGTTCCGGTGCGGGTGATTCCGCTGCATCATGACCCAGTCGCTTCCAAAGACTGTCTCTGATCTTCGCCGCCGCTGCGTGCTGTACCGAACGGCGCCGCTCGGCGGCCGACACCTCTCTGACCAGATCCAGCACGTCCTGGCGCAGTTGAAGCCAGGTCAGCGCCATATCCAATGGCAAGGCGGGCAGGCCACAAGCAGTCGCCAACGCATCCCACTGAGCAATGCGCTCTTCCATTCGGCTCTTGACAGCTTGCAGGCGACGATCTAAGTCCCGATGCTCCCGTTGCTTGTGCTCCAGGGCATCGGTCTTGGATTGGCGATCAGCTTCGTACTGGGCGCGGTCCAGACGGTCGTCAGCGAGCTTGTCTGCTTCGGAGATCTGTGCTTCGAACCCTGCTGACCGATCCAACAAGGACTGGGGGGCTTGCTTGATTCCCTGCCAGGAAACGTCACGGGCACTACGTGCCTCCAAGACTTGCTCTCGCGAAACTGGTTGAAAGTTGCGAACGAACTGCTGCAGGTCAAGCTCTTGCTGCGCGATCTCTTTGGCCTTTGCATCCAGCGCATCGCGATACGTCTTCTCTTCGGCTGCATCTGCGCGGTGGTGATCGATCAGGCTTTGAATGTGAGCTGTGTCTGGCACCAACATCGCTCGCAATGACTCCGGAGGCCGGTGCCAGGCGCCCAGCGCAGCCAACGCCTCGTCAATCCTCTGCGTCAACCCATCGATTTCATCCTGCAACTCCGCCATCACCTTCTCGTGATCGCCCAACTTCATGGCCTGCTCGACCGTCGATTCCAGCTCCGGATCGACAGCGCCAGCCTCGAGCTGCGACAACTCCGCTTCGCCCTGTTGGATCTGCTCCTGGCGTTCGGACAGGCTGGTTCGCGCGTTCTTCAGATCCAGCGCCAGCGAAGCACGGCCCTTGATCAACGAGGCCAGTCGCACGCGCAGCGGCGTGGCCGGCAAACGTTGGCGCACACCTTCTTCGCTGTCTGCGGGCCAATCAAGACTACGGGCCAATTCCTGTGCGCGGACCCACTCCAAGCGGATCTCTTCCGCTCGCTTCACCATGTCTGTGCGGTGGGCCCGGAATTGCAGGCGTCGTTCGTTGAGTTCTGTGATGTCTTCTTGTAGCGCCAGGATGTTCTTGTCGACGACCGTTGCCAGCAAACTGGCTTGAATCTCATCGACGTCGCGCTGCAACCTTGAGATATCTGCATCCGCCAGCGCAATGTCCTGCGTCGCACGAGCAAAAACCTGAGCTGCGGCCTCCTCCAAAAGAGGGATTTCGCCGGCTGCCAGCAGTTCGATTCGCTGGGCCCGGGCGGCGTCCAGCACCAACAGCAAAGGCCGGACTCGACGGATGCGCTCAAGACGGCTGAGTTGCTGCCGAAGCTCGACATCCCGAGCCTTAGCCTCAGCCAATTGCGCTTCTGTGGCGGTCAGCGCGTCGTGTTGCTCCTTCCAGTCCTTGGTGCGAAGCGTTGATCGCTTGAATTCGGCGTGCGCAGCTTCGTAGGCTTCGAGCGCCTGGTAGTACGTACGCGTACCGGACTTTCGAGGAGCCCACAACGCATCTGCTTCCGCCTGTAGATTCTGTAGGGCATCACCCAAGTGCTCAACGCCCGAAGCCGACTGAAAAAGCATGCGGCCGATATCGTCAGAGGCCGACAGGATCCCGGCGCCACCTTCGACCAGGGTCGTGTGATCCAGCGCATACATCCGGTTGAACGCCTGCGCTTGAAGGCTGCCAAGCCACGATTGCAGGACGCCATCCGGCAGTGGCGCATCCTCGGGGGTGCGAAGCGTGTTCTTATTGCCTTTGGTGCGGTCGAAGGCGAGCAACTCTCCCTTTGCAGACCCAGCGCCCCGCCGTTCAATCACGCCTCCAATGCGCAACTCGGGCATCGGGTGCAGGAAGGCCAGGGGTGTGCGCATCGGAATGCCAAAGAGCCAATCCCCGATGGCGGTACGCACGGTCGACTTGCCAGCCTCGTTGGGGCCAACGATGAGGTGGATGTCTCGGTCCTTGAGGGGAAGGTCCAAGACTCGGTCGGTGAACTTCCCGTATCGGATCAGCTTGAGTTCGCGGATGCGCATGGATGGCCTCTCGCGCTCAAGAAGAAGAGCCAGCGCTCTGGACCACACGGCCCATCAGCAGGGGAGCAGCTTGGCGAAGCCGGTCTGGCACTTGTGCGAGCGGGTCTTGTCGCAGCGCTTGCAATTCGGGAGAAGCCTGCAAGACCTCATGCGGCAGCTTCTCCAGCAGGCCCAGCCAGTCAGCCTGCAGCGACTGTATGAAGTCGGGGTCGTCCTTGGCCACCAACGTCAGGCCTGCCAGGTCAGCCAGGGATCCTTGTGCTTCGTCGTCGGACGGAAATTGCTCCGTGGTCAGAGCCTCGCTGGCCACGCGGACCTTCTCGATCCACACCCGGTCGGGATCTAACGCAACGGCCTGGGCGACAACTTCCTGACGGAGTTGCCCCTCATCAGCAACCAAGGCCATATGTGCGGCAGATCTCCCCGTGAACAGTACCCGGACGGCCAAAGGCAGGTGGGCCGGCGTCGCATCCAGAGCTCGCTCCAGGGCAAGGCCCGCAGCACGGATGGCACCTCGGCGATCGCTGACCTCGCTGATGTCGACTTCCAGAGCATGCCAGCGCAACACATCAACTTCCAGCCGATCAACTTCGGTGATCTCACCACCTTCCGCGCTGACCAGGAGCGCGCCGCGCGCACCCTGCTCTCGAATGTGACGGCCCTGCAAGTTGCCGGGGTAAGCAATCGTCACATCTCCCCGCTGCATCCAGTGTTCGTGGACGTGACCAAGCGCCCAGTACTGGTAGCCCTTGGCCTGCAGTTCGGCCACGGAGCAAGGGGCGTACTTGGCGTGCTCGGCGTTGCCTTCGAGCGCTGTGTGCAGCACGCCAACGTTCAGCCAGCCGATCTCCGGCTCTGGGTAGGTCGGCAGCAGGTTCTCGGTGGTAGAGGCCACTTTGAAGCTGCGTCCGTGCAGAGCGACCTTCTTGTCTTCGATGCGAAAGGTCTCGGCTTTGCGGGATGAAAAGACGTAGACGTTATCCGGCAGTTCCAGACCGCGCGTCATCTCGCTGTCGGCATCGTGGTTGCCGTACAGCAGGTAGACCGGTATTCCCGCGTTTCGGAGCCGCCCCATCTGGCGGACGAAGAACAATCCAGTGTTGAAGTCCTTCCAGTCCCCGTCGTAAACGTCTCCGGCGATCACCATGAAGTCGATTTGCTCATCAATGGCCTGTGTGACCAAGTTGTGGAAAGCGTCGCGGGTCGCGGTGCGCAAGCGCTCAGCAGGCGCATCGGCATAAGCAGACAGGCCTCTCAGGGGGCTGTCCAGATGGAGGTCGGCGGTATGGATGAATTTCATGCAACTGGTCCCTGCATCAACGCCGACACCGCAGTCTGAGCGGCGACCAGTGCAATCACCGGGCGTGCAGTCTTTGACTTGACCCCCATGAGATCTGCCAAATCGCGTCCCGATCTACCGACAGGAAGGCGAGGTACGAGATCCTTCAGACTTTGTGCGACGCTTCCGCCCACGACCGGCACCATGGACCGCTCAAGCTCCATCAGAAGAATCTGATCGATGCTTATGGCGCAATCCACCCATTCCGGCGAGTAGCGTCGGACCCCGTGTGCCAAGTGGTTTCGGATCAGCTTGCTGTAGTCGTGCCAGAGGTCCAGTGTGCTGCTAAGTCTCCGGTTGCCAGCAAGCAGCGCATCCCAAGAGACGTCCTTCACAGCGTACAGGCGATCGAATCTTCTCGGGTACTTCTCCCGATCGGGAGTGACATCATGGTGATGCAGCCAAGCCTGCGCATCCTTGTACGGCACTCGATTCAGTCGAAAGCCGATGAATAGGACTTGTCGAAATAGCGTCTCTGTCGATGCATGCAGAGCCAAGAAATAGGCGTCTCGGCGCTGTCGATCAGCGCCATCCAACTTCCCGGCAATGAGACCGTGGCCACTCAGCCAAGCAGTCCAGCCCGGCGCATCAATGGTCGGCTGCGCAGTTTCAACCACCTCGTTCTCCTGGCTCTGCACGCGTCAGCCAAGCAACGGAATGAGCTGATCATTTCCGTTCTTGATAGCTACCTCCTTGGCCGTCAGACCCTCATCGTCTTTGAGGGTACGGTCAGCGCCAAACTTAAGCAGCAAACGCACAGCGTCCACATGCCCTTCTGTGGCGGCCATCATCAGCGGCGTGATGCCGATGTTGGTCTTGGCATCAACGTCCTGCGGCCGACGGTCAAGAAGAGCCTGAAGAGCGCCAAGGTAGTTGCTGCCGGCGGCTAGGTGAATCGGCATCGCCCCCGACTCGTGCTTGAGTGAAGAGTCGGCCCCTGCATTCAGTAACGCCAGTGCGCATCGATCATCGACAGGCTGTCCAGCATCCGGCGCAAGCAGGGAGAGGAAGAGTGCAGTCTGCCCTTCACCGATGCTTTGGTTGATGTCTACCCCGACGGAAAGCATCGAATTCACTAAGTGCAGTCTGCGGCCCATGGCGGCCATCAAGAAAGGGCAGGGATTTCCAAGGCTAGGCCTAGCGCCATGCCGCAACAAGAGATCAATGCACTGATGCGCATTTCGATAGAAGAGCCTTCCTCGTGATTCGTCGTGAAGTCCAAAAACGAGAACGCCCAGTGCTGTTTGTCCCGGTTGTCCGATGAAATTCACGTCAATACCGGATCGCACTAGCCCATGGATCGTCTTCGTGTCGGCATGGACAGCAGCAGCAAGGAGCACATTGCCCTCTTCAGACTCCGGATCATCTTCAGATGCAGCCCCAATGCTCGCTTGGGAAGCCGCCTCCGTTGCTCCATGTTTCTTCAGCAGCTTTACCAGTTCTTCGTCATCGTTCTCGATAGCCTCGGACAGGAGCGATGCTCCATCGTGAAGCACGTTGGGGTTTGCGCCTGCTTTCAGCAATGCCTTGACGAGATCGAGGGAGGACTCATCGTCGCCGTCCTCATCGCCGTCGCCACCACTGAGCATCCGCTTGAGCTCTTTAAGCGCGTTTAATGCCTTGCCATCGCTTCGAGCGCCAATAGCCTGCAGGAGAGGCGTTCGGCCTCGGGCGCCAGTTGCATTGACGTCGGCGCCCGCCTTGAGAAGAGCCTTGCAGACTTCAACGTGGCCCTTACCCGCAGCGTTGATGAGTGCAGTCCATCCTTCATGATCCGCGATGTTCGGCGAAGCCCCTGCCTTTAGGAGCAAATTCAAAACTTCTTCGTGGCCCTCGTTGGAGGCGCGCTTCAAGGCAGTCCAACCATCGCCATCAGTCTTATCAACTGCAACATTGCGCTTGAGCATTGCCTTAACAATTGCAGTCATGCCGTTTGTCGAAGCAAGGATCAGCGGTGTCGTTGATGTCGAAATCGCAATCCTGCTCTCGGCGTCGGGATCGGGATTGGCTCCGGCCTTCAGCAAGAGCTCCGCTGCGTCCTCACTCGCACCGTTCGCCAGCGACCACATCAATGGTGTGTACCCTGAATCGGACACGACGTTGAGGTCAGCTCCTAGCTTCAACAGAAGCGAGCACATCGGACAGTTGCCTCTAGCTGCCGCCACCGTTAGCGCAGTCTGGTTGCCAGACGACCCCTGACTGGAGCCAATTTCGTAGGCTGCGTTTACGTCTGCGCCATGCTTTGCAAGCGTCTTGACCACATCGTCGTGGCCCAAAAAGCACGCAATGAGGAACGCGGAAAACGTGTCCTGCCTTCTCTGGTTCACGTCAACGCCCAGCTTCACCAGCTCTTGGGCGATGTCGTTGTGGCCATTCTCGGCCGCTGTCATCAATAAGGTCGTTCCATCAGGCATCGTTTCCTTGAAGTCCGCCCCAGCCTTGATCAGCTTCCTAAATTGCTGAAGGTCACCCTCAGTCGCCGCCTCGAAGAGAGGCGGTGGAGGCTCTTCACTCTCCGGTTGGCTGGCCAGGAATTCGGCCAGCTCGAACAGATCATCCAGTTGTGCTCGGGGCACCGCGTCTTCGCCCTGTGACCGAATGAGATTGATTCGGTCCGTGATGCCTTCGTGATGGCCTTCGGGCAGCTTGTCTCGAATATGGGGCGTGTTGATCAGCGCTTCTAGCTGATCGAGCTTTGAGCTGACATCATCGCTGAGTTCCGGCTCAACCTCTTCATCTTCATCTACATGGGGTTCTTCGGGATCTTCCTCCTCGTCAGTCGAGTCGTCAGAGTCCTCGGGCTCGTCGTAGGGAAGTTTGTCCTTGAACGGATGGGAGTACCGCCCCATCAGCGTGTCTGCCATATCGATGGTCTTGCGCGAACCTTCGGCAGCGTCAGGTGGATTGATGCCATACACGTCGTGTAGCGCGTCATCCGCACCAAACTCCATGAGCGTCTTCAAGACTTTCTCTTGGTCTGATTCTTTTGCAAGATTCGACGCAGATTTGCCCGCAAGATTTCTGTGGTTGATGTCCGCGCCGAGGTGGTACAGGCTTCTAACAACGCCAACGAATCCAGCCCGTGCGGCGAGCATCAACGGCGTGTTGCCCTGATCATCTGTGCAGTTGATGGAACCACCTCGATCTCTGAATTTCAAGATCGTGCCAAGCGCACCTTCGCTGCTTGCTCTGAGCAAGGCTTCTGCAACAGGGACATCACCATAGTCTTTGGTCTCCGCGTTTGCAGCCAGCAGGATGTGGGCAACCAGTGGCCGATCCTTCTCGATCGCGAGCGAGAGCGCAGTCTCGCCGTCAATGTCTCGTGCATTGAGGTCGTCCCCTCGATCTGCGTACCGCTGAACCAAGCTTGGGTGATTCGCTAGGGTTGCGAGAATCAGCGGCGTGTATCCCAGGTCGTTGCCTGCACTTAACTCGACACCGTGGCTTAGCAGATAGTCGAGAACCTCAGGATCCTTATTACGAGCAGCAACAAACGCCGCGCGTGCGCCGAATCCAGCGAGGTTTGATCCGCCGCGTGCATCAATTTCCCGGAGCAATTCCAAGCTCCCATGTTCGACCACAGCCAAAGGAAGCGTGTCCGAGTCGCCAAAGCTTGGCTGAGCATCGCGTCGCAAGAGTTGCAGTGCGATTCGCATCTTCTTGTTGTCCAGCGCGAGCGCGAAAGCACCGAATCGTCCCTCAGGAAATAGCGCATTGACGTCGGCACCAGCGTCGATCAAGAGATCGATGACCTTTCCCTGCCCATTCACTACCGCACTCATCAGCACTGTCTGGCCATTCGGCAAAGCGTGATTGGGGTTTGCGCCTGCTGCAAGCAGCGCCTTCACAACCTCCGTATCCCCGTTGCTCGAAGCGACAAGCAAGGCAGACGATCCGTCCGCACGCAAGACATTCGGGTTAGCCCCTGCGGCCAGGAGTACACCAACGACATCGACGTTTCCTTTGCGCATGGATGCCGCAATGACTGGTGGTACGTCGACAGTAGTTGGGGCCACTTCGAGATCTGGCTTTAGACCACTTGCCAATACGCTATTGACTCCAGCAAGGTCCCCGTTGACAGCCAAGACAGATAGTCGACTGATCGCAGGGAGCTTGCCGAAAAGGCGGGAGTCTGCAATCTTGCGAAGAGCTTCGCCGTCCAGGCTCGTCCATGCTTCCTCCAGTTGGCTCTGGAGCTCATTTCCGTCCTTCTCTGCCTTAGCCTCCGCCTTCTTCTTCTTGACTGCTGCAGCGATCAGCTTGGCTGCGGCCTCATGCCCGTTGTGCTTTGCGGCGTCCACCGGCGACGGAACACCTTCGACTTTGGCTGTGACGTTGGCCCCCTTGTCCAGAAGGACTCGGACAACGTCGTCGTAGCCATTCATTGCAGCGACGAAGAGCGGATACAGCGGCGTGCTGTCCGTACGGACGACGACATCCGGATCGGCGCCATGGTCGAGGAGAACCTTTGCGACTTCGGCATGGTTCTTCATGACTGCGCGCATGAGCGGCGTGCATCCCTCGGCGTCCGCCGTCTCGACAGGCGCACCCTGCTGAATCAATGCAACTGCCACCTTGGCGTTGCCGGTGATGCCACAGTTGTGAAGAGGCGTGCGCTTGTCTTCGTTGAGCGCGGTCACGCTGCCACCGGCCTTGCACAGCAGTTCAATCGTCCGCTGATCGCCGCCAATGGCCGCCGTATGCAAGGGGGTCGCGCCGCTCGGAAGTTGCTTTGTGGCCGAGGCACGATGACGTAGCAGGCTTTCCAGACATCCGTTGGCGCCCGTCGCACAAGCAATGTGGAGCGGTGTCGCCCCCGCGTTGTCACCATGCTTCGGGCCAAGCTCCACGGGAGCACCTGCCTCCAGCAGCAGGTTGACCATCGCCAACGCGGAGTCGCCGCGTGACACCGCTAGGTATAGCGGTGAGTTGCCGTTCTTGTCTTCCAGGTTGAGGTCGGGTCGCTGCTTCAACAAGTATTCGGCTGTAGCCCATTGGCCTTTGTCGATGGCGGCAAGTAAGGGCGTGTCGCCGGACTCGGGCTCAGGTGCATTGATATCTGCGCCTTTCGACAAGAGTTGCTTAACTTTCTCTGTGTCGCCCGCTCGTGCCGCAGCAATCATTTCCGCGACGCGCTTCTTGTCTCCACCAAAAAGGCCAAAAATCATGGGTTACTCCTTGTTTATTTTGAGCACGACAGCCTCCTTATTAGCTGTCGATATTGGTTATTCGTCTTATTTAACCCGAGTATGCCGTTGATCAGCTTATATTCGAGCCAAGCAAGTGAGAAAGTGATTTGATTTCGCAGCGATCGCTCTGCCACACTGGCTCGAAGCAGGCTACCTGTTGGATGTCTGTTTGCGACAGAGTGAGCCCAGAAGCTCTTGCAAGCGACGTGGCTGCGGAAATCAGCGCTGCCTCAAACTCAACGTACCCCTTGACCTGGCTTTCTGCGGCTTGGTTCTGCCAAGCCTGCTTCCAATTTGTCGCGGGATCGAGCTCCGTTTCGTCAAAAGTCGCCCTATCCAAAAAGACTCTTCCCTCACCCGTGGAAACCCAGTAACCAGGAAACTTCATACCGCCTCTCGCATATTCAAAATCGACGATTTTCGGTCGAGCAACCAAACAAATTCGAGTGCGTTTTTTTGTTGGTCAGCCATGATTGCGCCCAAAGACCGCCTTGGTGACACCGATCCCGAATGCCAGAGCACCGATCGTCCCGAGGATCCCTGGCCCGCTGGTCTCACGCTGCTCAAACCTTGTCGACGGCTCACTGCTTGTTTCAGGTGGGGGAAGCAGGCTTTTCGCCAGCGCGTCGAGCTTGGCCATCTCCGGGGGGCTGGTCATGTTCAATGCGACTGTCAGGTCAACGTTGGCTGCGGCAGCAATGCCGCGCTTCTGGATGGCGGATGCGGGATTGGCAATGACCTCGATCAAGTCCTCCAGCCACTCGCAGATCTCCCTGATGTGATGACGATAGACGCCCAAGATCAGGGACCTCGCCTCGCTGACCTCTGCACCGGCGTGGGACGCTTTGGCCTCGAGGTATCCATCTACAAACTCCGAGAGCACCTGCTCGAGCCTGCCAGCGGCTCGGCCGGCCTCGACAGCTCCCGCGCCCTCTTTATGGATCACGTCGGTCATCAGGCCGTCGAGCCTGGGCGACAAATGGGTCAGTGCCTGCTGGATCACGCCCATATGGCGCGAGAGGTCCGCCAGGGTCTCGAACTCGTGCCCGGAAGACCGGACCCTACGGGTCATGGCCTGCCGAGCACCTCTTGCTACAGGGGCCAGCGCCTCGCCAAGAAACACGACCTGCGGCGGCAGCACACAGACCACGTCTTTGGGGTTCGGTGCAGGCGAAGCCATGATCAATCAGGGCTGTTGAAACTTACGGTCCAGACTTCGACAGTTCGTCCACGCTTGTCGAGGTTCGCGGCTAGTCAGGCACGAAGATAACGACCTGCACCCAATTGGGGCGCAATCACAGTTGAAGTCTGATATCGCGATGACCATGATTGCCAGCATATCACCGGCAAACGACAAATCATGTCGCTTGCTGACTTTGTTCCACCGATCGGATCGAAGCAAAGAACCTGGGCGCACAAGCGACATAAACTGTCGCTTGACACGAGCACATTAGGAGCAGTGATGAACGACACGTTGATGCGGCAATGGGCGATGTTGCGTGCGATCCCCAGGCACCCCCGGCGTGTGGACGCACCGACCATCCATGCCAGATTGAGCGACCTTGGAATGGTGGTGTCGCTGCGCACCGTGCAGCGGGACTTGAATACGCTGGCCACGACCTTTCCGTTGGACTTTGACGAGTCCAAGCCCCAGGGGTGGTGTTGGCGGCAGGGAGCGGGTCAGCTCGAAATACCGAGCATGGATGCGCATGCCGCGCTGACCTTCAACTTGGTCGAACAGTACATGCAGAACCTGCTTCCCAGGTCAACCTTGAGCCAGATGGCCCCTTGGTTCGAGGCGGCACAGGGCGTTGCCAGCTCGCAAGCGTCCACCGTGACGAAGTGGCGGGACAAGCTGCGGGTCATTCCCCACACCCTCAACAAGATCCCCGCGCCGATCGACCCCGACATCCAGGCCACGATCTACAACGGCCTCCTGAATGAACGACAGATCGAGGTCACCTACCGGGCGATCACCACGGGCAAAGAGGCCAAGACCTACCCTGTGCACCCCCTTGGTCTGGTTGTGATGGAGCAAGTCGTCTACCTGGTCTGCACGGTCAAGGATTACCAAGACCCCCGTTTCTTGGCGGTCCACCGCATTGATTCCGCGCAGTTACTGGAGACGGACGCCGTCAAATCCGTGTCCTTCGACATGGACGAGTTCATCCTGCGCGAGTTCGGTATACGGCTTGGCAGGACGCCCCTGGACTTGGTGCTGCGCATTCGTGGCGTACTGGCGAAGTACCTGGCAGAGACGCCGGTGGCTGCAGATCAGACCATGGAGTCGATCGATGCCGAATGGACAAGGGTGAAGGTCAAGGTGCAAGACACCATTCAGTTGCGCACTTGGCTTCGCTCGCTGGGCCCCGACGCCGTCATTGAGGCGCCCGAGCTACTCAGAGAGCAGCTGAAAAGCGAGTGCAAAGAGCTGGCGTATCTGTATGGGGTCATTCAGTAGCGATTTGCCCGCTCTTTGCGCCGCCGAAAATCCGGCGCCGGCGCCTTCTTCACCACGTCAGAACTGCCTGGCTGCCGTCGGCTCCGCAGCCAAGCTTCGACCTCGGCCAGGTCCCATACGACGCAGCGTGCCGTGAGGAAGAAGCGCTGGGGAAAATCCCCGCGTCGTTCCAACTCGTAGATCGTCGAGTCGGCCAGCGGCACGATCTGGCGTAGCTCGCTGCGGCGGATCGTCCGCCGCAACTGAGTCGGATTGGTCGGCGCTGCCTGGGACAACTCCCGGATCGCCCTGGCGTCGAACAGCCCTCTGGGCTGCCGCGCCCGGATGGCTTCGCGGGCATGCCTGGCCCGCTCCGAGCCATGCATTTTTAGCTCGGCATCGTCGTCCGCCACCGCGGTCGTGGTGCTGGCCGCCGTCAGCGTCTGATCAACGCACTCGTTCGCTCGTTTCATCCTGACCTCCGCACTCGGTCGATGCGCCACCTGGCACTCCGGCATCGCGCCGCCCTTGGCGACGCTGCCGTTCGACCTATACACACCGTTTCGATCCCGCGTGCCCGCCATCGCAATGGCGTCCCGCGGCCCCGCGAGAGCCCTCTGGTCGACCGTGACGGCGTCGTTCGCCATGGGTCGCCGGCCTTCGGCATCTATCGATAGCCCTCGCGATTTCGGTTACGGAATCTGGCCGGAAAGTGTCGGCATCGAATGCCATGCCTTCTCTAAGTTGTTGATTCAGCTGCAATTTACCTATTCAGTATTCCCGTCCTGAGTTCGCTTTTCACCCCATCGGCAACCGATGGGGAACGAAATGGCGCTCAAGCCTGGGGATGGTCTCGACAAGTGGGAAATTGCAGTCGCGAAAAAAGTGGTGGGGGAATTCCGAAGGCGGTCGCGGATCCTCGGGCGGGAAGGGTTCGACGACCTGGTCCAGGACTGCCTGCTGCACTGGATCGGGGTGCGCAGGAAGCTGGCACCCGATCCGGACAATCCACCGGTGGGCTACATGGCGCGGGTCCTGCGCAACAAGCTCACAGACTTCATGCGCGAGCAGGGCGCGGAAAAGCGCGCCGGTGACCTGGGTGCGGTCTCACTCGACGCCACGGTCGACGGTTCCGAGGATGGGATGACCCTGGCTGAGTCGCTGGAAGCCGCCGAGTCCTCGCAGGCGGGCGAGATGGGTGAAACCCAGCGCCACCACGTGCGCATGGATCTGCTGCGTGCCATGACGCGGTTGACGCCATCCCAGCAGCGCCTGTGCGTGATGCTCGGCGCGGAAGGCCTGTCGGTCAAAGAGGCTGCCGAGCAACTCCGAATACCGCGCGGCACCCTCTACGAAGAGATCAAGCGGATCCGCAAGATCTTTGCAGATCACGGGCTTGCCGACTATTTGAAGGGCTGAGCCGACACTTTTCGAGGCGATTCCGTATGCCTGATCAGGGACCTGAATAGGCACGGAATCGATGATCAAGTTCACCATCACCAGTACCAAAGGGGGTGTCGGCAAGACGACGCTCACCGCCAATCTGGGGGCGCTGCTGGCCGACATGGGCCTGCGCGTCCTGCTGATCGACGCCGATGTCCAGCCGTCGCTGTCGAAGTACTTTCCCCTGTTGGCGCCGCAGCCGGCGGCCGGGTTGACCGAGGTCATCGTCCGTGGCCAGGTGACGGCCGCGTGCATCACGCCGACCGTGTTTCCGAACCTGCACATCGTGGTCTCGGATGACCCGGAGGGTCATCTGCCCAACTGGCTGCTCAACCGCATCGACCGCGGATTTCGCCTTCGCTTCGCGCTGCAGTCACCGGCGGTGGCCGGTCACTACGACTGCGTGCTGATCGACACGCAAGGCGCGATCGGTCCGTTGCAGGACGCCGCCGTCATGGCTGCCGACATCCTCGTCTCGCCGATCACCCCGGAAATCCTGTCGGCGCGCGAGTTCAAGGACGGCACGATGGAGTTGCTCGACAGGCTGGAGCCCGGCAGTGCGCTCGGCGCCACGCTGGGGCCGGTCAAGGCGGTGATCTATCGACAGGACCGCACCTCGGATGCCCGCTTGATCGCCAGCGGGATCCGTGAAGACTTCATCCGTCTGAAGGGCCGGGTGTCGGTGCTCGACACCGTGGTGCCGCATGCCAAGGCCTACAAGGAAGCCGCGACGCTGCGCATACCGGTGCATCGCCATGAACGCCGCCGCGATGGCGTGATGCCGAGTGCCAGCACCGTCATGCACCAACTCGCGTGGGAACTCATCCCGAGTCTGCAGGGCGTACTCGCCGACGAGCCTCAGGTTGAGGAGCCGTCGTCATGAGCCACAAGGTTTCCGTCGATGAGCGTCGCCGGCTCGTGGCGCAGTCCCTGCTGGTGGGCAACCCGGGCAACAACGCGCGTGACCTCCCGGGTGTTGCCGATGCGCGTGCCTCGCACGATCAGTTCGAACACCAGATCGAGCTGACGGTCGATGACATCCGGCCCTACGAGAACAACCCGCGCCGTTCGGCGAACGTCAAGTTCGACGACATCAAGGAGTCGATCCGCACCGGCGGACTGAGGTCGCCATTGACGGTGACGCAACGACCAGGGGAGTCTCACTTCATCGTCGAGGCCGGTGGCAACACCAGGCTGCTTGCGCTGCAGCAACTGTGGTCAGAGACGCGGGACCCTCGATTCCGCCAGCTCGTGGTGTTGTTTCGGCCATGGAAGTCGGAAAGCCACGTCCTCACCGCCCACCTCATCGAAAACGAGCAGCGCGGTGAGATGAGCTTCTGGGACAAGGCCACCGGCATCGTGGCGCTCAAGCAGCGACTTGAAGCAGAGCAGGGTCGGCTGCTGACCCTGCGCCCGCTGGAGGATGCACTGCATGCCCTCGGTCTCGCGGTCAACACGGCGACGCTCGGGCTGTATCTGTTTGCCACTGAACGGCTCCGAACCCTCGGTGCGGCCGTGGTCGGCCTGGCTGGTCTGGACGTCAAGACCCTGCAGCCCAGGCTCAACGCGATCAAGCGGTACGCACTGGCCAGGCAGTCATCGTCCGAGGATGCGCTGTACGACACGGTCTTCGAGCCCGTATTCAGGCGCATCGCCGACAAGTACCCGCATACCGGCGAGTTCAGCGTCGCCGCCACCTGCGAGGCGTGCGAAGCGGCGATGGCCGCGTACCTCGGTGAACCCGTCGATACGCTGCGCGAAGGACTCCGCCCAACATCGGCGCGTGGAGGGCAGGGTGAGCCTCCCGCACATCGGGCCGAGGCGACAGCTACGCCACCCACCGCCGAAACGGTGGCGCCCACCGTGCACGCCGAGTCCCCGCCGCCTGAACGCGACGATCTGCTGCGACGCGCGCGCGCCTTCGCCGATGTCGTGGGTCTCAGCGACTGTGTTCAGCCAGCGCCGATGTCGTCCGCCGGCTTCCGGCTCGATCCGATTTCAGATCCTGGCGCAGCAGCACCGGCGCGGCAACGTGCTTGGGGGCTGCTCGCAGGTGTCAGCGGCCAGGTCGACAGCGAGGCGCTTGCTTCTGTATCTATCGATCAGACCTTCCTGCTCTGGCTGGTCGACCCGGCCGATGCATCGGCCACAGCGTTCTGGGAGGTTCTGGCATGCCTCAGGCGGACGCATCGTCCGACCGGCGGACCAGATGCCGGAGGCAACGCGGCGCTGACCCGGGGGGAGGCTTGATGCTTCCGCTTCACGACACGCAGGTTCGCCTCGTCCTGCTCAACCACGTCACTCTGCGCCTGGCAGACGCGAGGCCCGACGAACTGAATGCCGTCGGCATTGCCAACGAGCAGCTCGATCGCCTGCGTCAACTGTCTGCGCTCGATCTCAATCGGCTGGCAGCCATGCGCACGCTGACCATCGGCATCGCCCTGGATGGGGAAGCTTTGCAGGCCGGCCTGCGCACTGTCGCCCTGGTGAAGGAGGCCAAGGCGCTGGAGGCGTATTTCATCCGCCACGGTGCGTCGACCCAGCTGATGAGCACGCTCTTCAAGATTCGCCGCAAGCTCACCTTGAAGTTCCGCCGAGATCTCGACGTGCGCCGGCCTTCAGGGCGTGTGCCTCTGCCGGATTACGCCACGCGCGAACGCATCTATCAGGTCTGGCGAGCGATCGGCGACCCGGCGCCGCGCATCCGCTACTACCAGCTGCACCAAGCCTTCACGCACCTGCCGATCGCCGTGTTGGAAGTGGTCATCCGCGATTTCGAGGCGGACGCATGAACGCACGAATCGAATCCCGCGGCATCACCACCGAGCTGCTGCTGGAGGTCTTCGACATTCCGGTCAGCTTCCACCGTTGCCTCGTGCCGGTGGCCGGCGGCGTGACGCCGGCACTGATGCTGTCTCAGGCCATCTGGACCAGCCAGGCACTTGAGCCCTCGGCGGGCGGTTGGTTCATGCGGTCACAGGAGCAATGGACGCAGGAGACCGGCCTGTCCCGCTGGGAACAGGAGACGGCAAGGCGTGCTCTGCGGCGGGCCGGTCTGCTGGAAGAGCGACGCCTGGGCATGCCGGCAAAGCTCTGGTTTCGGGTGTGTGCCGACGTTCTCATGCACGCCCTCCAGGCGAGTGTCGACCGAGGGGGACGTTGACGATGGAGGGGACTGGCTGTGGCTGATCAACCGGGCAACGCTTCGTTCGACCCGTCGGCCTGGGAGCCATCCAACCGTACCACGCCGCTGTCCGTCATCTGGTCGCTGCTCGGGCGCCATATCGCGTTTCACCGGCGCTTGGTCGACCTGACCGACAACGTCAAGGCGGCGCTGCTGTTGTCGCAGTCGATCTACTGGACGCGCCGTGGCAGGGACATCGCCCTGAACGGCGGGTGGTTCCACAAGACCACCGAGCAGTGGTCCTGGGAAACCGGCTTGTCGGCCAAGGAGCAGAGCAGTGCACGGGTTGCGCTGAAGGTGCTCGACCTCGTCGATGAACGTCGCCTGGGGATTCCTGCCCGCCTGCACTTCCGACTCAACACGGAGCAGTTGGGCAGCCTCCTCGCCGAGCGGATCGCTGTCGATCCGCGTACTGCCGACTGGAATGACATGGTTCTGGTGGCCGAGATGCTGGGGCCGTCAGTGGCCTACCACCGCGCGCTGGCGGGCATCACCGGCGGCGTGCATGCAGGGCTCATGCTGTCGCGGGCGCTGTACCTCACGCGGCTGCAACACCGACGCCAGCTCGATGCCTGGGTCTGCAACTCCGCCGCCCGGTGGTCCGAGGAAATCGGGCTGACTCGCCGCGAACAGGAGACGGCCCGTCGCGACCTGGGCCGCGCAGGCGTCTGGGAAGAAACACTGCGGGGCATACCGCCCAGCTTGGTTGCTCGTGTCCGGCTGGATTGCCTGCTGTCGCTGCTGACGCATGGTGCGCCAGCGACCGCGTTCGGCGCCGCTCGGGAAGCAAGGCAAGTCTGCGTGGACACCGCAGGCAGCCTTGCACAGAAGGGCGAATCAAGCCTGTGGCATCCCCACATCGTTGCCTCGCCGAAACCGCCATCCCTGATTCACCCAATCCGCCATCACTGTGTCGACGAAAGCGCCACTCCTCTAATTGAACACAGTACATGTGAACCAGTACAACAACCACGAAGTACGTCGCGCGAAGCGAATCCGCCAAGCCTGACGGCCGGTGGTGGTGACCTGATCTTTCCTGACCGAATGCTGCCGGAGGAGTGTGCTGCGGCCCGCCTGCTGCTGCGCCAGAGCGGTGAACAGGCCCAGGTGCTCCTTGACGAACTGGCCGGGCGGCTGCAGACCAATGGTGTGCGCAGTAGCCCAGTGGCCTATCTGCGCGGCCTCGTCAACCGAGCCGCTGCCGGCAGCTTCGTGCCGGAACTCGCCCCTCGCATTGCATCTGAGCGCCGACAGCGTCTGAAGGCCGCTGAACAGCGTCGTGAGCGCGAGGCCGAGGAACGGCGACTGGAGGCCGAACGTGCCACGCCCGAGTACCAGGCCAGGACCCGCGCCCAGCGCGAAAAGATCAGCCGGTTGCTAGAGGACATGAAGCAGCGCATGGGCCCGGGCCGGCAGCGATGAATGAAAGCCGCCGTCCGATCGATCAGCCGCATTCCATCCCAACGCAAGGAGATCTCTATGCCCACGCCAGACACTGCTTCATCGCCCACCTTACCGACGCTACCCACGCCGCTCGCATCGCCGACGGCGACCACGTTGGGCCAACTGGCGGACGAGACGCCCGACGTCATGACGCTGCACACCCAGGACGCCTTCCGGATGTTCACGGGACGGGCTGCCGATTCGCAGACCAAGGCGCCCGCCATTCCGGGCGGCCGGCGGTTCGCCGCCGTACTCAAATCGATCTGGTACCTGTCGGCCAATGACAACCCGTATGCCGACTGGATCCTGATCCGCGTGTACCAGTCGCTGGTCACCATCCGGGCGCAGATGGCGCAGGCCATCGCCGTGCGCGAGGCCGAATTCGAAGGGCTGCGCCGCAAGGGGCTCAGCCTGTCGGTGCTGAGCTCACGCAGCCCGGCCACCGTCGCATTGGGTTTTCGCAGTCCGTACGGCTACGCCACCGCGGAGGCGATCGTGGAATTCGACTACCACGTGCGGATGGTCAAGACGCTGGTACTCAAAGACCGTCTCAGCGACGGTGATGGTCGTGCAGCCATCCGCGAAGTCGGACGTGGTCTGCGCGCGCTGTTCCTGGAGCCGATCCGCTGGGAGCGTCTCCTGTTGCGCGAGGAAATGCTGTCTTTGAGCCGGAGCGACTTCCTACCCGGCGCCGATGACCTGGCGCGGCAGCGGATGCACATTGCGGTGACGCTGTTTGGTGAGGTGCCGCGTGCGGTCTTCACCGGCGACGACGCGCCGAGACATTCGCAGCGACGGATCACGCCCACCGCAGCCGAGCTGCGGCTGCTGAGGCAGGTGTCGCTGAGCATCGACGCGCAGCCCGAGCCAGCGACCCCGCCTGCGGGACAGCTGCTGTGACCGGCACACCATCGTCGGTCGGGTACCAGCCCAGCAGGCCCGAGCTGCGGATGCTCGGTGCCGTCGCGCGCCAGTCGATCTGCGACGCCTGGCAGCGGGGCGCGGACCGCACTGCGTTTCATGGCTACAGCATCGAAACCAGGCGCATCGGCAGGGCCAGCGATGGCTGTCCACTGCTCGTCCTGACCTTGCGGGCCACTGGCGTCGGCGATGTGCTGGATCGACTTTTCATTGCAGTTGCATCGCACCCGATTCCGGGTTCAGCATTCCACATCAGCTTCGATTGGACGCGCGCTTCAGCGTCGCGCCGAACCGAGTCTCTCGTTGGCTGTGTCAGCCCGTTTGATGCGCGTCACGCATCGCCCGAATCCGGTCAGATCTCCTGAAAACCGGGAGCCGCAAGGCTCGGAGATGTTGTCAGTCGCTTCAACCCAGTCGGGGAGTCCCATCCCCGCACTGGGGGTGGTCTCTCCTTTTCCATGTGTTCCATGTCCATAGGAGGCCATCATGTCCGAGTCATCTCAAGCCAGCAGCCCGTCGTCCTTCTTCAATCTGCACGTTGAAGGCGTCGGCTATCTCAATCGTGTTCGCACGATCAAGCCGAAGAAAGGTCAGGAGTTCCTGGCCTGCACCGTCGCCGCCCTCCGTGGCAGCGACAGTGATGTCAGCTACACGAAGTTCGACTGCCGTGTCAGCGGTGCTGACGCCCAGGAAGTCGTCAAGCGGTTGGAAGCTGATGTCATCGCCGACAAGGCCGTGATCATCGGTTTCAGGATCGCTGACATCTACCCCGAAATGTTCACCTTCGAAAAGGGTGAAAGGAAGGGGCACCCTGGCGTCGCCATCAAGGGGCGTCTGCTGCGCATCAAGTTCGCCAAGGTCAACGGCGAGTCCATTGATGTGCCGCAGCCCGCCCGGCCCATGGAGCGCGACAGCGTTCCGTTCTGACCGCGCGACATTCGTCGTCGTTCCATCCCTTGGGGAGTCTTCTCCCCAAGGGGCGGAGCTCTCCGATTTCTTGATGAGGAGAGTTCCATGTGTCCGAAGATCGAATCGTTGTCTGATACCGACTTGCTCGGCGTGTTGGTCGGCCCTCGCCACGCAGTCCATCTGTTGAGGGATTCCAGTGGCAGCCTGTCCCAGTTGCTGCATGAGCCGTTGCCGGTCGAGTACGCACAGCCCCGGGTCGCCTCGAAGCTGAAGGCAGCCGCCGAGTTGGTCCGTCGTTCCTTGGTCGAGGCCATCGCGCACAGGGATGTGCTGGCCTCACCCGCTGAAGTTCGAACCTTCCTGCGCGTCACGTTGGCCAAGCGAGACCATGAGGTCTTCATGGTGCTGTTCCTGGACGCTCAGAACCGGGTCATCGCTTCGGAAGAGATGTTCCGGGGCACCTTGACCCAGACCAGCGTGTACCCACGCGAAGTCGTCAAGCGCGCTCTGGCACACAACGCCGCGGCTGTGATCCTTGCGCACAACCATCCGTCCGGCGTCGCCGAGCCCAGCCGGGCCGACGAGTTTCTGACGCGAACGTTGCGTGAGGCATTGGCTCTGATCGACGCCCGTGTACTCGACCACTTCATCGTCGCCGGCAACGGCGTCGTGTCGTTCGCAGAGCGCGGCTTGCTGTAGGCATTCGTGGTGCGGCCGCAAGGGTTCTTCCTTTGCTGCCCGCCCGATGAGTTGGCGCGACCCCTGTCGCGTCCCATGTTCGGATCGAAATCCTTCGGTCCGGTTTTCGTTACCCCAGCGGGGATGTGCATCCCCGGCCTGGGGACAGCCGTCTCCGCATTTCCATTGGAGTCATCACTATGAAAAGCGGACGTACCCTCGTCGACCTGGCACAAGAACTGGAGCGCCAGATCGCCACCAAGCAGGACCTGGTCCTTCCCTCGTCCTTGTTGCAGTGCCGTACCGATGAGGGCGGCAACCTGAAATTGATCGTCGATGCCGGGAACCACCTCGCGAGCGGTGGCATCAAGGGCGGCGGCGAGTACGGCGTCACCAGCCTCGCGCGACGCCAACTCGCCGACAAGCTGAAGATTCCGTTCGCCTACTTCGAGCGCATGCGCGCAGGCCAGCCGGACTTGCTCGACCGTAACGTCAACACCTGGCTGCAGACTGAAGGCGACCGCCGGATGATCCGCACGCTCGATGGTCAGGTGAGGGCGGTGCTGTCCGATCGCTACCGGCGGCTGGACAACTTCGACCTCGCTGAAAACGTCCTGCCCATCCTGCAGCGACTGGAGGGTGCCCGTTTCGAGTCGGTCGAACTGACCGACACGAAGATGTACCTGAAAGTGATCACGCCGCGTGTCGAGTTTGAAGTCGCTCCTGGCGACATCGTGCAAGCCGGCATCGTCATCACCAACTCGGAAGTCGGTTGCGGCACCTTGTCGGTGCAGCCGCTCATCTACCGGCTGGTGTGCAAGAACGGGCTGATCGCGTCGGACCATGCGTTGCGCAAGACCCATGTCGGGCGCTCGCTGTCTACAGAGGAAGAGTCGGTCACCGTGTTCAGGGATGACACCCTGGCCGCGGATGATCGGGCCTTCTTTCTGAAGGTGCGCGACGTGGTTGAAGCGGCCGTCTCGGAAGCTACTTTCCGCCAGGTCGCCATGAAGCTGCAGAAGACCCGTGACATTCGCCTGACCGGCAATCCCGTGAAGACAGTCGAGGTGCTGGCCAACCGCTACACGCTCAACGACACCGAGCGTGCCGGTGTTCTGCGGCATCTCATCATCGAAGGCGACTTGTCAGGGTACGGGCTGGTCAACGCTGTCACCCACTACTCGCAGGACGTCGAGGATTACGACCGAGCCACCGAGTTCGAGGCGTTGGGGGGCAAGCTCATCGAGCTGGCTCCCACCGAGTGGAAGGGCCTGGCCCACGCTGCATGAGGCGCCTGGCGCACCGTCCAAGACGGTGTTGCCCGGCTCCTGCCCTCGATCGATGTCCTCCCCCGCGCCCGGCGCAACCTCACGGTTGCCCGGGCATTTTTTTTGATTGTCAGCAGTGCTGATACGTTGGAGGTGCCAGCGGCGATTTGATGGGAGGCATCGTGGCCGGTGTGGAAGGTTGGAACCTGGGCTCAGGGTGATCCAGATCGACATCTACCGGCCGAGATACACCGCCGTGATCTGCTCCCTCTCATGCCCCAGCTCTGCGCTGATTGTGAGCCGAGCCTCCCGGTCCAGCTCGCGCTGTTCGGGTGTCAGATCCTTGGACCTCGGACCACCTGCTGCCGGTGCCGCCCATCCGGTGAGTTCCCGGTAGCGGATCTGCGCGTACTGGTGTCGATGCCCGTGGATGCGGTGCACGCCTGCCGCTGCGCACTGGTGTTCGAAGCGCCGCAGTTGCTCGACGTAGCTTCGGTCTGCAGGAATGAGGCTGCCCCTGCCTGCCAGTGCCTTGGCTTCATCAAGCACCAGGCGCTGCTCGTCGTTGCGGATCGGGATCTCTCGGGCGCGGCCGCCCTTGGTCCAGGTGTCCTTCAACGCGAGCTTCTCGCCCCGATCGGCCCACTCCGGCCGGATCTTGATCGACTCTCCGCGCCGCAGACCGAATGCGGCCTGCAGCCGCAAGGACATCGCGGTGTACGGGTCGGTGATGCGGCCGAGCTTGGTGCCGGAGAGCTCGCGCGCCTTGCTGACGTTGGTGACGTACTGCCGGTTGCCGATGCCGTAGTGGTCGTTGTCGCGCGCGATGACGTTCTGTTTGCCGATCTTCTCGGCCCACCAGCGCAGTTCGGCCATCCGGTTCTTGATTGTGCCGACCGCCAGGCCCTCAGCCTGCCATCGCTCGACCAGCCCCTCGACGTGCTTGGGCTTGAGGCTTGCTGCAGCCATGTGCCGGTAGCCGAGTTCTTGAAGCTGGCCAGCCACCAAGTCGAGCACGCGCTCGCGATCGCGTTGGGTCGCATAGCTGCCGTCGCGGTTGCGCCGGCACAGCTGCTTCAGCTCGTAGTTCAAATCCCGCATTCGCTGTCTCTCGGTTTGTCATCCTCTTGTCTGTCGGTTGCCCCGGGGTATCCGCTCGTTGTCGCTGGTGTGTTCAGGTCAGGTAAGTGTTTCTGTCCGTCCCGAACGCCTGAGCGCTACGGGAACTACGAGGGACACGGGACACCACTCCCGTTTTGTGCCGAGGTCTTGCTGCTGGCCGCCGCGGCACGCGGCATTGGCTTCGATGGCGCTTGCTGCTGCAAGTCCCTCCATCGGGTTGAGCCATTCCCCAAGGCTCTGGGTGCGCCGGGTGGCGCCGTGGCTGACATGGCCCGTGGGGAGCGGGCGGGGCAGATCGCGTTGCACGCTCTGCGGTTCTGACGCGCAGTGAGCCCGTCACGTGGGGCCGTCACTTGCGGCTGCCCGGCATCAGCCCTGGGGCGCTGGGGCAGCGTGCGCGTCGTCACTACTGGCTGGCGCCGCGTAGTGACGACGCGGTTGGCGCAGCGGGTATCAGCAGCAGGGCGCTGGCGAAGTTGCAGCAACTGGACATGGGCTGTCGCCGCTTCGGTCTGGCCGACTGGCTTCGGCAGCGCAGCAGGCCGGCGGGCGCGGCAGGGATGCCGGTTGGAGCAGGGCGGGCGCCTGTCGTGCCCGAAGCCTGACGCGTATCTCCACGCCTTTCGGCTGCCGGGTTTCAGGAGATGAGGCCGGCGATCGCGCCCGCGTGAGCGGGCATGGGCGATGCGGTGACGGGCATCAACCGGGCTGACTCAGCCAGCGAGAAATCAAACGGGCCGATGCTGCGCCAACATCATGCGGACTGCAACAGCAGGAACTGTTGCGACCGTTTGCGGCTGCCCGATTGGCAGGGCCTTTGCCTCAAGTCTGTCAGCAAGGCTGACAGCGGGTACCGCAGTGGCGGGCCAGACGGCTTACCCACCGCCGCGCGAGTCTTGCGTGAGAGGCGCCGATCGCGCGGCCGT